>CAXBJY010000080.1:0-25653 GCA_963976285.1 uncultured Gammaproteobacteria bacterium
AAATGCTGATCGAGCAGTTTCTGATCCGCAGCGACGACGGCTGGATCCTGCGGCGCGCACGCTACTATCGCGGCGCATACCAGGCGGAGGGAGAACGCCTCGGCGCGCGCAAGTTGTTGCTGAAACTGGCGGAAGACCCGGACTGGCTTGGCCACCGCTACGTCGTCCTGCGCAGCGCCGCCCGGCTGCTCGACCATGGCCGTGAAACCGCTTCGGCCCAGGAAGTCCGCCAGCTGTCGGCCTCGCTGTCCGAACGCGACACGAAGTTCCGCGACCTGCGCGTGAAGATCCACGGCAGCCCGGAGCTCGCCGATGCGAAAGCCGTCAGGGAATACGCGGCGAACGTGGAGAATGCCGAAGCCCGCGCGGAATACGTCCGTCTCGCCGGGCTCATCGAACAAATCTACTCCGCCGATATTGGCCGCGAGCTGCGCGAACTCGCCGCCGATTCCGCCGGGGCCGGCGACCTGCCGCAACTCGTGAACGCCGCCCATGCGGCGTTACGCCAGGACGCTTCACCGCTCGGGCGGAGCGCAATCCTGTCGCGGCTGCTCGCCGATCTGCGCGACCGCGTGAACGTACCGAACGGACCGCGCCAGCGACTGCAACTGATCGACGCGAGTCTCGCGATCGAGGCGGAGTTGTTTACGCTCGGCGCCGCCAGCGCGAAAGCCGCGGCCGGATTGACCCGGGCCGCCCGGCTCGCCCTGTTGCGTGACGAACTCGCCGCGCTTTACGGTACCGGTCTGCTCTCGGCCCGGCAGCGTCACGCCGCGGTCCGGGAAATCGATGCGCTGCTGACCAATCCCGAGACCACGGTCGGTGCCTATAAGTCGACGCTCGACTACCTTGCGCTCGTGCCAAACTGGGGCACCCAGAACCTGCGACGCTTTTTCGGGGACGGCATGGCGAAGCTCGGCGAAATCGAACCGAAAGCCCTGCTGTTCATCCAGGACTATCTGCGCGGCAGCCCGATGTTTCATTACGCCGCCCGGATCGACGAACAGGTACGTGACGCGAACCGTCTCGCCGGCGTGCGCAACGAGTTGTTCGGCAACGACGTCGGCGCGCGCCTGCGCAGTCTCAATCCGGGGCTCGCGCGCGGCACCCTGCATGTGATTGGCGCGCAGAACCTCGCCGACCTCGATCCCGCCGGTATCTACCTGCTGCCGGAAACGGTGTCCGAACTGCCGCCGATTGCCGGCATCCTCACGGAAGGTGAAGGCAATCCGCTGTCACACGTACAGCTGCTCGCGCGTAATCTCGGTATTCCGAACGTCGGTGTCGATCAGAGCCTGCTCGATGTGCTGAAGCGTCACGCGGGCGAACGCGTCGTGCTAGCCGTGTCGCCGGCGGGTTCGGTACAACTCTCGATCGACGATGGTCGCCTCGACGCGGTGTTTGCCGATGCGGCCGCAAATGACGCGGCCGGTTCATTGATCCGCGTCGATCTCGACAAACTCGATCTCGAGGAGCAGCGCTTCCTCACGCTGAGCGAATTACGCGCAACGGATTCCGGACGCATCGTCGGACCGAAAGCGGCGAAGCTCGGTGAACTGAAACATCACTACCCCGAAGCCGTAGCGGAAGGACTCGCGATCCCGTTCGGCGTGTTCAAACGCCTGCTCGATGCACCGATGCCGGCGACCGACGGCAGCGTGTTCGAGTGGATGCGAAACGAATACGACCGGCTTGCGGCCTTGCCCGCGGACAGTCCGCGGCGCCGCAGCGAGACCGAAGCATTTCGCGCGCGGCTGCAGGAAACCGTGTTGCGGGCCGACCCGGGCGATGCCTTTCGCGCGCGCCTGCGGGCGAAACTTATCGACGTGTTCGGCGCGGACGGAAAATTCGGTGTGTTCGTGCGCAGTGACACGAACGTCGAAGACCTGCCCGGTTTCACCGGCGCCGGACTGAACCTGACGGTTGCGAACGTCGTTGGCATCGAGAACATTTTCGCGGCTATCTCGCGCGTCTGGGCGTCGCCGTTCAGTGCGCGCTCGTTTGCCTGGCGCCAGACGCTCATGGACAAACCCGAACACGTCTACCCCGCCGTACTGCTCATGCGCAGCGTCGACGCCGAAAAATCCGGCGTGCTCGTCACCCAGGACATCGACACCGGCGACGGCAACTGGCTGTCGGTCGCGGTAAACGAGGGGGTCGGTGGTGCGGTCGACGGCCAGTCGGCCGAGTCGCTCAGAATCGATACGCGTACCGGCGAGGCGCGCCTCATGGCCGCCGCGACGGCGCCGTTCCGGCGCCAGGTCGATCTTTCCGGCGGCGTGGCCAGATTGCCCGTGAGTACCGCCGACCGGGTGCTGCGTGACGACGAGATCCGGCAACTCGTGAAACTCGCGCATGATCTGCCGACCCGCTTTCCCGAGGTCGTCAACGCCGCGGGTAAGACAGCGCCGGCCGATATCGAGTTTGGCTTTCTCGATGGCGAACTCGTGTTGTTTCAGATCCGGCCGTTTCTCGACAGCGACAAAGCGCTCGGCAACACGGTGTTGCGCGAACTCGATGCCCCGCTCGCCGCGCGACGCGAGCGCCCGGTTTCACTCAACGACGTCCCGTGATCCACGTGCAATACACTTCCGTTATGAACCTGCGCGCTCAACCCGAAACGCTACGACGAGGATTCATCATGCGAACACTGAACGCCGCCGCCCTGCCACCGACCCGCCGCCACCCTTTGTGGGATCCGGTCTTGTTTCTCACGCTGCTCGTGCTGTTCGCGGGTGCGCTGTTTGCCGCCGGTGCCCGCGCCTACCCCATCGACGCCTACGAGAAAACCGGCATCGGGCGGCTCGAATACATGCGCCGGGTGGAGCAGGACCTGATCAGGGACCGCAAACAACCGCGCGGTGCACTGCTGACGACGGCCGAGGTGGATATCCGGCTCACGGACCGCAAGGACATGGAACTGCCGCCGGTCGACGGGATCTTCAGGCGTCAGATCGAGGGCTTGCTCGGAGAATACGTCGATCGTTATGCCGTGTCCGTCCTCGATTTGAGCGACATGGCGAATCCGCGCTACGCGGAAGTGAACGGCAACGTCGCGCGTAATCCGGGCAGTGTCGGCAAGATCCTCGTCGCGCTGGGAATCTTCCAGGCGCTCGCCGATTACTACCCCGATGATCTCGATGCCCGCTGGCGCGTGCTGCGCGAGACGGAAATCATCGCCGATGAATTCATCATCTCCGATTCACATACGGTGCGGATGTGGGACCGTGCGAATGAAAAGTTGATCCGCCGCCCGCTCGCTATTGGTGACCGCGGCAGCCTGTTCGAATACCTCGACTGGATGGCCTCACCGAGTTCGAACGCCGCGGCGGCGACGCTGACGAAGCACGGCATGCTGCTGTCCGAGTTCGGGACGGACTACCCGGTTGATGAAGCAACATCGAAAGCATACTTCGCGAACACACCGCGCCAGGAACTGACTCGCCGGCTCGCCACGTTCATCGAGGCGCCGGTCACGCGAAACGGCCTCGACCTGAAGCAAATCCGCCAGGGCAGCTTCTTTACCCGTACCGGCAAGCGGAAGGTCCAGGGTACAACGAGTTACTCGACGTCGCGCGCGCTCATGGAACTGATGCTGAAAATGGAACAGGGTCGCCTCGTCGATGAATTTTCCTCGCGCGAAATGAAGCGCCTGCTGTATGTCACGGAACGACGGATCCGTTATGCCTCGGCGCCCGCGCTGAACGACGCCGCGGTGTATTTCAAGAGTGGTTCACTGTACGGATGCGAACCGGAACCGGACTTCGTATGCAAGAAGTATCACGGCAACGTGCGTAACTTCATGAACTCCGTCGCGATCGTCGAGGCGCCGGCCGGTGAGCGGAAGCTGCACTACATCGTGACGCTCATGTCGAATGTCTTGCGGCGTAATTCCGCCGTTGATCACCAGACGTTCGCGACCCGGCTGCATCGCCTGATCGAGGCGTATCACAAGCCGCGGCTGACGTCGCAGCCAGCGCCGGCAGCGGCCGCAAGCCCGGTCACGACGCCGACCGCCGTGCCGCAGATCCCGACGTCAGGTCACTGAGTTAGCGGCGGCTGTGTCCGCGACAACCTGATTGCTGCACCGCAATAGTTCACCTGCGCGGCGCCCGCGCACGAATGGTGCGCTGCGACAAAACGATTTCTCGTAACTCATTGAATTTATTACGCAGAAAATTGGCACGAATGCTGCAATATTGAAAGCACGGTTCTTTCCTCAGGAGATCCGTGAAGTTCGGACCTTTCCCCAGAGGGTCCGTGGTGTGTTCCTCGCAAGAGGGCATGGTGTTTCGCCTCTAATTGACCGCGCGATGTGCATGATGCGCATCGCGCGGTCCTTCCTAATCACACCGTCGGCTCAGCGTTCATGGCGCGGCCCGGTCGGCGAGAAAACCCAAACCGCCGCCGTTTTCATATTCAGCGCATCGCTCTGCACCCGCTGTGATCGGGTTGCCGCAAGCGTTTGCAGCACGTCTTTCGGATCGTCCGCCTCCGCCTCGTAGAGCGCGAGAAACGGCAGCGGGCATTTCGCCCCGACTTCATCGGTCAGGTGATAGCGTTGTCCTGACTGCCAGCCCGTGGTCTGCAGCACTTCATCGATATGCAGGTTCTCATAGTATTCATTGAACTCCGCTTCACGTCCGTCGACAGGTTCGGTCAGTACAACCAGCAGGTGCTTCATCAATGTGCTCCCTTGCGCGCCTGCGGCGCGGTTCGTTCATTCGCCGGAACCGGCAGGTGCAAACAACTCGCGCACCGCCGCCGACATGACGCGCACACCGGTGCGGATCGTCAGCCCGTATTCCGGGGCGAAAAACGGCGAATGCAGCGACGGCAGCGGCGCGCCACCGGCTTGCGACGCCGCATAGGTGTCGCGGTCTACCGCACCGAGCCAGAAGATCATGCTTGGAATTTTCGGTTCCACCTGGCCGTAGCGACCGAAATCCTCGCCGCCCATGACCGGGCTCGATGCGATCACGTTTTCGGCGCCGAGCAGCGTCGTGAAAACCGCCGCGAGACGCCCGGTCAAGGCCGGGTCGTTGTAAGCGACCGGGGTGTATTCGTCTTTCACCTCGACGAGCGGCAGGCGATCGGCGGGCATGCCGGCGGCGGCGGCCAGACCGGCGACGATGCGGCGGATCGCGGCGATCATCTGGGTGCGGACCTCGGCGGTATACGAGCGCAGCGTGAGCTGCATTTTCACCTCGTCGGGAATGACATTGTGTTTGAACCCGCCGTGGATGGATCCGACTGTCAGCACGGCCGGCTCGAGCGGCGACAACTCACGTGACACGACCGTCTGCAACGCGGTCACAATCTCCGCGGCCAGCACGATCGGATCTTTCGTCGCATGCGGATACGCGCCATGGCCGCCGACACCGCGGACGGTAATGTCGACGGAATCGACGTTTGCGAGCGCCGCCCCCGCTACGTAGCCGACCTGCCCCGCCGGCAAGCCGGCCGAGACGTGCAGGGCGAGGTTATAGTCGGGCCGCGGAAATTTCTCGAACAGGCCCGCATCGAGCATTGCCTTCGCGCCGGCGCCGCGCTCCTCCGCCGGTTGCCCGATCATAATCAGGGTGCCGCGCCAGGCGGATTTTTCGCGCGCGAGAACCGCGGCGGTGCCGACCAGCACGGTCATGTGAATGTCATGCCCGCAGGCGTGCATGACGGGTTTCTCCTCGCCGTCGATACTCGTGCCCCTCGCGGTACTCGCATACGGCAAGCCGGTCTGTTCCGCTACCGGCAGCGCGTCCATGTCGGCACGCACGAGCACCGTCGGGCCGGGCCCGTTGTCGAGCCGCGCGACCACCCCCGTACCGCCGAACCCGCGCGTGACCGCAAAGCCAAGCGCCGCGAGTTCATCGGCAAGACGCGCCGCGGTGCGCGTTTCCCGGAACGACAGTTCGGGGTTGCGATGCAGGTCGAGATACAGCGCCGCGAGTTTTGCCTCATCGTTGCTGGCGGGTGCGGCGAGTGCCATTACCGGCCAGTATGAAAATAACAGCAACAGCGTGAGCAAGCGGATCATGATCGGCACTCCGTGTGGATGAATTCAGCTGCGCGCACAACCCATCGCGTGGCCACGGGTGATATCGTCGACGCTTCTGGATTAAACTCGGGCAACGCATTCAATCCTAGCAGAGAGCGCCCATGCCGACGTTCGCACACAAGGGAACTTCACTGTGGTACGACATGCATGGCGAAGGTCAGCCGCTGGTCCTCACCGGTGGTTTCGGCCTGTTGCACAACCAGTGGGATTTCGTCCGCGAGATGCTCGCGGAACGTTACCAGGTCATCGACTGGAACTACCGTGGCGCCGGTCATTCCGATCGCGCCTGGCCCGGCGGCGCCTACAGCCAGGAAACGTGGGTCGACGATCTGGAAATCGTGCTCGACGAACTCGCGATCGACAACGCGGTGCTGTGGGGTACGTCGACGGGTTCCCCAATCAGTATCCGCTACGCCGCGAAATACCCGTCCCGCGTACGCGCGCTGATCACCTACCCGATGTTCAAGGCCGACGCCGGTTTTCGCCAGGCCTTCAACGGCTTCACCGCGATTGGCGAAACGTTCGGCTATGATGCGCTCGCGTGTCTCACGAGCTGGATAGGCTGCGCGGAGCAGAACGTGTTCGGGGCACGCCAGGGGGAGATCGCGCGCTGGGAAGCCGCGTGCTTCGAGCAAAACTTTTCGCTGAACACGCTGGCGGAAACGATGCGGATCGTCGCGACGAATGACTTCACCGGCGACGTCGGCCGGATTAGCTGCCCGATCCTCGTGCTCATGGGCGAATCCGGTCACCTCGGCTACGCAGAAGCCGGCAACCGTGCGCTCGCCGAGGAGTTTCTCTCGCTGGCGCAAAACGCGAAACTCGAACTCGTGGCCGACGGCGGCGGTACGTACTGCATGATCGAACAACCCGCGGCGACGGCGCAGGCCGTGATCGATTTTATCGACGCGCTGTAGCGCCCTACATGAAACCACCACGCAGACGATAGGCTGGCGTGCGGCCGTCGAGCGCGTACTGGTAGACACCGCTGAATTCGTCGGCGCCGCGCAGGAATTCCGCAATATCGACATCGTCGGCGACTTCGAACGCATCGAAACCACAGCGCAGCAGATAATTCAGCTGATCGCGTTGCACGTCACCCGCGGCGCGGATTTCGCCTGCAAACCCATAAAACGAGCGCAGCCTCACGGCATTGGAGTAATGCCGTCCGTCGACGAATGATGGAAATTCGAGCACGATGAGATCGAGCCCGTCGAGCATCGGCGCAAGCGTATCGATATCGACTTCCGCGTCGACGACGATACCGATGCGGGCGGCGTCGCGTACGAGGGTCGCCGCGGCTTCGCGCCAGCGCGCGAGCGACACGATGACATTGCCGCCCGCGGGCACGCTCGCAGGGTCGTCGATGCGATCCCAGGGATCGGAAATCGCGCGTCCGTGTTTAATGAGTTGCATGTGCCGCCACCCCGATTGCCGCTGGTTTCTCCGCGTAGACTCGCGCCTTGAACGGTGTAATACCGACGCGTCGGTAAGTGTCGAGAAAGCGTTCGTCCTCGGTTCGGTGTTCGACATAGACGTCGAGCAGATCACTGATCGCATCGGCGACCGCGTGCTTGTCGATCGCCGGGCCGAGACGCTCGCCGAGCGCGGTATCGTTCTCCGCCGAGCCACCGAGTGTGAGCTGGTAGAATTCCTCGCCCTTCTTGTCGACCCCGAGGATCCCGATGTGCCCCACGTGGTGATGACCGCACGCATTCATGCAGCCGGACATCTTGATCTTCACGTCCCCGATGTCGTGCAGATAATCGATATCATCGAAACGCGCGTTAATCTGGTTCGCGATCGGGATCGACCCGGCGTTCGCGAGTGAACAAAAGTCGAGGCCCGGGCAGCAGATCAGATCCGTGAGCAGGCCGATGTTCGCGGTCGCGAGTTGGCCGGCTTTCAGACGCTGCCACAGGTCGAACAGGTCGCCCACCGCGACATCCGGCAATAACAGGTTCTGGTCGTGCGTGACCCGGATCTCGCCAAAACCGAAGTCATCGGCCAGATCCGCGACGAGATTCATCTGCGCTGCCGTCGCGTCTCCGGGTGCGGCCCCCCGGGCTTTCAGCGAAATCATGACGGCGCGGTAACCGGGCACCCGGTGCGTCACGGTATTGCGGTCAATCCACCGCCGGAACGCGTCATTCGCCTGGTACCAGGCGCGAATGTGGCTGTCGTCCGTCGGTTCCGCGTAATTCGGTGCTGCGAAGTGCGCGCGCATGCGTTCGATGTCCGCCGCCGTCAGCGCGAGCTTCGCGGGGTCGCTATCGCACCATTCCTGTTCGACGAGTTCGGTGAATTTCTGCGCGCCGAGCGCGTTGACGAGGATCTTGATCCGCGCCTTGAACTTGTTGTCGCGACGGCCGAAGCGATTGTAGACGCGCAGGATTGCGTCGGTATAGGACATCAAATCCGTTTCCGGCAGGAACTCGCGGATGATCGAGCCGATGTGCGGGGTGCGGCCCTGACCGCCGCCAACGAGTACGCGGAAACCCAACTCCCCGGCGCTGTTGCGCACGACATAGAAACCGATGTCGTGAACCGCCACCGCGGCGCGATCATTGCTCGCGCCCGTGAACGCGATTTTGAATTTACGCGGCAGGTAGGAGAACTCCGGGTGCAGGGTCGACCATTGACGAATGATTTCACAGTACGGGCGCGGGTCCGCGATCTCGTCCGGTGCGACGCCGGCGAGATGATCACACGTCGTGTTGCGGATGCAGTTGCCGCTGGTCTGGATCGCATGCATTTGTTCGCTCGCGAGGTCGGCAAGGATATCGGGGATGCGCTCGAGTTGCGGCCAGTTGTACTGGATGTTCTGGCGCGTACTGAAATGTCCGTAACCGCGATCGTAGCGCTCGGCGATCGTGGCGAGCATGCGCATCTGCCGTGAAGACAGCAGCCCGTAAGGGATCGCAACGCGCAACATCGGCGCATGGCGCTGCAGGTAGACCCCGTTCATGAGCCTGAGCGGCCGGAACGATTCCTCGCTCAGTTCGCCGGCGAGAAAGCGCGCCGTCTGGTCGCGGAACTGGGCGACGCGTTCATCGACCAGCGTTTGGTCATAGTCGTCGTAGCGGTACATACAGTCAGCCTCGTTTAGGCGCGGCGCCATGCCACGGCCGGATTCGCGGCGCACTGTAGCAACGACTGTATATTCTTAATACGAATTATTTTCGATATATTTATTCTTTTATGGACTATACCGGAGCCGCCGATGGAGCAAAAAAAAGGGCTGCGGAGGCAGCCCTAAACGCTGGTGACAGGATGGGACCTGTCTTTACTCACCCACGGAGGTCTTGAGTCTGGGTCTGGGCCAGAAAATTTCGGCCTTTGCGCGTCAGGTACCCGTCTTCGCTGACGAATCCCGCCTTGATCGCGTCACGCAATGCACTCGTGTGAGAAGCTTTCGGCAAGTAGATGAGACCGTCTCCGTAGCGGTTGGACAGCAATTTCGCCATCGGTGGCCGAGCCTGGTTCATCGTCGCCTGCACTGTTTCGCTCCATTCGTGGATGTACCGTAGCCATCGCGGCGAACGTCACATCCCAATTAATCAATAGTTCTTAGTGAATTAGAATAGTATAGTAATTTAGTATGTCAAGTTAATTCTGTAATTAACTGAATTATATAATTTTACTAGCTATAGGAACTGGCTGTACGCAGGGTTGGAACACAGCCGCGTCAGCGCCCGGACGGGCGCTTCTAGTCACACAGATGGGGACGCGCGAGGTAGTCGTGGGATTGCATCTCGCGCAAGCGGCTCGCGGTGCGTTTGAATGGCTCGGCGAGCCGGGTTCCGGTATACAGATCTTCGGGCGCAGCCGCGGCCGAGACGATCAGTTTCACGTTGCGGTCATAGAGTTCATCGATGAGATTGATGAAGCGGCGCGCCGCATCGCTCGCGTCGCGGTCGAGCAACGGCACGTCGCTGAGCACGATCGTGTGATGGCAGAGCGCGATTTCGATGTAGTCACCGGTTGCGCGTGGCCCGCCGCACAGCGTGTCGAAGTCGAACCACACGACCCCGTCGGCATGCCTCAGCGTCGGAATCAGCCGACCATCGATGTCGATCCCGCCGCCGCCTTCACCGGGTTCCGGCGCGATGTCGCGAAAGCGTTGCGCCATCTGCGCTTCGATATCCGGATTGTGCGGTGTGTAGTACACGCCGGCGGTTTCGAGCGCGCGTAATCGATAGTCCAGATCGCCCGCGAGTTCGAATACTTCGAGACGTTGCTCGAGCAAGGCAATGGCCGGCAGAAAGCGATCGCGCTGCAGGCCGTCACGATACAGTCGCGCGGGCGCCTCGTTGGAAGTGGCGACGAGGGTCACGCCGTGGTCGAACAAGGCACGCAGCAGATTCGCGAGTATCATCGCATCGGTGATGTCGCCGACGTGGAACTCATCGAGGCACAGCAGACGAATGTCCGTCGCCCAACGGCGGCCGATAATCGACAACGGATCGGATTCGTGGCTGAGTTGCCGCAGCTCACCGTGCACGCGGCGCATGAAGCTGTGGAAATGAATTCGCAGTTTGCGCTTATCGCGCACGCAGTCGTAGAACGTATCGACGATGTAGGTCTTGCCCCGGCCCACCCGGCCCCAGAGGTAGAGACCGCGGATCGGATCCGGGCCCGGGTTCGTACGTCGCAATATTCGATCGAGAAACGATACCCGCCGCTCGGGTTGCGTGCCGAGTTCCTGGTAGAGGCGTTCGACATGGGCTATCGCATGCGCCTGTGCCTGATCAGGCATCAGCACGCCGGCGGCGAGATCGCGTTCGTAGCGTTGTCGTGGGCTCAGCAGGTCCGTTACGGGGTTCGCATTGTCGTGGTCGTTTAATTCAGACATCCGTACACTATTGCTTATTCGGCCGCGGGGCGCAGTGTCGCAGAAATTTCAGGGTCCCGGTACAGGCCATTGCACTACCCCGGTCGAGCGTTATGGCGAAAATCGAACAGATACAAATCAAATTTGTCCCCGTCGAGGATCGTTTGCTCATGCGGGTTGCCGGCGACGAAGGACTCGAGTTCCGGTTCTGGCTCACGCGGCGGTTTGTGAAAATGATCTGGCCCGCGCTCGGCAAGGCACTGGAACTCTCACCGACCATCCAGACCCAGGCAAGCCCGATCGCGCAACGCGAAGTGCTCGCATTCGAACATGAAAAAGCCGTCAGCGATGCGGACTTCAAAACCCCCTACAAGGAGTCACCGAAAACGCTGCCGCTCGGCGGCGAACCGATCCTGTTATCGAAAATGCAACTGCGGCGTGAGCAGGACGGATCATTCGCGATGTCGCTGGCGCCCGAAACCGGCGCCGGTATAGACCTCGCCATCAACAATAAACTGCTGCATTCCGTCGCCGAACTAATGGCCAATGGCGCGCAACTCGCGCAATGGGAACTGCCCCCGCTCGTCGCCGCCACCGTCGCGACGCAGCCGGAAACGCCGACCGTGAACTGACCGCACGGTCCGCCATCGATCATCGTACGCATGGACAAAGAACCCACCCTGATCGCCCGCTCCGGGCGCCACATTTTCCTGCTCGGATCGCTGCTGGGCCTGCTGATCGCGAGCGCATTCTTCGAACACGGCAAGGGGCTGTTCAACGCACTGCTGAGCATAACCTTGCTGTCGAGCGTGTACGCGATCAGCCACGACAAGCGCTTCCTCGTCACGGGCCTGATTATCGCGATTGCAACGTTTCTGTGCGCATGGCTCGAGCAAATGCTCGCATTACAGGCGCTCGGGCTCGTGTCATCGTTTCTCGGGTTTGTTTTTTTTCAGTTCACCGCGGCGATCATTCTCCTGCATATCTTCCGGGCACCGACGATCACGATCGACGAGTTGCTCGGCGCCATCAGCACCTACTTGCTGCTCGGAATCGGCGGTGGCTTCATCTTCCAGTTTCTGGAAATTCTTGACCCGAACACCTTGCTTGGCTCCGCCGACGTCGTCGTCGAGTTGACGGCCGACAGCCCGATGAACCTGTTCATTTACTACAGCTTCACGTGCCTGACGACGCTCGGTTTCGGCGATCTGATTCCAGGCACGCCGGAAGCCCGCGTGTTCTCGTTTCTGTCTGCCGTGATCGGTCAGATGTTTCTCACCGTACTGATCGCGCGTTTCGTCGGTTTGCATATCTCACAGCTCCGGCGCGACTAGCCATCGATGCGTGCGTCACTGCAGATCCGCTGGAAGATTCTCATTGTGCTGCTCGCGATCGGGATCGGGCCCCTGCTCATCAGCGCCTGGCTCGATACGCGCAGTGTGTCCGCGCTCGGCGCACGCCTCGCCGAACAGAGCGGCCAGGCGCTGAGCGAACAAACCCGGCGCAACCTCGAACTCGTTGCCGAGAACTATGCGCGTCGGGTCGAGCGCGAACGCCAGTTGATCGAGCTCGCCCTGCGCCTGCAGGCGCGCGAAGCCGGTACCGCTTTGCGCGCGGCGGCACCGGCGACGGACGTGTTCTGGGCTGCTGCCTTCGATGCCGCGGTACCCGCACTCGCGCTCGTTACCGAGCCGGACAAATACCGCGCGCGGGCGAACGACGGCAGCGTCGCGCCGGTCCCGGTATCGTTCGACCGCCAGGTGTTCTTCAACCCGCAGGGCACGGAGCGGTTACAACTCCGCGACGACGCCGCACGGCTGACGGCGCTGACATCGCTTTACCGGGAGATCCATACCGATCACCGGAATGTGATCTACCGGCAGTTCATCGCGCTCGCGAACGGCCTGCTCGCGAGCTATCCGGGACACGGCGCGTTCCCGCCGGACTACGATGCACGCAAGCGCGCCTGGTACCGTGAGCACGACAGCTCCGGAGACATCCGCTGGGCACCACCGCACATCGACGCAGTGTCCGGCCGCGCGTTTATCAACGCGACGATCGCGCTTCACGACCCGGATGGACAATTCGTCGGCGTCGCCGGCATCGATGTCTCGCTCGTCGACCTGCTGCAGAGCCTGACGCTGCCGGCGGCGCTGGGCAGCGACGGAGAGGCCCTGCTCACGTATCTCATCGAGCATGCGGATGCGGACGCGGACGCGGCGGAAATCGGCATCGCGGCGCGTACGCACGGATCGACGCAAACGAGTGACTGGCGCGAACCGCGTACGGCGCGACGCCTCGAACTGCCCACGGACACCGCCGCAATCCTGCGCGAGCGCATGCGTGAGCGTGAACCGGGCTATTTGCGCACGCGTTACAACGAGCGCGACAGCGTCGTCGTCTACCAGCCGTTCGGCGAGCAATCCGGCGACCTCGTTTTCATTGTGCCGGCGAGCACCCTCGTCGATCCGGCAATTCGCGCAGCGCGCTACGCGCTCGACAGTACCCAGCGACACATCGACCGCGCGGTGCCGTTCGCGCTCGGGATCGCGGCGGTCGTCATCCTGCTGGCGTTTATCGGTTCGAAGACCATCACGGCACCGATCAACAAGCTTGCGCTCGCGGTTAACCGGGTAGCGGCCGGCGACTTCAGGACCCGGGTAGCGATCCGCAGCGGCGACGAACTGCAGGCGCTCGGAGAAGCATTCAATGCAATGGTGCCGCAACTGCGCGAACACACCCGCGTGCGTGAAGCACTCGATCTCGCCGCGGAAGTTCAACGCCGCCTGCTGCCGCTCGAATCACCGTCTGTTCCCGGCATCGATATCGCCGGGTTCAGCGTGTATTCGGAACAGACCGGCGGCGATTACTACGATTTCCTGCGCCCGCAGGCGGCTGAGCGCAAAGGCCTCGGGGTCGCCATCGGCGATGTCGCCGGTCACGGGATCGCTTCGGCATTGCTGATGGCGACCGTGCGCGCACTGCTCCGGAGCACGGCGAATTCGGCAATCTCACCGGGCGAACGCATGAACCACATCAACCGCAACATCGTCGATGGCGTCGTCGCGGGGCAATTCATGACCTTGTGTTATATCGACATTGAACCCGAACGCGGCAGCGTCCGTTGGTGCAGCGCGGGTCACGAACCGGCGATTCGCTTCAATCGGGCGACGAACACGTTTTCGCAACTCGCCGGCAACGATATTCCGCTCGGGGTCGACGGGCAATGGCAGTACCACGACTGCGAGATCTCCGATCTCGATCCCGACGACGTCGTCGTACTCGCGACCGACGGGATCTGGGAAACGCGAAATCCGCGCGGCGAATTTTTCGGCAAGGCACGGTTGCGCGATCTGATCCGCGGGCACCGGACCGCGTCCGCCGCGGCCATCTGCGACGCCATCGTGGCAGCGCTCGATCGCTTCCGCGATACGGCGACCCAGCGCGACGACATCACCGCGGTCGTGTTCCGCCTGCTGCCCCCAGAGCAGTCGCAGTGACGCTGCTGCTCGGCGCATTGCTTGTGATCGCGGCCGTGTTCGGACCGCAACTGTGGGCGCGTTACGTTTTAAAGCATCACAGCCGCCACCGCGACGAGATTCCCGGCACGGGTGGCGAGCTCGCGGTACACCTGATCGAAAACAGCAAGCTCGACGGGGTCACTGTCGAGCGCATTCCGGGTGGCGATCATTACGACCCCGTAGCGAAGGTTGTGCGCCTGAGCGAAGCGGTGCATGACGGAAAATCGCTCACCGCCGTCGTCGTCGCGGCGCACGAAGTGGGCCACGCGATCCAGGACCGCTTCGGTTACGCGCCGCTGAAATGGCGTACCCGACTCGTCCGTGTCGCCGCCGCGTCGGAACGACTCGGCGCGATAATCCTGATCGCGTTGCCGTTCGTCACGGCGTTGACCCGGGTTCCCGCCACCGGCGCGCTCATGCTGGCCGGCGGACTCGCGGTTCTGCTGATCCCGGTTGCCGTGCACTTCGTCACGCTGCCGGTGGAATTCGACGCGAGTTTCCGCCGCGCGCTGCCGATCCTCGCGCTCGGCTACGTGCCGCGCGACGAATTACCCGCGGCGCGACGCATCCTCACCGCCTGCGCGCTTACGTACGTCGCCGCTTCGCTCGCGGCGCTGCTGAACTTCTGGCGCTGGATCTATTTTCTGCGGCGCTAGCAGTGTGTCGGACTTGGGGACAATCTACTGTGCTCACCATGCGCGCGACGATTGCCTGAGTCCGACAGACTGCTAGCCGCGACACGAAAATCCGCGGGATTGTCGTCACGCCCGGGGCGGGTACTAGAACAACGCGAGTTGCGGTGAATCACTACGCGGCGCGCTGAACCGGTCCGTATTCAGCGCATGCGCGGATTTGTTCAGACCGTGCTCCCGACACGCGCGGCGAAAACGTTGCTCGATCAAGCCGGCGATTTCGCCCGTTCCTTTCAGACGTCGTCCAAACTGCGAGTCGCTCTCACGGCCGTCACGGACGTCACGCACCCGGTTCATCACGCGTTCGGCGCGCAGCGGATAATGTTCCGCGAGCCATTCCTTGAACAGCGGGTTCACCTCGCGCGGCAGCCGCAGCATGACGTAGCCGGCGAAACGCGCACCCGCGCCGGCCGCGGCCGCGAGTACGTTTTCGAGATGTTCGTCGTTCAGACCCGGGATCACGGGTGCGAACATCACCCCCGTTGGGATGCCCGCCTGCGCGAGCGCGCGCACGGTGGCGACCCTGCGCTCGGGCGCGGCCGCGCGCGGCTCCATGCGACGCGACAGCGCGCGGTCGAGTGACGTGATGGAGATATACACTTCGACGAGGCCGTCCGCCGCCATCGGCGCGAGCACGTCGATATCGCGTTCGACGAGCGCGGATTTCGACACGATGGTCACCGGATGCCGACATTCGGCAAGGACCTCGAGAATCGACCGCGTGATGCGCAATCGCCGTTCCAGTGGCTGATAGGCGTCCGTATTCGCGCCGAGCGAAATCGTTTTGCAGCGGTACGCCTTGCGGCCGAGTTCCGCACGCAATAGTTCAGCCGCGTTCGGTTTGCTGAACAGGCGGCTTTCGAAATCGAGGCCCGGCGAAAGATCGACATAGGCATGCGCCGGGCGTGCGTAGCAGTAGATACAGCCGTGCTCGCAACCGCGGTACGGGTTGATCGATTGATCGAACGGCAAATCCGGCGAGGTGTTGCGGTTGATGATCCGTTTCGGATGTTCTTCGGTGACTGTTGTTTTCAGCTTCGGCGCGTCGGCGTCATCGCTGTGCCAGCCATCGTCAACCGCTTCGCGCGTCAGGTCGAGATAACGCGCGTCCGGATTACTGCCCGCCCCGCGGCCGCGTCGGTGTTTGTCACCGGGAAGTGGCATCTCAGTGCAACTGCCCGGCGCGCGCCTCGGCCGTGTCGCGACGTTTCATGATCTCTTCGCGATCGAGTCCTTCCGGCAGCAGCAGCAGTGCGTGACCGTAATCGCTGGCCGCGCCGCGCGCATAGCCGAGCGTATCGAACAGCGCCGCGCGTTCGAGCAATTCCGGCAGCAGATCCGGGTGCGCGATGAGCATGTGATTCAGCGCGTTCAGCGTCTTTTCGGCGTCGCCACGATCGGCGTAGATCGATTTCAGGTTGCGCAACTGGCGCAGCAATATTTCGACTTTCATTGCCGGCCGCAGCGCCTGCTCGATGGCCGCGATCGAAGTTTCCGGCTCCGCCCGTTCATGCAGCCGGGTGATGAATGTCGTGCGGGCAAGCGTCGCGCCACGGTCGAATGCATCGACAATGACGTCGCCGTCCTCGGTGCTGACGCCGACGAGGAAATGACCGGGAAATGAAATGCCGCGTGCGGGTACGCCGAGGCGCTGCGCGAGTTCGAGATACAGTATCGACAACGTGATCGGCAGGCCGACGCGTCGCTCGAGCACTTCGTTCAGAAAACTGTTGCGCGGATCGTAGTAATCATCGACGTTACCGCTGAAGCCGAGATCACCGAACAGAGTGGTATTCATTGCGCGTAAACGCGCGGCGACATCCGCGTCGCGGGGCAAGCGCGAGCCGATGTCGCTTGCGATCAGATCGAGCTGACCGAGGTACCAGCCACAATCGAGCTCCGGATATTCACTGCGCGCAAACAGCAGGCCGGCGCGCGCGAGATTCAAATCCGCTTCAGGCAGCTGCACCTCGCTCGCGTAAGCAGGACTGACAACGGTTTCCGTGTATTGCATCGATCGACCTCGGCCAAGTCCCCGTAGTAGAATCACGCTGCCGCAACCCCGGTCTATTATCCTTGAAAACCCAGCGTTACGCGAAACCGGCCCGAACCGGGATGACGAGAAAATTCGCGCCCGCGAACGCGGTTTGTCACCCCCGCACGCAGTTGTACGCGACGCCGGTTTGCCGCTGGAACTGAACACGCTCATCGCGCCACCCGCCGGGTGGCAATGGATGCTCGCCGGGGCGGCCTTCCTCGCCGTACTGATACCGCTGCTGGTTATCGTTCGACGCACGGCCGATACCGCGAGGATTGCCGCGGAACTGCGCACCGTGGCCGCCGCGATCCAGATCCAGCAAACCACCGTTGACGTGCTCGAACGCCGCCTCGGACAACTGCAGGCGCTCGTCGCCGAGGACGGGAGCCGCTTGCGCGAACGGGTGGTCGAACGCATCGACGATTCGAAAGCAGCCATGTCGGCGCAGCTCGGCGAAGAACGCAGCCGCCTGATCGAGTCGCTCGGCGATCTGCGTGAAGCGGTAAAAATCAGCATGAGTCGCGCGGATACGGCGACCGAGCGCCGCCACGGCGAGGGTCTCAAGCGCACTGACGACAGCCTCAGGCTCGGCTTCGAAAAGCTGCACGCGCTGCTGAATACGTCGCTGCTCAGCAATTCCCGCGAACTCCAACAGCGTGTCGAGAGCCTGACCCGCACGATCGACGAGCGCCTCGGGGACATCGCCGGCCAGGTGGACCGGCGCCTCGCGGAAGGGTTCGAAAAGACGACGTCGACGTTCGCCGATGTACTCAAACGGCTCGCCCTGATCGACGAGGCGCAGAAGAAAATCACCGCGCTGTCCGGCGAGGTCGTATCATTGCAGCACGTGCTCGCGGACAAGCGCTCTCGTGGTGCGTTCGGTGAAGTCCAGCTTGCCGCACTCGTGAGTAACGTGCTGCCGCAGGCGAGTTATCGATTGCAACACACCTTGCCGAACGGCCGGATCGCGGACTGCGTCATATTCCTGCCGGAACCAAGTGGCACAATCGCGGTCGATTCAAAGTTCCCGCTCGAATCATTTCGCGTGCTCAGCGATTACGACGTCTCGCAGCACGACCGGCGACAGGCCGAGCGACAGTTCAAACAGGATATCCGTAAACATATACGTGACATTGCCGCTAGGTACATTATCCCCGGGATAACCGGCGATGGCGCGATTATGTTCATTCCTGCCGAAGCTGTGTTTGCCGAGATCCAGGCGCATCATCCGGACCTTGTCGACGAGGCACACGCCGCCCACGTCTGGCTCGTGTCGCCGACCACACTCTGGGCCATCCTGAACACCGCCTGCAGCGTGCTCAAGGACGCGGCGACGCGTGAACAGGTCGACATAATCCAGGAACACCTCGGATTACTCGGCAAGGATTTCAAGCGCTTTCGCGAACGCATGGACCAGTTGGCGCGGCACATCGAGCAGGCCAACGAGGACGTCCGGCGCGTGCACACGTCGGCGGCGAAGATTTCGGATCGCTTCGAGAAAATCGAGCGGGTCGAGCTGGATTTCGATGACGCTGCCGTACCGCAGCTCAGGGATGAAGAATAGATGATCTGTTTATCATTATATTCAGTAGTTTATAAGATATTTTTATACTAAAATCATAGATATTGTCGGCAAGTTGTTAAATAACAAGCAGTCATGAAGCACCTTGAAGCAGTCATTTTTGACGTCGACGGCACCCTTGCCGACACCGAGGATGTCCACCGCCTTGCGTTCAACCGCGCATTCGAGGAGTTCGATCTCGACTGGAACTGGACCCCGAAGCTCTACGAGGAGCTGCTCAGGATTTCCGGCGGGCGCGAGCGCATCACGTACTACGGCGCCGATCTCGCCCAGCAGTTCCCGCACCGGGACGCGTTCAATCAATTCGTGCGCGAACTGCACGGGGTGAAGACACAAATTTACGCCGAGATGCTCAACGCCGGTGAAGTGCCGTTGCGACCCGGGGTGGAACGATTGCTCGGCGAAATCCGTGCCGCCGACCTGACCCTCGCGATCGCGACGAGCTCGACTTACTCCAACCTGAAGACCCTGCTCGACCGCAATTTGCCGACGGACTGGGCCTCGTGGTTTTCCGCGATCGTGACGTGCGACACGGTCGATGAGAAGAAGCCATCCCCGGCCGTGTACCAGGCCGTGCTCGACCGCCTGCAAATTAATCCCGACTACGCGGTCGCGCTCGAAGACACCGTCAACGGTTGCCTTGCGGCGACGGGAGCCGGGCTTACCACGGTGATCACGACGCACTTTTTCACCCGCCGACATCACTTCCCGAATGCCGCGCTCGTCGTCAACGGCATTGGCGAGCCGGACCAGCCGTTCACGGTGATCCGCGGCGACGCCGGCGGGCATACGATGGTCGATTGCGAGCTGCTCGAACGCCTCGTACTCGAACGCTCGGAGCGTAACGGTGCCGACTGGGAAAGCAACGCTCGCACCGCCACCGGTTGAGCTGCGCGCGGGCATTGCACGCGCGATGCTCTGATATGATGGCCCGGCATCGCTCGAGCACCGCGCCGTCGTGACCCTGACCGAACTCCGCTACATTACCGCCGTCGCCCGGCTGAGCCATTTCGGCAAGGCTGCCGAGGCCTGTTTCGTCAGCCAGCCCACGTTGAGCGTCGCGATCCGCAAACTCGAGGAGGAACTCGGGGTCACGCTGTTCGAACGCAGCCGCTCGCAAGTGACGACGACCCCGGTCGGAGAAAAAATCGTCGAGCAGGCGCGGCGCGTACTCGAGGAAGCGGAACGCATCAAGACGCTGGCCGCCGCCGAGCAGGATCAGCTCGCCACGTCGTTCAAACTCGGCGTGATCTACACGATTGGCGCCTACCTGATTCCCTCGCTGCTGCCGGGTCTGAAAGCCGCGGCCCCGAAACTGCAATTGCGCCTGACGGAGAATTTTACCGACGCGCTCGCGCTGCAGCTGAAGAACGGCGAAATCGACGCCGCAATCCTGTCGTTGCCGTTCGCCGAAAGCGGAATCATCACCCGTCCCTTGTATGAAGAGCCGTTCGTCGTCGCACTGCCGCGCGGCCACAAACTCGCGCAGAAACACGCGCTCGAGCCGGCCGATCTGAGCGGGGAGACGATGCTGCTGCTCGGCGCGCGCAACTGTTTCCGTGATCAGGTCGTCGAATTTTGCCCGGCCTGTGCGGGCCGCGATGGCGAGGAGATCCAACGCACGCTGGAAGGCAGTTCGATCGAGACGATCCGCCAGATGACCGCCGCCGGCGCCGGGATTACCCTGTTGCCGGCGACGACGGCGCAGCCCGACAGCAGCCTGTCGGATTTGCTCGAGATCCGGCCGTTCGTCGAGCCTGCGCCGAAGCGCGTCGTTGCACTCGCTTACCGTCGCAGTTTTCCACGACCGCAGCTGATCGCGCTGCTCGCCGATACCGTGCGCAGTTCACCGCCACCCGGCGTCGTGCTGACGGAGTTTTGAATCCGCGTTTCGAATCCCGCAACACCGGCACGTAGGGCCGGAATCATCGCGGACTCGACGGCCTGCCCCCGCCTCGATTCGGGCGGGCCGGGGACCCCGCGTTCAAATCCGGTGTGTCAGCTGCACGGGTACTGCCGCTCAGCGCGCCCCGGACTATTTGATCACCATGAACGCGGCGTGGTTGCCGCGCTGAACGCGCAGCAGCATTTGTCCTTTGAGCTGATTCACGACGCGCAGGAATTCCGCGAGGTTGCGCGTGGGTGCGCGGTTCACGGAGCTGATGATATCGCCCTCGCGCAAACCCGCCGCGGCAACCCGCGACCCCTGCTCCACTTCGAATACCATGACCCCGCGGATCCGGCCGTACGCCGGCGAGTCTTCGGGAATATCGCCGAACGTCGCGCCGGCGAGCCGCTCGTTGCGCAGGTCACTTGGCAGTTCGGCGGTTTCGCGCTCGGCCACCTTGATCGTGATGTTGCGGCGCTTGCCTTCGCGCACGAACGTGAGCTTCAGTTTCTCGCCAACCCGGCTCAGTCCCACCTGGTTGCGCAACGACGCGGCGCTCTCGACGGGTTTGCCGTTCACCTCGACGACGACATCACCGGGCTGGAGGCCGGCTGCGGCGGCCGGTGAATCCTCGATGATGTTCACGAGCACCGCGCCCTTGCGCGCCGAGAGCCCGAACGCTTCGGCAAGATCGGGATCGAGATCCTGCAGCTGCGCGCCGAGAAAACCCCGACGCACTTCGCCATGGGCAACGAGTTGTTCCGTGATCCGGCTCACCATGTTCGTCGGGATCGCGAAACCGATGCCGATGTTGCCGCCCGACTGCGAGAAAATCGCGGTATTGATACCGACGAGTTCTCCGCGCAGGTTCACGAGCGCGCCACCGGAATTGCCCGGGTTGATCGAGGCATCCGTCTGGATCAGGTCGTCATAACCCGTGATCCCGAGCCCGCGTCGCGCGAGCGCGCTGATAATGCCGGACGTCACGGTCTGGCCGAGGCCAAACGGGTTCCCGATCGCGACGACATAGTCGCCGACGCGCAGCGCGTCCGAGTCCGCGAGCGGGATCGCGGTCAGGCGTTTGGCCGGGATCCTGACGACGGCGACATCGGTGTCGGGATCGGTGCCGACGAGTTCGGCTTTCAGATTGCGTCCATCACGCAGCTTCACGGTAATTTCATCAGCGTTCGCAATGACATGGTTGTTCGTGACCACGAGCCCGCGCTTCGCATCGATGATCACGCCCGAACCGAGGCTTTGCGTCGTGCGCTGCCGGTGTTGCTCGGGAATATTGAAGAAGCGGCGGAAAAACGGATCGTTGAACAGCGGGTTCATGCGGATTTCGACGCTGCCCCGGGTTGCGATATTGACCACCGCCGGGGTGGCGTCTTCGAGCATCGGTGCGAGTGACGGCAGTTCTTCGCCGTCGCTTGCGCGCGGCAGCGCCGCTTCGACCCCGGATACGCAGGCCAGGTTAAACACGAGTGCAACGGCCGCGGCCGTTTGAATCAGGTTGAAACGCATTGTCTTTTTTTCTTTCCGGTTGGTCCGGCATGGCGGATCCGCCATGCCGGTTGAACATCAATCGCTGCGTGGGTTGAACGCCATCGTGTCGCGCATTTTTTCGAACAGGGCGCGTTTCTCGTCCGTGTCGACCGGCGGCATTGTGAGCAGCAATTCGACTATTTGATCGCCCGGCGGTTCACCGGGCAAGCCGCGGCCGTTCAGACGCAGCTTGTGCCCCGATTGCGCCCCGGGTTTCAGGGTCACGGCGACATCGCCGCCGAGGGTCGGCACGTTCACTTTCGCGCCGAGCGCGGCTTCCCACGGTGTGATCGGCAACACGCTGTGAACGTTCTTGCCCTCGGCCCGAAAACGCCGGTGGGGTGCGAAGCGAATTTCGAGGTACAGATCGCCGGCGGCTTCACCACCGTAGCCCATCATACCCTGCCCCACGAGGCGAATTTGCTGGCCCTCGGTGACCCCGCTCGGAATCCGGACCTTCAGCCGTCGTGGCGGCGCGCCCTCACCCGGGATTTCGACCGTCTGCTCGGCTCCGGCGTAGGCATCCTCGAGACTCACGGTTGCCTGCGCGTGCCGATCGCCGCCGCGCATGCGGAAGCGTTCGCCCCGTCCGTTGCGCCCCGCGCGGGCGCCGCCGAAGATCGCGTCGAAAAACTCGCCGAACCCGCCGTTCTCGCCACCGAAATCGAAATGGTAGGAGTCGCGGGTCGCGGACCACCCGGGCGGCGGATCGAACGACTCACCGGCGCGATAATTGTTGCCGAGCTGATCATAGGCCCGCCGGCGTTCGGGGTCTTTCAGCGCCTCGTAGGCTTCGTTGATTTCCTTGAAACGTGCTTCGGCTTCAGGTTCTTCACTCACATCGGGATGATAACGACGCGCAAGCTTGCGATACGCCCGTTTCAGTTCCGCCGTCGTGGCATCGCGCGCGACCCCGAGAACCTGGTAATAATCCTTGAATTTCATCAATTGACAACACCTCAAACTATCAGCGCTGCGTCGGACCCGATTTGGTCGCACGCAGATCCGCTGTCACGTCGCCAGGCGACATCATTTAAGGGTTTATATGGGGGCGATCCGGCGACGCTTCAATCCGACGCCCCGGATCCGGGTCAAAACCAGTAGGCCAGCGTCGTCATTACCCGGGCCTCGAGCGCCATGAGGCGCTGTACGAGCGGGGGCAGTGCCCGCGCGCCCGCCGCGCGGGCATTGTCCGCGTGGCGGGCTTCGTCCGCGCGCATGACGCGGACAATCGCCCGGCTGCGATGGTCGTGCTCGCTCAGTTGATCGAGGTGCCCGTCGAGATGGGCGCAGACCTGCCGTTCCGTCTCCTCGACGAAGCCAAGGCTCACGGCATCGCCGGCGGCGGCGGTCGCGACCGCAATCGCGACGGAACCGGCAAACCATACGGGATTGAGCAGGCTCGGGTGACTATCGAGTTCCGCGAGGCGCTCGGCACACCACACGAGATGGTCGCGTTCTTCGGCCGCGGCATCGATCAGCGTGCCGGCAAGCGCGGGGTCGCGGGCGACGAGCGCCTGGCCGAGATACAGCGCCTGGGCGCAGACTTCGCCGGTGTGATTCACCCGCATCAGGCCCGCGGAGTGGCGCTTTTCCGCCGGTTCGAGGGGGGTTTCCGCCACCGTGGCGGCGGGCGAAGGGCGTGCGGGCGCCGGGTTTGGCGGGCTCAGCACGCGGAGCGTGCCATCGACCCGATCGATCAGGCGATCGAACGCGGTGAGGCGCCGTCCGGCGGGGTCCCGAATCACTTTCCGGGAAATGAACACTTTTCCACCGGAATCAGCCCCCTGGAGCGGGAAATCGCGTTGACACGGGAGCAGCCGGTCCGTACCATTGCGCCTCTTTTTTCAAGCCTTCCTACCAGCATGACTACCTACAGCGCTTCGGCGAAAGATATCAAACGCGACTGGTATGTCGTCGATGCCACCGACAAGGTTCTCGGCCGCCTCGCGACGCAGATCGCCAACCACCTGCGCGGGAAACACAAGCCCGAGTATACGCCGAATCTCGACACCGGCGATTACATCGTCGTCGTCAACGCGGAAAAAATCCGCGTCACCGGCAACAAGCAGACCGACAAGATTTACTACCGGCACTCCGGCTACCCCGGAGGACTGAAGCAAATCAGTTTCGACAAGCTCATGCAGAAGGCGCCGGAAGATGCCATCAACAAGGCAGTGAAAGGCATGCTGCCGCGCGGCCCCCTCGGTCGCGCCATGTTCCGCAAGCTCAAGGTCTACGCCGGCCCGGAACATCAACACGCCTCGCAGCAACCTCAAGCTCTCGACATCTAGATCATTATGGCTACAGACACCTATACCAGCATCGGCCGACGCAAAAGCTCCGCCGCCCGGGTTTTCATCAAGCGCGGCACCGGCAATATCACGATCAACGGCCGTTCGCTCGATGAGTATTTCGGTCGTGAAACGGCACGGATGATCGTCCGTCAGCCGCTCGAAAAAGTAAACATGTCGAGCGATTTCGACATCACCGCTACGGTCAAGGGCGGCGGCAACTCGGGTCAGGCCGGCGCGATTCGTCACGGCATCACCCGCGCCCTGATCACTTACGACGAAACACTGCGTCGCCCCCTGCGGGTAGCCGGTTTCGTCACCCGCGATGCGCGTGAAGTGGAACGCAAGAAGATCGGCCTGCACAAGGCGCGCAAACGTCCGCAATACAGCAAACGCTAGTTCTCTGATTTCACCGGCCCGGGCAGCGGGCCGGCGAAAAGCCCAAGCCGCTGCCAGACTGTCCCATTGCGTACAAGGAGGTACCGATGAAGACACTGAACACCGTACAGGTGTGGAACCGCGCCTGCGATCTGTCCATCCAAATCCACAATTCCCTCGAACCGTGCAAGGACGCCGCCATGCGGGATGCACTTACGCGGACTTCCGTGGACGTCGCGGCGAAGATTGCGCAAGGATACGAACTCAAGACACGACAACATTGCTGGCAGTGGCTCGCGAACGCGCGCGGCAGCTGCGCCGCGCTCAGAACGCGGCTGTATATCGCGAGCGAACTCGATGTGCTCGACAGCGAGCAGTCATATCAGCTGATCAATGAGACGCTGGAAATTTCCACGCAACTCGATCAGTTGCTCGAGCAGTACGAGGTGAAGTACTGCCCCTGGAACTAACGCCAGGCGCTTTCAGCGCGGCGCGTTGTGTTTTAAACTGCGCGCTGTTTTGACGTCGCAACTTTCGCGGTCCCCAACCGGCACCCGCGAACGAGGACGCGTTAAAATAGAGACTGAATAAGTGATCCTTTGGGGGATCGTCTAGTGGTAGGACTGCGGACTCTGACTCCGCCAGCGGGGGTTCGACCAATTGCGATTGAGCAATTGGGACGCACGCAGTGCGCCCCGAAGGGGTGAGCAAACAAGACTTTGTTTGCGAATCCATCCCGCGGCGGTTCCCGTATCGGCAGCCGCGAACGAAGACGCGTTAAAATAGAGACTGAATAAGTGATCCTTTGGGGGATCGTCTAGTGGTA
>CAXBJY010000081.1:0-24658 GCA_963976285.1 uncultured Gammaproteobacteria bacterium
GCCGATCCGGAGCTCATCAGCAGCGAATTCAACCGCCTCGGATTCGATCGTCCGGTAGCGATTTCCGCGCTGTCCGGGGTCGGGGTGGACAAGCTGATCGGAGAAGTCACGGCAAACTGGCCCGGACCCGAGGCCTACACCGATCCCGATGACAACCGCACCCGGGTGGCGATTATCGGGCGTCCGAACGTCGGTAAGTCGACGCTCGTAAACCGGATGCTCGGCGAAGAACGCATGATTACCGCGGATCTGCCGGGCACGACCCACGACAGCGTCGCGATTGATTTTGAGCGCCGCGGCCGCGCCTATACGCTGATCGACACCGCCGGTCTCAGGCGTCGCGGGAAAGTCAGCGACATCGTCGAGAAATTCAGTGCCGTTAAAGCGCTGCAGGCGATCGACCTCGCCGGGGTTATCGTTGTCGTACTCGACGGTACCGAGGCCGTCACGGATCAGGATGCGCACCTGCTCGGCCTCGTGGTCGAAAGCGGCCGCTCGGTCGTCGTTGCCGTGAACAAATGGGACGGTCTCGGGCCCGACAAGCGCGACCAGATCCGGCGCGAACTCGATCGCAAACTGCAGTTCATCGATTACGCGGAACGCATCTTTATCTCCGCGTTGCACGGCACCGGGGTCGGTGAGTTATTCCACCATATCGATGATGCCTACCGTTCGGCGCAGATCGGCGCTAAAACGAGCACGGTGACGGAGATGCTGCTCAAAGCCGTTAACGCGCATCCACCACCGCTCGTCCACGGCCGCCGCATCAAACTGCGTTATGCGCATCTCGGCGGCAGAAACCCGCCGACGATCATCATCCACGGCAACCAGGTCAAATCACTTCCGGATTCCTACCATCGTTACCTCGCCAACTACTTTCGCAACGCGTTCAAACTCGTCGGTACTCCGGTCCGGATCGAGTTACGTCAGGGCGAGAATCCGTACGAAGGCAGGCGCAACGAGCTCACGCAGCGCCAGATAAAGCAACGACGGCGCCTGATGAAGCACGTGAAGAAAAAACGCTGACGCCGCCCCGGGCGCGGCGGCGACGCTCGCGGCCGAGAAGTGAATCTCAAACCTCGATCCACGGCGTCGCCGTATCCTGCGCCGCCACGTCCCAGTTCGTGGCGCTGTCATCGAGCACCGCGGCCAGCGACTCGCGCACGAGATTGACGTTATTCGCGCGTGCGCTCACATGCGCACCGAGCACGTGGCGCAGGCGGCTCGACTTCAGACTCCCGAGCAGGGTCGCCGCCTGTCCGTTGTTGAAATGACCAAGGCGACCGGCGATCCGGTCCTTCACCGAATCCGGATATTCGCAGCCGGACAATAATTCGAGGTCGTGATTGAATTCGAGTACGAGCGCGCAACAGTCCACGAAATGTTGCTGGATATGGGGGGTGTCACTGCCGAGATCGGTGAGGATGCCCAGGCGCCGGGATTCGCTTTCGACGACGAACTGGCAAGGTTCCTTCGCATCGTGCGGAACCGGCGCCGGGTGCAGTTCGAGACTGCCGATCGCGAACGTCTCGTGCGGCGAGATCTCCGTCAGAGCAAACCTGCGATCACTCTCGAAGCCGGCGGCGACGCGTGTCCCGTGAGTCATGTAGACGGCAAGACCATGGCGCCGCGCGAGCGCACCGACCCCGCCGATGTGATCACCGTGCTCGTGGGTGACAACGATCGCGTCGAGCGTCGACAGGTCGACACCGAGCGCGGTCGCGCGCGCCGTAAGGCGCCGCACGGACAGCCCGCAGTCGATCAGAATCGCGGTATCCCCGGCTTCGACGACAGTCGCGTTACCGCTGCTGCCGCTGGCGAGTACCGAGAAACGCACGCTAGTCGCTCATCGGGCCGGTGGGCCGCGACAGTCGCTGCGCCAGAACGTACACCGGCTAACTCCCGGCGTTCAGTTCCTGGTTCAAACGGGTAAGAAACTGCACCGTGATCTCGCTCGTATCCCACTGCCCGTCGCGGTTCAGGGCAACGATTTCCGTCTTGTCACCGACGCCGGTCAGGCTCAACTGCAACTGGTGCGCATCGTCACCCCAGAACTTCAGTTTCGAAAACACGCCCTGCTTCTTCGGTGCCGCGCCGGCGAGGCGCACGACATAGAGCCCGCGGTTGCGGTCTTCCCGGTCAACCTCGACGCCGGTGCGCCCGAGAGCCACCCCGACACTGCCCCAGGCGTCGTTGAATTGTTCGCCGAGCGCAAGGTATACCTTGCCGCCGCCGGCACTGATCAGCTCCGAACGTTGCGGGCCGCCGTCAGCGACCGGTGCCGCCGCCGGTGCGCGCTCCGCCGTACGGCCTGGCGCAGGCGCGCGGGAATCGGAAGCACTCCCGTTCAGGGTGGTCTCGATTCGTTCAACGACCCGACGCTCGAGTGCGGCGTCGCGCGATCGCGCCTGCCACACGAGTTTGTCGCCCTGCGGAACGAGTTCTTCGCCACGGTGGGACACGTACAGCAATGTCGTGCCGGATTCCTGGCCAGGCTCGGCGAACACCTTGAACTTGTCGCGTATGAGTTCTTCCTGGTTTTCTTTCCAGGCGGTCTCGATCACGCCGAGTTCTTCGTCGTCGAGTTCAAGCGCGTAACCCAGCTCTTCGAAAAAACTGCGCAACTGCGGCCAGATCTGTACCGTAACGCCTTCGGCCGCAAGTACGGTTTCGTTTTCGAGCAACTTGATCGCGCTCGATTCCGATCGCTGGAGTTCCTCGTCGCGCTTGCGTTCGGCGGCGCGTTCCTGAAACGTCGAAAAACTCGCGGTTTCGCCGGGTTTCGGAATTGCCATGCGATCCTGGATCGCGTCCGTCGTCAGGTCCGGCGGTACTTCCAGATCCGGCAGCGTCTTGCTCTTCTTGTATTCCGTACGTTTGTCGGGCAGAACCTCGTCCAGCTTCGGGACGATCTTGGAGCAGCCAACTAGCATGAGCACGATGAAAATGCTCACGAGGCAAGTTTTTAACATGCCAGAAAATCCCCTCAACGAATGTTGTTTAAGTGCGGTCAGCCGAGCAGTGCTCAGCCGGCAGCGTAGTTACAGGTGAGGCCCGCTTGTTCCATGGCCTTGCGGACACGCGGTTCGGCTTCTTTCGACAGCCAGGTCATCGGCAGACGGATCCCCGGTGCGCACAGACCCATCTGACAGACCGCCCATTTGACCGGAATCGGATTTGATTCGCAGAACAGTTCTTTGTGCAGTAACGCGAGCTTCGCGTCGATCTCGCTCGCAAGCGCCGCGTCGCCGGCCAGCGCTGCGTCACACAGTGCTTTCATTTCACGCGGGACGACGTTCGCGGTCACGGAAATGACACCGTCGCCGCCCGCGAGCATGAATTCGCGACCGGTAGCATCATCACCGCTCAACAGGATGAATTCCTCGCCACAGGTCTCACGCAGCGTGGCAACGCGGTCGACTTCCCCGGTTGCTTCCTTGACCCCGACGATATTCTCGAGTTCCGCGAGACGGGCGATCGTCGCCGGCAGCATGTCGCACGCGGTGCGCCCGGGAACGTTGTAGAGGATCTGCGGAATATCCACGGCTTCGGCGATCGTCCTGTGGTGCTGGTACAGGCCTTCCTGCGTCGGCTTGTTGTAATACGGCGTGACGAGCAGACAGGCGTCGGCACCGGCTTTGGCGGCGGCCTCCGTCAACCGGATTGCCTCGGTGGTGGAGTTCGCGCCGGTGCCGGCGATGACCGGGATGCGCCCGTTCACATGGGCGACGACCCGGCCGATCGCGGCGCAGTGCTCGTCTTCGCTCAGGGTGGCGGACTCGCCGGTCGTCCCGACCGCGACGATGGCATCCGTGCCGCTGGCAACGTGGAAATCGAGCAGCGCCTCGAATCGCGGCCAGTCGATCGCGGTCTCGGGCGCCACCCCTTCCCGCATCGGGCTGACCACCGCGACCATGCTTCCACGCAAACGTGCCATCGATAAAACTCTCTAAAACAACCGATTATGGTAGCTATCCGTGGGTGGTATGACAAGGAGGCAGTGTCCCGGGTTCCATCGCATGAACGCCATTTTCTGCACGTGCGCGCTTGCGGATCGCGCGCCGGAACATGCACAATACGGGGTGCTCATTCCCGCCCAGCGAACCCCCCTTAAAAATCCATGGACAACTACGTCGCCATCTCCGCCATCGGCGCGAATCGGCCCAAACTGATCGAACCTTTCATCAAGGCGATCCGCGATTGCGGTTGCAATATCGTCGACAGCCGGATGACGGTGCTCGGCGATCGGCTCGCAATGATGATGCTGTTGTCCGGCCCGTGGGACGCGATTGCGAAAATCGAGAATTTGCTGCCCCGGCTCGAGGAACAGCTCCATCTCAAAACGATCGTCCAGCGCACGGAACCGCGCAAACCCGAGGGTGGCCTGATGCCTTATGCGGTGGAAGTCGTCGCGGTCGACAATATCGGCATCGTCCACGACATCACGCAATTCTTTGCCCAGCGCGAAATCAACGTCGAAGACCTGTATTCGGGGACTTATGCCGCTGCGCATACCGGCACCCAGATGTTTTCGCTGCACATGACCATAGGTATTCCCACGGACGTCTCGATCGCCTCGCTGCGCGGCGAATTCATGGAATTCTGCGACCAGTTGAACCTCGATTCGATCATGGAGCCCGTGAAGTAACGGCTTCGGGGAACTCCGGATCGGCCTGACCGCCCAATTGTGACCACGGACAAGCGACTCTTCGTTCTCGACACGAACGTACTGCTGCACGATCCGACGGCGATCTTCCGGTTTGCCGAACACGACGTGTTTATTCCCATGGTCGTCGTCGAAGAACTCGATGCGGCGAAACGCGGAACCTCCGATCTTGCCCGCAGCGCGCGGCAGGTAAGCCGGTTTCTCGAAGATGTGATCGCCGACAGCGATCACGACGCCATCGTCGCCGGTCTGCCGCTGCCGCACATCGGGCACGGCGCTCACGATTACGCACCGAGCGGACGCCTGTTCCTGCAAACCGCGGCCATCGAAGCGGGCACGCTGCCCGCGGGTCTGCCCGGCAGCGCACCGGACAATGCCATCCTCGCAGCCGCGCTCGATCAGACGCGCCGGCCCGGCGCCGCCGACGTCATTCTCGTATCCAAGGACATCAATCTCCGGATCAAGGCGCGGATCGCCGGGGTCAGCACCGAGGATTATTACAACGACAAGTCGATCGACGATGTCGATCTGTTGTTCACCGGGACGCACGAACTGCGTACGGGTGAAGTCGAGCAGTTACTGCACAGGGGTGATGAGCAGGCCGGCTATACCGTCGCCGAGGGCACGTTCGGGACGATCTATCCCAACGAAGGCCTGTTCAGTCCGGACGGACGGCTCGAGCTGATCGCGCGCGCGGTTGATAACGGTTATCAACGCATCGAGCGCCTGACCGATTATCGCGACCCGGCGCGCGCGGTTTGGGGCGTAACGGTGCGCAACGCCGAGCAAAACCTCGCAATCAACCTGCTCATGGACCCGACGGTAGAGTTCGTCACCCTGCTTGGCGTGGCCGGTACCGGCAAGACGCTGCTCGCGCTCGCCGCGGGACTCGCGCAATGCATGGACACGAAGATTTATCGCGAAATCATCATGACCCGCGAAACAATCTCCGTCGGCGAGGACATCGGTTATCTGCCCGGCACCGAAGAAGAGAAGATGACGCCGTGGATGGGCGCACTGCTGGATAACCTCGAAGTGCTCGCGGACACCGGCGACGGCGGGACGTGGGGCCGGGCCGCCACCGCCGACGTGATTCAGAGCCGGATCAAGATCCGTTCTCTCAGTTTCATGCGCGGACGTACGTTCCAGAATCGTTACATCATTATCGACGAAGCACAGAACCTCACGGCGAAACAAATGCGCACGCTGATTACGCGGGCGGGACCGGGAACGAAAATCGTGTGTCTCGGCAATATCGGTCAGATCGATACGCCTTACCTGAGCGAAACGACATCGGGTTTGACGTACGTCGTCGATCGCTTTCGGCCCTGGGCATACAGCGGGCATGTGACGTTGCGCCGTGGTGAACGCTCACGCCTCGCGGATTACGCGACGAACAACCTCTAGGCCTGTGCGCTCGCGGCGATTTCCGTGCGCACATCGCCCGCGCGCGGCCACGCCCGCAGCAGTGACTTCACGAGCGTCGCGAGCGGGATGGCGAAAAACACACCCCAGAATCCCCACAGACCACCGAACACGAGAACGGCGATGATGATGGCAACGGGATGCAAATTCACGACGTCCGAGAACAGCAATGGCACGAGCAGGTTGCCGTCGAGCGCCTGGATAACCGCGTAGGCGACCATGATCCACACGAATTCATTGCCCCAGCCGAGTTGCAGGTAGCCAGCGAGCGCAACCGGCAAGGTCACCACCGCGGCACCGAGATACGGCACGATGACGGACAGGCCGACGAGAACGCCGAGCAACGGCGCATACGACAAACCGAGGAACGAGAACGTCGTATACGTAACCCCGCCGACGATAAAGATTTCGTACACCTTGCCGCGGACGTAATTGCCGATCTGGACGTCCATCTCCTGCCAGACCTGATCGATAACACCACGGTCGCGCGGCAGAAAACCGGTAATCCAGCTGACGAGCTTCGCCTTGTCCTTGAGGAAAAAGAACACGAGTACGGGACCGAGCACGAGGTAGATCAGAACCGTGACGACCGCCGGGATCGTCGCCAGCGATATCGACAGGACACTCTGACCCAGCCCGCTAACCCAGCCGCGAAACGCGCCGATGACGTTGTCGATTTGCGCCGCCGTCACGACGTTCGGGTAGAGTTCCGGCAGGCGCAGCAACAGCGCGCGGCCTTCGTTGATCATACGCGGCAGTTCCTGGATGAAATTCGTCACCTGGCGCGACAGGATCGGCATCAGGCCGAGCAGCAGGAACACGAGCACGGTCATGAACACGGTGAATACGATGATGACGGCGAGTAAGCGGGGAACCCCGCGCTTTTCGAGTTGCGCCACCGTGCCTTCAAGCAGGTAGGCGATGACGACGGCGGCAAGCACCGGGGCCAGCATGTGCCCGAAATACAGCACCACGACCGCGCCGATGACGAGCAGCAGGACCAATAGCACGGCTTGCGGGTGAGAAAAATACCGGCGGTACCAGCTACTGACGATGTCGAACATGGTGTGCGGGTGTGGCCTGCCTGTGCGGGTTGGGGTGCGAATCGAGTATATCGTCCGGCCTGCCGGCATCACAATAACGTGTGTTGGCGTATTGGCGTCGAAATCGACTGCTGCTGGGTTTATGCTTCGGCAAGAATGAAAATATTCGCGACGTACAACATCAAGGGCGGTGTCGGTAAAACCGCGGCCGCGGTCAACCTCGGCTACTTATCCGGCCGCAGCGGCTTTCGGACCTTGATCTGGGATCTCGATGCGCAGGGCGCCGCAAGCTTCTATTTTCGTACCCGCGCCCACATCAAGGGCGGCAGCGAAAGACTGCTGAAACGCAAGCGCCCGCTGCCGAAGTTTATCCGCCCCACGGGTTACGACAATGTGGACCTGATCCCCGCGGATTTTTCCTTACGCAATCTGGACGTCGATCTCGCGGGGAAAAAGAACCCGGACGAAACACTGGGCAAACGCCTGCGATCGGTAAAGCACGATTACGATGTCGTCATCCTCGACTGCGCGCCCACCGTTTCGCTCGCGTCCGAGAACGTTATCCACATGACCGACTGGCTGCTGATTCCGCTGATCCCGACGCACCTGTCCCTGCGCGCCTATGAGCAATTGTGCAGGTTCTTCGCACGTGAATCGATCGACCCCTCGCACCTGATGCCGTTCTTTTCGATGGTCGACAAACGCAAGAAGCTGCATCGTGAACTCATCGTCGAATTCGCCGCGGAGCACCCCGAACTGCTGCGGTCGTATATTCCCTACCTCAGTGAAATCGAGCAGATGGGTGTTCACCGTGCCCCGGTCGGCGCGTACGCGCCGCGCGGTCCCGGGGGTCGCGCGTTCGACAGTCTGTGGCAGGCCATCATGAAACGCACGGTACTCGCCCCGAACGCCGACACATGAGTGCGCGAACGGATGTCGATCCGGACCTGCTCGTTTCCCGCATCCGCGCGTGGGGGTCCGAACTCGGCTTCCAGCAGATCGGGGTAAGCGACGTTTCCCTCGTCGAAGACGAAGCGCGTTTGCAGGCATGGCTCGAACGCGGCTGGCACGGCGAAATGAGCTATATGAGCAAACACGGCGCAAAACGCTCGCGACCCGCGCTGCTGATCCCGCGCACGCTGTCGGTCATCGTCGCGCGCATGAACTACCTGCCCGAACCGAATGAACAGGCCCGCGAGGCGCTCGCGGACGAGTCCCGGGCTTACGTTTCCCGCTACGCGCTCGGGCGCGACTACCACAAACTGATGCGGGCGCGGTTGCAAGGTCTCGCGTCGCGGGTAGCCGGGGAGATTGGTGATTATGGTTACCGGGTGTTTACCGACAGCGCCCCGGTGCTCGAGCGCGCGCTCGCGCGCAAGGGCGGACTCGGCTGGGTTGGCAAACACGCGAATTTGATCAGCCGCGCGGACGGTTCCTGGTTTTTCCTCGGCGAAATCTATACCGACCTCGCCTTGCCCGCGGATCCGGCGTACGCGACGGAACATTGCGGAACGTGCGTTGCGTGTCTCGATGCCTGCCCCACCGGGGCGATAGTCGCGCCGTACGAGGTAGACGCGCGACGATGCATTTCGTATCTCACGATCGAACTGAAGGGCGCGATCCCCGAAGACCTGCGCCCGTTGATTGGCAACCGGGTATTCGGTTGTGACGACTGCCAGCTCGTGTGCCCCTGGAATCGCTATGCCTCGCTCGGGGCGGAACAGGATTTCGCACCGCGGCACCGGCTCGATAACAGCTCGCTGCTCGAATTGTTTGCCTGGTCGCCGGAGGAATTCGACACGCGCACCCGCGGGTCCGCGATCCGGCGGATCAGTTTCGAGCAATGGTCGCGCAATCTCGCGGTCGCGCTGGGTAACGCGCCAGCGAGTCAGGCGATCATCGACGCATTGCGCGCACGCCTCGCGGGCGCCTCCGCGCTCGTGGGCGAACACCTCGAATGGGCGCTCGCCCGACAAACGGGCGCTACGGAACCCGGCGCCTGAGCCGCGCGTGACCGGCGCCGCGCACGGCAATCACAGCCGGCCGGCGGGCGAGGCACAACCGCTGCACCCGGGGTGAACTGTTTCCGGTCGCTGCTAATTGCTGTACGCTGATTCACGACAGATAACAACGTGTTAGCCGCTAACCCGAAAGCGATCTGTCGCCGACGTCCAGCGCACTTTCAACCCCTGCGACGGCGAAGACAGAGCGACTCGAGGAACGCGATATGGATAACGCCACCGAGCTCAACCCGCGCACTTACGACTGGTGTGTACGCGCGTTCGACCGGGTCAAGAAACTGCTCGGCGTGCGCATCAAGCTGCATCATGAGCACGGGCAGGTAGAACAGGGTGATGTGTTCCTGTTCAACCATTTCGCGCGCATGGAAACGTTCATACCGCAGTATCTGATCTACCGCGAAAGCGGCGCGTTCTGTCGCTCGGTTGCCGCCGCTCAATTCTTCAGGGGCAACGACCGCTTCGCACAGGTTCTCTATGAACTCGGCGCCGTACCCGCCGATCACCCGGATCTGATGTCGATCCTCGCGCGCGATATTCTGAAAGGGCGCAAGATCGTCATTTTCCCCGAAGGTGGCATGGTCAAGGACCGGCAAGTCGTCGACCACCGTGGACAGTACAGCGTGTACTCGCGCTCCGCGCGATCGCGGCGCAAGCACCACACCGGCGCAGCGCGGCTCGCGATCGGACTGCAGATCGTCAAGCTCCGGGTACTGAAAGAACACGCGCTCGGAAATCACGCTCTGCTCGAGGACTGGTGCGGACAGCTCGAACTGCCCGCGGTAGACGCGCTGATCGAAAATGCGCGACGACCGGTGACGATCGCGCCGGCGAACATCACGTTCTATCCGCTGCGGATCAGCGACAACATTTTGCGGCGCGGCGCGGAATTACTCCACGGCGAGCTGAGTCCGCGCGCCGTCGAAGAACTGATCGTCGAAGGTAACCTGTTTTTCAAAACGACCGATATGGACATCCGTCTCGGCGATATAATCTGCCCGCTCGACGACTGGCTGTGGTGGGAACGCATGCTCGCGACCTACCTCGCGGGCAACCTGAAACACCCGCGCGATATTTTCGATGGCGCGTATTTGCGCGAACAAGTCATCCGTCGCGCCGCGGCCAAAGGCCTGCGCGCGAGCATTTCGCGTTTACGTGATCGCTACATGCGCGATATCTACGGCGAAGTCACGGTCAATACGAGTCATCTCGCTTCGCGCGCGATTCTGAAAAGCGTCGAGAACGGCAGCCAGCATCTGCCGATGAACGAGTTCAAACACGTTATCTATATCGCTATCAAGAAACTGCAGAAGCACCGCCACGTCCACCTGCACCGGAGTATCTGCAATCCGTCCGTTTATCGCGCGCTGCTGAAATCCGAAACGCCGGAGCTCACCCAGTTCCTGCAATCGGCTGAAAACGCGGGGCTGATTGAAACCCGCCCCGAGGAAATCCGTTTCCGGGACAAACTCGCGATCGAACACGAATTCGACTCCGTCAGACTCGAGAACCCGGTGGAGGTGTACGCGAATGAGGTCGAACCGGTCGTCGAAGTCGATGCCGCTATCGAGGCTGCAATCGCCGAAGTCGGAGAACTCGATGCCACGGCGTACGCGCGGTTCGTCTATGACGACGAGCTCGTCGCCTACGAATGGGACAAGGGGTTGTTCAACGACGCGGCACATCGCGAGATCAATGAGCGTGAAACCGCCACCGCCGATGCACGACCGTTCCTGCTCGAGCCGCCCGACGGCTCGGCAATGGGGGTGTTGTTGATCCATGGTTTCCTCGCCTCGCCGGCGGAAGTCCGGCCGCTTGGCGACAAGCTGCTCGCTGCCGGCCATACCGTTCTCGGGATACGTCTGAAGGGCCACGGCACCTCGCCGTGGGACTTGCGCGAACGCAGCTGGGAAGACTGGTACGCGTCGGTTGAACGCGGCTTGCATGCCCTGCGCGGTATTTGCCGCGAAGTTTGCCTGATCGGATTTTCCACCGGCGGTGCGCTCGCGCTGCTGCACGCCGCGCGCGCAAAGGACGAGATCAGTGCCGTCGCGTCCGTCAGCGCGCCGCTGAAATTCCGCGCGAAAAACATGCGTTTCGTCCCGCTGATGCACGGCGCGAACCGGATCGTACGCTGGGTGTCGAAATACGAAGGTCTCATGCCGTTTCGTCCGAACGAGTCGGAACATCCGCATATTAACTACCGCAACATGCCGATCCGCGGGCTGTACGAACTGACCCGGCTCGTGTCACGCGTGAAAAGCGAACTGCCGAACGTCAGCTGTCCGGTCACCATCGTCCAGGCGAGCGCCGATCATGTCGTCGATCCGGCGAGCGCGACCCTCGCCTATGACTTGCTCACGTGCGAACACAAGGAAATTCACTGGGTCGAGTCCGAGCGCCACGGCATCGTCAATGAAGCGGTAGGCAATACGCACGACGTACTGATCAAATTCGTCGCCGACGCCGCGGCCCGGACTCTTGATCGCGCGGTTGAAGCAAGCGTCTCGGTACACGTGAAGGAACACGTCGTTTGAGCGGGCGCACCCGCGGCGGCTCAGCGGGAAACGATTTTCGCCGGCGCGGCGCGCTGCAACCAGCCGCGGATCAGTTTCGCCGTGTGCGTCGCGTAGCCGTAGAAATCGGGACCCGCGCCATCGATCGCGACGGCTTCGAGTGAGTTCGGATACGTGCGCGCCCGCGCGCGACGTTGTTCCTGCCAGCGCATGGCCCGGGGATCACGCGTTCCGGCGACATCGAGGACCGCGACATCGACCCCGGCCAGATCGGCGTCCCACGCGCCGACCCCGACAAAGCCGATGACCCCGGGCGGTAGCGTGCCGCCGAGCGCCGCGAGCGCGCCACTCACCCCGCCGGAGTCACCCACGAGCACAATGTTCTCCAAACCGCGGCCGGCGAATTCCGCCACGGCCGCGACGATGCGCGCGGCCGTAGCCTCGGGCCCGGCCCCCGCCGGCGGGGGCTGCAGGGACAACACGGACCACCCGCCGGCCGGGCCGACGTGCGACAGGGCGTGCGGCACCGGCGCATGATCGACGCTGGAACCCGGCGTCGTGACAATCACGAGTCCGCCGAACGGTACGGCCGCGTCCGCGGGCCGGTGCAACGCGAGGAACGGGCCGTCCGCCGCATCGAGCCAGAGCATTTCGACATCGAAACGCGACAGAGCCAGGCGTTCGGCGATCAGCCGCTCGTGCGCGGGCCGGGAGGCCGGTGCGGGCGCATCTGCCGGTGACTCCGCGGGCGCCGCCGGACTTTCCGCCGCGGGGAGGGTCGGCGTCTGGGCAAATGCACCGGCGCCACCCAGGGCGACGAGGAGCGCACCGGCGAGCAGGCAACGCGAAATCACGTAATTACGGTACATAAACACCGCTATCGGCCGCGGCACCGACCCGCTGAACCCGCTGACCACCGGGGTCGTCGAGGTGCGCTCGGGGTAGTGATGCGGTAAAGTTGCGCGCTCTTTGACGCGCCCCCGAGACGACGAAACCACATGAAACAGCCGGAACTTATCGCCCCCTCGATCCTGTCCGCAGACTTCGCCCGCCTCGGCGAGGAAGTGAGTCACGTCATCGAAGCAGGAGCGGGTCTCGTGCACTTCGACGTAATGGACAATCATTACGTGCCAAACCTGACGGTCGGCCCGGTCGTGTGCTCGGCCTTGCGGAAATACGGGATTGAAACTCCGATCGACGTGCACCTGATGGTGAAACCCGTTGACCGTATCATCGGCGATTTCGCCGCGGCGGGCGCAAGCTACATTACGTTCCACCCGGAAGCGAGCGAGCACGTCGATCGTTCCCTGCAGCTGATCCGCGAAGCGGGTTGCAAGAGCGGGCTCGTTTTCAACCCGGCGACCCCGCTCGACTACCTCGATTACGTGCTCGACAAGATCGACATGGTGCTGATCATGTCTGTTAACCCCGGGTTCGGCGGACAGTCCTTCATCCCCGGCGCGCTGGAAAAATTGCGTCTCGCGCGCGCGATCATCGACCGCAGCGGGCTGCCGATCCGGCTGGAGATCGACGGCGGCGTGAAAATCGACAACATCGCGCAAATCGCGGCCGCCGGTGCCGACACGTTTGTCGCCGGGTCGGCGATATTCGGCAGCGAAGACTACGCGCGTACGATCGCGGACATGCAGGCCGAAATCGATCGCGTTCGCGCCGTATGAGCAATTCCGTACGCAAGGCCGTGTTGTTCGATCTCGACGGCACGCTCGTCGACAGCGCGCCCGATCTGACGCTTAGCGTCGGGCATGCGCTCGCCGGAGTCGGCATGCCGGCGCCCGGACTCGATGAAGTGCGCAGGTACATCGGCGAGGGCGCACAGAAATTACTCCATCGTTCGCTAACCCGCGATCCCGACGGGGTCGCCGACGAAGCGCTGTTCCGGGAGGCGAGTCAACTGTTCTTCGATCACTACGCGGCGAACGTTTGCGTGCAATCGCATTTGTACCCCGGGGTCGTCGCCACGCTGGAGCGCCTGCGGCAACGTGGTTGCCACTTTGCCTGCGTCACGAACAAGCCGGCGCGCTATACGGCACCCCTGCTCGAAGCGCTGGGGCTGGCCGAATTCTTCACGGTGAGCGTCAGCGGCGATTCACTGCCGCGGAAAAAGCCGGACCCGGCACCACTGCAGTTCGCCGCGACCGCGCTCGGCATGGCGACCGTGGATTGCACGATGGTCGGCGATACGGTCACGGACATCGCGGCCGCACGCGGTGCGGGCATGACGGTTATTGCGGTCGATTACGGTTACGGCGATCCGGGCGCGCTCGCCGCGGCGGCACCGGACCGCCTTGTTTCCGCGTTCGACGAGTTGGCCGACTTCCTGCCCGCCGTCGGCGGCGGCACATCCGCCGACAGGGAGTACCGCGCGTGATTCTCATGATCGACAACTATGATTCCTTCACCTACAACCTCGTGCAGTATTGCGGCGAACTGGGTCAGGATGTCGAAGTCGTGCGCAACGATGCGATGTCGCTCGACGAAATCCACGAGCTTGCGCCAGCGGCGATCATCATCTCGCCCGGCCCGTGCACCCCGAATGAAGCCGGGGTGTCGCTTGGGGTCGTCACCCGCTTTGGCCCGACCGTGCCGACGCTCGGGGTGTGCCTTGGCCACCAGAGTATCGCGCAGGCGTTTGGCGGACGAGTCGTTCATGCGCGTGGGGTCATGCACGGCAAGACCTCGCCGATCCACCATCGCGGATCGGATGTTTTCGCGAATCTCGCGAATCCGTTTACCGCCACCCGCTATCATTCGCTCGTCGTGGAGCATGCATCGTTACCGGACTGTTTCGAAGTGACCGCGTGGACCGAGCTGGAAGGCGGCGGCTTCGACGAAATCATGGGCTTGCGTCACGTCGAGTTCCCGCTCTACAGCGTCCAGTTCCATCCCGAATCGATTCTGACCGAAAGCGGGCACGCACTGCTCGGGAACTTCTTCCGGCTCGCCGGCGTGGCGAATTGAGCGGCATGGATATCCGGCGCGCGATCGCGACTGCCGTCGCAGGCAACGATATCGGGTTCGACGATATGCTCGATGTCGTGCGCCAGATCATGTCCGGCGAAGCAACGCCGGCGCAGATCGCGGGCCTGCTCGTCGCCCTGAGCATGAAGGGAGAAACCGTCGACGAAGTATGTGCCGCGGCGACCGTGATGCGCGAACTCGCCGTCCACGTACCCGTCAACGCCACGCCGCTGATCGACACCTGCGGTACCGGTGGTGACGCCGCGCACACGTTCAATGTTTCCACGGCCACGGCGTTTGTCGTCGCGGCAGCCGGCGGCCATGTCGCGAAACACGGTAATCGTTCGGTGTCGAGTTCGAGCGGTTCGGCCGATGTGCTCGAAGCCGCGGGCGCGCGCATCTCGATGGGGGCTGCCGATGTTGCGCGCTCCGTCGAACAAACCGGGGTCGGATTCATGTTCGCGCCGGCGCATCACGGTGCCACCCGGCACGCGGCCGGTCCCCGTCGCGAGCTCGGGATCCGCACATTGTTCAACGTCCTCGGACCGTTGACGAACCCCGCCGGCGCGCCGCTGCAACTCGTTGGCGTGTTCAACCGCGCGTGGCAGGAAAAAGTGGTCGCGGTACTCGCGCGCCTCGGCTCCGAGCGCGCCTATGTCGTGAACGCCGCGGATGGCCTCGACGAGATCAGCATTGGTTCGACGACGACGGTCGCGGCGCTGGCCGACGGCGTGATCGACTGGTTCGAGATTGACCCGCGGGATTTCGGCTTTCGGCTGCAGCCATTGTCGAGCATCGTCGCGCGCAGCGCGAACGAGAGCCTTGAAATCATCAACGCCGTATTCGACGATTGCCCCGGACCCGCACGCGATATCGTGGTGCTGAACGCCGGCGCCGCGATCCACCTGTGCGGCTTCAGCTCGACCCTGGGCGAAGGGTTCGAACAGGCGGCCGCCCTGATCGCCGACGGCGGGGCACGGGAACGTTTCCGCCGCTTCATCGAGTTTACACAAACGACCGCAGAGGCCTGACAGCATGGCAAGCCCCCATCCGGAAACGACACCCGCAGCGACGAACGTGCTCGAGGAAATCGTGCAGCACAAGCGCACGGAAGTCGTCACACGACGCTCACGCACACCGCTGGCAACGCTCGAACAACGCGTGCAGCAGGCCCCGCCCGTACGCGACTTCGCCGCTGCGTTGTGGCGCCGGGTGGATAACGGCGACGCCGCGGTCATCGCCGAGTGCAAGAAGGCCTCACCGAGCAAAGGCCTCATCCGCGAACATTACGATCCGGCCGAAATCGCGCGCAGCTATGCCGCCGCCGGCGCGAGCTGCCTGTCGGTACTCACGGACGAACGCTACTTCCAGGGCCACGACGATCACCTCGTCGCGGCGCGCGCCGCGTGTGAATTACCCGCAATCAGGAAGGATTTCGTCGTCGACCCCTACCAGGTGTTCGAGGCACGTGCGCTCGGTGCGGATTGCATCCTGCTCATCGTCGCCTGCCTCGACGATGCGAGTCTGCAGGAACTCGCCGAGCTTGCGACGAAACTCAATATGGATGTCCTGCTCGAAGTTCACGACCGTACGGAACTCGAGCGCGCGCTGCGCCTGAGAATGCCGCTGATTGGCGTGAACAACCGCGATTTGAAGCGCTTCGTCACGGATATCGAAACAACGATCGGCCTGTTGCGCGACATCCCGGACGACCGGCTCGTGATCACGGAATCGGGCATTCATACCCGCGCTGACGTCGACCGACTGCGGGCGAACCGGGTTAATGCGTTCCTCGTCGGTGAGGCCTTCATGCGCGCTCCCGATCCGGGTGCGATGCTGCGGGAACTGTTCTTCGAGCCGGCCGCGGCGCGACCGGGCTAGCGACCGAAAATATCCGCCGGGTCCTTGAACGCCTTGAACTCGAGGCAGTTGCCGCTCGGGTCTTCGAGGAAAAACGTCGCCTGTTCGCCGACTTTGCCCTTGAACCGCACGTGCGGTTCTACGCGGAACGCGATCCCGATGTACGTCATGTGATCGACCGCGAGGTGCCAGTCTTCCCAGTCCATGATCAGACCGAAATGCGGCACCGGTATCGCTTTTGATTCGACGTCGTTCGTCGCCGGTGGCGCGTAGTCCGGCACGAGGTGCGCGGTGATCTGGTAGCCGAAGAAATTCAGATCGAGCCAGGTGTCGGTGCTGCGGCCGACCCGACACGCGAGTACGTCGGTGTAGAAAGCACGGGTACGTTCGAGATCCGTAACCGGAAATGCGAGGTGGAAACTCGGACGTCCGCGAAATTCCTCGAGCGGACCGCCGCCGCTAGTCGATTCTTTGGCCATAGGTTTTGAACTTCTCCAGCACCTCGGACATTTCTTCACGCGACAGGATCACCGGTGGCGCGAGCGAAGACGCGATGCAATATTGCCTGGCGAGTTGTTCCACTTCGATCGCGAGGCTCACCGCGTTCGCCGCAGTGGAACCGAGCGCGACGACGCCGTGGTTCGCGAGCAAACACGCATTGCGCTCGCCGAGCGCCGCGATCGCCTCGTCCGACAGCATCTGCGTGCCGAACGTAGCATAGCCTGAACAACGAATCGAATCGCCGCCGGCGACCGCCACCATGTAGTGAAAAGCAGGGATGTCGCGGCGCTGACACGCGAGCGCGGTCGCGTAACTCGAGTGCGTATGCACGATCGCATGGACGTCCGGGCGGGCGGCATAGATATCGCGGTGCAGACGCCACTCGGAAGACGGGATTGCACCTGGACTCGTCGCTTCACCGTTCATCGATAACTCGACGATCGACGCTTCGTCCAGCGCGGACGCCGGCACCCCGCTCGGCGTGATCCACACGCTGCCCGTTGCACTGCGGCAACTCGCGTTGCCGGCGCTGCCGGTGTTCAGGCCGCTCGCATCGAGCGCCTGCATTGCGGCGACGACATCGACCGGCCGACAGTCAACCGTGCTCATACGCCGGACCGAAAACCGATCGCCGTGGCGGTCATTTCAGAAACAGCGCATACGTCGGGTTGTCACTTTCGTCGACGTATTCCATGTTCAGCCTGGCGAGAAACGTCGCGAAGCGGTCGTCGTCCGCCGCCGGCACCTGGATCCCCATGAGCACACGCCCGTAAGCGGCGCCGTGATTGCGGTAGTGGAACAGGCTGATGTTCCAGCGGTCACCGATATCGGTCAGAAAATGCAGCAAGGCACCCGGGCGCTCCGGAAACTCGAAGCGCAGCAGCCGCTCATCGGCAAGACCGCCGGCGTGACCACCCACCATATAGCGGATATGCATCTTCGCGAGTTCATCCGACGACATATCGCTGACGGCGAAACCCTTGTCCCGCAGGTGTTCGAGCAAGGCTGCTTTTTCATCGTCGCCGTGGCGAAGCTGGATGCCGGCGAACACGACGGCTTCGTTCGCGTCGGCGTAACGATAATTGAATTCCGTAATTGCGCGCGCGCCAAGGGCGTGGCAGAACTGGCGGAAACTGCCGGGCCGCTCGGGAATCTTCGTGGCGATCAACGCCTCCCGGTGTTCGCCGAGGGCGGCGAGTTCCGCGATGTGTCGGAGGCGATCGAAGTTTACGTTCGCGCCGCTGAATATCGCCACGAGTTCTTTCGCGCTCGCGGATTCACGCTTTGCCCATTGTTTCAGTCCCGCAACCGCGAGGGCACCGGCCGGTTCCGCGATTGCACGGGTGTCTTCGAAGATATCCTTGACGGCCGCGCAGATTTCGTCGATCGACACGGTAATCACCTCGTCGACGCAGCGCTGGGCGACGCGGAACGTCTCCTCGCCCACCTGACGCACGGCGGCGCCGTCGGCGAATATTCCGAGCCGGGGCAGGGTGACCCGCTGTCCCGCGGCCAGGGCTGCGTGCATGCTTGCGGCGTCATCCGCCTCGACGCCGATAATCTTCGTCGCCGGCTCGAGTGCTTTTACGTAGGCGCCGATGCCTGATATGAGGCCGCCGCCACCGATGGGCACGAAGATCGCGTCGATCGGACCCGGATGCTGACGCAGGATCTCCATTCCCACGGTGCCCTGGCCGGCGATCACGAGCGGATGGTCGTAGGGCGGCACGTACGTTGCCCGCGACTCCTCGGCGAGGACGTGGGCGTGATCACTCGCTTCATCGTAGGTATTGCCGTGCAGAACGATCTTCGCACCGAGGCGCCGCACCGCGAGTACCTTGATTTCGGGCGTCGTTTTCGGCATGACTATCGTCGCCTCGATGCCCAGTTTTGCCGCCGCGAGCGCCACCCCCTGCGCGTGGTTCCCGGCCGACGCAGTGATCACGCCGCGGGCGCGGTCGGCGGGTGCAAGTTGTGACATCAGATTGTAGGCGCCGCGGATCTTGTAGGAGAAAACGGGTTGCGTGTCCTCGCGTTTTATCCACACCTCGTTGCCGGAGCGCACGCTTAATTCCGGCGCACGATCGAGCGGCGTTTCGCGCGCGACATCATAGACCGGCGCTTTCAGGATCATCTTTAGATAATCAATTTCCATCTGTATAAGATAACACTACGCCGGGTCGGAATGTCCGGCGGCAAGCGCATCTGAGGGAGCACGTGTCAGTGGATCAAAACGCGAAAAAACAGGCCGCGGCCGCGGCCGCGCTCGAAGCCATCAAGCTCGAGGGCTTCATCGGTATCGGTACCGGCAGTACGGCTAACTGTTTTATCGATCTGCTCGCGGAGCGCCGACACGATTTCGAGGGCGCCGTGGCGAGTTCCGAGGCGAGCGCCGAGCGCCTGCGCACGCACGGGATCCCGGTACTCGAATTGAACGGGGTGGGAACGCTCGCGTACTACGTCGACGGGGCCGACGAGGCAACCCGCCACGGCCACCTGATCAAGGGCGGTGGCGGCGCCCTGACCCGCGAAAAAATCGTCGCCGCGGCGAGCAAAACGTTTGTGTGTATCGTCGACGACTCGAAAATCGTCGAGCGTCTCGGTCGCTTCCCGCTACCCGTGGAGGTGATTCCGATGGCGCGGAGCTACGTCGCGCGCGAAATCGTAAAACTTGGTGGCCAGCCTGAACTGCGCCACGGATTCACGACCGATAACGGCAATCCGATCCTCGACGTCTACGGGCTCGAAATCCGGGAACCGGTGGCGCTGGAATCGACGCTCAACCAGATCGCCGGGGTCGTGACGAACGGCCTGTTCGCGGCACGCGGTGCCGACATTCTGCTCGTCGCGGGCGATACGGGAGTCGAACGGATCGGCTAGCGCGCCGAGCCGCGTGTCAGGCGGTTCATGACGCCGCGGCGTCGTCTGCCGGCAGCTCCTCGTCTTCTTCCTTGATGTAGAGGCTACACAGGATAAGGCCGAGTTCGAACAACAACCACACCGGGACCGCGAGCAGGATTTGCGAAATGACGTCGGGCGGCGTCAGCAGCATGCCGAGAACGAACGACCCGACAATGACGTACGGCCGCTTCGCCGCCAGATTCGCCCGCGACGTGATACCGCTGCGGACCGCGAGGTAGGTGACCACCGGGACTTCAAACGCGGCACCGAATGCGAAGAAAAGCTTCAGCACGAAATCGAGATAGCGACTGATATCCGTCATCACCGTGACACCTTCCGGTGCGATCGCGGTAAAGAACCCGAACATGAGCGGGAACACGACGTAGTAGGCGAATGCAATCCCGAAGTAAAACAGCAACGTACTCGATACAAGTACCGGCAGCGCGAGCTGTTGTTCGTTGTGGTACAGACCCGGCGCGACGAAAGCCCAGGCCTGATAGAAAATGTAGGGGATCGAGATGAACACGGCGACGAACAGCGACAGCTTGAACGGCGCGAGAAACGGCGAAGCGACCTCGGTTGCGATCATCGTCGCGCCGGTTTCGGCCATGTGATGCAGCAGGGGTTCGGCCAGCCAGAGATAGATTTCGTTCGAGAACGGCATCAGCGCGAGCAGAACGACGAGCACGCACAGCAGCGTCTTCATGATCCGGCTGCGCAGTTCTTTCAGATGGGATACGAAGCTTTGCTCGGTGCGATCGAGCCCGTCGTCTCCTTCGATGGTGTCGTCGACGGTGTTCTCGTCGACAATGGGTTCGTCGGCGTCAGCCATTGTGTTTAATTGGACGCCGTCGTCTCTTTCTTCGGTTCTTTGTCATCGACGTCGATCGGCTCGTCGAGCGTTTTCTCGAGTTCGTCGAGATGCTTCTTCGAAAACTCTTCACGCAGGCGCTTCACTTCCTCGAACTCGGCGTCGCGCTCGAGTTCGTACTTCAGTTCCCGCATCGTTCGCCGCGCGCGCCCGATGAGCTTGCCCACGGTACGTGTCAGCTCCGGCAGCTTTTCCGGACCGACGACGACCAGCGCGACAATTGCGATAAGGGAGAATTCCCAGAAGCCGATATCAAACACAGCGTGCGCCGATCAGACTTTTTCTTTGTCGGAAACGCTCGTTTCCCCTTCGATCACGCGACCTGCGTCGGGCTTTGCGGCGATATCGTCCTCGCCGTCCTCGCCGTCCTTCAATGCCTTCTTGAAATCCCGGATCCAGCCGCCGACATCGGTGCCGACTCCGCGGATTTTTTTCGTTCCGAACACGAGCATCACGATGACGAGAATGACGATGAGTTCTTTGATTCCGAATGACATGTTCTGTCTCCAGGGGCGTAAAACCCCGACGATGACGTCTATTGTTGCTGACGCCGGGCCTTTTCCTCAAGGCCCGACTGGCCGAAACGGCGGTCGAGTTCGGCGAGAACCTGAGCGGACGTAATCCCGTTATGGGCCAGTAAGACCAGCGTATGAAACCAAAGGTCCGCTGTCTCGTGGATAATTTCCGCGGAGTCGCCGCCTTTGCCGGATATCAGCAGTTCGGCCGCTTCTTCACCGATCTTTTTCAGTATGTGGTCCGTGCCTTTCGCGTACAGCGAAGCAACATACGATTCTTTCGGGTCCGCTGCTTTACGTCCCTCCAGCACCCGAAATAGTTCATTGATTGTATCAGTCGACATTTCCGGCTCCCTGCGCCTATTCCTCGCGCGCAGCATAGATCGTTGACGGGTCCTTGATTACCGGGTCGGTCTCGATCCACTCACCGTTGGCGTAAGTGCGATAAAAGCAGCTGAAACGCCCGGTGTGGCACGCGATGCCGCCAAGCTGCTCCACCTGCATCAACACGGCATCCGCGTCGCAATCGATACGCAATTCCTGCAGGCGCTGCACGTGCCCTGATTCCTCGCCCTTACGCCACAGTTTCTGCCGTGAACGTGACCAGTACACGGCCCGCCCTTCGGCGATCGTGGCTTCGAGCGCTTCGCGGTTCATCCACGCCAGCGTCAGCACGCGGCCGCTGGCGGCGTCCTGGGCAAGCGCCGGCACGAGACCCTGGTCGTCCCATTTGATCTCGTCCAGCCAGTTCACAGCCGGACCTCGATATTCCGTTCGCGCATATGCGCCTTCGCCTCGGCAATCGTGTGGTGCTGAAAATGAAAAATGCTCGCCGCGAGTACCGCGTCGGCGTGGCCCGTGCTGACGCCCTCGGCCAGGTGTTCGAGGGTACCAACGCCGCCCGAAGCGATAACCGGGACAGGCGTCGCGTCGGCAACCGCCCGGGTCAGGGCGAGATCGAAACCGTCACGGGTGCCGTCGCGATCCATGCTCGTGAGCAGGATTTCACCGGCGCCGAGTTCAGACATCTTCACACACCAGTCGACCGCATCGATACCGGTGGGCTTGCGCCCGCCGTGGGTGTAGATCTCCCAGCGGTCCGGCGCGGTGCCGACCCGTCGCGCGTCGACCGCAACGACGATGCATTGCGAACCGAATTTTTGCGCGGCCTCGCGCACGAACTCGGGATTCGTCACCGCCGCCGTGTTGATCGAGACCTTGTCAGCGCCGGCTTTCAGCATGCGACGGATGTCTTCGATCGTGCGGATCCCGCCACCGACGGTCAGCGGGATGAATACCTGGGCCGCCACTTCCTCGACGACGTGCGCCATCGTCTCGCGATCTTCATGGCTCGCCGTAATATCGAGAAACGTAATTTCGTCGGCGCCTTCGGCATTATAGCGCTTGGCCACCTCGACCGGATCGCCCGCGTCCTGGATGTCGACGAACTGGATGCCCTTGACGACACGGCCGGCATCGACGTCGAGGCAGGGGATAACCCGCTTGGCTAAACCGGACATGATACGTGGGTCTTGAAGGCGACGGCCGCGGTTGCTGCGGGCAACGTCAGTCTTCGTCCGCCTCGCTCAGGGAATCCGCAAGTGTCTGGGCCTCGGCGAGATCGAGTGTGCCCTCGTAGATCGCACGTCCGGTAATCGCCGCGTGCACGCCCTCGGCTTCAACCGCGCACAGCGCGCGGATATCGTCGAGATTCGTCACGCCGCCGGACGCGATAACCGGGATCGCGAGTTCGCGCGCGAACGCCACGGTCGCCTCGATATTCAGTCCGCCCATCATGCCGTCACGGCTGATGTCCGTGAACACGATCGCGGCAACCCCGTCGGTTTCGAAATGCTGCGCGAGATCGATGGCGTCGTGGCGCGACAATTTCGACCAGCCTTCGATCGCGACCTTGCCATCGCGCACGTCCAGCCCGACGATGATATGCCCGGGAAATTCGAGACACATGTCCGAGACGAAATGCGGCGCCGTCACGGCCTTCGTGCCGAGGATGCAGTAACGTACCCCGGCATCGAGGTATTCCTGGATGCTGTCCTCGTCACGGATGCCGCCGCCGACCTGGATCGGGACAGCGGGAAACTTCTCCGCGATATCGTGGATCACGCCGGAATGGACCGGCTTACCGGTCGTTGCGCCGTCGAGGTCAACGATGTGCAGACGCCTGGCACCGGCTTCTACCCAGCGCGTGGCAACGGCCACGGGGTCGTCGGAGTAAACCGTGTCGTCTTCCATACGTCCCTGTTTGAGACGAACACATTTACCGTCTTTAAGATCGATTGCGGGGATGAGCAACATGGGAGTTAGCCTGGAGGGTCTTCAATTGGGCGACTTGGATTTCGCGGCTCGGTTACCGTCTGTAAGCTTTGCTAGCTCTCGTTACGGGCAAATACTAGCACAATCAGAATCCGCGGCGACCACCTCGATTAATCAATGCGCTTCGTGCCAGTTCGCGCCGCGGCCGGCTTCGACGAGCAGGGGCACGGTGAGTTCCGCCGCGGCCGTCATGCGTTCGCACACGGCGGCACTGACGGCATCCACTTCCGCCGCGTCGACTTCGAGCACGAGTTCGTCGTGCACCTGCATGATCAATGTCGCCGGAATCGATTCGTCCTCGATCCAGGTATCGACCGCAATCATTGCGCGCTTGATGATGTCTGCAGCGGTTCCCTGCATCGGCGCATTAATCGCGGTGCGTTCGGCATACTGGCGTCGCTGCGCGTTACGGGCGTTGATTTCCGGCAGGTAGAGGCGGCGACCGAACACCGTTTCCACGTAACCGGTCTCCCGTGCGCGCTCCTTCGTCTCGTCCATGAACACCCGAACACCGGGATAACGGGCGAAATAGCGGTCGACATACTCCTGCGCCGCCCCCCGGTCGATGCCGAGCTGGCGCCCGAGCCCGAACGCCGACATGCCGTAAATCAGGCCGAAATTCACCGCTTTCGCGGCGCGACGCTGCTCATCGGTGACTTCCGCGAGCGCAACCCCGAGAATTTCCGCCGCCGTCGCCCGATGCACGTCGGCGCCGGTACGGAACGCCTCGAGCAGGCGATCGTCGTTGGACAGATGCGCCATGATCCGGAGTTCGATTTGCGAATAATCCGCGGCCACGAGCACCCGGCCCGGCGGGGCGATGAACGCGTGGCGGATGCGCCGGCCCTCGGCGGTGCGGATGGGAATGTTCTGCAGATTCGGATCCGACGACGACAGTCGGCCGGTGGCCGCCACGGCCTGGTGATAGCTCGTGTGTACCCGACCGGTCAGCGGGGAGATTTCCAGCGGTAATTTGTCCGTATACGTCGATTTCAGTTTGCTGAGCCCGCGGTGCTCGAGGATCAGCTT
>CAXBJY010000082.1:0-24581 GCA_963976285.1 uncultured Gammaproteobacteria bacterium
GCTTGGCTTCCGTAACCGCGGTAGCGTACGACGCCGCGTTGATCTTTTCCTGAATGTGGTTCGCCCACAGCGACGTTGGTGCGGTGCCCCGCGCGGTCGCCTGTTGCATCGCGACCATCGCCGCTTGTGACAGGTACCAGTTTCCCCGCTCTTCGTTACCCAGGTCGAGATGCGTGCGGCCGAGGAGTTCGAGCGACTTGTAGTCGTCCGGCATCTGACGTAGCGCGGCCATCGCGGCGTCCGTGTTTCCCCGCTTCAGATCGACCTCCGCCAGCAGACGCCGGGCGAATCCGTCCCCGGAATCGCGCCCCAGGATGTCATGGGCCAACGTCGACGCCTGTTCCAGTTGGCCGAGATTCAACAGGGTCGCCGCGAGCAGACGCGTGCCTTCCGCGTTGCCGGGTTCCTGGACAAGCAGCTTTTGCAGTATGCCGATGGCCTCATCGGGTTTCTCGCCCTGCACGAGCGCGTACGCGCGCAGGTAGGCCGCGACCGGCAGCTTCGGATGCGCGCCGTAAAGGCGGCTCGTCAACTTGCCTGCATCCCCGGTTTTTCCCTGCGCGATCAACACCCGGGCCAGGCCGACAAGCGCGAGCAGATCATTTGGCGAGCGCTCGAGCGCGGTCCTGTAGGCGAGTTCCGCGGCCGCCGGGTCTGCGGTGAGTTGCCCCAGCATGCCCTGCAGAATCGGCGCCCCGCCCCGGCCCGGGTGCAGGCTTTCCGCCTGCGCGATGAGCGTAGCCGCGGCGTCGAACTGCTTCTTCCACAGCGCGATTCGAGCCAGGCCCAACAGCGCCTCGTAATGCCCGGGGTCGCTAGCCAGCGCCTTTTTGAACAGCGATTCGGCGATATCAACGTAGGCCTGCCGGATCTTCCGCGCGCGGGGCGCAAGCTCGAAATCCGATTTTCCGAGATTCGCCTCGCCAAGCACGACGAGTACCCCGGGCTCATTATTGCCAAGCGCGCCGCTCAGGATGTCATCGTAACGCGCCTGCTGGAGCAGCGCGCGAAAGTATGCGGCTTCGAGATCCGGGTTCTCGAATGACTCCGCGCGCAACTTATCGAACTGGGACTCGGCCAGCGCGCCGTCGTACGACGCGAGGTAAGCGAGACCAAGCTGCCACCGGGCTTCATTCAGCGCAGGATCGCGCTGCAGGGCGTTTTTCAGTTCGATCACAGCAGCGGACGTGTCGCCGGCCGCCAGGGATTCGTTCGCGCGCTCGAGATACTCCGTAGCGGTCAGCACTTGTTCATCACTGCACGCGGCCAGCAACAGCGCGAAAATCAGGTTCGCCACGAGCGTGCGGCCCCGTGTGCAATTGCAGCACGGCGAGGTGACGGTCGCAGGTGAACGCTGGAGACGTGGCATAACGATAAGCTTATAGCGAAACGGACCATCGCGGTTGCAGCAAACCGCGCGCCGCCCGGCCACACGCGCGACCTGTCCCGGTTGACAGGCCGATCCGCGGTCGCTTACGTACCGAGCGCGTGCCGCAACGACGAGATATGCTCGGCGGATTCCGTCAGGATAGCGAAGAATTCCTCGACTGAAGACGTGAAATACCGGCTCGCCGGGATGTCGTCGAGTTGCACTTCGAAGCCATCGCTGTCACCGAGCAGACCGGAGACAATATTCGCCATCATCAATAAATCCGTAAAGTCGACATCGCCCTCATGTTGCCGCGACAGGTCGAGATAGTCGCCAACGGCGGCGGCAATCTCGTCGTCGAATTCCATGCTCTCGAGGATCGCCTTGCCAATGCCCGGATGCCATTCATCGAGCAGCGCGTACAGCGACTGCTCGTCCTCGAACAACTCCGGGTGTTTCTCCGCCTGCGCAAGTATGTAGAGCTTGCCGATGCCGTGCAGCAGGCCAACCAGCATCGCTTCGTCGGCACTGAGTTTTGTGTATTTTTTCGCCAGCACATGACACAGCGCCGCGACGTTGACGCCGTCGTTCCAGACGACTTCGAGATAGGGCTGGGCTGCCTTCAGTTTTTGCCCGTCGCGGATCTGCTTCATCGCGAACGACATCGCGGAGCTGCGGACAATATCCCAGCCGAGCAGGCCGATCGCGGTATTGACGTCGCTGACGGGATCGGGACCGCGACGCACGGCGGCCGAATTCGCGATTTGTAACAGGCGCGCCGCAAGGGCCGGTTCGGAACCGATCAGCTGCGCGAGTTTCGCCGTCGTGCAGTTATCGTCTTCGAGCGCCTTGCGGATCCGGATGACGATTTCCGGGAACGACGGCAGTTCGAGTGCACCGCCCGACAGGTCCGCGGCAAGGCTCTCGACAAAAGCGAAACTCTTTGACTGCGCTGCTGCTTCGGCTCCCATTCCTTACTCCTTACATTCAAAGTGGTCGCGGTACCTGATACCCGCACCCGGCGGGGCAGTTGACCGGCACGGCCGGAGGTCCCGCCGGAAATTGCTGATCACCGTCTATAGCGACCATTCGAGGGCTTGCTTGAGCACGTGTCCGGGGCCCGGGCGACGGGCTTTTCACCCGCGTTCGGCGCTGCCAGCGTGAGCATTCACGCGGCCGGAACCGGTCGTGAACTACGCGATGGTATCTGCCCGGCGCACACCGCTGCTGCCGCGCACGAGCGCCGCCGCCAGCACGATCAACGCGCCGAGGGCAAGCATCCAGCGGATGTCGGTGGTGACGACCCTGTCGATGCTGAACTGATCCCGGGTCATGAGGCGATCGAGGCGCGCGGGTGCTTCGAGGCGTGCATAAGTCAGGCCCGTCGCATGCGCGATCCCCTCGAGATAGGTTTCCCGCAGTGACGACAGATGCTCCGTGCCCTGCACGGTCGACGTTATACCTTCGCGCGCGTTTTGCATCGCGCTGAAGGCATCGATATGCGTCACTTCGTCGGCCTTCCAGAAACCCCGTTGCACCCCGGTGTCGTCGAACTTCGGGATCGGCACCGGCGTCGCGCCGCCGACCCCGATGATCAAACCGGCGACGTCGCCCGCTTCACCGTCATAGCGCGGCGGCAGCTCCGGATTGATCGGCGGCGCTTCGTGGCCATCCGTCAGGAAAACGAGACGGGTCGTCGCCGGTAACTGTTTCAGCAACTCCATGCTCTTGTACAGGCCCTTCGCGACTTCGCTGCGTGCTTTCCACGTCATACGCCAGTCGATGCGCCGGACGATCGTCGACAACTCACTGTAATTCGCGCAAATCTCGATCGGGGTCACGAGCAGGAACGCACGATGACCGCTGAACAGGGCAACCCCGGCTTCGGTGCCGCAGGGCAGTGCGGACAGCGATTCGATCACGGCGTCCTTCGCGTAGTCGAGGCGACTGAGCAGTGGCGCATCGCGCGGCACGTCCACGACATTCATGCTCTGCGTGATGTCGAACACGAACACGTAGCGATACGTCGGTCGTTGCAGATCGAGCGTTGGATGCGTAAACGTGAGGGCGAACAGGGCGGCGGCGATCAACAGGCCCGCCAGTTGCACGCCGCGCCCGGCCGTCACGGCAGATTTTCCTGCGTATCACCGGAAATTATCGTGCGGATCGTGCCCCGTCGCCCTTCGAGCGGCACGGGTTTGCGCTCGCGCGTGTCGGGTAACCACTGCAGGGCACGCTCGAGGTTGTAGCGCGCATCCCAGAGCCCGGGATCAATCCTCAGCGCATCGCGGTAACTGCCCTTCGCAAGCTCGATCAACGGCAGGGCAAGATCTTCATCCGTTTCCCGGTTGATCGTCGCCACCTGCTGCAGGTAGGAGTTGCCGGTGTTGTAAAACGCGGCGGCACGCAGGCGTTCGTCGTCACTGCGTTCGAGCTTCGCGTAAATCACCCGTGCTTCCTGGAAGCTGCCGTCGCGCTGCGCCGCGTAGGCCGCGGCAAACCGGCCAAAGTCGTCATCACGGCCGGCGGCGTCGGTATAACGTTCATTCGCGATCGCCTCATTGTAGTCGGCCGTCGCGGACCAGCGCACGATCTCACCGGTCAACAGCGCCGCGCTCGCGAGCGCGAGCAGCGCACATACCGGGCCGAAATAACGCCTGATCACCACCGCCGCACCTCGCCGAGTTTCGCGCCAAACAATACGAGCAGCAGACTCAGCGCCACGGCGTAACACGAGCCGGAAAGGTCGCGCTTCGGAATGATGTCGGCGTAACGGATCGGCAGGTTCTGCAACTTGTTCACTTCGCCGATCGCGTTCTCCAGCGCCGCGGGGTTTTCGGCGGAAAACGCGCGGTAGGGCAGATCGAGTTCGGAAAAGAATTTATGCACGAGCTGCTCGGGCGCGATGGTCTGTGCCGTGGCCGAGTCCATTTCCGTGTACAGGCCCGGACTGTTCTGATCACGCAGGTAGATCCAGTACAGCGTGACCCGGTGTTTCTTCATCAGGTACTTGATTTCATCCTGAATCGGCACGGTGAGCGTGGCGGCGCCGTCCGACAACAGCATCACGATGCGCGAACCCGTGAACGGCTTGTCCTCGAAAAATTCGAATGCACGGATCAACCCGGAACCGAGATCCGTCGTCGCGAGTCCACGTTCGATACTGCCGGCGGCGATCGCCGCCTGGACGACGGCCTGCTTTTCCGTCAGCGGATGAACGGCGATCGGATTGCGACTGAACGCGAACATCGCGAACATGTCGCGTTCCCGTTGTGCGACATAGCGCGACAGCAACTCGCGCGCGATCTGTCCTTTCGAGACGTACGTGCCCCACACCGCCGCCCGCCCGCGGCCCTCGTTGCCGGAAACGAACGGCCGATCCATGCTGCCGCTGCTGTCGATCAGCATGACCATCTGCGCACCCTGCCCGATCCGTTCGATACGTTCCTCCGCGCGGTGCAGACCCGCGATCCCGAGGGCGGCAGCGACGAACACGCCGGCGGTAATGATTTTCAGCAGCCAGTCGAGCGCACTCGACAGGGGATCGGATGGCAGCAGGCCGAGCGAGGAATAACTGATCGGGGTCTGGCCATGAACGAAGAACGGCAACGCGGCGGCGGCCAGCAGCAGCAGTCCGAGCGGCGTGGAAAAGCCGAACACTAGCCGAGCCCCCGTTCCGCATCGCTGCATGCGCGCAGAAAATCAACGAGCTCGGCCGGCGAGTACTGCTGCGCCGGCTCGCCGTCACCCGCGGCAAAGAACACGGCGCGCGAGTAGATGAAAATATCGTTGATGGGTTGCCGCAGCGGATCGAAATGCGCGTGTTCGACAAAGAACGCATCGAGCGTCTCGGCAAAGACGGTTTTCCCCGCCGTGTCGTTAAACGCCTGGTGAATATCGCGCAGCGCCGCGATCGTCGTCGCCTCGTCGCGCGCCGTACGCCGCGGGCGCCAGCGTTTCCAGGTTTGCGTGAACGGCTGCTTTTTGTCTGCAAGCGTAAACCCGTAATACCGCCACCCGAGTCCGACGAGCGCGACGATCAGGATCACGGCGTACAGGGCGAGGAATCCGTAGTGCTGCGGCAGCAGGCGTGGTGCCAGATCGGGCTGTAGATCCGTACCGCGCGGGTCGGTCACCGTATTCAGATCGATGCGGATTGCCGGCACGAGAACTTTTGTCTGTTTCTCGCCATCCGTAAACACAAGGTCGTGGTGCGGAACCGGAACCTGCGTGATCCCGGGCTCCACGTTTGTCACCTGGTAGATCAGACGCAGTTGCATCCGCGTGTAACTGCCCAGGGCGTTGTGCCGAATGTCCGGCGCCTCGATCGCGAGCCACGTGTTCAGTTTGCCGGGCTCGGGCAAGGCCGCGGTATCGAGCACGTAGGGTTCGTGCACGAGAAACGAGATCCGGCGCTCGAACTTATCCCCCAACTGGTAGCCGAACGTCCGCGGCTGCACGATCTCGAGATGTTTTACCACGACGTCGTCCGCGGCGATCGCGAGACCCGGCAGTAACACGGACACGACGAGCACGGCGCGCAATGCCGCAATCGCAACGCACGACATCACGCTAGCCGAAGAAATAGCGGGTTACCTCCGCCGGGTCGAAACCGTCGCCGACGAACAGGGGTACGCGGCCATGCTGCGTAAAGATGTCGCCGAGGACTTTGCGGCGCGCCGCGAAGCGTTCGCGGATCCGTTGCTTCAGTCGCGGCCGCATGAACAGCAGACGGCTGCGCGTCGTTTCCGGATCGGCCACGCGGGCGAGTCCGAAACCCGGCAGGTCTTCGTACTCGCGGGGGTCCCACACAACAACCGGTACGACATCGTGATAGGCGAGTGTCGCCAGCACGCGGCGCAACAGATCGAACGAAAAATGGAAATCCGACACGAGGAACACGAGCGCACGGCGTGCCCCGAGAAAATCCGCGGCGTCGAGCAGGCCGTCCGAACCCCGGCCCGACAACGAACGCGCGCGCAGCTTGTCCGCGAGATCCGCGCCCGCGGCGCGGTTTACCGTCGGCGGCAGCAGCAGTGGTTCCGCGGACCGTTCCCCGCAACCGATGAAGCCGAATGTGTCGCCGGTTTTGTACGCGGAGTAACTGATGCAGGCGACGAAATCCGCGAGCACGTCGGGTTTCGCATGCGCGCCGGCGAAACTCATCGAGGCGGACAGGTCCGCGATCACATAAACCGGGATCGCGCTCGTCTGCTGGTATACCCGCACCTGGATCTGCTCGAACGGATCGCGCAGGCTCGCGCGCACGTCGAAGCGCCGCGGATCCGGCGCATCGATCAGGGGCACGTGGTTGCGAAACTGCATGCCGCCACCGCGTTGATGGCTCGCATGATGGCCCGGAAAACTGCTGCGCGAACGCCACGCAACCTTGTAATGGATCTCGTTCGAGATCATGTCAGGGCGACACGACCTTGTTCACAATCTGATCCATGAGCGCCTGGATCGTCTCCGCGCGATGCAACTCGTAGACGGGACTGAAGAAGATGCGGTGCGCCACCGTTTCGTAGAACACGGTATGGATATCCTCGGGCACGAGCGCATCGCGTTCGTGCAACCAGGCGGCCACCTTCGCCGCCCGCATCAACATGCCCATGCCGCGCGGGCTCACGCCCGACAGGACGAGCTGCGACATGTCCACGCCGTCGATGTCGACCCCGTAGGCCGCCGGATTGCGCGTCGCCGCACACAGGTCGAGCGCGTAGCGCTCGATCGTCGGCGACGTCGTGATGCTGCGCTGAATCATACCGCCGACGTCATTCAGCGCATCGAACGGAACGACCCCGCCGGCCAGCCCGCCGATGAGCGCATCGACATCGAAAAACCGGGTGTCGAACATGAGTTCACGCTGCAGCTCCGGATCGGCCGGCATCGTGATATTCAGCTCCATGAGAAAGCGGTCGCGGGCCGCGGCCGGCAACTCGAACGTCTCTTCCTTTTCCACCCGGTTACGGTCGGCGAACACCTGCAAATGCGGAAAATAATACTCGCGGTTGAATGCCGTGACGCTGCGCTCCGCCATGACGCGTAACAACAGCGAGTGCACCTGCGGTCGCGCCCGGTTCACCTCGTTGAAAAAGAACGTGGCGAGACCTTCCTCGTACTTCAGCAACGGACCGGGATCGACGGCCGGGCGGCCCTGCTCATTAATATAAGTGTGATAAATCAAATCGTTCGGCATCAGGTCGATCGTGCCCTCGATCCGTTCATACTCACCGCCGAGCACATGAGCGAGCGCGCGCAGCAACGTCGTCTTGCCGACACCGACATCGCCTTCGAGCAGCGCGTGGCCGCGGGCGAACACTGCGATCAGCAACAACCGGATCGCGCGGTCCTGGCCGATGATTGCTTTTTTGATTTCGGTTTCGACATCGAGCGCGCGGGAACGCCAGTTCGTCAGGTCTGAATCGGAAGTACTCGGCATTGTTCTTATCGTTCCGGGATAGGGATGGAGCACACGCAGGTCACATTCCGCGCACGGCGCAAGGTAGCAGCCCCAAGTGATCGCGGCAACACATGCCGCCCCGTATGGAACGGGCAGGAGGTCCGGGACCCCGCGCCTGCCGATGCGATAACCACAGCGCCACGAAAGGGGATGGTCGCGTGATTCCGGGGAACGCGGAGCGGCGGTTTCAGACTGCGCCGAGCGCACGATGTCTGCGTGAATACGTGCTCCGGAATATGCAACTCTGACCTTGATGGGCCGGGTACCCTGCCCGTCGAACCGAGGGGAAGGGAAGGAACAGGGACGGAGCGTAGACAGTGGTTCCGGTCCCGAAGCCACAGTGTCCCTCATTTACGTGCACCCATTTACAATAGCGGCAGTTCAAGCGGACGATCAGCAATGACCGAGCAATTTCCACAGCGCACCCGGCGTTACGAAAATTTGTTCATGGACAGCGCCCGTTGGGACGGGTTTGAGCCGCGCCCCGACGATATTTTCATCTGCACGCCCTACAAATCCGGCACGACCTGGATGCAGATGATCTGCGCGCTGCTCATTTTCAGAACACCGAAGCTGTCGCAACCGCTCGCGGAGATTTCACCGTGGTTCGACATGCGTGTGACGCCGGTTGAAGAAACGCTGCGGCGTTACGCGGAACAGACGCACCGCCGGATCCTTAAAACCCATACCGCGCTCGACGGCCTGCCGTATTTCCCGCAAGCGACGTATTTATATTGTGCGCGTGATCCGCGCGAGATTTTTATCTCGATGTGGCATCACGCAAAGAATCAGCGGATCCCGCACCTCATCAGCCTGCTGGTCGAACAGGGCATCGAAGTCGCGCCACCCCCGCCGATGCCGGAAGACATCGATGAGCGGTTCCAGCTGTGGTTGACGAAACCGGCGTTTCCCTGGGAGCAGGACGGTTTCCCGTTCTGGTCGGTCTTTTCACATGCAACAACGTTCTGGCAATTTCGCACGCTCGGGAATATCCATTTCCTGCATTACGCGGACCTCATGTCGGATCTCGACGGGCAAATGCGGCGTATCGCATCGATACTCGGGATCACGGTGGATGAAGACGTCTGGCCGCAGCTCGTCGCGGCGGCGACGTTCAGTTCGATGAAACAGAATGCGGACATGACCGCTCCGGATACCGATCTGAACGCGTGGCAGAATAATGCCGCGTTCTTTCATCGCGGCGGGCATGGTCAGTGGCGGAACCTGTTGAGTGACGCGAGTGTGCGCTTGTACGAAACCGTGAAGCATGGGAAAGGCACAGCGGAATTTATCGATTACCTCGAACGGGGATTGCTTGCTACCGGGATTGCACCGCCGTGACATAACCGTCCGCTGTTTCCGAGCGGCTGTTCCGGTGCCGGCACGAGTCGACGCGGCAGGGCTGCATGAAAGCGACCCGTAATTAACCGACGAAAATATCGCCCGCGGTAAGCACCGTGCCCGCACCGAGATCCGCGAACAGGATCGAGGAGCCGCCGGCACCGCTCGCGTCGTAATACAGCAGGCCGTTCACTCCGTCATAGGCGAGGTAGTCGTTACCATCCGGTGTGTCAGCGATATCGATAAAATTCGCGGCGTCGACGACACCGGAATCGAGAGCCGTGAATATCGACTCATCGAGATAGAGGATGTCCGCCAGCGACAGAAAGTCGGTGATATTGTCCGGCGCGCCACTGTCCCCCGGCAGCGCATCGAACATGAACGTATCGTTGCCGCTGCCGCCGATTCCCGTATCCGTGCCGAGGCCAAGATGGATCGTGTCGCCGCCGCCGAACCCGCTGAGGATGTTGTCGCCGGCATTACCCGCGAGATCGTTCGGCAACACGTTACCGGACCCGTCGATATCCGCAGCGGACATCAGCTTCAGGTTTTCGAAGTTGCCCCGCAGCTGCATCGTGACGGATGACAACACGGTATCGATGCCTTCGCCGACAAACTCTCTGACGAAATCATCGACGTCATTAACCACGTAGCGATCATTCCCCGGCCCACCGAACATCCGGTCCGCCGCGTGCCCGCCATTGAGCAGGTCGGCGCCGACTCCGCCGTACAGCAGATCCTGACCGCCGCCACCAAGGAGTACATCGTTGCCGTAGCCGCCGAGCAGTTCGTCCCTGCCGCTGCCGCCGATCAGGGTATCGTTGCCGCCCCTGCCGTCCAGCGTGTTGTTACCCCCGTTACCGGAAATCGTATTGGCCTGAACGGTCCCGGTGCCGTCGGTATGTCCGCCGCCGATCAGGCGCAGATTCTCGATATGGGGGCGCAAGGTGTAGTCGACCCTGGACCGGACTTCGTCCGTACCGTTACCGGCTGTTTCAGTGACCTGGTCTGCGGCGTGATCGATGAAGTACCGATCATTGCCGACCCCGCCGCGCATGACGTCCCTGCCGGGACCGCCGTCGAGTATGTCGTTGCCCCCACCGCCGGTGATCGTGTCGTTGCCGGGACCGCCGTAGAGTTTGTCGCTCCAGCTGCCACCGTTGAGTTTGTCCGCGCCCCCGGCGCCGCGCACGGTATCTTCGCCGGCGGCACCGTTCAGGGTGTCGTTACCGGGCCCGCCGACGAGTTGATCGTCGAACCGGCTGCCCGTCACGACCACGCCCTGCCCCGCCTGCCGTAACAGCGCCGAGAGCGTGGGGTCGTTGTCGATGTCGCCGACGCTGAAGCCCGCCACGCCGGCAATCGACATAATCAGATTCCCGGCGTTGTCGCGGATCACGAGGCCGGTGATAAGACTATCGAGAACCGTCTGCTCGCTCGACAGGTCGAAGCGGCCGTTCAGCCTGATCGTACCGCCGCTCGAGGTGGCAGCGGTAATCTGTGACCCGCTGGAACTGAGCAGACCCACCGCCTCGCCACCAAGATCGCCGACACCGAAGTCGGCGGAGTCCCGCATATCGATCTGAATGCCGAATCTCAATCGGATCATTGAACCGCCCTCGATTGCCGCGCACCGCGCGAGCCGTGCGCAGCAGGATAACCGCGCCGGTCTGTACGATCACCCATTTTGCACCAATCCGCCCGTGATCCGGCTTACCGCGGGAACTGCCGACACAATGCGTAACATGAGGCCGGCAACGGGAACAAACGATGCCGCCTGGTCCCGGGGTTCCCGGTTCACCCGGTTCGGATTCGTGTTCGGGTCCCGCGAACCGGTGTTTTGCGAAAATTTGATCGACGTTACGCACGTTGACGATTTCGCGGCCTACACTGCGAAATCGGGAACACTGAAGCCGCGCCGTCCCCGAGCGGACCGAAGGAATCGACACGAATGCGTAACATCAAACTGGGCTTGTCCGGGTTGCTGATGGGCTTGTCCCTACTTTGGTGGGCAGCCATCGGTGAGGTGCCGGATGCACTGAATTTCATCACCGTCAGAAATTATTTCGTGCAGTACAGCGGCATTATCGCCATTGGCGTGTTCAGTGTTGCCATGGTGCTCGCGACGCGGCCGCGCTGGATCGAGCCGTTCGCGGGCGGTCTCGACAAATCCTACCGCTTGCACAAGTGGCTCGGGATCGGTGGCGGCGTTACCGCCATTTTTCACTGGCTCGGTGCGAACGGCCCGAAATGGCTCGTCGGCTGGGGCGTGATCGAGCGCCCGCGGCGCGGCCCGCGTGCCGATCCGGAAACGCTCGGTGCGATCCAGCGCTTCCTCGGCGATCAACGCGAAATAGCCGAGGCCATCGGCGAATGGGCGTTCTATGCCGTCGTGTTGCTGATTGCCGTCGCATTGATCAAGCGCATTCCCTACCGGCTGTTTGCCGCTACGCACCGGCTGATCGCCGTGGCCTACCTCGCGCTCGTGTTCCACTCCGTCATGCTGATCAATTTCAGCTACTGGATGCAGCCGATCGGAATTGTGTCCGGCCTGCTTATGCTGGCCGGCGTATTGGCCGCGCTCCTGTCGCTCGGCGGGAGAATCGGCAGGACCCGCCAGGTGCAGGGAACGATCGAGGCGCTGCATTATTTCCCCGACATGCGTATCCAGGAAACCGTGATCAAACTCGATCCTGACTGGCCGGGACACGACGGCGGCCAGTTCGCGTTCGTCACGTTCGATGCGGGCGAAGGACAGCATCCGTTCACGATCGCGTCGGCGTGGAACCCCGCCGATCGCCGCGTCATGTTCATCACGAAGGCACTCGGCGACTATACCGAGTACCTGCCGGACCGCTTGCGGATCGGCGATCCGGTCACGGTCGAAGGCCCCTATGGCCGCTTTACGTTCGAAGACGGACACGCACGCCAGATCTGGATCGGCGGCGGGGTCGGTATCACGCCGTTCATCGCCCGCATGAAACAGCTCGCGCAAGCACCGGAAGATCAGCTCATCGATCTGTTTCATTCAACGACGAACCTGGAACCCGCGGCGCTGGAAAAGCTGACCGCGGACGCGGCAGGTGCGAACGTGAACCTGCACGTGTTGATCAACGATCGCGATGGCTATTTGACCGGTGAGAAACTGCGCGAGGCGGTGCCGGACTGGCGCTCCGCCGGTATCTGGTTCTGCGGACCCGCAGGGTTCGGTGCGGCGCTACGCCAGGATCTCACAGCGCACGGATTATCCGCGAACGACTTTCACCAGGAGCTTTTCGACATGCGTTGAGCATGTTGCCGAGTCGTCGGGGTCACTCGCGAAGACCGTATTGCGTTGCCCTACGTTCGGGGTTCCCTACGTCGTGACCGCAATCGAGCGCCGGAACAACACAATGCTGGCGGTGAAAAACACCGCACCGAGACCGGTCATATTCAGGATCTGCGGCCACACGATGCCGAGGTCGGCGCCCCGGAACACGACGGCCTGGGCGAACGCCATGTAGTGGCGCGAGGGCAGCAGCCAGGTCAGCGGTCGAATGATTTCCGGCTGGCTTTCAATCGGGGTGATGCCGCCGGACAGCAGCATCATCGGCATGATCACCATGAGCAGCAGCAGGGAGAACTGCGCCATCGTGCGAGCGATCGTGCCGAGGAAGATGCCGATGGCCGCCGCGGCGAACAGGTAGATCGTGGTGCCGCCGAGCAATAGCAATCGGGAGCCCGCGATCGGTACGGCGAGCATCGTTTCGACGACGAACAGCATCGACAGCACGAACGCAACGAGAATGATCAGCCCGTTTGCCCACACCTTGGCCAGCGCGATCTGAAACGAGGTGAGCGGCATCACGAGCAGGTGCTCGATCGTGCCGTGCTCACGTTCACGCAGCAGCGCGGCACCGGTCAGGACGATCGTCAACAGCGTGATCTGATTCAGCAGCGAGGTGATGGAACTGAACCACATGCCGGTGCCGTTCGGATTGAAAGCGCGGCGCTGAACGAGCGTGACCGGGTAGCCCACGGCGGCGCCCGAACGCTCCATAAAGTGGTTCACCTCGTTCGTCACGATACTCTGGATGTAGCTGTTGCCGAGGCTCGCCTGGGTGACCGCCGTGGCGTCGATATTGATCTGGATCCGGGGACGACGGCCTTCGCGCACGTGTTGTTCGAAGTGCGGCGGAATCGTCACGACGAACATAAAGCGATCCTGGTCCATCGCCCGTTCGGCCGCGGCCGCCGAAACCATTTCCGGGGATTTGAAATACGGCGGGTAGAACGCGTTCGCAATAGCGCGCGACAGCGTCGAGTGGTCCTCGTCGACGATGGCCACGGAGGCGTTGTTGACGGACTCGCTGATCGCGGTGGCCTCGGCATAGATCGCCAGGGTGAACGAATAAATAATCAGCACGACGAGAAACGCATCGCCAACGACGCTGCGCAATTCCTTCGTGCCGAGCCAGAAGATGTTGATCCAGGTATTCACGGATCAGGCCTCCTGCTTCTTCAGGAACGCGGCGGCTATCACCACGAGCACGGGTCCGAAGATCGCGAGGGCGACGAGATCGGGCATCAGATCCGCAAAACCCAGCCCCTTCGTGAATGCGGCGACGCTCAGATGCATGTAATAGGTTGCCGGCCACAGCGTGCCGACGAGGCGCCCGCCCCCTTCGAGCGTCGACGTCGGCTGGATCATGCCGGCGAACTGGATCGTCGGCATCAACGACAGCACCGCGGTGGCAAACACGGCCGCGACCTGGGATTTCGTGATCGATGAAACAAACAGGCCGAACCCCGTCGCGGTGAACACGTACAGCAACGCGCCTGCGCTCAGTCCGAGCAGGCTCCCGTGCAACGGTACCTGCAACAGGTACACGACGAGCAGGGTCAGCGCAACGAAATTAACCATGCCGACCCCGATATACGGCAGTTGTTTGCCGAGCAGGAACTCGAGGCGGTTCGTCGGCGTGACGTAGAAGTTCGTGATCGTCCCGATCTCCTTCTCGCGCGAGATGCTCACCGCCATGAGGATCGCGGGGAACAGCAGCAACAGCATCGCCGGGGTCTTCGGTCCGATCGAATAGATCGTCTCGAACGACGGGTTGTAGATATAGCGGGGTTCGAGCGCTACGTTCGAGTACGCGCTCGCATCGAGTCCCGCCCCGGTCGCGAGTTCCGTCAGGTAGTGCGCGTGCCCGCCCTGCACATAGCCCTCGATCGTGCCCGCGCGGGTCGTATTCGCACCGTCGATCCAGGCGGAAACACTCGTTGTCTCACCCTTTTTCAGATCGCGACCAAAGCCGGCCGGGATCTCGATCGCGAGCGTGATGTCGTTCGACTTCATCCGCCGTTCGAGTTCGTCGGTGCTGCGCAACTCCGGGCGTTCGATGAAATAGCGTGAACCCTGGAAATTGCTCAGGTACTGGCGACTCTCGGGGGTGCGATCAAAATCGAGCGCGGCGTAAGGCAGATCCTCAACGTCCAGCGAGATGCCGTAGGCGATCACAACCAGCAGGATCGCACTGCCGAGGAACGCGAACGCGAGCCGCACCGGGTCACGCGACAGCTCCATGATTTCGCGATAGCTGTAAGCGAGCAGCCGGTTGAAGCTGAAGCCGTTAGCGCCGCCGTCGCGACCCTGCGAAGCAGTCGGGTTCGGGGCTTCCGCAACCGGGCTGACGATCCCGGCCGCGGGTTTCGCGCGCGGTTCATCGATCGCGTCCTCGAGGTAACTGATAAACGCTTCCTCGAGTGAACCCGCATTCTTCGCCGCGATGAGATGCCGCGGCTCGTCGTAAACGAGCACCCGGCCGGCGTGCATGAGCGAAATCCGGTCGCAGCGCAGCGCCTCGTTCATGAAATGAGTGGAAATGAAAATCGTCACCTTGTCGCGGCGCGACAGTTCAACGAGCAGCTCCCAGAACCCGTCGCGGGCGACCGGGTCCACCCCCGACGTCGGCTCGTCGAGGATCAGCATTTCCGGTTCGTGGATCACCGCGACGGCGAGCGAAAGCCGCTGACGCATACCGAGCGGCAGCGCTCCGGCCAGGGTGTCGATACTGTCGCGCAGGCCGAAGCGATCGATCAGCGACGCGATGCGCGCGGCCGCGAGCGACGGCGGCAAATGAAACAGGCGCGCGTGCAGGGTCAGGTTCTGCGCCACGGTCAGTTCGCCGTACAGCGAAAATGCCTGGGTCATGAACCCGACCCGCTTGCGCGTTTCGAGATCACTCGCGTCCACGGGCTTCCCGAACAGGAACGCTTCACCCGCGGACACCGGCAGCAGGCCCGTGAGCATCTTCATCGTCGTCGTCTTGCCGCAGCCGTTCGAACCGAGGAAGCCGAAGATCTCGCCGGCCTGGATCTCGAAGCTGACATCGTTGACGGCGATGAAGTCGCCGAAGCGCCGGGTCAGTCCGCGCGCGGCGATGGCCGGCGTGCCCGTCGTCTTCTGCAGTGGCGGAATCGTCAGTCCGCTACTGCTGCCGCGCTTGGGTGCCGGCAGCAGTCGCACGAACGCGGTTTCGAGATCGTCGGCCCCGGTCTGCGTTTTGAGCGCCGCCGGGGATCCCGTCGCGAGCACCTGCCCGGCGTCCATGGCCACGAGCCAGTCGAAACCTTCGGCTTCGTCCATATAAGCCGTGGAGACGACGACACTCATTGTCGGGCGCTCGTTGCGGATCGTCGCGATCAACTCCCAGAACTGGCGCCGGGACAACGGATCGACCCCGGTCGTCGGTTCGTCGAGGATCAGCAGATCCGGGTCGTGGATCAGCGAGCAGCACAGTCCGAGCTTCTGCTTCATGCCGCCGGACAATTTGCCCGCCGGGCGGTCGAGGAATTGACCCAGCCCCGTGGCTAACGTCAGCCGGTCGATGCGCGCCGCGCGCTCGGCGGGTCCCTGTCCGAACAACTTGCCAAAGAAATCCAGGTTCTCCGCGACGCTGAGTTCCGCATACAGGTTCTTCCCGAGTCCCTGCGGCATATAGGCGATCCGCGGCCCCACGGCCTGGCGGTGGCGAGCCGATGCCATGTCGCCGCCGAGCACCTCGAGGCGGCCCTGCTGCAGCTTGCGCGCGCCGGACAACAACCCGAGCAAGGTCGACTTGCCGACCCCATCGGGGCCGAGCAGACCGACCATCAAACCCGGCGGGATCTCCAGATTCACCCCGGCGACGGCACGCACCCGCTTGTATGTGTGGGTGACGCCCTGCAGGCGCGCGAGTGGACGATCGGGAGCGGCCATGATCGGGGTAGCGTGCTAGTCGCCGACGCTCGCGGCCGGAGCGTAATCCGGCGGTAACTGTTGCAGAAACTCCGGCCAGGGTGACGGCGCTTGCCCCGACGCGGGCGCGAGTCGAATGTAGGCGACCCCGCGCACCCCGGTTTTCACCTGCTCGATATGCCGCAGCACGAGTTCCTGCGGTACGCGCACCTTGATCCGGAACATCAGCTTGTCGCGTTCGCTCAGCGTCTCCACCTGTTTCGGGGTGAACTGGGATTCCGGTGAGACGAAGCTCACCGTGGCGGGAATCGCGAAGTCGAGCACATCGAGCTTGATCCGCGCTTCGGCACCGATCGCGACCCGATGCGCCTGGGCCGAGGGCAGAAAGACCTCCATGTAGACTTGCGACAGGTTCACCACGGTCAGCACCTTGCCACCCGCGGCCAGCACTTCGCCCGGCTCGGCGAGGCGATACAGGACCCGACCGATCACGGGGGTGACGAGCGTGGCATCGTCGATCTGCGTTTGAATTAATCTGACCGTGGCGCGGGCCGCTTCGACCACCTGTGCTTGCGTGCGCAGATGGGCTTGCGCCGCGGCAACCGTTGCGGCGGACGTATCGCGCGCACTGCGGCGCTGATCGGCGGTGCGCTGCGCCATCGAACCGCGCTCGACGAGCGGCAGGGCGCGTTCGAGCTCCTGTTCCGCGAGCTTCAGTTCGCTGCGCCGTTGCGCGAGTTGTGCCTCGGCTTCGTTCACCGCCGTTTGCGTTTCCGCGAGCTGTGCCTCGGCCTGCGCGAGTTGGGCATCGAGTTGTGCCGTATCCATGCGCGCGAGCACGTCGCCGGCGCGCACCAAATCGCCTTCGTGCGCGAGGATTTCCTCCACCCGGCCGGCAAATTTCGTGGCGATGTCGACTTGATCGGCTTCGATTCTCCCGTTGCCGTAACTGATGTCCGGCGGCAGCGCCGCCGCGCGGCTTTGCCACCACTGCCAGCCGTAAGCCGCTGCCGCCAATAGCGCGAAAACAATGACCGCTCGCCTGAACGCGGGTTTATTCATAACGTCCTACCAATAACATTGTCTGTCGTAACGCGGCATCGCGCGCAGCGTTACGGTGAATTCGGTTCCAGTGGGGTCCAGCCGCCGCCGAGCGCCTTGAACAGGCTGATCACATTCGTCGTCACCTGACCGTTACTCGCCGCGAGTTGATCCTGCAGACCGAGCAGCTGGCGTTGCGAATCCAGCACGCTGAGAAAACTCGTCTCACCGGCCTTGTACTGATCTTCGGCAATGACCAGCGCCTGCCGCGCGAACTGCTCGCCGTCGACGAGCGCCTGGCGCCGTACCATTTCCTTGCCGTACGCAACGATGCTGTTCTCGACGTCCTGCAGCGCGTTCAATACCGCGGCCTCGTAGGCAATCAGGGTCTGCTCCTGCTCGGCACTGACGACCTCGATGTTGCTGCGAATTCGTCCGGCGTCGAAGACGTTCCACTGTAGCGACGGGCCGATGCCGAAGACGCCGCTGGCCGAGGACAGGAACCGGCCGGCATCGAGCGACTCGAGCCCGACGGATCCGACGAGCGTCAGGGTCGGATAGAGATCCGCCGTGGCGACGCCGATTGCGGCCGTAGCAACCGCGAGTTCGCGTTCGGCCCGGCGCACATCGGGTCGGCGCCGCAGTACCTCGGCGGGCACCCCGAGCGCCACTTGCGGTGGCGCGAGCGGAATCGCACGGGGGTCGGCGAGTTCTTCATCCAGCGCGCCCGGCGCCAGCCCGAGCGCGACGGCGAGGCGATTTTTTGCCTGCGCGAGATTGCTCTCGAGGCCCGGAATGATCGCGCGGGTGGTCGCGAGGTTCGCGCGCGCCTGTTCGAGATCGAGACGCGCGGTCTCGCCGGCGTCGACGCTTTCCTGCACGAGTTCGACCGTGTTGATCTGGGCCTCGCGATTCGCCCGGGCCACCGCGAGGCGTGCCTGCAGCGTACGGACATCGAGGTAATTGCGCGCGACCTCGGCGAGCAGTGTGACCAGGACGTCACGATACGACTCCACACTCGCTTCAAGCCCCGCGTCCGCGGCTTCGACCTGGCGCCGCACCCGGCCGAAAATGTCGACTTCCCAGCTCGCGTCGAAGCCCCCTTCGTACAGCGTCTGCGTGGTGCCGGCATAGCCCGTGCCTTCGTAGAAGCCGGTTTCCGTGATCCGCGTATCCGTTACCGCGCCGCCGGCTTCCACCGTCGGCAACTGACTCGCGGCCGTGACCCCGCGCCGTGCGCGCGCCGCGCGGATCCGCGCCTCGGCATCGCGCAGACCGAGGTTGCCGGCGAGTGCCCGCTCGATCAGCTCCGTCAACACGGGATCGTCCAGCGAACGCCACCATTCGTTCAACGCCGCCGGATCGAGTGGGTCGGTCGTCGCGGCCGCACCGGGATCACCACTCCAGCGGACCGGCGGGTTCACGTCCGGGGCGACATAATCCGGTCCCACGGCGGCGCAACCCGCAATGAGAACGCCGGTGATCGTCACGATGAGCGGGCCCGCGCGAGGGCGTAAGCGAGTAACGCCGTCGCGGTTTCGGGAAAAGGCCGTCATCGATGTTCACTCCTGTTGTTGCTCGCCGGGCCACGCTGCTCGAGAACGGTGTGACGCACAAACGCCGCGCGCTGTTCCGTTCGCACATTTCAAGTGCGTGAAACGCAAAGCGTGCCGTTTAACGGTGCACGCCTGGTGCCACGTCGTCACGGCGAGGTTCGCCTGTACGCGGGTCATGTGGTGACCGAACGTCGTGCCGTCATCGATCGCGCGCAACGACGAATTGCGGGGAAACGGCCGTCGTTATCGTCACCCGGAAGGTACGCGCGGTGACTGTCGCCGCGAAAAAACAATCCGGCGCTCAACATTTCCGCGGGGCGAGAACTTTTCGTTTCCGTTCGCGTCGAAGTTCACTCTCTGCGATGCGTAATTCTGAGTCTTCAACTGCGGTGACGTAATTGGGGCTCCCCGTGAACACGATGTGGGTTTCCACAGGTGAGTCCGACGTACGTGAGTACGTAGTGCCCACACATGCTTACGGTCAATCTCGAATACCGACAACGCGCACAGTCTTCTAGAGTTGCAAGCCGTCGAGAAACCTATCCCGCCTGACAGGAAGCATTAATGTCCGCACCGACCCCGATCCGAAAGCTGTATCCCGCCCTGCCCCTTCCGACGACCGCTAATCTCGCGAGTCTGACCGCGGCCGCGGCGGCATCGGGAGGGTTTCAACGCGACTCCTACATGTCCACCGCCCTGTCGGAAATACAGGATCGGGCAGTGCATGCGGGTCTCGCGCGGTTTACGCTCGGGCTCTCGCCCGTGGCCCTGGCCGGGGCTTACCTCGACTGGGCCTCGCATCTCGCGAGTGCGCCGGGGAAGCAGCAGCAACTCGTCGAGAAAGCGGCGAAGAAGAGCCTGAAGCTCGCACTGTACGCGGGCACCTGCACGGGCGCGCAAAGCGCGACGGAACCCTGCATCGAGCCGTTACCGCAGGACCATCGTTTCGACGGCGAGGCGTGGCATACCTGGCCGTACAACCTGATCCATCAAGGCTTCCTGCTCACCCAGCAGTGGTGGTACAACGCCACGACGGGGGTGCGGGGGGTTACCCGGCAACACGAAAACGTCGTCGAGTTCGCGGCCCGCCAATGGCTCGATGTGTTCTCGCCATCGAACTTCATCGCGACGAATCCGCAAGTCCTGCAACGCACCGTCGAGGAGGCGGGCATGAACTTCGTGCGCGGCGCGCAGAACTTTCTCGACGACTTCCAGCGCCTTACCGGCGGCAAAAAGCCCGCCGGCACCGACGCGTTCGAGGTCGGCCGTAACCTCGGCGTGACCCCGGGCAAGGTCGTGTATCGCAACCGCCTCATCGAACTGATCCAGTATGCGCCGACGACGGACGCGGTGAAGCCCGAACCCATCCTCATCGTGCCCGCCTGGATCATGAAGTACTACATCCTCGATCTGTCGCCCGGGAACTCGCTCGTCCGCTATCTGCGCGATCAGGGCTATACGGTGTTCATTATTTCGTGGAAGAACCCCGATCCCGACGATCGCGACCTCGGCATGGACGACTACCGCCGACTCGGGGTCATGGATGCGCTGGATGCCGTATCCGCGATCGTGCCGGGTGCGAAAGTCCACGCCACCGGCTACTGCCTCGGCGGCACCTTGCTGTCGATCGCGGCGTCCACGATGGCGCGCGACGGTGACGACCGCCTCGCCTCGCTGAGCCTGTTCGCGGCGCAGAGCGATTTCACGGAAGCCGGCGAACTCACGTTGTTCATCAACGAAAGTCAGCTCACGTTTCTCGAAGACATGATGTGGGAGCAGGGCTTTCTCGACGCGAAACAAATGGCCGGTGCGTTCCAGCTGTTGCGATCCAACGATCTGATCTGGTCGCGCATGGTGCACGAATACCTGATGGGTGAGCGCGCGCCGATCATCGATCTGATGGCCTGGAATGCCGACACGACCCGCATGCCGTACAAAATGCACTCGGAGTATTTGCGTCAATTGTTCCTGAACAATGACTTCGCCGAGGGCCGGTACACGGTTGACGGCACACCCGTGACGTTCAGTGATGTGCGCGCGCCCGTGTTCTGCGTCGGCACCGTCAAGGACCACGTCGCGCCGTGGCGTTCCGTGTATAAAGTCCACCTGCAGTCGGATACCGAAGTCTCGTTCGTGCTCACGAGTGGCGGCCACAACGCCGGCATCGTGTCCGAACCCGGCCACCCTCACCGGACGTTCCAGATGATGACGCGCAAGCACGATGAGCATCATGTCGACCCCGACACGTGGCTCGCGCAGGCACCGCAATTCGAAGGCTCGTGGTGGCGCGCCTGGGTTGAATGGCTGAATGCACGCTCGGGCCCGGCGCAGGCGGCGCCCCCGATGGGTACTCCGGACGGCAGCTACCGGCCGCTGTGCGATGCCCCCGGCACGTACGTGCTGCAGTCATGAGCGAGCCCGCCATCGGGCAGTTACTCGACGGCAGGAAAGGACTCGTCGTCGGTATCGCGAACAGCGACTCGATCGCCGCGGGCTGCGCCGAGGCGTTTCACCGCGCCGGCGCCGAACTCGCCGTAACGTATCTGAACGACAAGGCGAAACCTTACGTGCAGCCGGTTGCAGAGGCCGTCGATGCAAAACTGCTGCTGCCGCTCGACGTCGGTGATGACGCGGCACTCGATGCCGTGTTCGCCGCGGTTCAGAGCCGCTTCGGGCAGCTCGATTTCGTCCTGCATTCGATCGCGAATTGTCCGCAGGATGATCTGCAGGGTCGGGTGACGGACTGTTCGCGGGAAGGCTTTGCCCTGGCCATGGATATTTCATGCCACTCATTCATCCGTATCGCGCAGCGGGCAGAGCGTCTGATGCCGCGCGGCGGCTGCCTGCTCACCGTGTCGTATTACGGGGCCGAGAAAGTCGTCGACCACTACAACGTCATGGGGCCGGTGAAGGCGGCGCTCGAAGCGAGCGTGCGCCAGCTCGCCGCGGAACTCGGGCCCGGCGATATCCGGGTCAACGCACTCTCCCCCGGGCCGCTGAAAACCCGCGCCGCCTCGGGCATCGCGCATTTCGATGCGCTAATCGACAAGGCACGTTCACGCGCGCCGTCGCGTCGGCTCGTGACGATCGAGGATGTCGGCAACATGGCAGCGATGCTGGTCAGCGACGCGGCGCGCAACGTCACCGGTAATATCGCGTACGTCGACGCCGGTTATCACGTACTCGGCTAGGGAATTTTCTTCATGCAGTTCATCGAAAATAAAACGTTCGACGAGATCGCCATCGGCGACAGCGCCGAAATCACGCGCACGCTGAAATCGCAGGATATCGAGCTGTTCGCGGTGATGTCCGGCGACGTCAATCCCGCCCACGTCGACGAGGCTTACGCGAAAAGCGATCGTTTCCACGAGGTGATTGCCCATGGCATGTGGGGTGGTGCGCTCATCTCCGCGGTGCTCGGCACGGAACTCCCGGGACCGGGCACGATCTACCTGAACCAGTCGCTGAGCTTTCGTCATCCGGTCGGGCTGGGCGACACGGTCACGGTGCGGGTGACGGTGACGGAGAAAACCGGCCACGGCAACCGCCTCAAGCTCGCCTGTGTGTGCCTGAACCAGGACGGCGACGTCGTTATCGAAGGTGAAGCCGATGTCATCGCACCGACCGAAAAGGTGCGTCGTCCGCGCGTCCTCCTGCCCGAGGTGCATCTGCACGAGCGCGGCGCCCAGTATGATCGCCTGATCGCGGCCACGCGGGATCTCGCGCCGGTTAAAACCGTTGTCGTCCATCCCTGCGATGAGCTGTCGCTGACCGGCGCGCTCAATGCGCGGGATGAAGGCATGATCGAGCCCGTACTCGTCGGTCCGCGCGCGAAAATCGAACAGGCGGCGACAAGCGCCGGCGTGAGCCTTGATGATGTCGAACTCGTCGATGTCGCGCATAGCCATGCGGCGGCCGACGAAGCCGTGCAACGCGTGCGGCGCGGCGAGGCGGACGCGATCATGAAGGGCGCGCTGCATACCGATGAACTCATGGGCGCGATCGTCCGGAGCGACACGGGCCTGCGCACGGAACGGCGCATGAGTCACATTTTCGTGCTCGACGTCCCGCACCACTCGAAACCGATCCTGATCACCGACGCCGCGATCAATATCGCGCCCGATCTCGATGCAAAGCGCGATATCGTACAAAACGCGATCGACCTCGCGCACGCGCTCGGCATTGCCGCGCCGAAAGTCGCGATCCTTTCCGCCGTGGAAACCGTCTCGCCGCAGTTGCCCTCCACGATCGATGCCGCCGCACTGTGCAAGATGGCGCAACGTGGTCAGATCAGCGGCGGACTCGTGGATGGCCCGCTCGCATTCGACAACGCGGTATCGGCCGCGGCCGCGGCGACGAAATCGATCCACTCCGATGTTGCCGGCGACGCGGACGTGCTCGTGGCCCCGGATCTCGAAGCCGCGAACATGCTCGCGAAGCAATTGATTTATCTCGCCGGGGCCGATGCCGCGGGCATCGTCCTCGGCGCGCGGGTGCCGCTCATGTTGACGAGTCGCGCCGATGGCAACCTCACCCGGCTCGCGTCGTGTGCGCTGGCACAGCTGTTCGTGCACCGGTTTCAGCGCCCGACCGTATGAAGCAGGCGCTGCTCACATTCAACGCCGGCTCGTCGAGTATCAAGTTTGGCCTCTACGCGCGCGATTCGCTCACGCTGTTATGCCGGGGACAGATCAGCAACATCGGCGCGGATGCCGTGTTCACGGTTGACGGTACGCTGGCCGGTCAACTGCGTGCGCATCCCGTGCCCCTGCCACGGTCCGGAGATCACGACGCACTGACTCACTGGTTGCTCGGTTTACTCGACGCTGCGCTCGCCGGCATCGAGGTCTGTGCGGCCGGACACCGGGTCGTACACGGCGGGCCGGAATTCGCCGCACCCACCCGCCTCACCCCGGCGGTTGTCGAAAAGCTCATGGATTACTCCGCGCTCGCGCCAAACCACCAACCGCACAACCTCGCACCGATCCGCAGCGTCGCCGCGACCTGGCCGCGGGTTATTCAGTACGCGTGTTTCGATACCGCGTTCCACCGTACCCAACCGCGGGTTGCGGAATTGTTCGCGTTGCCGCGCGAACTGAGCGACGCGGGGATCATCCGCTACGGCTTCCATGGCTTGTCTTATGCGTACATCGCCGGCGTGTTGCCGGACATCATCGGCGACCGCGCGGCGGCGGGCAAAGTCATCGTGGCGCATCTCGGCCACGGTGCGAGCCTGTGCGCGATGGTCGATCGTCGCAGTGTCGGGACGAGCATGGGTTTTACCGCGCTCGACGGCCTGGTGATGGGCAAACGTTGCGGCGCGCTCGATCCCGGGGTCGTACTGCACCTCGTGCAACACCACGGCATGGATATCGACGAAGTCAGCGACGTGTTAATGAACAAGTCGGGCCTGCTCGGGGTGTCCGGGATCAGTGACGACGTGCGCGAACTGCTCGCGAGCGACTCGCCGCAGGCCGCCGAAGCGATCGATCTTTTCGTCTACCGCGCCGTGCGCGAACTTGGCGCCCTGATCGCGAGTATCGGCGGTCTCGATACACTCGTATTCACCGCCGGCATTGGCGAACGCTCCGC
>CAXBJY010000083.1:0-24413 GCA_963976285.1 uncultured Gammaproteobacteria bacterium
AACAGTTAAATAGACCGAATCCACGTACAAAGCCATACACAGAGTGTCCGTACGTCGTGCTAGGCAGAATCATTCGAACACCTCGTTCGTTTGGTTTACATTGCGGCTTGCGGGGCGGCCACAATTTGCCCCCGCGCGCTTTTTAAGTCTACCCAATATTCCGGACAAGGAGGTCCTGTTATGGGTCAGCAAGCCGTGTTCATGCCGGATCCCGAGCTGTGGGATCGCTTCCTCACTATCCTCAGCAAGAAGTTTAAAACCTCTGCACGAGTGCGCTGGACCGTGATCCGCGTGGAGAATTACCTTCGGTCCGATCGTGATAAACCGTTCTCCGCGCGTGACGCGGGTCATGTTTCCGCCTACCTCGCGCGCGTCGTTGAACGTGGCAAAGTATCGGACTGGCAGTTTCGTCAAACTATTGAAGCACTGGAGATTCTGTTCGTCGAGACTATGCAGGCGCCGTGGGCGACGGGTATGGATTGGCGATACTGGTATCGTCGCGCCGCAGCAATTGAAAATCCCAATCCCGCATCTTCAACTTCACGCCCGAGCGCAGCGCCTGCCCGTACGCCTCCTGCGAAGGGCGGACATGAGCCGCCGGCCGAATTGCCGTCTCCAAACGGTCGGAAAGCGCGTTCCGGAGAACCTCCGCAATCGACTGAACGAACCGAGCCGCCATCAACCGATGAACATGAGCCTGCCGCTGCCGCCCCGGTCCGCCGCTCCCGCCGCTCACCCCACCTGCAAAGGCTCCGTGAGACCCACGCCCGCCTGCTGCGTCAGCTCACCGCGGAGATCCGCCGGCGCGGGTATTCGCTGCGAACGGAAACCGCCTACGAAGACTGGGTGTTGCGCTTTCTTCACTTCAACCAGCCGCACGCAGCGGAGACACTTGGCGCAGCGGATATCGTGCGCTACCTCGAGTACCTCGCGGTCGAACGCAATGTGGCGGCGAGTACGCAAAACCAGGCGCTCAATGCAATCGTTTTTCTGTATGGCGAAGTACTCGGGGTCCCGCTCGACCGCTTTGCGAATTTCACCCGCGCGAAGCGTCCGCGCCGCCTTCCGGTGGTGCTGACGCGGGGCGAGGTTCGCGGTCTGCTCGATGCGATCGACGGGGTGTCCGCGTTGATGGCGAGCCTCATGTACGGCACCGGCATGCGCCTGATGGAATGCGTGAGACTTCGGGTGAAAGACGTGGACTTTGCCTACAGTCAAATCATCGTTCGCGATGCGAAGGGCGCGAAGGATCGGGTGGTGCCGCTGCCCGCGGCGCTCGTGCCCGCGCTCAACGATCACCTCGCGCGGGTGAAGCGTCAGCACGACGAAGATCTGGCAAACGGGTTCGGCAATGTGTATTTACCCACGGCGCTCGCACGCAAGTTCGCGAACGCGCCGCGCGAATGGCGCTGGCAATACGTGTTCCCGAGCGAGCGACTGTCCGTCGACCCGCGCAGCCATGCCACGCGCCGTCATCATGTACACGAGAACACATTGCAAAAAGCCATTCGTCGCGGCAGCATCAGGGCGGACATCACGAAGAAGGTATCGAGCCACACGCTCCGGCATTCTTTCGCGACGCATCTGATCGAGGCGGGTTACGACATCCGCACGGTGCAGGAGTTACTCGGCCACGCGGACGTGTCGACGACGATGATTTACACCCACGTACTCAACCGTGGTGGCCGCGCGGTACGCAGTCCGCTCGACGCGCTCGATTGACCACCGCGCCGGGTGACGAAACCCCGGCGTTCAGAACTTGATCGCGGCCCACTTGCCCCGCTGCCACATCAGTACGAAGCAGGCGGCGAGCAGCGCGCGATAACTGACATTGAGCGCCCATACCGTCATCAGTCCGTAACCGAGCACCGGACCCACGACATAGGCCAGCGGCAGGAAGTACAGCCACTGCCACGATATCGACAAGCGCATCACGCGATGCACGTCGCCGGCGCCGAGCAACGAGTGCATCAGTACGATCCCGATGGCTTCCACGGCCATCGTCGCGCCGATCAGGCGCATTGGTGCGCGGGCCACATCGAGCGTGTCGGGATTGTGCAGGAAGATGCCGAGCATCAGATCCGGCACCAGCACCATCGGCAAGCCGAGCGCGCCGAGCAGGACGATGGCTACTTTGACGACATCCCAGCCCCATTGCTTCGCATCGTCCGGATCGCCACGCCCGAGCGCCTGGCCGACGAGCGTTGCCGACGACAGGCCGAGCGCCATCCCGGGCAACAGCGCGATCAGCGTGAGATTGATCAGCACGTTCGCGGCGCCGAGTTCCGCCGTGCCGATCCGCGCGATGATCCAGTACATCATCGTCATGCCGGCGGAGAAGAAGAACTGCTGGATGCCGCTCGGGATCGACAGTCGCACGATCTGGCGAATATCTTTCCACGTCGGCATCGCGCGAAAAAAACCTTCTCCGCGCGCATATTTAAACCCGAGAAAAATGTACGTCGCGGTACCAACGGCGGTCGACACGGCCGTGCCGATGCCGGCGCCGGTCACCCCGAGTTCCGGAAACCCGAGCTTGCCGAAGATCAGCACGTAGTTCAGGAAGATGTTACAGGCGTGCATGATCAGCAACGTGATCATGTACAGCCGTGAGCGGTCGACGGCGTTCCAGTAACCGCGGAACGCAAAGTTGCTGGCGACGAAGATGATCGCGAGCACGCGGATCTGGAGGTACGGCGCGCCGAGCGCAATGACGGCCGGATCATCGACGAGATACGGATAGAACAGCGGAACGAGATTGAACAAGCCCACGGAAAATATCGGACCAACGCACAGCACGACGAGCAGGCCCGCGTTCAGTGCCACCGCGAGTTCGTCGAAACGCCCCTCCCCTTTGCGCCGCGCCGCGGTTGCCTGCACGCCGACGGAAATTCCGAGGATCAGGGCCATCGACAGGAAGCTGACGAATCCGCCCATGCCGACGGCCGCGAGCGCCGCGTCACCGAGGTGCCCCACCATCGCCGTGTCGACGAGGTTGAGGATATTCTGCGACATCATGCCGCCGATAATTGGCAGGGCGAGGCCGAGAATACGCGCGCGACGGGGGTTATGGCTGAGCATGGGGGCGTGAGATTCGCATTATTCCGGGTCGCGCGAAAGCGCCGCCGCGATCAATCGGGCGACGCCGTGACCACCCGGCTTGAAACGCTATTTCAACCAGAACCCCGATTCGCGTGAGCGGTAGCCGAGCGATCGGTAAACCGCATCGATGAGCGACTGACCGCGCGCGTTCAGCAACATGCCGTCACCCATGCGGTTCATCGTGTAGCCAAACGAGATCCCGGATTCGGGATCCGCGAAGCCGATACTGCCGCCGTAACCCGGATGACCGAACGCCGGCTCGGGCAGAAACATGCTGTCGCGCATATTCGCCGGTCCGCGCCGGTTGTCCACGGATTTGAAATACCCGAGCGAGAAGCGCATCGGCGCGAGCAGCGTGAAGTCGCGCGAGCTTGCCGACGACACCGCCGCCATGCGCGCGAGCGTATCCGCATCGACATAGTCCACGCCGTTCCATGATCCGCCACAGGCCAACGGTGCGTACAGGCCGGCGAGGCCGCGGCCATTCGTCATGCCGCCGGCCGCGCCGATCTCCGCCCCGTGGGCGAGCGGCAGATCGAAATTACGCACCCCGTTCTCATCCAGATCCATGTAGCCACCGCTGTTACCCAGTGCGAGTGCCTGCACGCTCGTCGGGTCGGCCATGGCCTGCATGAATGGCGACAGGTTCGCGGGGTCTGCCACCGGCAGGATCATGCGTGCGGTGCGGTGTTCCTCGGCTTCCGGCAGACCAATCCAGAAATCGATCCCGAGCGGTTCGGCGAGCGCCGTGCGGAAGAACGTGCCGAGCGACAGCCCCGTCACCCGCCGGATCACTTCACCGAGCAACCAGCCGTAAGTCAGCGCTTCATATCCATGCGTCGTGCCGGGTTCAAAAAACGGCGCCTGCTTTTCGATCGCCTTGATCATCGTGTCCCAGTCCGCGTAGGCGCCGGCCGGCAGGGGTTCGCTCACGGCGCAGATGCCGGACTGGTGATTCAGCATCATCTTCACCGTCGTCGCGGCCTTGCCGTTCTGCGCGTATTCCGGCCAGTAATCCGCCACCGGCGCGTCGAGATCGAGCTCGCCGCGCGCCGTGAGCAGGTGCGTACAGAACGACACCGCGCCCTTCGTCGACGACCACACAACCGACAGCGTATCGCTGTTCCACGGGTCGCCGCCGTCTTCGCGCGCCGTACCGCCCCACAAATCGACGACGGTCTCGCCGTTGTGCATGACACATACCGAACCGCCGAGTTCGTCGCGTGCCGTGAAATTCTTCGTGAACTCCGCCGCCACCTGTTCGAAGCGCGGGTCGTAAGTGCCGGCGAGCAAACCGCTCGGCACGGTCGTATCAAGTGTTGTCGTCATGGTGTCTTCCTGTGTGTTTCCCAACGCCGGGCGGCAACGTCGCGGTCATGCCGGAGCGTCTAGTGCAGGCGATGAATCTCCAGCGGTTTCTCGATGCCCTTGACCACGGTAACCGGTAGCGCACTCGTCGTATACCCGGGATCGATGGTCTGGCGCAGCTTTTCCGTCAGGATAATATCGACGTCGTACTGACGGGTCAGCCCCTGCACCCGCGCCGCGATATTCACCGCCCGGCCGACGAACGCGAATTCCTTCAGTTCCTTGCTGCCGACGAGACCCACCACCCCGGTGCCGCGATGCAGGCCGATGCCGATTCTCAACGTCGGCAGACCACGCTCGGCGAGCGTGCGATTGTAGTCGACGAGTGCCTGGCGCATCGCGAGCGCCGCGGCGATGCTGTCATTGCCCTGCCACGGATTCGGATCCGTCGCGCCGAAAAACGCGAGCAGACCATCGCCGATAAACGTCGAAACATAACCGCGATGCTCCGCGATCGCCCGGCTCATGCGTTCGAAATAACCGTTCAGCACGCCGACGAGAACGTTCGGATCGAGACTCTCGCTCAATGCCGTAAACCCCGCGACATCGGCAAACAGCACCGTGACTTCCTTCTTCTCACCGAAGTCCGCCACGCCTTCGGCGATGATACGTTCGATCACGGCGTCCGGCGCAAACCGGCTGAACGCCATCTGCAGATTTTCGAGTTCACCCGCGGCCGCGGCGACGCGCTGGCGCAAGCGCGTCGCTTCGCAGCGCGCGCGCCACCAGGAAGCGGCGAACGCCGCGGCGACTAACGCGGCAATGCCGGCAACGCTCGCACTCACCGACGATAGTCGACGATCACGCCGAGCCGGCAAAGCATGTTCAACAGCGCCGCCGTGCCGCAGAAATCGAGAAACTCGGCGGCAGACAAATCGCGCTGCACTTCGGCACAACGCCGCTGGATCACCGCAGGCTGATACCACACGGTTTCACGCGCGAGCGGCACGAGGCGTCGTTCGACATCGCTCAGTACGGGCGACGACAGGTGCAGGAGGATCTGTTCGATATCGGACTGCACTAAACCCGTCTCGAGCAGCATCTTCACCGCTTCGGCCTCGCATCGCGCCGATCCGAGCGCACGCGCAATCACGGCAAACAATATTGTCACTGTCCGCGGCGGCAACGCAGACGCTCCCCACAGTCGGTCGACGATAATCCGCAGGTCGCGCGCCATCGGCAGACCATCGAGCGCGTTGATAAACAGACTCAACGGCCCACTGCGCTCGACGTCCAGCAGTTGCACGGGCTTTGCCTTGTGCCGCATGCCGCGAAACCTGATTGCCAGCAGGGGACGAAACAGCCGCGCCCACCAGCTGTCGGGCAGCTGCTCGAAACGTTCCGGCGGCAACGCAACGAATGTCGATATGCGGTTGAGGAACAGGTGCAGCCCCACGAGCCCCGCGAACTCGACGATTTCTTCGGAGCTGAATCCGTTGTTGATCATCGGTTCGAGATCGGCGAGTGTCGCCGCGGGTTTCGATTGCGATAAGCGGCGTGCAAATTCGAGTGCCGCGCGCTCCCGCGGACTGAAATCCCCGGTTAGCAAGTCCTGTTCGAGTTGCGCAATACGTTGCTCGCTCATGCCGAGTACGCGCAGGAACGCGCGCTGAACACCGAAACAGAAACGACAGGAATTATCCTGGCTGACCACGAGCCCGGCCTGATCGACGAGGTTCGGATCTGTGTACACAATCGTCGTGATCTGCACCGACACGCGCACGAGTGCATCAGCAGCCCAGGGCGAGTCGGCGAAAAACCGCATCATCTCGCCCGACCGGCCGGTTTCCCGGGCAAAGCGATGCTCGAGCTCGGGTGCGCGATGCTGCGTCAGCAGGCAGGGCTCCCAGTCGATTTCGCTCATTCTCGCCATCCGATGTCTCCGGCTGGAACGCCACAGAGTGTATCATTAAGAACGTCCGCGGCCGCGCCCGCGAACCTCTCGACCGCGCGGTCGCCTGTCGCCCGCACACCCCGACAATCAACACCAGGAACCAGTGCTATGCCGGTTGATGGCATCTTTTTTGATCTCGGAGGCACGTTGTTCAGTTACCGCAACGTGGCCCGCACGAATATCCCGCTACTCATCGAAAGCGCCGCGCGCCTTGGAGTCGGCGCCACGGAGGCGGACATCAAGGCCGCTTACGCCCGCGCGTCGCTGACCGTGAGCCAGGCTTACGCGGACAAGCCCTACTACCGCCATCGCGACATGTTCTGCGACATGTTCACGACGTTCGCCGAGCTGCTCGGCGGCCGCCGCGACGACGCCGTGTACGAGTGGTACCTCGATACGCACCAGCGCGCGCTCGTCGATTGTCTTGAAATCAAGGCCGACTGCATCGAAACGCTCGCCGCGCTGAAAGATCGGGGCTTGTACCTGTCAATCGTGTCGAATATCGATGACGACATGCTCGAGCCGCTCGTCGAGCGCGAGCAGCTCGACCGGTATTTCGATCACTGGACGAGTTCCGAGGCCGCGGGCTCGTGCAAGCCGCACCGGCGTTTCTTCGAGGTGGCGGTCGAGAAGTCGGGACTCGATCCCGCCCGCGTGCTGTTCGTCGGCGACTCGCCGGAGCACGACGTGATCGGCGCGAACGCGCTCGGAATGCGCACGGTCCTGATCGTCGAGGACGGGATCGAACCGCCGATGCAGACCGGACGCGACGCGATCGATCCGGATCATACGATCCGCGAGTTGCGTGAATTGACCGCGCTCACCGCGGGCGAACCGTACGCAGCCGACTTCGCGCAGCTTTTCGCACGGCCGGATCGCGGTTAAGCGCACGTCGCTGAACGGCAACGCAACGGAAACCCGACGGACCCGGCTCATGCTCACGCGCGCAAGCGAGCGTCGGTCAGTCGCGCTTACGCACCCGTGTTCAGGCAAGCTCGCGCGCGATGATCACACGCTGCACGTCAAACGGCCGGATCGCGGTTAATCGCACGTCGCCGGACGTCAACGCAACGGAAGCCCGACGGATCCGGATCATACCCGCGCGCGCAGGCGATCGTTGGTCAGTCGCGCTTTTGCTTGCGTGTTCAGGCAAGCTCGCGCAGTAGCTCGCGTGCGATGATTACACGCTGCACTTCGCTCGTGCCCTCGTAGATCGCGGTGACGCGTACGTCGCGGGCATACCGTTCGAGCGGATATTCTTCCGTATACCCGGCACCGCCGAGCAGTTGCAGCGCGGTATAGCAGGCGCGGTTCGCCGCTTCCGTCGCATACAGCTTCGCCATCGCCGCCTGTTTCATGAACGACTGGCCGGATTCTTTCTGGTAAGCAGCGTTCATGAGCAACAGGCGCGAGGCCTCGAGTTCCGTGTACGTGTCGGCGAGCTTCCACTGGATGCCCTGGAAATCGCTGATCTTCGTGTCGAACTGTTCGCGTTCCGTCGCATACGCGCGCGCCGTGTCCATCGCGGCCGTCGCGATCCCGAGTGCGAGCGAGCCGATCCCGATCCGCCCGCCGGCGAGTTCCGCGATCGCGATGCGGAAACCGTCGTTCGGTTTGCCGAGGATCGCATCGGCCGGTACGCGACAGTCCTCGAAGATCACCGGGTTCGTGCACGAACCGCGCTGGCCCATTTTCTTTTCGGCCTTGCCGATCGTGATCCCCGGCGTCTCCCGCTCGACGAGGAAACACGTGATGCCCTTGCCTTTCGGCCGTTCCGGATCCGTCACCGCCCACACGACGAAAACCCCGGCGTGTTCCGCGCTCGAGATCCACATCTTCGTGCCATTGATCACCCAGTCGTCGCCGTCGCGTACGGCGCGCGTCTGCATCCCCGACGGATCCGAGCCCGCGCCCGCTTCCGACAGGCAGAACGAACCACCGGCATACTCGCCGTTGCACAGTTTCGGGATGTAGCGTTTTTTCTGCGCCTCGGTGCCGATCGACTGGATCACCTCACCGACGAGATTCGTCACCGACACGGCCACCGCCGTCGCCGCGCACGCTTTCGCGATTTCCGTGATCGCGACGCTGAACGCCACGACCCCGGCTTCGGTGCCGCCGTACTCCGCATCGACGTTAAGGCCCATGAACCCGAGTTCGGCCAGGCTGCGCAGGTTTTTCAGATACCCGTCGCGACCATCGCCATGGTCGAGCGTCTTCGCGAGCGGCGCGAGTTCGGCTTCAGCGAACCTGCGCGCGCTGTCCTGGATTTGTTGCTGGATGTCGGTGAGAGCGAGTTCCATTACGGCGGTCCTTTCACGGTCTGGGAGGTGCGAGTCCCGGCGCGGCGCGCCACGGCTCGACGAGTATTTTTGCGTGTAAATCGGGCGCGGCGAGATCGTCGAACGCCGCGGCGACGCCGTCGATCCCGACGCTGGCCGTGATCAGCGGCGCGACGTTCGTCACGCCTTCGGCGATTGCGTGCAGCGTGTGTGCGAATTCGTCGCGCGTATAACCGAGCACGAACTGGATGTTCAGTTCCTTGTTGATTGCATACATTGGATGGAAATGATCGGTCTGCATGCATACGCCAACGACGACGATGCGTGCGCGCTTCGGCGCACGTTCCAGGATTTGATCGATCACCCCGGGCACCCCGACGCACTCGAAGATCACGGCCGGTCGGGTGGCCGGTCCTTGCGCCCAGGGTTTCGGTTTCGCGGCGGGCGTCGTGATCGCGGCAGCGTCAGCCCAGCTCGTATACGGGGAATCGACGGCCGGATCGACGACGATGTCCGCCCCCATCGTCAGCGCGAGTTCGCGTCGCCGCGCGGAGTAATCCGCGGCGATAATCGGACGTGCAGCGCGCGCCTTCAACCCCGCGATCACGGCGAGTCCGACCGGGCCGCAGCCGATCACGAGCGGTACGTCGTCGGTATCGAGGCGCGCCATCGCAACGGCGTGCGCGCCAACGGCCATCGGTTCGGTCAGCGCCGCGTGCGCCGGCGCGAGACCGTTCGGTACCGGCAACAACAGGGATTCCGTCAGGCGCATGTATTCGCCGTAACCGCCGGGATGGTCGTTCGAGTAGCCGAGCGTCTGCACGCCGGTCGGGCGCAGCAGCACGGGCAACGAACAGACCGCGGTGCCGGCGCCGAGCGTTGCGCGGGTGTCGGGTCCGTGGTCGACAATCTCGGCGCAGAATTCGTGGCCCATGACGACATCGCGTTCGAGATCCATGTCGAAGACGCCGTCCGTGCGGCGCGAGCTGGCGACGAGTTCCTCGCCGTAGCGCAGCGCGTGCAGATCCGAACCGCAGATCCCGCACGCGAGCGTTTTCACGAGCACTTCTCCGGGACCCGGTTCCGGGATCGGCAGTTCGTCGACGACGAGTTCGCGGTGACGCATGACGGCGGCGCGCATGGGCTGTTCCTCGTGGGCAGGCCGACGATTATAGCGGGCTTGCCGCGGCTTCGCGGGGCGACCCCCGCAGTGGCAGATTATGCCCGCCGGGTCTCACCGCAACGTCCGCGCCCGCGCGGATCGAAAGTCCCGTACCGCGGGCGGGATCGGCCGCAATGCCGGGCCCGCGCGTGCCGCTGCACGATCTGGCACGCGCTTTTATTTCAGTCCGGCGTCGTCCGCGCACACACGGCCGAGCGCAGCCCAGTCGAGATCCTCGTAGCCGCGCGCGATCCCGGTGAGAAACTGATCACGTACGACGCTCGCGATCGGCATCGGCACGGACATCGCACCGGCCGCCTCGAGCGCGAGGCTGATGTCCTTCAGGCCGAGGTTCAGTTTGAAACCGGGTGGCTCGTAGCGCTGTTCGGCAATCATCGCGCCATAGTTCTTGTATACGGGGGCGGAGAACAGTGTGCTCGTGAGCAGTTCGAGCAGTTCACCGGCATCGATGCCGTACTTGCGCGCGAGCGCGAACGCTTCACCGAGCGTTTCGATCGTGGAGGCGAGCATGAAATTTCCGGTGATTTTCACGACGTTTGCCGCCACCGGTTCTTCGCCGACGACGAACGTGCGCTGGCCCATGACGGCGAACGCCGGTTCACAGAGGTTCAGCGCCGCGGCGCTGCCGGCGGCGACGATGAACAGCTTGCCCGCGCTCGCGGCGTCCGGACGGCCGAACACCGGGGCGGAGACGTAAGCGCGATCGGCCGCCGCGTGTGCCGCGGTCAGACGCCGCCCCATCGCTTCACTGATCGTCGCCATCGACACGTGGACCGCATTTTCCGGCAACGCCTGCAGAAAACCGGAATCCGCGAAGATAACGCTTTCCAGCGCGCGGTCATCGGCCAGCATGCTGATCACGAGTTCGTTCGCGGCGGCGTCGGCGACGCTGTCGACGACGATCGCGCCATCACCGGCAAGTGCTTCGGCCTTCGCGCGCGTACGGTTGTACACGCTCACCGTGTGGCCGGCCGCGAGCAGGTTCTTCACCATGCCATGGGCCATGCGGCCAATTCCGATAAAACCAATATTCATTACGTGTGCTCCTGTTGCATTGCGCTTGAATCGCGACGGTGGATCACACCGCGCGCGCGAGTTGTTCCGCCTCGTAGATCACGGCCTCGAGGGAACGCGGCGCGACGATGTCGCCGACCCGGCGCACGTCGCGACCCGAGTCCCGGATCGATTCGAACAGCGCGTCGTCGGCCGTGCGGGTCATCGCCAGCACAACGGCCGTGACCCCGCAACGCGCCACCGGCTCACCGCCGTAAATGTCATAGACGTGCACCGCATCCGCATCGATGCGTTCGATAAACTGCTGCGCGCTCGTGCGCACCCCGAGCGCTTTCAGACGCGGCATCACATGTGGCAGATCCAGCGTGCGCTGCGTCTGCGCGCCGACGAACGGCATCGGGGTGAGAATTTCCACCGCCACCCCGTTGCCGGCGAGCAGTTCGGCGAGCCCGAGCGCGTGGTACTCGCCGGTTTCATCGACGATGAGCACGTTTGTGCCGAGCGCGCCCGGATCGGTGAGCGCACGGTGGATGGCCGTACCGATATCGATGACGTGTGCACGGTCGCTGCCGGGAATACCGTCCCGCTCCGGCCGGTAGGGACTGTAGCCATGCGCGTCCCAGCGCGCACCCGTGGCGCAGATAATCAGCTCGGCCGCGAGGTCGACGGCCTCGAGGCGGCGATTGCATTCGAGCGTGACCCCGTGACGTTCGAGTGGGCGCACGAGATTCGCGATGCCTTCGTGCCACGCGCCGCGCGTTGGCAGGGCGGCGAGTTCACGCAAACGGCCGCCCGGTTCGGCCGCGGCTTCGTATACCGTCACCCGGTGGCCGCGCGCCGCTGCCGTGCCGGCGAAACGCAATCCCGCCGGCCCCGCGCCGATGACGGCGATGTCGCGCCGCGCGCCGTCCGCCACGCGCTGCAGCGTGCCCGAACCCCAGCGTCGCTCCCGCCCCATCGCCGGATTCTGTACGCACGTGACTTCGCGATTGTCGATCAGGCGCGCGACACACACATTCGCGCCGATGCAGCGCATGACGTCGCGCTCGTCGCCGGCGAGCGACTTGTTGACGACGAACGGATCGGCCATGTGCGCACGCGTCATCGCCACCATGTCGGCGTCACCGGCGGCGAGCACGGCTTCGGCTTTCGCGAGATCGAGAAACCGGCCGACGACGAAAATGCGCGCGCGATCCCCCGTCACGGCTTTCGCGCGCCGCGCGCTGTCGGCGAGGAAGCCTTCGCCCACCGTGCCCATCGGCGCGACGGCAACATGCAGGGCGTGATAACCGCCGCCGGAGATATCGAAGAAATCGAACAGTCCGGCATCGGTGAAGATCGCGATCTGTTCCTCCGACTGTTCCGGCGTGATCCCGGCCGGACCGAGGAATTCATCGAACGACAGGCGCAGACCGAGCGCGAGATCGTCACCCACCGCGCGCCGGATCGCCGCGCCCACCTCGAGCACGATGCGGCAGCGCTTCGCCACGGAACCGCCGTAGGCATCGGTGCGTTTGTTGAACGCGGGACTCAGGAATTCACCGAGCAGCTGGCTGTGCGCGGCGTGGATTTCGATGCCATCGAGACCGGCGCGCCTGACGTTTTCGGCCGCGCGCGCGAAATACGCCGCGAGCTCGGCGATGTCCGCGGCTTCCATCGCGTGCGGCATTTCCTCGGTGATCGCCGACGGGATCCGCGAGGCTGCCCACAGCGGCCGCCAGTCGTCGAAATACTGCGTGCCACGCCCCTGCGCGCCGGCACAAAACAACTGTACGAACTGGCGGCAGTCGTGGGCATGCACCGCCTCGCCGAGTTTTTCATACCACGGCACGACAGCCGGGTCCCACGCCGCGCAACCCGCGTGATAGTTGCGTCCGGCCGGATGCGCGGCCTGCTGTTCGAGCACGAGCAGGGCAGCGCCGCCGCGCGCGCGCTCGGCGTAGTAATCGATATGCCGGTCCGAGAGCATTCCATCACGACCGTAGAGCTGGGTATGCCCGGTGACCATGATCCGGTGACGCACGCCGACGTTGCCAATCTGCAGCGGCCTCAAGATACTCGGGTAAGGCGGATCGGTTTCCATCGGGATGGCGGGCTCGGTGCGTGGGCTTGCCGACGAGTCTGCCAGAATCACCGGCGGCCCACTACACGACGATCCGGGTATAAGCGGATGCCGCTACAATGCGGTGAAAACGGAGGAGGCCAACAATATGAAAACAAGCATGAAAATCCTCGGGATCTGCTGCGCACTCGGGGCGACGCCAGCCGTGGCGGAAGACTGGTTCCCGTCGAAGTTTGGCGCCGGGGACACGCTCGGGGCGATCAACTATCTCGACCCGGCCATCGTCGTGCAGGCCGCGCAACTCGTGAAGACAGGCAAGACCTACGCGCTCGGGGTGGAAACCGGCAGCGATTCGCCGGCTTATCCGCCACGCTCCTACCAGATGACGATCCTGCAACTCGGCGACGGCTCCGGCACGCCGTGGGGGACGAACAAAACAACCGGTAACGACGATTTGATGACCGTCTGGATGGGGGTCGGCTCCCAGATCGACGGTCTCGGTCATCTCGGCATCAATCACGTGTATTACAACGGCACGCATGCGAAGGATTTCGTGAAGAATACCGGCCTGACGAAATTCGGCATCGACACGCTGCCGCCGATCGTCACGCGCGGCGTGCTGATCGACATCGCCCGCCATCTCGGCAAACCCGTGCTCGACCCCGGCACCGTATTCAATCGCGCGGAAATCGAAGCCGCGGCGAAAGCCCAGGGGGTCACGATCAAACAGGGCGATGTCGTGCTGTTCCACACCGGCTGGCTCAATGTCGCCGACAGCGACAAGGATCGTTTCATGCAGGGTGAACCCGGGCTCGGAGTCGGTGGCGCGGCGTGGCTTGCGGGCCTCGGGGTCGTCGCGGTCGGCTCCGACAGCTGGGGGGTCGAAGTCGTACCGTTCGAGAACTCCGACGAAGCGTTCCCGGTGCACCAGGAGTTGCTGGCGAAGAATGGCGTGTACATACTCGAGAACATGGATACGCGCGCGCTGGCCGCGGACAAGGCGACGGAGTTCCTGTTCGTGCTCGGGCAGCCGCGCTTCGTCGGTGCCGTGCAGGCCGTGATCAATCCGGTCGCGATCCGCTGAGCCGCAGCCGCTAACCGTTGTCAGCATCCGGAGACCCGCGATGAAACTCACGATCGAATACTGCACGCGCTGAAACTATGAGCCGCAAGCCCTCCGTGCGAGGGATCGCCTGCTCGCCGCCGGAGATCACGACCTCGAATTGATCGAAGGCGGCGGCGGCGTGTTCGAGATCACGGTCGACGGCGAGTTGCGGTTCTCGAAGAAGGCGCTCGGGCGTTTTCCGACCGATGCGGAACTCGACGCGATCGTGCAGGACCACGCGCGGCGGTAACGATCAGGCGTTCGTCCTGCCGCCGCGCCCGACCCGCCATGCCGTGACGATCGCAAACCCGAGGCACAACGCAATCCCGTAGAACACTTCGGCGACGAAACCGTGGTCGAGCATGCCACCGAACGCGACCGGTGCGGCCGCGATGCCGACATCGAGGCCGGAATACACGACCCCGTACACCCGTCCCGTCGCGCCCGGCGGGGTGGCCGAGCGGATCAGCATGTCGCGCGAGGGCCCCGACAGCCCGATCCCGAACCCCATCAATCCGATCAGCACGAGCGCGATCCCGGCCGTGCCCGCGCCGAGTCCGATCACGATTGCGCTCAATACGCCGAACGCGAGCGCCGCGCTGATATTGCGTTCGAGATTGCGACTGCGCATAACGAGCCAGCCACCGAAGCCCATGCCGAGCGCGCTGCCGAGCATCATGGCTGTGACGCTCATCGCGGCGCTCGGCACGTCGATGTTGTAGAGCTTCCCGAAGATCGTCGGCGCGAAGTTCTGTGACGCGCCGATCGCGGCGGACACGAACACGAAAAACCCGAAGCACCACCAGATCTGCGGTTCGCGCAGGAACGCGAGCAGTGGTGCCGGCCCGGCTTCGTCGTTCGCGCGCTCGCTGTCTTCGCCGGACGCGCCGAACAGCGCCGCGCGGTTCAGCAGCAACACGATGATCATCGCGAGCGGCAGCAGCGCGGCGGCGAACAGCGCATTGCGCCAGCCGAACGGCGCCGCGATGCCAACGAGGAACACGGGCGCGAACGCCCAGCCGAGACTGCCCGAGAGGCCGTGAACGGAATACGCGGGACCGAGTCGCGGCACGCTCACGCGAGCGTTCAGCAGCGAAAAATCGACCGGGTGAAATACGCAATTGCCGAGCCCCGCGAGCCCGGCGCCGAGCAGTAAACCGGCATAGCCGTCGCTGAACCCGAGGCAGGCCGCGCCCGCGCTGAGGCATGCGAGGCCACCGATCAGGGTGCGGCCGGCGCCGTAACGGTCAACGACGAAACCGGCGAGCGCCTGGCAGCAACCGGAAACGATAAAGAACACGGTCATGATGAAGCCGAGTTCGGCATACGAGTAGCCGTAGTCCGCCTTCAGCCACGGAAACAACGGCGCGACGATCAGATGGAAGAAATGGCTGAGTCCGTGCGCAATGCCGATGAGCCCGATGATGCGCGCGTCGCGGGCGAGTGGTACGGGATTCAGCGCGCCCGCCGCGGCGGGACTAGCCACCCCGGAAGTTGCGCCGCGACAGGCGCGGGGTTCGCCGGAGGCAGGTTGCACGGGTATTCATGCGGTGATTATACGGAGTCGCGCGCCCGGTTTGATCTACGCTAGTCTTGGCAACTCCGTTCCCGTGTAAACCTGAGGTTCAAGCCCATGAGTACTGCTGACAATAAAGCGCTCGTAACGAAATTCTGGGAAGCATTCTCGGCGTCGAAGTTCGATGATGCACTCGCCATGCTCAGCGACGATGCAACGTGGTGGGTGGCCGGCACGACGGCGCTGTCCGGCAAGTACACGAAGCCGGAATTCGCGGCACTGCTCGGCAACGTCACCGGCAGCGCACCGCAGGGCATCCTGGTCACCCCGAAACAGCTGACCGCCGAAGACAATCGCGTATCCGTCGAAGCGGAGTCCTGTGGCGAAATTTCAAACGGCAAGACCTACCGCAACAGTTACCATTTCATGATGGAATGCCGCGACGGCAGGATTTCCGCGGTGCGCGAATACCTCGACACGGAGCACGTCACGGAAGTCTTCGGCGACTAGCCGTCGGGCGGACTCAGGGACGGCGCAAAACGGCGGATCGGGCACCCGCGACCTCAATTCGATTGCCCCGGGGGCCGCCCCGCCCGGACCCGCCGACGCAAGGCTTGCGCCGACTCCGGCGCTGCACTATGTTCAGGCGGTGGTCGACCCCGGCGAACCGCCTCGCGCAGCGCCGGCTCACGACCCCAACCAGGCAGAACGCCCCGTGAATCTGCACCGATCCGGCGGGGCGCAGGGTAGAATGCACCGCTGCCGCCAACCGGCGGCGTGGTGCTCACGCATCCAGGACAACGATAATCGTGGAGAATAACGGATGATTGCTTATGTCACGCTCGGTTCGAACGACCTCGCTCGTGCCGGAAAATTTTACGACGCCCTGCTCGGCGAGATCGGCGCGGGCCGTGCGATGGAAAACGAACGTCTGATCCTGTGGGCCTCGGGTGAGGGTCAACCGATGTTCGGGGTGATCACGCCAATCGACGAGAAAGCGGCAACCGTCGGCAACGGCACGATGGTCGCTCTCGGCGCCGCGAACCCCGCCGCCGTCGACAAACTCTACAAAAAAGCCATTGAACTCGGCGCCACCGATGAAGGCGCACCCGGTCCGCGCGGCGACGGTGCGTTCTATATCGGTTACTTCCGTGACCCCGATGGCAATAAACTGAATTTCTTCTGCATGAATCAGTAGTCGCCGGACGCGTGCGCCGGCGCGGGCCCTGAGCAGGGTCCGCGTGCGGCGCCCGCGAGGCGCGACGGTGCGACATTCCGGCTCGCGACGCGACGTCGAAGCCCGCACCGTTGACGGCGCACACGCTGGCGGGCCGCGGCACAATCGCACGGGGTCGCGGGCAACGAGCGCTCTGCCGACGATGCCTTCAAGTTGAAGCCGCCCACCGAGTTGCCGCAACCGGATCCGCTCCTGCGGCTGGGCCCGTTCCGTTATTTCGCACGGCTGCTCGGCAGCGATTCCGGCGCGCATTGGCACGACGCGACACAGGCGCGCCAGGCCGCGGTGCTGCACATCGCGATCGCGGCAGCCGTCGTCACCGCAACCCTGCTCGGTTGCGTCTACCTCCCCATCTCACCGCCTTTCGCCTACCTGCATTTTTTCTCGGCCGCCGTGTTCGGCGCACTGTATCCACTGCACCGGGCGACCCGGCGCACGACGCTCGTCGGCCGTATCGGTGGCGCGTATCTGTACGGGTTCATGATTGTCGCCTGCTGGCAACTCGGCGCTCTCGAGAGCCCCGCGATAGCCTGGTTCGTGGTCATCCCGATCGCGGCGGCGATCGTCGTCGGGCCCGTCGAGGCCTGGTTCTGGGTGTTCGCGAACTGTCTGACCGCCGTCGGTTTCTACCTCGCGCCGCGTTTCGGCGTGCCACCGCACTCCGTCGTCGACCCGCAATCGCAGCCTTTCGTGGCGCTGTGTTTTTTCGTCGCGCTCATGTTCGTCACCGGCGTCCTCGTCACCACCTGGATCGCGAGCCAGCGGCTGCTCGAAGCACAGCTGAATCGCTCCCTGAACGAAACCGAAGACGAAGCGATCAATGCCCAGGTACTCGCGAACACCGCGACCGCGGCGAACGAAGGTGTGGCGTTCGATGTCGCGGTGCAGGACTGCATGAATATCCTGTGCGAAGCGCTCGGCTGGGAAGCCGCACACCTGTGGATCCGCAACGACGACGGCTCCGTCGTACCCACCTCGCTCGAATCCGCGAACGTGGATCCCGTCTATGCGCCGCTGTTCCTTGGCGCCGACGAAGCCGGCTCGGGCGGGCGGAAATTTTTGCCGCAAGTCGTCGCCGAGAGTCGCCGCGAGGTGTTCCGCCCCGACCTCGGCGGGGATTCGCGCGCGGACGCCGGCGAGGCGATCGGGATCAGGGCCGTGCTCGTATGGCCGGTTATTATTGACGGCAAGGTCGACGCCGTGATCGAGTTTTTCGCGCGCAGCAACATTGTGATCGATCAACGTGCGCGCCGACTGCTCAACCACGTAGCGCTGCAACTCACGCACGTCCGCGGCCGTGAACTCGCGCGCGGACGCATCGAGCAACTCGCCTACTACGACATCGTCACCGGATTGCCGAACCGGCACGCGTTCGAGCGTCGCTTCGCCACGATTCTCGACGCGGCCGCGAGACGGGATACCCGGGTTGCGCTCATGTTCATCGATCTCGACGGTTTCAAACATGTGAACGACTCGCTCGGCCATTCCGCGGGCGATCGGCTGCTGCATACGATCGGCGAGAAGCTGAGCAAGAATCTGCGCGGCTCGGATTTTGCCCTGAAGCTGACCCCGTCGGGTGCGCCGATGGTGGCGCGCCTCGGTGGTGACGAGTTCACCGTCGTGCTGCAGGACCTTTCGGGTCCGCACGGCGCGGACGTTGTCGCGCGGCGGTTTCTCGAAATCATCTCGCGACCCATCGACATCGGCGGTCATGAAGTCGTGATCGGTGCGAGTATCGGGATTTCGATTTACCCCGACGATGCCGCGTCCCGCTCGGATTTGCTGCGCCTCGCCGACGCGGCCATGTATGAGGCGAAACGCGCCGCCGGCAACCAGTTTCGCTTCGCCACCGAAGATTTGAACGCAAGCGTGCAGCGCCGTGTGTGGCTCGAAAACGAGCTGCGACGCGCCGTCACGTCGAAGACGCTGACGGCGATGTACCAACCGATTGTCGACGCGCACTCCGGCGAGACCGTCGCGTTCGAGGCGCTCGCGCGCTGGCAACACGATGGCGTGTGGATCGAGCCGACGGAGTTTATCGGTCTGGCCGAGGAAACCGGGGTCATACACGCGCTGGGCGCGCATGTCATGCGCACGGCGTGCGCCGGGATCGCACGGCACAATCGCGCTGCAACGGTGCCGAAGCGCATGTGCGTGAACGTTTCACCGCACCAGTTGCGCCAGGAGGATTTCGTGCCGATGGTTTCCGCCATCGTGGCGGAGACGCACTGCGACCCCGCCTGGCTCGTGCTCGAACTGACGGAATCTTCGCTGATCGTCGATGATTCCGCCTCGATCGAACTCATCGATGCGCTGCGCGCGCTTGGGGTGGGCATCGCGCTCGACGATTTCGGCACCGGCTATGCGTCGTTGTCTTACCTGCGGCGCTTTCCGCTCGACTACGTGAAAATCGATCGCAGCTTCATCAGCGGCACGGACCGGATGGACGAAGACGACGCGATCATCGCCGCGATTACCGCCATGTCGCATACCCTGAAACTCAGCGTCGTCGCCGAGGGCGTCGAAACGGAAGAACAGCTGCTCCGGGTGAAGGCGCTCGGGTGCGATGCGAGCCAGGGATATCTCCACGGTCGCGCCGCGGCACTCGAGTCCGGCTGACACGGGACCCGCCGTAACGCGTCGCTTCAGGCGTCCCCGTCGCCCGCCACGGCGGCGGACAATTCGGCCGCGTCATCGTTACCGCCTGGGGTCCACAGGATGTCGCGCGCGATCAGCGCCGCCACTTCTGATTCCGGTACCGGCTTCGAGAACAGATAGCCCTGGCCATAGTCGCAGTCGAAATCACGCAGCTTCGCGAGTTCGTGCGGATCCTCGATCCCCTCGCTGACGCAGTTCAGCTTCAGGTCACGCGCGAGGCGGGTGATCGTGCTGATTACCGTCATGCTGTCGCGGCTTTTCAGCATCGAGGTCACGAATGAACGGTCGATCTTCAGCGTGTCGAGCGGAAACCGGTGTAAATAACTCAGGCTCGAGTAACCGGTGCCGAAATCATCGAGTGCGATGTGCACACCGAGCGCTTTCAGGCGGGTGAAAGCCTTGATCGCGCCTTCCGGATCGTCGAGCAGCAGGCCCTCGGTAATCTCGATTTTCAGCGCGGAAGGGTCGATCCCCGTACGCCGGATCGTCGCGATGATCGCATCGACCTGATGCGTAGTGCGCAGTTGTCGCGCGGACACGTTCGCCGTGATGAACAGTGGCGGTGCATCCGGAAAATGACGGTCGCGCAGGGTCTGGAACCGCGTCAGCATGTGGCACGCATGCTCGATGACCCACAAACCGATCGGCACGATCAGGCCGGACTCCTCGGCGACGCCGATGAACTGATCGGGGCCGATGATGCCCTTGTCCGGCGACAACCAGCGGAGCAGGGCTTCGAACCCCGCGAGTCGCGTGTTCTCCATGTCCACGATTGGCTGGTAAAACAGGTCGAGTTCGCGCCGGGCGAACGCGTCGCGCAACTCCGTTTCAGCCTTGATCTGCCCGATCGCGCGCCCGCGTATCGCTTCGATCGATTCACTTTTCAGATCGCGATCGAACATGTGCAGGCCGTCGGGCTGCGGGCCGGCGTCGGCGTTGACGCTGCGCAGGCGATCCAGCAGCACGTTCAGCAGCAGCTGGATCAGGGGGTCGGCGTTGTTGATCACCTCGCTGAACTGGCCGCGGCTGATCGGGATCACCTCGGTTTCCGAAATCGCCCGGGCCGATGCCGAGCGACGCTGGTTGTCGATCGGCGACATTTCGCCGAGCAGTTCTCCCGGACCGAGCGTCGCGATGATGATTTCACCATCGTCGACCGCCTTCGTAATGTTCACCTCGCCGCGCTCGATGACGTAGGCATAGCCGCCCGGCTCATCCTCCCTGAAGATGTACGCGCCGGCACGATAGATCACCGGCGTGAGGTTCTCCGCCAGCGCGTCAGTGATTTCGTCGACCGGGAAGTCGACTGGTACGTTCAGATAATTCATGGCACGCGCGTCATGCGACCTCTTCGGTCCGGATCGCGTCGACACGCGATACCCGGTTGCGGCCCGAATTCTTCGACACGTACAGCGCGCGGTCCGCGCCATCGACGAGTTTGTGGGCGTCAAACGGACAGTATTCAGTCGAGGAGATCCCGAAGCTCGACGTGATCACGCGTTCGTTGTCGTCGGCGAGTGCCTCGGACGCCTCGCTTTCGACCCGGAACCGCAGCCGTTCGGCCACGATCGCGGCCTGGTCGAGATCGAGCCCGGGGAGGAGTATGCAAAACTCCTCGCCGCCGTAACGACCGATGATATCGATCGAACGCAGCCCGCTGCGCACGGAATTGACGACCTGCTGAATGACCTTGTCGCCAACCGCGTGTCCGAACGTATCGTTGATCGATTTGAAATGATCGATATCCATCATGATGCATGACAGCGGCTGGCCATCGTCCTCCGCCGTACGCAGTGCCTGCTGACAGTGTTCATTGAACGAGCGCCGGTTCAGGCATGAGGTCAGCGGATCGCGGGTAGCGAGAATGCGCAGTTTTTCGTTCTGGCGACTCACCTCCTGTTGCGCGTCCTGCAGTGTTTCGAGCATCGATTTCAGTTCGTCATTCTTCTTCTCGAGCTCCGTAATATCGTCGAACGTCACCATCGCGCCGCGGGCCGATCCGGATTCATCGAGGATCGGTGATCCGTTGACGACGAACGTGCGCAGGCCGTCACGCCCGGTGACGAGATTCAGTGGTACCCCGAGCGCGCTTTCACCTGTTGCGAGCGCCTGCATCCACGGCAGATCGAGTGCTTTCTCGTTATCGAGTGTTCTCCAGTGCATCGCGGACAGGTCCTTGCCGAGCAGGGATTCACCGTCATCACCGAGCTTGCGCTGGAACGCGGTGTTCGCGAGCACGACCTCCGATTTCTCGTTAACGAGAACAACACCCTCGGACAGTACGTCGAGCGCGGTTTTCACCCGATCCGGGATCACCGCGGACGGGTCGAGGTGCCGCAGCGTACGCTTCATGAACAGCAGGTATCCGACGAAGCCTGATAAAGCGACGAAGAAAATCAGGCGCACGAACGGATCCTTGAGTACGCGGCCGAGCCCGCCGCGGGAGATCTTTTCGAACCTCACCTCGATGACGCCCCACGGTTCGGTACCGCTGTAGATGGGTACCTGCGCGTGCGTCGGGGTGGACTTGTCGAACGGGAGCTTTTTCCAGTAGCGATCGTGCACCCCGACCTCGAGCAATAATGCGCCGTCGCTCGTACGCAGCCCGGCCGACAAGACGTCCTTGTTGCGTCTCACGACAGCGTTCAGGGTCGTCTCCATCGCTTCGGTGTCCTGTTCCGCGATGAGCACGGAGAACTGCACCGCAAGCGATTCGCACAACTGTTTGCGTGCATCGAGTATCGCCTGGGCGCTCTGGTCGCCGAGCCGGAAGAAGATATCCCCGATCAACAATATACTGACCGTGAGCAACACGAGCCCGATACTGATCCGCGTGATCGGCGATGGTCTTGGCCAGCGTCTCACGTGCGCACTCCCCGTTTACCGGCGCGCGATCCGGGATCGAGAATGCGCGCGGCGGCTGCTTCCTCGTCGTCGGCATCGTCGAGTTCCTCGTCCTTCTTGCGCTGCGCGAGCAACACCGGCAGCGGGTCCATGCGCGTCCACAACGGCATTACCGACAGTACGCTCGCCATCAGTGAGCCCGCACGCAGCAGCCAGGCGAGCACCCCGGCCGTGATCGAGGCGCTGCCGATATGCCCGGCCGCCATGACGAACTGTCCCCGTTTAACCTCGCTCTCGAGCGCCGCGTCCATATCGTTCGACAACTCGTCGAGCGCGTGCTTCAGCGCATTCGTAATGCGCTCGTCGGTTTCACCCGCGCCGCTGTCCACCGCCTCGACATCCGCTTCGCCGGCGTCGTCGGCCAATGGCACGGGCATCACGGCGGGCATCATTTTCCGTCGCTCATCCGCGTTGCGTTCGACATCGGCTTCTCCGCGGTCGACAGGCGCTCGTTGCGGTTCGACGAATACCGGCTCCCCCGTAGCCGTCGATTCGAGCGCGAGGACGAGATCCGCGGCGACCGGCGGCGGGACGTTGCGCAACCGCGCCGGTTCCGCGGCCGTTTCGGGCTCGGAGGCAGACGGGACCGTCGTCGCCGGTTCCGCATCATCCGTAAGCTCGGGCAAACCGAGCCCGGCTTCCGTGCCCGCGCCGTTGATCTCCGCCGTCGTTGTTTCGTCCGCGCCCGGGGCGACGGTCACGGCAAATGCATGCGCACCGGCGGAACCGCCGGCGGCATCGGTGACGGTAAACGTAAACCGGAGTGTGTCTCCGGCATCGTCGGCCGCCGCGATCGATACGGTGCCGCTGTCGATATCGGCCTGCGTGAACGAATCACCCGCGCCGAGTGCTTGCGGGCCGCGCAGTACCGACCCGCCGCTGGGATTCATCGTCAGCGTGTAAACCACTTCCGCTGGCGGGTTGTCGATATCGGTCGCGCGCAGTTCGGCGGCGGACAGGGTGAGCCTGTCGCCGGCGCTGAGTGCCGCACCGGCATTGTTCACGAACAACGGCGCATCGTTGACCGGGAGCACATCGATGCTGAACGTCGACTCGACGAACGCGCCGCTCGTGTCGGTCGCGCGCAGCGTCACCGTCGCCGTGCCGTAAGCGTCCGGGGTGTAGCTGAGAGACAAAACGCCGCCCGTGTTCCCGACCGAGGAGAACAGGCCCGCGTTCGTTTGCGCGGTGACGGTATAGGTGAGCGCGGTATCGCTGTCTTCGACGTCGTCGAAAGCGGCGTGCAGATCGATGACGCTCGTTGCCGCATCCTCGTTGACCGTGAGCGGGGCGATGCCGCTGGTCGTCGGGGTGTCCGCGGTACCGATGATCGTGACCGTAACGCTGCGGGTGTGACCGTCGCTCGCGGTAAACACGAAGCTGTCGCTGGCCGTATCACCGACATCGAGCGCCTGCGCCGCGGCCTGATCGAGGACGAAACGCCACGTGCCGGCGGTCAGCTCGAACGAACCGTAGCCGTTCGCACCCGGGCTGGCGGGCACATCGGCAAAAAACGGGTTGTCGTCCTGGTCGACATCGCTGATCGCGAGGGTCCCGCTTGTAATGACCGGGGCGTCGCCGATATCGCCTTCGGTCGCGACGCCGGTAAACGTCCCGCTGACGACCGAGGCGTCGTCAGTACCGGTCAGCGTAATCGTGATCGACTGCGTCATGCCGTTCGATGCGGTGAGCACGATGTTGTCGTTGACGCTGTCTCCGGCATCGAGATCCTGCACGGTCGACTGGTCTACCGTATACGTCCACACGCCGCCGGTGAGGTCGAGCGTGCCGTACGTCGCTGCGACGGTAACATCGGCAAACGTTGGCGTATCGTCCGCTTCCGCGTCGCTGATGCTGATCGTGCCGGACGCGGTCACCGGTGCGTCACCGACGTCGCCCTCGTTCACCGCCCCACTGAACGAACCCGTGATCACCGCGGCATCGTCGGTGCCGGTGATCGTGACCGTAATCTGTTGCGAATTGCCGTCAGACGCCGTGTACGTGATCGTGTCCGTGACCATGTCGCCCGCGTCGAGATCCTGCACGGCCGACTGATCGAGCGTGTACGTCCACGTGCCACTCGCGAGC
>CAXBJY010000084.1:0-24205 GCA_963976285.1 uncultured Gammaproteobacteria bacterium
AGCTCGACTGACCGCCCGCGGCCGGACCGGCAGCCGCCCTTTTGCCCTTGTTCTTGCTTTTGTCTTTCTTCTCGCCCTTGCGCTTCGCGTGCCTGGACTTCGTTTTCGGTTTCGCCTTTTTCGGGTTGGCCTTGAACGGCGGCCGGGCTGCTCCCTCGCTGGCGTTCTCATCGAACCCGTCCGCGAGTGCTATGCGCAGGCGTTCCCCGCGGACGCGCACGTTGCGCAGGTGCTGGAACAAATCACGCGGCATGCCTTCCGGGAGTTCCACCGTACTGTAGCGGTCGAACAGTTCGATGCGTCCGATGTTCTCGCTGTCGAGTCCGACCTCGTTCGCGATCGCACCAACGATATGTTTCGGTTCCACGGCATGCTCACGGCCGACGGCGAGCCGGTAACGCACCATGCCCGCTTCGCTTGAGCGCGCGTCGCGACGGCTCGGGCGACCATTATCACGGCCACCATCGCGGCGCTTACGCTCGGCGCGCCCGGTATCGCGTTGCGACGTGCGCGAGTGTTGTTCCGGGATCGGCGCCAGGCGCGGCGCCAGCGGGCGCTCGCGTTGCACGAGGTAGGCGAGCGCGGCGGCGATTTCACCGAGATCCGCGTCGTGTTGTTGCTGGTAGGCGGCGATGATGCCTTCGAATGCCGCGAGATCCTGTGCTTCGATGGTTGCGGTAATGAGATTCTTGAATTCACCGGTACGACGGTCCGCGATGTCCGTCTCGCTCGGCAGCGCCATCGGTTCGATCGTCTTGCCCGTGGCCTTCTCGATCGAGCGCAACATGCGGGTCTCACGCGGGGCGACGAAGATAATCGCCTCCCCGCTGCGCCCGGCACGCGCGGTGCGGCCGATGCGATGGATATACGCTTCCGTATCGTAGGGAATATCGTAATTGAGCACGTGGCTAATGCGGCTGACATCGAGTCCGCGTGCCGCGACGTCGGTCGCGACGACAATGTCGACGAGACCGCGCTTGAGCCGATCGATCGTCCGTTCGCGCAAGGCCTGGTTCATGTCCCCGTTCAGCGCGCCACTCGAAAACCCGCGCGCCTCGAGCTTTTCCGCGAGTTCCACGGTCGCGGTTTTCGTGCGCACGAAAATCACCATGCCATCGAAATCCTCGACTTCGAGGACCCGGGTCAGCGCGTCGAGTTTGTGCCGGGCCGTAACCTGGCAAAACCGCTGACGCACCGTCGACACGGTGGCGGATTTTGATTTGATATCGATCGCGATGGGATCGCGCAGGTGGCGATCGGCGATCTTCCGGATCGGCTTCGGCATCGTCGCGGAGAACAGTGCTACCTGTTTCTCCTTCGGAGTATGCGACAGTATGGCTTCAACCTCGTCGACGAAGCCCATGCGCAGCATTTCGTCGGCTTCGTCGAGGACGACACTCGTAACCCGGCTCAGGTCCAGCGTGTGACGGCGAATATGATCCTGGATCCTGCCCGGCGTGCCGACGACGGCATGCACCCCGCGGCGCAACTGGCGCAGCTGCGTATCCATGCCCTGACCGCCGTACACCGGCAGGACGTTGAAGCCCTTCAGATAGCGCGCATACGTCTGCATCGCCTCGGCCACCTGGATCGCGAGCTCCCGGGTCGGGGTGAGGACAAGGATCTGGGGTTTGTTCAGTGCCAGGTCAAGACGGTGCAGCGCCGGCAACGCGAATGCCGCGGTTTTGCCGGTGCCGGTCTGCGCCTGACCGATGACATCGTGTCCGGCCAGCAGCGGCGCGATGGCGGCGCTCTGGATCGGCGACGGGGTTTCATAGCCCGTGTCTGCGATGGCGCGCAGTAGCGGGTCGCTTAATCCGAGGGACGCGAAGGTGGTCTCCTCGACGGTGTCGATAGAAAGATTGCTCAAGGGCTTCACTGCGGGGTTGCAAGCGGGGAGCGAATCATACGCTAATCCGCACCGTCGTGCCGGATTGCCGGCCACGGGCCAATCCATCGGCCTCACCCGTGCGGCGCTGCTTCGCGGATCGCCGCGAACGTTCGCTCACAGCTTGCGGGTGCGCTTGTACAAGCGATCTCGCCACGTTATCGTTTCCTGATACCAATCAGGGCGTTGCGCCCGGTTTGCGGAAAGCAGTCGAACGTCATCCACGGCGGATCCGGACCCGGGGTCCGGTCCATGACTGTGGACGGCCGCAACGACTGCTGTCCGTATCCGCGCAGCCCGATTCGGTTGTAACGAGTTTCCCCGGGAAGACTCACCTGACACCACGACATCAATCTGGAGTGCAAGTATGCAATTTGGCCTCACCATCACGCCACACATCGAACGCTGGGAGTTAATCCGTTACGCCGAAGAACTCGGTTACGACCGTGCCTGGGTGCCGGACTCACAGATGATCTGGTCGGATTGCTACGCCACGCTCGCGCTCGCGGCAGTGAATACGAAGCGTATACACATCGGCACCGGCGTGTCGATCGCCGGCACCCGTATCGCACCGGTCACCGCGCATTCCATCGGCACGATCAACCAGCTCGCGCCAGGACGTACGTTCCTCGGCCTCGGTACCGGCCATACCGCAATGCGCGTGATGGGCCAGGATCCGATGCGCGTGAGCGAGTTCCGCGAATACCTCCGTGTCGTGCGCGAGTTGCTCGCCGGTAATGCGGTCGACTACACGTATGATGGTAAGACCCGGGAAATCGCCCTGATGCACCGTGACCGCTACTTCGTCAATCTCGACAATCAAATCCCGATTTACGTCGCCGGCAACGGCCCGAAAGCATGCGCGGCCGCCGGCGCCTATGGCGATGGCTGGACTACGATCGGTCGTGACCCGGTCGCTTTGAACACGGCGCTCGGCCATATCAGCGATGGCGCCGCGGCGGTGGACCGCTCGCTCGCGGCGGATTTCCACACGACCCTGTTTTCGTGCACGTCCGTGCTGCGTCCCGGCGAGGACCTGACCAGCGAACGCGTGATCAACCAGGTCGGCAGCTGGGTGACGACGGAATTGCATTTCTTCTACGAAATCTGGAACAAGCTCGGGCGAAAGGACGAACTGATCCCGCCGCATTTCCTGAATATGTGGGATGAGTACCTCGACCGGGTCAACAATTTCTCGTTGCCGGAGAATGCACGTTTCCGGCAAATCCACGAAGGCCACGCGGTGTATCTGATGCCGGAGGAAAAGCGCTTCGTCACCCCGGAGGCGATCAGCGCAATCTGCATCGTCGGTTCGGCCGAGGACATCATCGATCAAATCCGCGAAATCGAGAAAACCGGCATCCGCGAAATCAATATCATGCCGGCCGATGACTACGCCCGCGACGCCGTGCGCGAGTTCGCCGAGGCCGTCATACCGGCGTTTCGCTAATCCACGCGCCGCGACGGAAACGGGCTTCCGTCGCGGCAACTCTGCAGCGTGACGTCCGGCCGCCTAGCCGGCGGTCCAGCCCCCGTCGATCATGAGTGAACTGCCGGTAATCAGCGCCGCGGCGTCCGAGGCAAGAAACACGACCGCGCCCATGATGTCCTCGATTTCGCCGATCCGGCCGAGTTTTATTTTCGACTCGATCCAGGCCACGAGCTCGGGATTCGCGAATGTCTGCGCTGTAAACGGGGTGCGGATGAACGTCGGACAAATCGTGTTTACCCGGATCTGTTGTGGCCCGAGTTCGATCGCGAGCGCTCGCGTCAGTCCTTCGATGGCATGTTTCGACGCGCAGTACACCGTACGCTCGAGGCCACCGACCCGTCCCATTTGTGATGACACATTGATAATCGAACCGCCGCGCGCCGCATCCAGCATTTTCGCGACAACCGCCTGCGTGAGGAAATAGACGGCACGCACGTTCACGTCCATCACCGCGTCATAATCGTCGGCGCTCATCGCCTGCATCGGACCCGGCCGATTCATACCGGCGTTGTTCACGAGGATATCGAACGGGTCCTGCGCCGCGACGACGGCGCGCACGGCTTCCGCGTCGGTAACGTCGAGCACGACGGCTTCGACCGCACCGCCGGCGTCGGTGATTGCGGTCGCGGCTGCCTCGACCTCGACCCGGTTACGCGCGGCGATCACGACATGCGCACCGGCTCCGCACAGCGCCACGGCAGCACCGAGTCCGATGCCGCGGCTCGCCCCGGTGACGAATGCGCGACGCCCGTCGAGCCGAAACGACGGCGTGCGTGGCAGCGACGTCATTCGGCCGCCGCCCCGTAAGGAATGTCGCGCTTGCCGTACCGGCGCACGCGGATGTTCGCCTGTTCAGCATGCCCGACGAAGCCTTCGAGCATGCACAGCCGCGAACAGTATTCGCCGACCCGCGCCGAGGCCTCGTCCGTGAGGACCCGCTGATAAGTGTGCGTCTTGATGAACTTGCCAACCCATAAACCACCGGTATAGCGACCCGCCCGTTTCGTCGGCAGCGTGTGGTTCGTACCGATCACCTTGTCGCCGTAACTCACGTTCGTCCGCGCGCCGAGGAACAGGGCACCGTAGTTTGTCATGCGCGCGAGGAAATAATCCGGATCCGCGGTCATGACCTGGACGTGTTCGGATGCAATCCGGTCCGCTTCGGCGACCATTTCATCAAGCGAGTCACAAACGATCACTTCACCGTAATCCTCCCAGGCCGCGCGTGCGATCCCCGCGGTCGGCAGGATCCCGAGCAGGCGTTCGACTTCCGCCATGGTCGCTTCGGCAAGCGCGCGCGAGTTCGTCAACAGTATCGCCGGCGACGTGGGCCCGTGCTCCGCCTGGCCGAGCAAATCCGTCGCGCACAATTCGCCGTCGACCGTATCGTCGGCGATGACGAGCGTTTCCGTCGGCCCGGCGAACAGATCGATACCCACCCGGCCATAGAGTTGCCGCTTTGCTTCGGCGACGAACGCGTTGCCAGGGCCGACGAGCATATCGACCGGCGCAATCGTCTCGGTACCGAGCGCCATCGCGCCGACCGCCTGCGTCCCGCCGAGCACGAGGATTTCGTCCGCGCCGGCGAGATGCATCGCGGCAACGATGGCCGGGTGCGCACCACCTTCGAACGGCGGCGCCGCGGCGATGATGCGCTTCACTCCGGCCACCCGGGCGGTGACGACACTCATGTGCGCGGAGGCGACCATCGGGTACTTGCCGCCGGGGACGTAACACCCGACCGAGTTCACCGGGATGTTACGGTGCCCGAGTACGACTCCGGGCAGCGTCTCGACCTCGATGTCGCGCAAGGCCGCGCGCTGGTGCTCGGCGAATTCCCGCACCTGGGTCTGGGCGAACCGGATATCGTCGAGATCGCGCGCGGAGACTTTCGCCATCGCGTGTTCGATCTCGGGTTCCGATAACAAAAAGGATTCAGGCGCCCAGTTATCGAACTTGCGCGACAGATCGCGCACGGCCGCGTCACCCCGCTGCTCGATGTCGAGCAACAGCGCTTCCACGGTTTGCCGCACGTTCGCATCATCGCGATCGCGATCGCTTTGCGGCTTGCCTCGTTTCAGAAATATCGCCATCGTTGGTTTCCGTCTATTTTGTTGGCCTGAACCGCACCGGCACGCGGCCCGGCAAATCTGTGCCTGCTTACCGCGGACGCTGCCCATGACGTCGGTAATGCTGCCGCAAGCGGCGCATCGCTATTGGCCGGAAGTCAGACTCGAAACGCTGAAGATGCGCTTGATCTTCGCCTTGCTCATCGTCGGGTGTTCGGTCGGGATCAATGCTCTCACCACCGTCGTCGTGCCCGCGAACCGATCGATATTCACCTGTCCGCGCCAGCTCTGCACGGAGGTTTCCAGCGCTCGCTCGCCCTCGCCTTCATGCGTTGGCGCGCGATACATCGTCAGCAGCGTTTTCCACAGGTCGTTGTCGTGGTTGAATACGAGCGACAGGGCAACGCCCGAGGTTTGCGCGTCGATGAACAGGACGCGGCTGCGATACGGATGTCCTTCCCACGTCGATACGACTTCGACCACGTGACACTTGCGTATCTGCCAGCGCTCGTCCGGGAAGCGACTGTACGGACCGATCATTGTCGGTACGTCGTGCTCTACGTCGGCCGTGTACAACAGCTCCTTCGTGCCGAGGTAGGTCCAGCGATAATCGAGCACGCGCCCGGAAAAACCCTCGAAATCATCCATCGTCGCGGTCGATCCCATGAAGCTGTCCGCGCGTTCCTGCGCCGAGACCCGGCGCACGCGTCGTTCCGTCGGCAGGTAGGTATTGACCTGATCGTCTTCGGTTGGATCGAGCATGCGCTCGACGACGAACTTCGTGCCCTTGATGTTGAACGGCTCGACGAACTCGATGTAGTCCTTGAAGAAACGCGTGTCGCTGTCCGGGACCCCGACCTCGTAGTTCTGATCGGCGAGCATCGCGAGTTTGTTCAGGTACACGCGATGATAAAGCTGATGCAGCGTGCGCTCGAGACGACCGCCACCGAGCAGACCGGCGTCACGATCGAGCGGCGCCTGTCCGCCATCGGTGTGCAGGTAGGTCATCGTCAGTTCGTCAACCTTGTAACCGTAGTACTGCCAGCGATGGATCTGGTTCCAGGCTGCCATGTAGCCGGCCGTTGCCGGGTCCGCGGTGGCGAGTTGTTGATCGGAAAACGGCTTGCCGGCGGTGTAGTTCTCGAGTCGTCCGTCGCTGCCAATGGTGGCCTGGCCGGAAAATCGCTCCGTCGCCGCCACGTAGGACGGGTGCGGGAAAAAATCGCCGCTCGCCTAGATCGTGATCCTGACGCCGGGGAACGCAAATTCATCGGCGTAACCCGGCGGTATCCACGGCGCGAGGCGCGCGAGGTCTGCTTCACCGAGCACGCTGCCCGCGGCCGGCGGATCAGACACGACGGCCTGCGCGAGCCATGCGTCGACATCCGCGCGCGTCACCGCGGCTGCCGGGAACATCGCCATCAGCAGGCCCCAAACGGCAAGCACGCGCGCAAGATCGAAAACATTCATCGTTATCCCCTCAGTTCATTCCCCGCCCGTAGTGTAAACAAGTTCGCACGTTTGATGGTGTGTCCACGGCGCGCGCCTGACGGCCGCAGGTCGCCGGCGTGCACGGTCGCTTGCCGCGCCTCGCGTCAGGACACCGGGCGCAACACGAAACCGTCGATCGCCCGTATCACCCCCCGGATGCCAGGCCGAGCCAGCAGTAGATCGCTCCGTAAGCGCGCCACGGACGCCACGCTTGCGTACGCGCGGTGATGTCGCCCGGACGGGTCAGGCCGAGTGCTTTCTTGATCCCCAGATCACCGAGCGGCAAGGCGTCGGGCCAGGCCAGCGCGCGCATCGCGACATACGACGCCGTCCATTCGCCGATACCGGGCACCGCGACCAGTTGCGCGCGCACGACTTCGGGATCCGATCCCGGCGCGAGTACCAGTTCGCCGTCCGCCGCCGCCCGCGCGACCGTCCGAATCGTTTGCGCACGCTTGCCCGGCATACCGATCTGCGCGATTTGATCAACGGACGCAGCGGCAATCCGCGCCGGGTCTGGCGTAATGAAACCGAGCGCCGGGATCGGCGTGACGAGCGTCTCTCCGAACGTCGCCGCCATGCGCCCGGCCAGGGTCGTCGCGCCTTTGACACTGACCTGCTGACCGAGTATTGCCCGCAACAATAATTCGAATCCGTCGTAGGCTCCGGGTAGCCGCATGCCGGGGTTCGCGTCGATCGCCGTTCGCAACAGGGGGTCGCGCGCGAGGTGTTCATCGATATCCGCGGCGTTCGCACGCGTGTCGAACACGGTCTTCATCTTCGTCAGAACGGCAGCGCATACAGGCGCGAGCGATACCGGCATCGTTGCTTTTAATGCCGCCGCGCCGTTCGCATCCGGATCCGGCGCGACTTTTACCCATCCGCGGTAATCGCCAATTTTTACCGTGCGCACGTACGCGTTGCCGGTGGCCGCCTCGACGCCGGGGATGGCGCGCGCGCCGAGGAACGAGAGCAGGGTTGGCCAGTTCAATGGCGGGCGGTAGTCGAAACGCAGGGACAGCACGTGCGGGTCGTGCGACGCCGGTTCCGTGTGGGCGAGCCTGCGCAACGCGGTCGGTGCAAGCCCGTAGCGCGACCGAAACACGGCCCCGAGGCGCGCACCACTGGGAAAACCCGTCGCGCGGGCGATCTCGCTGACCGGCAGGCGCGTCTCGCACAGTAACTGCCGCGCGTTCAGCAGGCGCTGCGTCTGCGCGAATTCCGTCGGTGTAAAGCCGAACTCCCGGACGACGGCGTCACGCAGCGTCGCTGCGGACACGCCGAATTCGAGTGCGAGACAGCGCGGGGTGAGCGTATCCAGGGCGCCGTCTTCGATGCGGCGTGCGGCCAGGCGCGCAAGCGTTGCCTGGACGCCGGGATCCGGGTGCGCACGTGCGTCGCCGGGCGCCAGTTCCGGGCGGCAATCGGGGCACGGTTGCAGGCCCGCTTTCTCCGCCGCCGCCGCGTGCCGGAACAAGCGGCAGTGCCGGCGCGCCGGCTTGCGTCGCGCACACACGGGACGACAATACGTCGTCGCGCCTGCAGCGCTGACGAAAACGCGGCCATCGAAACGCACATCGCGACGACGCACGGCCTCGTACAGGATGCGCAGTTCATGCGCGTCGGCGCTACTCGCGAAGGCGTTACTCATGGCCCGATTGTGACCGACCCCGGCCACATCGACCAGCGGGCGATATCGCCTGAAGATTCAAACCATAACGCGCACTTTCGCGGGCATTGTGTTAAGGTGCGCGCACCTGACGGGGCACGTTGCCCGGTCAGCGCGTCATCTTTAGTTGTGAGTTTGTCTTTCTTCCGGTGCAGCCGCCTACGCCGCCGCCCCTGAACCCCAGGCCGACCGTCCCTCCCGCTGAGACCAATTACTGTATGCCGCAAGTGCATCGTGCACTGTACCGGCTGAACTAATCGTCCGCCTTGTACCCGACGACCCGTCGGGCTGCGCCGAACGGTCCGCCACTTTACGAAGCCTACTGTGTCGTGCGTGCGCATTGTTGCGCCTGTTACGACCGGCTATGAACAGGAAATTCCGACAATGACATTTGATGAACTCGGCCTCGCCGAACCCCTGCTGCGCGCCGTGCGCGACACCGGCTACACGACGCCGACTCCGATCCAGGCGCAGGCAATTCCCCCGATCCTTCGCGGCGCCGACGTCATGGGCGCGGCGCAAACCGGTACCGGCAAAACCGCCGGATTTACCCTGCCGCTGCTGCAGCGCCTCGACGGCGGCGCACCGGTGAAAAGCAATCGCGCCCGCGCGCTCGTCCTCACCCCGACCCGCGAACTCGCGGCGCAGATCGAAGACAGCGTCACAACGTACGGTAAATACGTGAAACTGCGCTCCACGGTGGTCTTCGGCGGCGTGCCGATCAATCCGCAGATGATGCGTCTGCGCAAAGGCGTGGATGTACTTGTCGCAACGCCCGGCCGCCTGCTCGATCTGCATTCACAGCGCGCCGTCAGTTTCGACGATCTCGAAATTCTCGTACTCGATGAAGCCGATCGCATGCTCGACATGGGCTTCATCCACGACATTCGCAAGATCATCGCGCTGTTGCCGCGCAAACGGCAAAACCTCATGTTCTCGGCCACGTTCTCCGACGATATCCGCAAGCTCGCGAAAACGATCACGAACGACCCGGTCGAGATCGACGTCGCACCGCGTAATTCGACCGTCGATCTGATCGAGCAGATGGTTCATCCCGTGGACAAGAACCGCAAGGTGGAATTGCTCAGCCATCTGATCCGCACGGACAACTGGTTCCAGGTGCTCGTATTCAGCCGGACGAAACACGGCGCCGACAAACTCGTGCGCCGGCTCGGCCGCGACAATATCGACGCGGCAGCGATCCACGGCAACAAGAGCCAGTCGCAACGTACGAAGGCGCTGGGTGCGTTCAAACAAAACAAGGTGCAGATCCTCGTCGCGACGGACATCGCGGCGCGCGGTATCGACATCGATCAGCTGTCGCATGTCGTCAACTTCGATCTGCCCAACGTACCCGAAGATTACGTGCACCGGATCGGCCGCACGGGACGCGCCGGGGCCGGCGGTAACGCGATTTCGCTCGTCAGCGCCGACGAGGCGAAGCAACTGCGCGATATCGAACGGCTGATCAAACGCTCGCTGCCACGCAGTGTCGTCGCCGGCTTCGAACCCGAGCAGGCATTGCCGGCCAGTGCGGCGGCGGCAAAACCGAAACGGCCCCAACGCGGGAACAACAATGCCGGCAACGGCCGACGCCGCTCGGGTGAAGAATCCCGCCGCGGCGCCTCGCGACCCGGCAACGGCAATCGCAACGGTCCCGGCCGCCCCGGCGGCACGAAAACCGTCGGCCGCAAACAGGCGGTTTAAGCGACCGGGCAGCCCCGCGGGCGACAAGCCCGCGGGCCGCTGTCAGGCGGCTTCGAGTCCGGTCGCCTCGGCAACGCCGAGCAGAATATTGATTGTCTGCACGACCTGACCGGACGCGCCCTTGCCGAGATTGTCGAGCTGCGCCACGACGATCGCACGTTCCCCCGCCGTATCCTGCAGTACATGCAGGCACAGATCGTTTGTGTCATTGCACGCTTGTGGATTCAGTTGCGCGAGGCGTGCGGTTTCATCGGGCGCGGCAACCCGGATACCGGCCTCACCGGCGTAGTAATCCGCGTACGCGGCGCGCACCCGGGCCGGCGACGGCTGCTCCGGCAGGGCCCACAATGGCAACGGCACGTGCACGAGCATGCCCTTGTAATACCGCGCCACGGTCGGCAGAAATACCGGCGCGTGCTCGAGTCCGCCCCAGCGCACGATCTCCGGCACGTGTTTGTGTTCGAGACCGAGCGCGTAGTCGTAGGCGACGGCGTCCGTCGCACCGGCACTGGCCGGATCCTCGAATGCCGCGATCAACGCCTTGCCACCCCCCGAATAACCGGACATCCCGTTGATCGACACGGGCCACGCCGCCGGCAGGATGCCGCCGGCGATCAATGGCCGCAGGATGGCCACCGCGGCAATCGCGTAACAGCCGGGGTTCGCGATCCGGGTCGCAGCACGGATAGCGTCACGTTGTGAGGGCGCGTACTCGGGGAACCCGTAGACCCAGCCCGCCGCGGTACGGTGCGCCGTCGAGGCATCGATGATCCGGGTCGACGGATTGTCGACGAGCGCGACGGCTTCGCGCGCGGCATCGTCCGGCAGACACAGAATCGCGATGTCGCACGCGTTCAGCGCGGCACGCCGCGCGTCGGCATCCTTGCGCCGGGCGGGGTCGATTTGCGCGACCTCGAGGTCTTCGCGACCCGCGAGGCGCGCTGCAATCTGCAGTCCCGTCGTGCCCGCCTCGCCGTCGATAAATACTGTGTGTCGTTTGCTCATGGCCGTCTCCCTTCGGGCGGGATCTTACACAGCTAGCGCACCGAGCATAAGCGCTGGTGCGGCCAGCCCGGGACATTCACGCGTTCGGCCCGCACGTACGGCCTCCCGGGCACGGCAGACAGATGCCGCGCGTCCCGGTATGTTGGTCGCTATGGATGATCCGCTGACCCGGTACGTCGCCGCACTCGAGCGGCTGAATCGTGAATCGCTCGCCGACCTGCTCGCGTTGTGCGACCCGCACATGCATTTCCGCGATCCGTTCAACGACTGCCACGGCGTTGCCGCATTCGGTCGGGTCATGGAGGACATGTTCGCGAAACTCGACGATGTGCACTTCGCGGCCGACCATGTCGCGTGGTCCGACCCCGACAAATCCTGCGCGCTGATCCACTGGCGTCTCGACGCGAGCTTGCGCGCGCTGCGCGGGGAACCGTGGCAGGTGGAGGGTTGTTCGATGTTGCGCTTCGGCGCCGACGGCAAACTCACGGCGCATTACGACTATTGGGACGCGGCTGCCGGTTTCTACGAACGCCTGCCTGTCCTCGGCCGCGTGCTTGGCCTGCTGCGCCGACGGATCGGCGCGCACTGATTTCAACCAGAAGCGGTGTCAAAAATAGAGGGTGTCGCGTTGCACCCTCTATTTTTGAGGCCGCTTCTAAATACGCGCTCCAAATTATGCAACACTGACCTTAATGGACCACCCTTCCCCGCAAATCGAGGGGAAGGGACTCAGGATGGGCTGTAGACAATGGTTCCGGTCTCTAAGCCACAGTGTCTCGGATTTACGCACACGTATTTAGGCGTGCTCGAGACGGATCTGCACGACATCAATACTGTCTTCGCGAAACCCGGCCTCGCAGTAAGCGAGATAAAAATGCCACATGCGCCGGAAGCGCGCGTCGAAGCCCAGGTTGCGGATCCGCGGCCACGCGGCATCGAAACGCTGCCGCCATGCCGCGAGCGTGCGCGCGTAGTCGTGACCGCAGCGATACGATTCGCTGATGCGCAGACCGGCCTGCGCGAACGTCTGCTCCAGTGCCGGATAGCTCGGCAGCATGCCGCCGGGAAATATGTACTTCTGGATGAAATCGGGCTCGCGGCGATAGTTGTCGAATCGCGCTTCGTCAATCGTGATCACCTGCAACGCGGCGGCGCCACCGGGCTTCAGCAGCGCGTGCAGCTTACGTGCATAAGTCTCCCAGTATGCTTCACCGACGGCTTCGAACATTTCGATCGAAACGATGCGATCGTAGCGGCCGGTGATATCACGATAATCGCAGTTTTCGACCTGCGCGCGCGGCGCGAGGCCGGCGTTGCGGATGCGCTCCCCGGCGTACTCGAGTTGCGCGTCTGAAATCGACACCCCGGTAATCCGCGCGTCATAGTGGCTCGCGGCATAATCGACAAACCCGCCCCAGCCACAGCCGATTTCGAGCACATCATCGCCGTCGCGGATCCCGGCGAGCCCGGCGAGGCGCGCGTACTTGCGGGTTTGCGCCGCTTCAAGCGGTTCGTCCGCGTCGGCGAACACCGCGGCGGAGTACGTCATCGTACCGTCGAGCCAATGGCCGTAGAACGCATTGCCGAGATCATAGTGATAGGCGATATTGCGCCGCGCCTGCGCGCGGGAGTTAGCGTTCATGCGATGGTGCAAACGGGCAGCCAGGCGGGTCAACAGATTTGTTCGCACAGCAGTCCCGAAGTACCGTTCGTTCGCGATTGCGAACCGCATCAGCGCGGTGAGATCCGGCGTGGCCCATTCTCCCGCGAGATAAGTCTCCGCGAATGCGGTCACGCCGCCCGAGAGCAGCGCCCACAGCGGTTGCCAGCTTTTCAGTTGCCAATGCACGAGTGGTTGCGGGTCGTCCTGACCGCTGAACGTGAGCGTCTCACCGTCCGGCGTCTCGATGACGAGCGTACCGGTATGCACGCGCGATCCGATCCGCCCGAGCGCCGCGCGCGCGACGGAAGGAAATGCACGTTTTGGCGCGAGGATGGAGGAAACAGCGTCTTTCATATCTCGGTTCCAGTGGATAGTTTCGTTTTCGCGCGCTGACGGCGAACGAGCGGCACGCCTTTGAGCCACAACTTCAACGCCTCGTAGTGGATGCCGGCGATCACCTTCACGCTCGCGGCGGGGAAACCGAATGCGAGCCGCACGAGTTCGCCGCGCGTGAACGGACGACGCTGCCCCCGGAACACCGCCCGGAGCTGCCGTGCACCGTGACTGTGGTAATCGATCGTGAGCTTCACGTCATCGTGCGGCTCGCACACGCTGAATTCGTAAGTTCCTTCGAGATCGTAGAACGGCGATACGAACATCGCCTTCTCGCACCGTTGCCGGATCGGCTCGCGCCGGTGCGTTACCGGAATCGCATAGGCGATGCGTTCCCCGAACGTGTTGTTGACCTCGTAGATCATCGCGCCGATGCTGCCGTCCTCACGGCGGCAATACACCACCGAGATCGGGTTGAACCCATAACCGAGGACACGCGGCGTGGTCAGTACCTGGAACCCGGCGCTCGCGTCGCGGATCCCCGCTTCACGCAGGATGCCCGTACACCAGTCGCGATACGTGCCGGTGCCGTCGCCGTGGTCCCGGTCGCGAAACGAGAACCAGCCCGCGCGATTGACCCGGAACAGGCGCGAGACGCGATCGAGCGCGCTCAGTTCATCCAGGTCGAGCAGCACGTAGAACACGCGGTAGCGAAGCGTATGCTGTCGCTCACCATACCGCCGGTGGTAAACGTGACCCTTGTAGATGGCGGACTTCACGCCGACAACGCCACCGGCAGATACTCACCCTCTTCGCGGTACGACGCCGGCAGGCGATCGAAAGTCCCGGCACCGGCCCACGGCCGCTCGCAGCCGAGTTGTTCGGCGACCCACAGGCCGGACTGCAAGGCATCTTCGTGGAAACCGTGACCGAGATAGCTGCCGCAGAACCACGTATTCGCGGCGCCCTGCAGCGCGCGCGAGCGTTCCTGTGCCACCGTGGTACGGGCGGCAAAAATCGGGTGCTCGTAGTGGTACACGCCGTGCGTCAAATGTGCCTGCGGCGGCGTCGGCGGATTCAGGGTTACGAACAGGTTTCTCGTCGTGGCCAGGCGTTGCAGTTGATTCATCCAGTACGTCACGCACAACGGCGCGCCCTGGTCGGCCCCCGCCGAATTGCGCAAGTAGTTCCAGCTTGCCCACGCCGCGCGACGACGCGGCATCAAAGCCGGATCTTCGTGCAGATAGGCGACGTTATTGCTGTAGTCGAACGCCCGCAACACATCGCGTTCGTGCCGGGACGGGTCTTCGAGCAAGTGCAGAGCCTCGTCAGCGTGCGTCGCAATGACCGCGGCGTCAAAACGCAGCGCATCGCCGCCGGAATCCCGAATCGTCACCCCGTCGCCGTAGCGCCGGATCCCGGCGATCCGGGCGCCGGCACGGATGCCGAGCGTCGCGTCGGCGAGCACGCGGGCAACATAATTTTCACTGCCACCGCTCACCGTGCGCCATTGCGGCCGCTCGCCGAGGCTCAGCAGCCCGTGGTTGTCGAAAAACCGGATAAACGCAGCGGCCGGATAACGTTCGATATCGCGTTGCGAGGCAGACCAGATGGCGGCCGCCATCGGGATCAGATGGTCGTCGATGAAAGCGCGCGAGTAAGCCTCTCGCGCCAGCAACTCCGCGATCGAGATCCCGGCGACCCCGTCGGCGAGATAGCCCGCCGCGCTGGCGTAGAACCGCCGGATATCACGTAACATCAGCCAGAAGCGGCCGCGCATCGCATTTGCCGGCTGCGCGAAGAGGCCGCGCAGATTCGTGCCCGCATATTCGAGTCGACCGTTATCGAGCGACACACCGAACGACATGTCGGTCGCATCACTGGCCGCCCCGATGCGGTCGAACAGGGCAACGAGATTCGGGTAGTTCGGCGCGTTGTAGACGATGAAGCCGGTGTCTACCGGGACCGCGCGTCCGTCGAGGTCGAGCGTGACCGTATTCGCGTGCCCACCGAGACGGCTGCCGCGTTCGAACAGCGTGACCTCGTGGCGTCGGGACAGTGACCAGGCGGCGCCGAGCCCGGCGATGCCGCCGCCGATGACGGCGATTTTTTTCACGCCGAGGGGATGGGTTCGGGTCATGTCGATAACGGCTCAAGTGACAACAGGACCGGATACGCCTGCGCCGCCACGGTGGATCACGCGAGTAACCCGGTGATCCGCGCACGAAGCAACGGCGTATTGGCGGTATGCTGTACATAATGAAAGACGAGCAGAACCCGCCGGTCCCCGGCAATGTTGTCACCCTGGCCTCCGGACCCGCTGATAACGCGGAGCGCGAACGTGCGGCGGAGACCGCACTGCTGGTCAGTGTGCGTGACAACGGCGATCGGGCGGCATTCAACGACTTCTTCGAGCGCTTCTGCCCGCGCTTGCGCGCGTACGCGCAGAAGCAGGGAGCCTCGCCGCAGGTCGCCGAAAACGTGGTTCAGGACGTCATGATCACGGCCTGGACCCGCACCCACCTGTTCGACCCGGACAAGGCCTCGGCGAGAACGTGGATTTATACGCTCGTGCGCAACCGGCTGATCGACGCGCATCGGGCCGGTGAGCGGCGTCAGCGCGCCTACGACAGTCTCGCCACGAACGTAGCGGTGGCCGAAGACGCCGCCGACGAACCGAACCATGATCTCGGCAACACGAAACTGCGCTCGATGCTCGAGGAGCTACCCGAAGAACAGATGCGCGCCGTCCTGATGGCCTATGTCGAAGGTAAATCACACCGCGAAATCGCCGAGGAACTCGGCGTACCAACCGGCACGATCAAATCCCGCACCCGGCTCGCGCTGCAGCGATTGCGCCGAATGATGGAGGGCGGAGAATGAATGCAACACACCACCCAAGCGAAGCTTTCCTGCTCGATTACGCGGCCGGCAATACCTTGCCGCTGTTCGATACGATCCTGCGCGCGCATCTTGGCGTGTGTGCGCATTGCCGCGACACCATTTTGTTCGCGGAACAACTGGGCGGCGAATTGCTCAGCCTGTCCGCGCAGCCTGGCGGAACCCTGAGCGCGCGCGACATTTGCGCGCGCCACGAACGGGATCCACGCCCGGGTCCGCCGGCGTCGCGCGGTGACGACATCACGCTCGACGGCAATATCGAGCAATTCGTCGGTACGTATCTGAATAGCAGCATCGACGCATTACCGTGGAAGCGGATCGGCAAGGGGCTGCGCCTGTGCCGGCTCGACGAACGCGACGGCGCAAAAATGTGGATGTTGCGAGCGGAACCCGGCGCGGTGCTGCCGGAACACACGCATTCCGGCAGCGAACTGACCCTCGTGCTCAAGGGCGCGTACTTTTGCGGTTCGGAAATTTATCGCGCCGGCGATATCGAGGACGCGGACGAACAAATCGAACATCAACCGGTCATCACGCGCGATGCCGAATGCATCTGTCTCGCCGTAACCGAAGGCGAACTGAAGTTCAACGCCTGGCTGCCACGACTCGTCCAGCCATTCATCGGTATCTGACGCAGCGTCCCGGTTGTCGCAACGACCGGGATTCGTGCTGGCGTCTCTGTTTATCTCCAACGCCCTGTCCGACCCCGCGATGTCAGCGGCACACGTCGTGACGTCCGGCGCCGCCATGCACGTTCAGCAAGCCGCCCGGTCTACAGCGCGCGAACGCGTTCGATAAACGTCCGCAATGTCCTCACCACAAAGTCCGGATCGGCCATATGCAGGTCGTGACTCGCGGACTTCGCGACGACGAACTCGCCGCGCGACGACAACGCGGTCAGCGAACCCTGCAGTTCGCGCCAGACCGCGTCACGGGCGACCGGGTCGCCGGGTGTCATTGCGCGCGCGATCACGAGCAGCGGGATCTCACCCACCCCGCCGGCGGCGGCAACCATGCCCGCGCTATCGGCAAAGTGGGACAGTTCATCCATCTGCGCGAAAATCGCCTTGCGGCGGGAATTGAGAAAGCTCGCAGCCGCGACATACGGGCTGGGACCCTCGCGGCCCGCACGCACGCGCGTCACATCGATGGCGTGGCGCGCCGTATGCGCTTGGTCCGCGAACGTCAGCATCTGCGCCGGGTGCGAGGATTCGAGCAGTACGACCCCGGCGACCTCCCGCGGATACCGCGCGGCCATGTAGCGTGAATTGAAACCGCCAAACGAGTGTCCGACGAACACGTACGGTCCGTCTTCGCCGGCCAGACGCAGCAGCGCACGTAATTCCGCGACCGCGCGTTCCGTCGTTCGCGGCCCCGGCCCGGTATCGCTCCAGCCGTAACCCGCGCGGTCGTACGTGCACACACGCGTCGTGCGGGCCAGGGCATCCTGAACCGGGGTCCATTCGACCGCGGCACCGCCGATCCCGCTATCAATGACGAGCACCGGTGTACCGTGACCGGCGCAGCGGTAATACAGGCGATGGGTTTCGAGACTGACGAACTTGCCCGGCGGTACGACGAGCGCGGCCAGATCGGGGCGCGGCGCCGGTATTTCGGCACCCGCCGGGACCACCGCAGCCAGCAAACCGGCGAGCAGAGCACCGCGGGCGGATGACATTATGCGGCGTGACATCGGATTTCGCATGCGATGCTTACGCCACGGCGCCCGCCCCGGATCACCCGGGTAAGCGAACGCACTGCGCCACTGGTTCGGGCCGCGTGAACGCGCTAACTTGTGACTCGCACAATCACCCAACAGGAGCAATTGCGATGCAACTCGGGTTGATTTTCACCGGCGGTGACCTGCGCGTGGCACAACTCGCGGACCTTGCCGGCAGCGCTGAGGCAAGCGGTTTTTCACAACTCGCCGTCGCCGAAGCCTGGCGCAGCGCGTGGGTGCCGCTGACGGCAATGGCCGCTGCCACCCGGCGGATCCGCCTCGGGCCCTATGTGCTGAACGCCTACGGTCGCAGCCCGTTGCTGGCCGGTATGGCCGCGGTCGATTTCAACGAATTCAGCGCCGGTCGCCTCGTCCTCGGTGTTGGCGGCGGCAACCGGCTCATCAATGAACAGTGGCAGGGTACGCCACACGTCCGCGTGCTCACGAAGATGCGCGAGTACGTGACGTTGATGCAACGCATCGCGCGTACCGGCGCCGGCGAGCGACTGTTGTTCACCGGCGAGATTCATCAAATGGACTGGTGCCCGGCCGTGAGCCCGGCCGCAATCCCCTACCCGGTCGTACTCGCCGCTGTGTTCCCGCAAATGATGCGGGTCGCCGCGCAGGTCGCCGACGGCATCGGCGCGGGCGCAACGCTGTCGCCCGCTTATATCACCGATGTCCTGAAACCCCGCGCCGCGTCCGCCGCCGACAGCGTCGATCGCAATCCGGCGAACCTCGCCTGGACCGCGGTCGCCATCACGGCGGTCGCCGCGGATCGGGAAGCCGCGCGGCGCGCGGCGCGCGAAGCGATCTGCCATCTGTACGCGCCCTTGCCGCACCCGTACTACGAGTACACGATGCGCGAACAAGGCTTCGGAACCGTCGCCGATCGTTTACTGGAATTAATGCCCGCCGGCGAACTCGAACGCGCGGTCGCCGCGATTCCGGACGAGTGTATCGATCAGCTCACGATCGCCGGCACCCTCGCGGAGTGCCGAAAAAGAATCGCGGACTACCACGACGTCGTCGACACCCTGCTGCTGTTGAACGCGATCGGCGTAAGCGATAACGACATCGATGGCGCGTACGGTGAGTTGCTGAAATTGCCGCGCGGGTCCGCCGCCGGCTGAACCTGGCCGCGTGCGGTGCAGCGGATCGCGCCGATCAGGAACGCGGGAAATCGGGTGAATTGTGGCGTGAAGCGTCCGCGGCTCGCGTCGGCCACGAAAATGCCCGTGCCGGTGCCCGCGATTCCGTGACCGGCCGTCGTGCCCGCGAGATGGTCTGCAACACGCTCCGCGGATGTGAACGCACTGTCGCAGCGGGATTCGCGCTTCGTCGCCGGGACTGCTGCGGGCGCAACGATACGCAACTCCCCTAATTCGCCAGCCACGCCCGGTACGCAGAGCACCGCGCGTCACCGCGCGCGGTGCTGACGCACGCCCCCGGCGCTCAGGCGTAGTGTGGCGGACGCCGGGTCGACCAGGGCTGAGCACGCTCGAGTTGAGCGGCGAGGCTGTACAGCGTTTCCTCGTCACCAAGCCGACCGACAAACTGCATTGCCAGCGGCAGGCCCTGCTTCGATTGCCACAGCGGCAACATGACCGCCGGTTGACCCGTCGTGTTGAACAGCGGTGTGTACGGCGTGTAGTCGTACATCATCTGTTTCCACCATGCCGGCGCATCGACGCCTCGCGCGTTCTGATTCAGTTCGCCGAGTTCCGCCACGTCGCGCGCGAGTCCGGGGGTGAGCAGCACGTCGAACGTGCGCATAATTTGCCCGACATGTCGCGAGACCGCGTTCTGCGCGCTCATCACCCACTCCATGTCGATCGCTTTGAGCTTCTTCGCGAAACGGTACACTTCGAGCGTGACCGCTTCGACGTTACGTGCGTTGATCGGACGTCCGGTCATTTTCGCGAACTGTTCCATGTAGTAGCCCAGCGTCACGGCCCAGATCCGGATGCTCGATTCATTGAACGCTTCGACGTCGTACTTCAGTTTCACCGGCTCGCACACATGCCCGAGTTCTTCGAGCAGGCGACGGGTATCGTTCAGGCGCATCTTGTTCTCGCGTGACGGTTTCCCGCAGCCCGGCATCTGTTCGATCACGCCGATGCGCAACGGCGCGGGTTCCGTCATGGCGGCGGCGAGGAAACCCCGCCGCGGCGGTTCGGCGGTGTAGAAATACCCGTCGTCGGGCCCCGCCAGCGCGTCGAGCATTGCGGCGGAATCTCGCACGCTGCGGGTTTCGACGAATTCGATCGCGAGTCCCCACAGGAAAATTCCGGAGTCCGGCCCCGTCGGGGTGCGCCCGCGAGTCGGCTTCATGCCAACGACGCCGTTGCACGCCGCGGGGATCCGGATCGAGCCACCGCCATCATTCGCATGCGCGATCGGTACGATGCCGGAAGCCACCGCTGCACCGGCCCCGCCCGAGGAGCCGCCGACGGAATGTCCGAGGTTCCACGGATTGCACGTCGATCCGTAAACCAGCGCTTCGCTGTTCGCGTTGAACGCCATCTCCGGGGTCGTCGTCGTACCCACCGTCACGAGCCCCGCTTTCTTGCACCGCTTCATCAGTTCCGTATCGCTGTCGAACTCGATGCCAGCGGCGAGTTTCGAGCCGGCACTCGTTTTCATACCCTTGAAGTGCATGCCGAATTCCTTGACGAGAAACGGCACGCCCTGAAACGGTCCCGCGGGCAGCCCGCGCCTGATTTCGCCGAGCGCGTGGTCGCGCAATTGCTGCACGACACAGTTCAGATCCGGGTTGAGTCGTTCGATCGCGTCGATCGCGCAGTCCACGAGTTCGCGCGACGAAACTTCGCGCCGGCGCACGAGTTCGGCCAGACCCAGTCCGTCATAGTCGCTGTAATTTTCAAATGCCATCGGCTGCTCCCCTTACATAGTATTATCGCCACGCTGCCTGTTCGCCGGCGCGCGGCGCCCGCGACACTTTAGCACCCCGGTCGCCGCGGCGGCAGGCACGACAAGCGCGGGTCGCCCCCTCCCCGCTTGTGACTGCGATGCGAACAAAACGAGGAAGAAAAATGACAACCGTGCGTTCCTTCGATCGATTCCCCTCGCGTTTCAAGCAACTCGCACTGCTCGCCGCAGCCACGACCGCCGAGGTTACGGCCTACGACCCGGTCACGGCTGCAGGCTGGACCCTGGAACCGGGCATCGAGGCGCGCGTCGGACTGCAGTACGGTGACGGCATCAATTTTGGCCTCGGCGCGCTCGACGATATCGGCGAAACCCGGCGCTCGAGTGCATCGCTCTCTCTCGAGCCGCGTCTCGGCTTCGAACATCCGGCCGGCGAAGGGACGTTTTTTGGCGCGATTTCCGCGGTCGGCGCGACGACCCTGCTCGACGGTGAAATGTCCGGGCAATTTGGCCGCAGCGGCGATTCCCGCATCGACGTCGACGAGGCCCATGTCGGCTGGCGCAACGACCATTTCAGTCTTTCCATCGGCCCGCGGGAATTCGTCGTCGCGGACGGACTCGTGATCGGCGACGGCAACTTCGATATCGGCGCGGAACAGGGGCAGTTCTGGGTGGCCCCGTTCAACGCCTGGAAGAACGCGGCGATTGCGAGCGTCGATCACGGCTCGACGCACGCCGACGCGTTCTGGTTGCGCAGCGACGGCGGTTTCGGTGATGCGCGTCTCTACGGTTTCAACGTCGAGCAAAGCGTCGCCGGCCGCGGGCGTTTCGGTGCGATGTACATAAATATCTACGATGGCGACGCGCTCGCCTACGACGGGGTCGAAGCGTGGAACCTGCGCGCACTGGACGTTCCGGTGCCGGGATTACCGGCGCTGAAACTGTTCGCGGAAGTCGTGTGGCAACTCGGCACGGATGACGATGGTGGTGGTGCCGATAACAATGGCCTCGGATGGTATGTCGAAACCGCCTACACGTTGCCCGCCGTACCCTGGACCACGATACTGACGTATCGGTATTCGCGTTTCTCCGGCAACGACCTTACCACCGGCGACAATGAAACGTACCGGCCCTTGTTTTACGGCTTCTACGCACGCGAATGGGACACGTTCTACCAGGGCGAGATCGCCGGCGAATATCACCTGTTCAACAGCAACCAGGTCACGCAATTCGTCAAGTTCCGCACGTTTCCCCAGGCATCAATCGCGCTCACGGTTTACTACTTTCAGCACGATCTCGAAGAACGCAATTATTACGGCACGCCGCTGGCGAGCCGGGACTGGGCGGACGAGATCAACGCTGGCATCGAGTATTTCCGCGGGCAGGAAATCTATCTGTATGCCGGTGTTGCGTGGTCGACGCCGAACGCTGCCGCACGTGAGGTGTACGGCGACGACGACTTTACGGTCGTGCAGACATGGATGTCATTCAATTTCTGAGTCGGCAGTTGCCCGCGCGCCGGCTGCCGGGATCGGTCCGGCAGCGGGCGAGGCCGCGCGGACGTACGCGCGGCGCCGATGCCTGCACGGCGCGAGGTGCACCCGGGGGTCAGCGTCCCGGCTGGTTGCCCTGTGCCGCGAACAGATTCGTGAGGTCACTGAACGTTAACGTGCCAACCGTGTTCTGCTGCTCGTCGAGCACATCGAATACAACGCCGTCGCTGCTGCCACGCGTGTTGTAAATCACCACTGCTCCGTCTTCACCACCACCTTCCGAGTGCGGGTCCGGTGATGCCGGACTCGCCGTGAACGATCCGATCGGCCGCGTTTCCTTCAGCGAACCGTCCGGTTCATACAAACGGTGTTCGCCGGCAACAACGAACGTGTTCGTATGCGCGCGGTGACGGTGCAGGAAAATCCTTTCCGAAGATTCGAACTTCAGGCTGAAATCGGCAATTTCACGTGCTTCGTCGATCGCAAAAATCGTATAGGTGAAATGGTCAAAATCACCGAGCCTGCGCCAGTTGATGTTGCGGTCGTCAAAACCGGTTTGTTGTGCGTTCACCATCGTTGTCATGTGTTAATCGCTCCTCGAAGATTGATTGCTTTGGCTGTTACCGCCGCAAGACTAGCGCTTCAGAAGAAGCCGGGGCGATGCAAATCCCACGCGAAATTTCGGGCAATTTGCCTGTTTCAAACGGGTGATTCGCCCGTGGCTTCGAATGCGCACTAGAATGGCCTGCAAGCAATCCCGGAGCCCGCACCGTGCGCCTGACAACTCACCTGCTTACCCGGATCGTGATCAGCGGCAGCGCTGCGCTCATCGGCATACTCGCCTGGGTCGTCGTCTCCGGACACGGCTCCGCCCGGGCCGAACTCGAACGCACGGCGACAGCCGCCGAGCGCATCCTCGAATTGCAGATGATCGGGTTCACCCGGATCGCGGGCCTTGAACCGGGCTTCCCGTACTGGTACCCCGTCAGCCAGATCAAACGTTCCGACGGCGCGTGTATCCGCCTCATCTCACAGGACGGCTCCGTGCTGCGCAGTTCATGCAGCGGTCGCGCCGAACACCGCAGCGCGGTGCCGCACTGGTTCACGCGCTTCTACGAGTTTGCGTTTACGCCCGCGGCCTCCGTAACGCGCGTTATCGACGGCCGCAATCGTTCGGCGACACTCGACGTCATCCCCGACGCGGAAGTCGAAACCGCCGCGGCGTGGAAGCAGGTGGAAGCGCTCGCGATTCCCGCCGGCTTGCTGATCGCCGTATTGTGCCTGAACGTCTGGTGGTCCGTACGGCGGGCGATTCAGCCAACCCAGGCAATCATGGCGGGTCTGAGCGCGATCGAGCGCGGCCACCGGGATACACGCCTCGGTCCGTTTGCGTTTACGGAGTTCGATCGCATAGCGAGCGCCTGCAACAATCTCGCTGCCAGCCTCGCCGCGAGCGACGCGGCGCGTGCGGCGCTGTCACGACGCCTCCTCACGGTGCAGGAAGACGAACGTCACACGCTCGCCCGCGAACTGCACGATGAATTCGGCCAGCACCTGAGCGCGTTGAGTGCGAACGCGGTGGCCTTGCGTACCGCGCTCGACGATCCAACGATGCTCGGCGACGTGCAACGCATCGAAACCAGTGCCGGCAGACTCATGGAGATCGTCCGCGACCTGCTCGGCCGCCTGCGCCCCTGGAGCGCCGGCGCAGCGGAATTGCCGGAAAGCCTGCGCGCACTGGCCGGCAGCCGGACCACGGCGAGCGGCAAGACCGCGCGCATTGATTTCACGCTGGACGGACGCCTCGACGATCTGCCGCCGGTGCTCGCCGGCGCGATCTACCGTATCGTGCAGGAAGGACTGACGAACGCGCTGCGCCACG
>CAXBJY010000085.1:0-24095 GCA_963976285.1 uncultured Gammaproteobacteria bacterium
AACTTTCGAAGCACTGAAGACCGATAAGACCGCGTGCAAGGTCCAACTGGATCCGCGAATCTGAATCCGTGACCGGGACCTGCCAGATAGCCGTTGACGTTGGCGGCACGTTCACCGATGTCGTCGCTGTGCGCGACGGCCGTATCGAAACGATCAAAGTGCCCACTGATCTTGCCGATAGTGCTCGCGGCGTTCTCACGGGACTTGCCGAAATCGGCGTCGCCGATGCGAGCGTGTTCAACCACGCCAGCACCGCCGGACTGAACGCCGTACTCACGCGTCAGCTGCCCAAGGTCGCGCTGTTGTGCACTGCCGGGCATCGCGACATTCTCGACATCGGGCGCAACTGGCGTCCGGCAGAAGCCGTTTCGGATCCGCGCTGGCGGCGCTCGTTCAGTGATGTTGCCCGCCCGCTCGTGCCACGATATCTGCGGCGCGGTGTGCGCGAACGCAGCATGCCGGACGGCGCGGTGTTCTTGCCCCTCGATGAGACCCAGGCACGGAAACAGATCCGGGTGCTCGGACGCTGCGCGGTGGAGGGGGTTGCGATTGCCCTGATGCATGCTTACGTTGCACCGGCTCATGAGCAACGCTTACGCACGCTCGTGCGTGAAGAACTGGGCGAGATCCCGTGCGCCGTCTCGAGCGAGGTCTCGCCGTTGGCCGGCGAGTTTCCGCGCACGGTGACGACCGTGATCGACGTCATGATGCGCATCATCTACGGTGACTACACGGCGCAACTCGAACGCGGACTCGCGGAACTCAATTTCAGGGGCCGCTGGCACTACGCGGACTGTGCCGCGATGCTCGCGCCGGTCGCGACGGCGATGGCGCGCCCGTCACGGATCATTTTTTCCGGTCCTGCCGCCGGCACGTGCGCCTCGGCACATTTCGGCACGTTCATTGGCGATCAACGATTGATCTGCGCCGATGTTGGCGGCACCTCGACCGATGTCAGCGTCGTGGTCGACGGCCAGCCCGTGGTCAAGACGTTTGTCGAGCTCGAACACGACCTGCCGGTGACGACGTTATCGAACGAGATCACGAGCGTCGGCGCGGGCGGCGGCAGTATCGTATCGATCGGCACCGCCGGCGAGATTCGGGTCGGGCCGCAAAGCGCCGGCGCCGAACCCGGACCGGCATGCTACGACATCGGCGGCACCGCGCCGACGATTACCGACGCGTGTCTCATGATCGGCATACTCGATGAAACCCGTTTCATGGGCGGACGGCGGCAGCTCAGCCGGGCGCGTGCCGAGGCCGCATTCATGGCGCTCGATACGCCGCTCGACGTCACAACCCGGATCCGCAGTGCCTTTGACACAGGGCTCGCGAACATTGCCGAAGGGATCCTCGATATCGTCATCCGTAACGGCGTGGATCCGCGTGACTACGCGCTGATGGCTTACGGCGCCGCCGGTCCGATGCTGTTGCCCGCACTGCTGCCGCTGGTCCAGGCCCGCTGCGTCATCGTGCCGCCGCACCCGGGACTGTTTTCCGCACTCGGACTGCTCAGCGCCGACCGCGTATTCATGGAAAGCCGCAGTCGCTATCTGCCGCTCGTACCCGCCGCCGCAGCCGACATCGACGCGCTGTATAGCGAACTCGAATCGGCTGTGCGCTCGCAACTTGGGGACGACAGGGATGCGGTGCTGCAGCGAAGTTTCGATGCACGAATGGTCGGGCAGGCGTATGAGACGCCGTTCATTGATGCACCGGACGGTACCATCGACGAGCATGCGGTTGCCGTCATGGTCGATCGATTTCATGACACTTACGAGCGGCGTTCCGGTAACCGTTTTGCCGCTACCCCCGTCCAGGGTGTCACGTTTCGGGTACGGGCGAGCGTGAGTATCGACCGTGCCGATTACGCAAAGATCCCGGCACGGAAAGACGGCGGCCCGAAGCCTTTCCGTCACGCGACGCTCGAGCATCTCGACGGCGCACCCTTAAACGCCGGTGAGTTCGAACGCGGCACGCTGAGGGCCGGAGATCTCATCGTAGGTCCGGCCATCGTGCGAGAGCCGTTGTCGACAACGTTCCTGCCACCTCGACACAAGCTCGTCGTCGGTGGGTTCGGCGAGCTCGTTATTACCATCGAGGCCTGACATGAACAGTCGCCCCGCTGAAGAACTTGATCTGCGATCGCTGTCCGAGGCTGATTTCACCGCGCGTTACGGCGCCGGCCGGTTCACCTGCGAGGTCCTCGCGAATCGGGCGCGATACGTCGCCGAGCATATATGCACCGCGCTGCTGCACCGCGCGTTTTCACCCATCATCACGTTCTCTCAGGATTTTGTCGGTGCAGTGATTGGTGCGCCGGACGACGGCTATCCCCTGACAGCCGTCAACAAGGGCAATGTGATCTTTCTCGGTTCGCTGTCGACGGGCGTACGCAATACGGTGCGTGAATACGGACTCGAGCGGCTGGCGCCCGGTGACGTCCTGATCTGCAACGATCCGTTCCGGGTAGGTAACCACGTCAACGACATGTGTTTCATCCGTCCCGTGTTCCACGAAGACGTCGTTGTGAGTTTTATCGTGATCCGTGCGCATCAGCTCGATATGGGCGGCACCGTAGCCGGCGGTTTCTCACTGCTGAAAGCGAACGTGTACGAGAACGGCCTCGTCATGAGCCCCCAGCTCATGTTCCGCGGCGACGAACCCGTGAAGGAAACGATGCGCACGATCGTCGACAATACCCGTTTCGGCGACACACTGCTGCCGGATTTCTTCACTATTCGCGCCTGCTGCGCTCTCGGCGAGCGTCTGCTTAACGAGAGTATCGACCGCTATGGCATCACGGCCTGGGCCGGCGCCATGCGATACAACCTGGATCTGGCGGCGGCGAATATGCGCGCGGGTATTACAAGCTTGCCCGACGGCCGCTGGGCCGGCGAGGACTGGGTCGACAGCGACGGCATCGATGCCGAAACCGCGTACCGTCTGCACGCTACGGTGACGAAATGCGGCTCACAACTCGAAGTCGATCTGAGCGGCAGTTCGCGGCAGGCTTGCACGGCGCTCAATGCAACCGCGCTCGACGCGCAGACTGCCGTCGCACTTGCGGTGAAGCTCGTGCTTGATCCGTACACGCCGTTTACTTCGGGTCTTTACCGCGACATCGACGTCGTTATCCCGCCCGGGAGTATTACCAGCGCCGAACCGGACGCGGCCGTCATGTTCTACTTCGAAGTGCAATCGGCGCTCGTCAACGCGATGCTGCGTGCGCTTGCCGTTCCGCTCGGACCACGCGCGATCGGCGGCGCTTACGGGTCGACGAATCTGCATACGGGCGAGGGACGCAATGCCGACGGTACCCCGTGGTTCAGTGCCGCGGAGCTCGAAGCCCAGTACGGCGCCTGGGGCGCGACGGATGCGGGCGACGGCAACAATCACTGTGGTCTCGCCATGCTCAATATGATCATGCCGTCGGCGGAGGAGATCGAACCTCGTGTACCGGCTTTGATCCTTGATCGCGAATACCTGCCGGACACCGCGGGTCCGGGACGTCACCGTGGCGGTGCGGGACTTATCAAGCAATCGATTTTTTTGAGCGCCGGTAATCATCATCTCGTACCGCTCCACTTTCGGACGCCGAGTGGCAGCGGCGTTTGCGGTGGCGTTGATGGTCGTAGCGGCGGCGCCTGGTGGATCGCGAACGCAGCGACGGATAGCTCACCCGAAACACTGCAGGCCCCCGCGGCCAGCGACACCCGACACGCGATCCCTGTTGCCGGCCGTATCGACCCCGAGACCTCTCGGCTCGATCAACACGGCGAGTTTGCGTTCTTCGGCCGCGAGGCGGTATGGCGCATGGAACGCGGCGCGGTATTGCGCTGGATCACGAACGGTGGCGGCGGCTGGGGCGATCCCTTCGAACGCGACGTCGAGGCGGTTTTGCGCGATGTACGCGACGGCTACGTCAGCGTGGCCGGTGCCCGCCGCGACTACGGTGTGTGTATCTCCGGGGATCCGGAGGAAGACCCCGAGGGTGTGACAATCGACGAGGCCGAAACGGCCCGGCTGCGAAGCGACCCGCGACCGCCACGGGATTCTGCGCTGCAACCCCCGGCGAGGGTTGCCGATCGCGTAGAACTCGAGCGCGAGCCGGTGCCCGGGACTTGCCCTGCTTGCGGCGGCGCGGCGCTCGCTACCTATTCGGTGCTCTCCGAGGGTGGCTGGTTCACCGCGGTGAAATGCCAGCAGTGTCTTGAATCGATATCCCGCGATCCCGATCCAAACGGACCGATCGTGGTGCGTTCGAGTCTGCTATAGACGAATCAGAACGGAATCTGCTGCCGGGTTAAGGCTGTTAATGGGTCCTCGGAATATGTCGTTACCTGTGCGTCAGGAAGGACAAAACCCACCCACGGCACCGAATTAATGCCGATCCACTCCGCGGATCTCCGGCGGGCTCCGAGCCGCAATGAGTCCCGCAAAGCGCCCGGATTTTTCGGTTCCGGATCGCGCGGTCAGGTTCCGATACAGTCGCGAATCGCCTCGATAGCCGCTTCGATTTCGCCTGCGTTCTGACCGATCCCGACGGAAATTCGCGCCAGTCCCCCGTTGCCGGTGCCGAGTGTTGCATGCCCGAGCGGCGAACACTGCAGGCCGCTGCCTACGGTTATGCCGAGCGCCTTGAGTGTGGCGGCGATCGCGGCACTCGGTTGCTCGCCGATGGAGAACGCGAGCGTCGGCATGCGCTGTGATGACGCGTGGATAGCGAAGCAACGTGCACCGGCATCGTTCAGCACAGCTTCGAGCTTGCCAATCTGTTTGCGGGCCGATTCAATGCGGGTCGACCGATCGATTTGTTCGAGCCATCCTATCGCGGCATGCAACCCTGCCAGCGCGACCTGGTCGACGGAGCCGACGTCACAGTATCCGGGTCGCGGTTGCCGCTCTGCTGGTGGCAGTTCGCAGCTTGCGCTGCTGCAATTCAAGCGCGCGTCGTCGGCGACGTAAAGTCCACCGATACCCCACGGACCCTGCAAACCCTTATGACCGCCAAACGCGATGACGTCAGCCCCGAGTGCGACGAAGTCGAGGTCGAGCCAGCCGACCACCTGAGCCGCATCCAGCAAGACTTGCGCATCGTGTCGATGGGCGAGTTCGATCACAGCTTCGAACGGCAATAAATCACCCGTGACGTTCGCTGAGGCGGTGATCGCGACGAGTCCGATATCGCCCGCGGACAGTTCGTCTGCAAGCCAGTCGAGATCGAGCGGACTCGCATTCCCCGGCGGAATGTGTTCCAGCGTGATCCCGGATCCGCGAAATTTCAGCAGCGGCCGGTGCATCGCGTGATGTTCCCAGGCACTGGTCAATACGCGATGACGGCCGCCGAGATCGATATCCCCGATGGCGACCGCGAGTGACGACGTACATCCAGGGGTCAGTAACAGTTGCCCGGGATCGCGGAGGCCGAAAAATTTCGCGATTGCGTGCCGGGCCTGCTCGAAGTGTTCGCCCCACTGGTCCGGCGGCCGGACCATCGCGTCGCGCACGGCATCGACGACGACGCGCGGTTTTGGCCAACTCGTTCCGGCGTGGTTCAGATAGATTTGTCGTGTTGCTGTCACGTCGCCCTCAACTCGCGTATCCCGGGCGGCCGTGTCGTTCACCGGGGTGCTGATCGGTGTTACAGCGTACCCGCCGGCACCCCGGCTGCCCCCGGATTTGCCTGCACGTCGGCGATTACGCTGCGAATCAATTGCGTCAATGTACTGACATCGGCTTCGAGCCTCGGACGGCGCGTCTGCAGATGGTTCGCGATGGTCTGCCAACCGTCGGTGGAGCCGGCGTTCAGTCCTCGAATCGCGTCCGCGAGATTCGCGGAAACCTCGAGCAAAACGGCGAGCGGTGCGTCGGGCGAAGGCGTACCGGTTTCTCCGCCGGTGACCTGTTCGTGCCGTGGCGCGGTCTGCAATATCGCCTCGAGGCAAACGAAATACTCATCCGTCTCGATCACCGGAGCATTGTCTGCCACGTACCCGGGTACCGAGGCGAGATACGCGCGGTTCAGCAGCATGACGAGTGTGCCGACCACCGTGGCACCCGTCTCGCCGTCACACACCTTCGGCGCCGGCGGTGGCGCGGGCGGGGTTGCCGCGTCCGGGGTATCCGCGGTAATCGGTTCGGGTTCGGCGGCCGGGTCGCGCGCTATCGTTTCTACCGGGGTTTGAACCCTCGGCTTTCGTTCCGAGAAGTACGTCACCCCGTCCTCGTCAATCCATTTATAAATATCCGCCTGTGCCGCTGCGCACAAAAGGCCCGAGGCCAATGCACACAAGCCGAGCGATACGACGGTCCTCGCGATGGACCCGGCATGCGCCGCAAACATGAATCTGGACATTTTAGCTGGCCGTCTCCCCGCTCGTGTTTCGTCGCAATGCAGCGATCAATATGAAAGACCCATAGGCTTACAGGACGGTTCCTGCATTATCGCACAGCACTCGTCATCCGAATCGATCCGTTGAGGCCGCGCGAAATTCGACAGCATCAGTCCGTCGGCATAACGAATCACGGATCCGTTGCAGGACGGATCGAGCGTCACCCCGCCGCGCGTCCCGGAGCGCGGCTCCTTGACCGTCTGATTTGATACGAAACGGACAACCGGCTTTTCCGCCCCGCATCGGCAAAAGATTCCGCTACGGTCATCAAAGGCGGCGGAAAGCACGAGCGATCATGATCAATGTGCGCGCGGTCCGGCTGGTTTCGCAAGCCTCCTCCGGCGGGGTCCCTGGCCGTAACCTTCGTGTCCGGCCCGCCCCTGAGTGCGGCCATGCACGATACGAAAAAATGTGGGATGTCCCTGAGGAATCCCCGGTAAAGTTCTTTAAGAAACAGAAAGATAATTGATGAAGCGGTTAGGGAACCTGCACGACTCGCGTTGATCACAGTTGTTGCGACACAAAAGCAAGCAACGAGGTGAGCCATGCAGGTGTTGAAATTGTTACACGAACTTAGTGCTGAGTCGCTAGGGGAAGTTCATATTTCGCGTCGACGGTCGGTGTGGGGCGCGGTCGGCGGACTGCTCCGGGGCCGGCGCTGTTGGCTAACGCACATTGGCCGCAGTATGGACAGCACCACCTCGGAAAAGCATTCAATCAAACGGGTGGACCGACTCCTGGGTAACCACAAGCTTTGTGGTGAGCGGCAGCAGTGGTACCAATGGCTGACACGGTTGCTGGTGTCAGGTTTGACGCATCCGGTGATCCTGGTGGATTGGTCGAACCTGGACCAACGCCAGGAATTCTTTGTCCTTCGGGCTGCGTTAGCGGTGGGTGGTCGGGCCGTCCCGTTGTACGAGGAGGTCGACAGTCATTACGCGAGCGTTAAAGCCGAAAAGCGTTTCCTGCGTCGTTTGAAAGCCGTGCTGCCACCGGGTTGTTGTCCGATATTAGTGAGCGACGCGGGCTTTCGAACGCCCTGGCTGAACAACGTTGCCTCAATGGGCTGGTATTACGTCGGTCGTATTCGTCATCGTCACCTGGTTCGCGCAGCGGACGAGACCGATTGGTCATCGAACAAACAGTTGTATCAGCGCGCCACGGCGCGACCGAAGTGTCTGGGCTCGTACTGGATCACGAGAAGTCGTCCGCTGCTGACTTCGTTAACGCTCTACAAGGGCAAGAAACGGGGTCGTGTCTGTTACACCGCTTTCGGGAAACCCGCGCGAGCGCGGCATACAGAGAAACCATCGGCGGCGGCGCGCGAACCCTGGTTGTTGGCGAGTAATCTGCCGCAAGCACTGCATAGCGCTCACCGTGTTGTGGCCCTGTATCGTCGACGCATGCAGATCGAAGAAAGCTTCCGTGACATGAAGTCACCCCGTTACGGATTCGCGCTCCGGGAAAACATGGGGCGCAACCCGCAGCGTATCGCGAACCTGCTGTTGCTGTGCGCACTCGCAACACTGGCGCAATGGCTCGTCGGCCTCATCGGATTTCACTCAGGATTGAGCAAGGGACTGCAAGCCAATACGGAAAAGCGCAGGCCCGTCCTGTCAGTCGTATTTGTTGGCGCGCGGCTCATAGAAAAACGACTGACTATGTGTCGGGCACAGTTGTGCGATGCGCTGTCTTCGCTGCGACAGCGAGCCCGCATGCAAATCGAGACCGGTTAACCCATTTTGTGGGGATCCCTCAGGGGATGTCCCCTTTTCCCCCCTCACTTGAGAGTAAACCCCGCATACCCCGAATCCCGCGACCGTTCGAAGGCCTCGAGGTACTTCGGTAAGCCGCCCGGGTACATCAGCATCTCGCGCGGTTTGCCGGGCACGTTCGCGCCCATGTACCAGGAGTCGGCCATGGGAAACAATGTGGCGTCGGCGAGTTCGAGCACTTCCGTTCGCCACGCTTCCTCCGCGGCCGGGTCTGCTTCGATCTCGCAAATGTTCTTGTCGCGCAGATACGTCAGGAGTTCGACCAAACAATCACCCTGGTATTCGGCGCTCGACGGGCCGTTGCAGAATCCGGTTGGTGATTGCGGGCCGTAACTGAACAGGAGGCTCGGATAACCGGCCGTGGCGATCCCGAGTTGGGTGCGTACCCCGCGCGACCATTTTTCGCGAATCGTCTGCCCTGCGGCATCCTTGATGTCGATGCTCGTGATGCCGCCGGTGACGGCGTCGAAACCGGTGGCATAGGCGATGATATCGAGATCGTAGAATTCGTCTTTCGTGCGCACACCGTTCGCCGTGATTTCGGTAATCGGGTTGCGCTTGAGACAAACGAGATCGACGTTGTCGTAGTTGAACAGATCGAAAAACCATTGCTCCAGTGACGGACGCTTCACCCCGAACGGATGCGGCGCTGTTTCGGGTGCGAGAATTTCCGCGACTTTCGGATCGCGAATCCGGGAACGAACCTTGCGCCGCCAGAAGTCGACCGCGGTGGCGTTCGTTTGCAGGTTTGTGAAGACGTCGCCATACGTGCCCAGCCAGTAATTAAACCCGCCGGCTTCCCACAAGCGCTCGTAGGTCTCTTCGCGTTTGCGCTCGGATACGTCCAGACCGGATTCGTCGATGAAGCCGAAGTCGAATCCACCGAAAGTATCCTTGCGGCGTTCGAAGCGATGCGGCCATTCGCGTTTGCGCTGATCGTTGTCGTCCGAATTGAATCGACATTGTCCCATTGGCAGATACATGTTCGGTGTGCGCTGGAACACGACACATCGCTCCGCCTGCCTCGCGGCTTCCTGCGCGACCTGGATCCCGCTTGCCCCGGTTCCGATAATGCCGACTTTCTTGCCCGTAAAATCGAGGTCTTCCTGTGGCCACCATGCGGTGTGATGGGCCTCGCCGGCGAATGTCGACTGGCCCGGGATCTGCGGCGTGTACGGTTTCGCCGCGAAGCCGAGACACGGCACGACATATTGCGCGCGGAATTCGACCCCGGTGTCGGCGTTTACGGTCCAGCGATGCTGTGCTTTATCGAACGTCGCCGCCGTAATCCGGGTACTGTAGGAGATGTCTTTGCTGAGTGAACGCTTTCGATCCACGTGTTCGAAGTACGCGCGCATTTCCGCCCAGCCCGGAAAGCGCTCGGACCATTCCCAGTCTTGCCAGAGCTCGGGATCGGAAAATTGGTAGATATCACAATGCGTATCCACGCGCGCGCCGGGATAACAATTCCAGTGCCACACGCCGCCAATACCCGGCGCGGCCTCGACGAGGTGAACCTGGAAACCGAGGTCACGCAGCTTCATCAGCAGGTACAGGCCGGAGAACCCGGCGCCGATGATCAAGACTTCGCAGTCCTTTGTTTCATGTGTCATCTGTTTCTCCTCAGTCTCGCACGATGCAGCCGAACCGTTGCGGTCGGTTGCGGGCTTTACCCGGTGGCAGCCCCGGGGATTCGCGACGCCCGCGCGTCGCCCGTTGCGCCGCGATGTATCGACCGCAAGCGGGAACATCGCCCGGCACGTGGTCGGCGTCATCAATTCGTATTTCCAACGCCATGATTAATACGCTGATGAGTCAATGGGATCAACGTTAGTTGATCATCGCTGGTTGCGAGTTTCGGCATTTGTCGGCGGGGACGCGCTTGTGAACTTCGGGAAACAGGGGGGCACCTACGTCCGTGAATACCGCAATGATTCGTTGACAATGACGAGAATGCGGAACCGCGCAAGGTCCTATAACGTGATGACCGAATCAGGGCAGGCAGCGAAGTCAAGGCATGCATGCGGAAGCTGGCGAATCCGGCGTGCCATCGGTGCGAGTTCGCTCATAGCCGCTGACTGCCGGGGAACCCCATCGCCCGAAAAACGCCCTCCGTGGCCATCCCGGCCGCCGGAGGGGTAAGTGGGGGTTATAACAGTGATAGCTGTGTGTGTCCGCAGAGGAAGTTAGCGAACGCGCAAACTATAGAGCGGCGCTTGGGAAGGGTGTGAGCGAGTACTTCATCGATAACGGCGGATTATGTCCTCGCACAACCGTGAATATTTCCCGCACGATGGCAGCATCCCGGTTATGCATTCGTTCGGAGCGCCAATGCGTGGCGAATGCGGGAGCTTTTCCTGTAATCCCGATGCCAGCTTCCCTCGCCGTGACTACTTCGCTGTCGAACAATCGGCCTATGGAAAACCCGCTCGCCGTACTTACGCTCACGTTGCGCAACTACTTCGTGCTCGTGTTGGGCATCGTTGTCGTCGTCGCGGTATTGCTGGCAGCTATCGAATCACTGTTGCATCGATTGCGAGATCGCAATCGGAGCGAGCCCGAACCGGTCGATTCGGTTTGTCCGCCGGCATCAACTGCACGGACCAGGACGCGCCTGCCACCATCGATAGAACTGCGCTGATGTAGTGCAACCCGCGTACTGATATCGCCACGTGTCGATACCGTCGCTGATTCGTTCCGTGGTCGCGAAGGTGCGCAAAAATCCGGGGACGACGCACACGAAATCTTTTCTCGCGAAGGAGCGGGCGAGCTGTTCTTGCATACCTCGCCGATGAATCCGTAGAAACCCGCCCGGCTGCTGCGAGACGCAAGCTAGCCGTCGGCAACCAGCAATTGGCGCTTGCGGAAATGGCGCCGTCAGGAGCAATCGCCGTTGCGCGGTTCCGGCGTCAGGTATCCAGCTTGAGCCGGATTTCATTGCTTATGATCGCGGCAGAAACTATGGCTCAAAGATCAAACAACCATGCGATCCTGGTAAGGAGCCTCGTACCAGCCGTTTCCGCGGAAACGCTCGTACCGGCATGGCACGGCGAAAGGATGGATATGGATCTTGCGGCGGCCGGGTTGACCCCGTCATCGATCGGCTGATACCGGAAAATCATACGCGCGGGCGCGGCCGGGCCAGGGATTCAGGCGTTGCTATCGTGGGCTGAAAACCTGCGCGGCGATGGATCAACTTGTGCGGCTATGCCTTCTGGAATGCCTGTCGACGTTCGTGGCTCGACCCAGGCATTCGAGCCAGGGATTAACGCAAGCGATCTCCGGGCCGGGTGGCGGCCACAGCTTCTTCATTACCGTTCGATCGACTCCGCATTGTCGCTGGCGGACAGAAGTCGCTCCAGATTTTCAATCGCCTGCGGCAGCGCCGCGTGCAGTCTGGCGAGGTAGTCGTATCGTTCGCCGTCTCCAGCGCCGCGCGGGTTAAGTGCGTTCAGGCGGGCGTCTTGTATCCAGCCAGAAAGCTCCGGATCCTGCGCCCAGCGCACGCCGTTGCGGTAGTTCGTGAGACTCGTGCGGAGAAAATCGACGTAGGTATCCGGGTGCGGTACCGGCGTGCAGATCTCGTTTTTAGTCTGCTCATCACAATCCTTGGATTCGACATGGCCGATCAGTGCTGCGCTGAAGACCTGCTGGCAGGTACGCACGGATTGCAGCGTGATCCTGTTGCCAGCGAACACCGGTGACGGGGGGCGGCGTTCGGCGCCATCGGCGGTGCAATCAATGTGCAGCGTTGTCGGCGTGGTCGCGATCGTGCCGTGATCCAGAACTATCCCGGTTTCATTGATGGACGCCACCCTGCCCATCCTGACGACGTTGTTGATACGTTTGAGTTGTTTGAACTCCGCGCGAGTCACCGTGGCACAGCGGTACATCGTTGGCCATATTTCGTCCGCGAAGCGAATTAAAAAGCCGCTGCGTTCAACGCGCTCCAGCACATCGTTGATCGAGTCCGCGGCGGCAATGGCTTCGGCCTGGCGCGCGGCGAATTCGCCGAGCGAGTCGTGAAAAAATTCCCCGGGCTGCAATGCCGCGCGATCGAGCAACCACGAATCCCGGGGCATAACCCAGGTAATGCGGGCGGGATCAACGGTGTTTTGCAGCAGGAAGAGACAGCTATCCATCGCCGTTTTGCCCGCGCCCACCACAACGTAGCGCTCGAATTTTCCGGCGACACGCGGCAGTTCATTCGGGGGCAAACAATCTACCCCGTCGGCCACTCGATAACCCGGCTCGCGGGTGGATGGCACGGTGACGTTCATGTAAGTCGCATCCACCGTCTTTTTCGCGTCGACCGAAAATTCTTTTCCCGAAACGAGTGACCGTATACGTCCGTCGCCGACGTACTCACTCATCGGGTAATACTGAACCCGGCCCGACGGCAGGAATTGCTGTTGCATCACCTGGTCGAAGTAGCAGCACACCTCGTGACCGCTGGCGAGTTCGTAGAGGCCCTTGTTCCAGCCGTTGTAGTCGATTGCGCCGCTGCCGAGTTCTCTCGAATTCACGCCGTAAAAGAGCGACGGCTGATGCAATCGAACGAACGGGTACGCGTCGTTCCAGTGGCCGCCCGGTTGGTGATGGCGATCGACGATCGTGAGGTGTGCATCGGTTTCGGTGACGAGAACGTCGGCAAATGCCATTCCCATCGCGCCGCCGCCGATTACGAGGTAATCCGTCGTAAGTTGCTCCGCCATGCAGCCTCCCGGAAAGGAAAATTCCGATTCGCCATTTATTGCGGTAAACGATGCCCGCCCACCATACCGACAGGGCCCGGAGCGGGTCAACGGCCGTGGCGGCCTCGTTATCTGAACGGCAGGAGCGCGAATTTGCCGCCGTTTGCCTGCGGAAGCGTTGTGTTGGCGCCAGGCTCGCCGCGAACTCAGTGCTTCGGGTTCATTCGAAGTTCCCCGTTGTTGGACACCGGCTGTCGGACGCGGCTACTCATGAACCGGCGCCGACCCGATGGCTTTCGCCCCGGGAAAGAAACACGCATAGACCCCGGGCGCAACGGCAATCGGCCCCGCAATCAGAAACGATGCATTCGCGGGACCATGCAAAACAAACGCGTTCGCCGCATTAATATCCTGACAGCCGTTCTCGCGACAATGCCCCGCGCCTGCGCAGCACCTGCTGCCGGGGACAATCCGGTACGAGTTTGTTACGATGAGTCATTACCGCGTTCGCACCTGGTCGCAGCCGGCAAACGAAAACAACAGGAGTAACCCAATGGACTTCGGCATCACTTTCCCGTCCTACATCCGCGCCTACCACGACGCGAAGATGGCGGAAGACTACGGTTTCAGCCACGCGTGGTTCTACGATTCGCAGATGTGTTACAGCGACGTCTACGCGAGCATGGCGCTCGCCGCTGAACACACGCGCACCCTGAAGCTCGGGCCGCTCGTTGCGATCCTCGGCAACCGCATCGCGCCGGTAACGGCGCACTCGATCGCGACGATTAACGAACTCGCGCCCGGTCGTGTAATCCTCGGGGTGGGCACCGGGTTTACCGGGCGCAACGTGATGGGCATGCCGCCGATCAAGTTGAAGACGATGCGTGAACACATCACCGTGATCCGGGATCTGTTGTCCGGTGGCGAAGCGAACTACCGCGAAGGCGACATCGAGCGCTCGATCAAATTCCTGCATCCGGAAGACGGTTATATCAACGTCGCCGATCCGATCCCGATCCACATGGCGTCGAACGGTCCGAAGGCGCTGAAGATGGTCGGCGAACTCGCCGACGGCTGGGTTACGATCGGTCTGAAAACGGATTACATCCGATCCAGCATCAAACAGATCAAGGACGCCGCCACCGCCGCGGGCCGGGCGATGGATTCCGTGTATACGACGAATCTCACGTCCGGCTGCGTCCTGCGTCCGGGCGAATCGATGACGTCACCGCGGGTGCTGAAACAGGTTGGTCCTTCCGCGATCCTGTTGCTGCACACGAACTGGGACGCGAAAGATATGAAGATCGGGCCGTTCGCGCCGCCGGAGGTCGCGCCGCTCGCGAAGCGCTATTTCGAAGAACACATCATGAAGATGAAAACGCCGCTCGCGAAGCGCTACCAGGAAATGCATCTCGGACATCTCGCGTTCCTGCGCGAAGGCGAGGACAAGTACATCACCCCGGAACTCGTGAAGCTGTCGACCCTGACCGGTCCGCCGGGAGAGATCATCGATCGCATCCACGAACTCGAGGACGCCGGGGTGACGAATATCGCGCTGAACGTGTGCGGGACGGACGGTCGCGAGATGATCCGTGAGTTCGGCAACGAGGTGATTGCGAAGCTCTGATCGCGTATGCCGCAAACCTCCGCATCCGTCCTGATCCGGCGTCCGGCCTCCGGCCGGCCCGACTCCGGCGCGATAACGTTGCGCCGGCGACGGTTGTTACGGCAGTTTCGCGCCGTGAAATCGAAGCGGCCGGACGTCGCCGGTCCGGCCCGGTTTAACCCGGTGCTTGCGCACGTCCGGCCGGGTCGTCCACCGGCATTGTGCGACAGGGATCGACGCAGCGGATAATCAGCGCGCCAACTTCGAGAGCAGAACCTCATGGCCACCATCACCTGCAAATGCACCGCCGTGCGCATCACGTTCCCCGTCACGCAGGAACTGTTCCGTCACGAATGCTGCTGCCACGATTGTATCTCCGCGCTGTGGTATTCGACGCAACGCGGCGGTCCGGAATATCCGCACGATCACTGCGCCGATTGTTGCTGGCTGCCGAACGATTTTCACATCGAACAAGGCGCGGACAAGCTCGGCGCGTTACTGAATTTCGCCGCCGCGGATACAACCCGGTTTTACTGCACGTCGTGCTGGACCTTGTTGTTCGGTGATCATCCGTTCTACGACAAGCGGATCCTCGCGTCGCTGATCGCGAGTTACCGCGAGTTCGAGGGGCTGTCCGACGTCATCCGCATGCCACCGCAGGCGCGACATTTCCTGAAAGATTTAACCGACGAACAACGCGCCGCGTTGCCGGCGTGGACCGGCGACCCGGCGCACGTTTACGCCGGTGCGGCGGACGTGTTGCTGGAGAATTTTCCGGCGATGAAGGCCGCGGGCGGAGAAGGGCGCGCCATGAATGCGCAGATCCTGCTGCAGCGGATCGGTGGCGCGTTCGTGCCCGACGATGCGGCGCGCCTGTCGTCGGGGCCGCCATCGCTGATGCAGCAGATGGCGCTGTCCTCCGGTAACGACGAACCCGCGGGCTGATTCGGTGGCGCGGCGCCGGCTACGGGCGCGTTAGTCGAGGCGTCAGGCGGCGGCACAAATCGTGGAGCGGCGGGCGCGACGCACCGGCATACGATACGGAGTGCGTCGTCGGTTCGCCCACGGCCACAAGCTTCGGCCGCCGTTACTGTCCGATCAGCTGCAGGAACTCCGCCCGGGTCCGATCGGACGACAGGAACGTGCCGAGCATCGCCGAGGACACCATCGAGGAATTCTGCTTCTGCACCCCGCGCATCATCATGCACAGGTGGCTCGCTTCAATCACGACCCCGACCCCGAGCGGTTTCACGGTTTCCGCCACGGCGGTGGCAATTTCATGCGTCAGGCGTTCCTGGATTTGCAGCCGGCGGCCGAACATGTCGCTGATCCGCGCGAGCTTGCTCACGCCGATCACCTGCCCGTCCGGGATGTAGCCGATGTGGCAGCGGCCAAAGAACGGCAGCAGGTGGTGCTCGCACAGGCTGTAGATTTCGATGTCCTTGACGATGACCATTTCGCTCGACTCCGATTCGAACAGCGCATCGTTGACCACTTCGACGAGATTTTGCGTCGACCCCTGGGTGAGGAATTCGAACGCATCGGCAGCCCGCTTTGGCGTTTTTTTCAGACCTTCCCGTTCGGGGTCTTCGCCAATTGCGTGCAATAGTTGCCGGTACAGATCTTCCATAGTGTTTTCCTTTGTTTATCGGCTCCGAACGGGGCCGGGCGGCCGTGCGAGCGGATGTGGGTCGCGAATTTTGCAGGCGTAATCTTAACCCGTTGTGTGCGTACGTTTGGGGACGGATAACGGATCGGTTCGGCCACGCGATCGTCGGTGTGCCGGATGTGCAGCGCAGCACCGCGCGTTCGATGCGTCGAAGCGCCGTTCCACCGTCGGGGTCACCCGCCCGGGGACGATTACCCGCGCAAAAATTCCCGTTATAGTTGGCGGCGGGGATTCGACTAACGACTATGAGGAGAGGCGACTATGGCAACGAACAGCACGGCAACGGTACAACCGGTCCACGACGGCGCGGCGCGCGAACTCGGGTTCGACACGGCGCGTCTCGCGCGGGTGCGCGAAAGCGTGCTCGCCGATATCGACGCGGGGCGCTGTCACGGTGTGTCGATGGTCGTCGCGCGCCACGGCCGCGTCGTGCTCGATGTTTGCGAAGGCTACGCCGACAAGGCCGCCGGCCGCGCGCTCGACCGCGACGCCGTGTTCGCGACAATGTCGGTCGCGAAACAGTTTACGAATGTGCTCGCGCTGTCGCTCGTCGAACGCGGGCTGCTGAACCTGCATTCCCCGGTGGCCGATCTGATCCCGGAATTCGCCGGCCTCGGCAAGGAGAAGGTGAACCTGTTTCATCTTCTCACGCACACGAGCGGTATCATGTCGGCAATCCCGCCGGTGCCGCCGGAAGTGCTGTCGAACATCGACAAACTCGTGGCATTCGCGTGCGGACTCCCGCTCGAGTCGCAACCCGGTGAACGCGTCAATTATTCCATCCTGCTCGGGCATTCGATCATCGCGGCGCTGTGTCTGCGCGCCGATGGTCGCGGACGCCGTTATGCCGACATGCTGCGCGAGGATCTGTTCGAGCCGCTCGGCATGCACAACACGAGCCTCGGCGCCCGCGATGACTTGATGCCACGCATGTGCCCGGTGAAAGTGTCCTACGAGGACATTCCCGCGTTGCTGCCGCCGGAAGCCGTCGAAGGCCTCGGCGCCGTGCTCGCGATGCCGGGATGCGAGATCCCCGGCGGCGGCTGTATCACGACGATCGCCGATGTGCATCGCTTCGCCGAGATGCTGCGCCGTGGCGGTGAGCTCGATGGCACGCGCATACTGTCACCGGGCATGCTCGATTTCTGCACCCGGAATCACACCGGCGACCTGCGCAATATCCTGTTCGACATGTGGTGCGGCACGCGCAACTGGCTCGCGTACCCGGCACACCTGGGCTGCGGATTCTTCATGCGCGGCGAGGGCAACCTGCCGGGACTGTTCAGCGTCATGAATTCACCGCGCACGTTCGGCGGCTTCGGCGCCGGCTCCACCGGGTTTACGATCGATCCGGAACGCGATCTGACGCTCGCGTTCCTGTCATCCGGCCTGATGGAAGACAGCTATCATTTCGAGCGGGTCGCGCGGCTCGCAACGCTCGTGCTTGCGGCAATCGTCGAATAAACGCCTTCGATTCGCGCGACCCGCGGGTTGCCGGCGCAACCCGCAGGCCGCGCGTGAAGATGCCGCGGTCGGTCACGAACGCCTGCATGCCATCTGCGGGAACACGGTTCGTTCGTGGCACACGCGGTAATCGCTGTGCAATCAAATTCCGGAATACGTTGTATGAAATCTCCCCGTTTACGGCGCCAGATCGGCGTGTTCACCACGATGATCCTCCTCGCACTCGCGACGTCCGGTGCGCAGGCGGTCTCGTACGATGAAGTCCTCGCCTGGGTCGCGCGTTATGCCGACGCACCGGCGGATGGTCTTGCCCCCGGACCCTATGGCAGGGACCGAATCGGAGACCTCGCCGCCTACCTGCCGGTCGGTTATGTCGACGAGTTCGACTTTGATGCCCTCGCACTCGACATCGTGCCAAGCGCAAACTACTCGCCGCATCCCGTGTATGTCGAAGCGACGGAACAGTTCGCCGGGACGGCTTCAGTGGGCAGCAACGGAACGCTGGAAGGCTATACTGCGGGACGCCCGTTCTCACCGGAACAGATCCTGGCGGCGGCCCCCGGTGTGGCCGGTTACATGGTCGCCTGGAATCACATCCGTCGCTGGCAGAACGTCGGCTATCGCAACGAATCGACGATCGCCTACATCCAGCCCACGGCCGACGGCGCGGCCGGTGAGTTGCTCGCCGGCATGCACGGCGGCGGTCATGTCGAACGTTCACTGTCGATGTACTACCACCGCGTCTACCTGTCCGGGATCGCGTCGAAAGCGGACGAGGATTATCGTCTCGACGTCGCGGGCAGCGACGAGTTGCTGTTCAAGGAATACATCGAGATGCTGGCACCGTTCGATATCGCGGGACTCAAACTCGTGATCGAACGACCGCTCGACCAGAGCCTCGGTGACCAGGTGAATTCCTACCTGCCGACGGAACGCCGGGTCCGGCGGCTGTCGTCGAAGGAGCGCTCGGACAGCTGGCTCGGGACGAACTGGACGCTGGATGATTTCGAAGGCTACTCGGGTCTCGTTATGGACAACGACTGGCGCTTCATCGGCCGTAAAGTCGTGTTGCACGTGGCCAGTTCGCGCAATTCGCGGCCCGAGTTTCACGGCCCCACGAGTACGATACCGCTCGATCGCTGGCAACTGCGCCCGTGTTACGTGGTCGAGGCGGTGCCGCGCTGGAAAGACCATCCCTACGGGCGCCGCTTGATATTCATCGATCAGCAAACGTATTCGGTGGCGATGACGCTCGTATTCGACCGCGACGAGACGCTGACGAAGGTGATGACGACGATGTACGAGTACAGCGATGGACTCGAGAACCCGCCGCTCGATCAGTCGACCCCGCGCTGGCGGGCATCGATCGTCATTAACAAACTCGATAACTCCGCGAATATCGCGGCGGCCACGGGACCGACGGAGTTCGTCGATGTGAAACCGTCGCAGGTGCGCCGGATCTTCAGCGTGTCGAACCTGACCGGAGGACGTTGAACGCGCATATCGAACGTGCGTTCGCGAGCCGCTGCGCGCCGGCACGTAACCGGATCCGCGTGTGCACCCGCCGCGATCTCGCCACGTCGGGCCGGATGACTACTCGCCCGTGTAGGTCGCCTGCCGTTGCTCGCGATACGCCGACAGCGCGCGCTCGTGATCTTTCGTCAGGGTTGCGAGCACGTGCTGATCGGAGTCCGCGTGCATAATTGCGCGATCGAGATGAGCCCCCGTCGCGCTGACGCTGCGCTTGATCATTTGCGCGGCGACAGGCGGTTTGCTCGCGTAAACGCCCGCCATTTCCAGGCTTCTCGCGACGAGATTTTCCGGCGCGGTGATTTCTTCGATCAGTCCCCAGGTCTCGAGCATCGGTGCAACGACCCGCTCGCCCCCGACAGCGAGCCGGATCGCACGGGCTTCGCCCACGAGACGTACGGTGCGCGGCAGACACTGCCACATCAGGTTCATGCCGATGTTGATCTCCGGATACTCGACAAAGCAATCCGCGGAACCAATACGCAGATCGACCGCGGTGGCGAGACATGCCCCGCCGCCAATCGCGGCACCGTTCCACGCGCATAGCGTTATCTGCTCGATGCCGAGGATCGCCTGAAACACTCGCTCGCCGAGGCGCACCGCGCGACGTCGTTCGAGCATCGGTTTCTGCTGCAGGTCCACGAGATACCCGAGATCCGCGCCGGCGCAGAAATGTTTGCCCGCGCCGGTGAACACGACCACCCGGGTGTCGACGTCATCGCGGAAACTCAGCGCGGCATGTTCCAGCTCCGTGAGCATGCTCTGATCGAGCGCATTGCGGCGCTCCGGCCGGTTCAGCGTCACGAGTGCGATGTGCCCGGATTTTTCGATCGTCAGGTTGGCGTAGGTTTCCATAGCGCTATTTACTCATTTCTGTCTGCAGGCCTCGGACCGTAACGATGCGACACGTCATCTGCCGGATCGGGGGCAGCGTACCCGTTAGCGCCAGTCATCGCTTGACTCACAGCGCAACGCGATTTGTCCCAGCGTGAAATACGACAACGGGGTTGTTCACACTGAACCCTATTTGCGTGCGCTCCGGAGCAAGAAGCGGAACCTGGCCAAACCTATACTCGTGCCTCGTCCCGAGCATGAACTGGATTTCGCAGGAGTAAGAGCACATGAGCGTCGCACCCGATCCGTACAGCGTTCCGCTGGATTCCATCGACATGAGCAATCCGGATATCTATCAGCAAAACCTCATGCACGACTACTTCGAGCGGCTGAGGAACGAAAGTCCGGTGCATTATTCCGCAGGGTCTGCCTGCGGGCCTTTCTGGTCGGTGACGAAGTACAAGGACATCATCGCGATCGACAAAAATCACCGCGATTTTTCCGCGGATGCCGCAAACGGCGGCCACGTGCTCGGCTACGAGAACTGGTTTACTACCGATCCGGATCTGCAGTGGCCGATGTTCATCGCGATGGATCCGCCGAAACACGACGTTCAACGCAAAGCCGTAAGCCCGGGCGTCTCGACGGAAAATTTGCAGCGTATGGCAGCGACCATTCGCGACAACGCGATCGAGATCTTCGATTCGTTGCCGGAGAATGAAACGTTCAACTGGGTAAAACGTGTCTCGATCGAACTGACCACGACGACGCTGCTCACGCTGTTTGATTTCCCGCTCGCGGAAAAGCAGGACTTAACGCGTTGGTCGGACTATGCGTTCTCGATGCCGGGCGACGGCCTGATCGAAACCTGGGACGAGCGCAAGGTTGTTATGCTGGAAATGAAGGAACGTTTCGAGCAGCTGAGGAAGGAACGCCAGGAAAAGCCCGGCGGTTTCGATCTGATCACGCGCATTGCGAATCCGATCGACGGCAAACCGCTCAGCGCCGAAGAATACATGGGCAATGTGATCCTGCTGCTCGTTGGCGGTAACGATACAACGCGGAACTCGCTCACGGCGAGTGCGCTGACGCTGAACCTGTTCCCCGGGCAGGAGCAATTGCTGCGCGCGAACCAGGATCTGCTGCCGGGCTTCTGCTCCGAAGTGATCCGCTGGCAGACCCCGCTGCCGCACATGAAGCGAACCGCGCTGAAGGACGTGGAGATCGGTGGCAAGACGATCCGCAAGGGCGAGAAAGTCGCGATGTGGTACATCTCCGGTAACCGCGACGAAGACGTGTTCGAGCGGCCGCACGAACTCGTCATCGACCGTCCGAACGTGCGCAACCATCTTTCGTTCGGCTTCGGCCTGCACCGTTGTGTGGGCAACCGGCTCGGGGAACTCCAGTTGCGCATCGCCTGGGAGGAAATCCTGAAGCGGTTCAAAACGGTGGAACTCGTGGGTGATCCCGTGCGGGTCCATTCCCACGCCATCATGGGTTACTCGGATTTGCCGATTCGGGTGCGGCGATACTGAAAATCCGGGCATCACACCCGTATTGCCGTTCCTAGCGGGGCGGTAAACCCCGCATCCGGCAACTGAACGTGAGTGCGCGGACGAAACGCACCTGCACGACGTCCGCTTCGGTCTCGTCCTCGGCGCGATCGCGCGCCTGCGACGCCGTTTCCGCTTCCAGCGTAAGCTTGCGCGTACGCCCCGCGTGGCTGACGGTGACTTCGTATTCGTTCATGAAGCGGGGGTCGCGCCGCGCAGGCGTCGCGGCAGGTTCAGCACTGCTCCCACGGCAGCCCGTGAAAGCGCCAGCCGCCGGTCGTGCTGCGTTGATGATTGCTGTCGAGGTTGCCCTCGAATCCCTCGAGGACGTTGTAGACCTCGGCGAACCCGTTGTCGACGAGCAGGCGCCCCGCTTCGAGCGTGCGCTGACCGCTGCGGCAGATCAGCAGTAACGGCACCGCGCCACCTTCCGACTCCATCGCGCCGCCGAGCGTCAATTCGCGCACCCGGGTGATGAAGTTCGGATCCACGACCCAGTCCGGCTCGTCCATCCACGGAATATGCACGGCGCCCTGCGGGTGACCCACGAACAGATGCTCCATCGTCGAGCGGATATCGATGAGCATGGCGCGCGGGTTCTCCTGCAGCAGTTCGTAAGCTTGCGGCGGCGTGAGGTGTTTCAGGTCAGACATCGTGCAGGGATCCTTTTCGGTAGGCTCGCGGGTTCGGGGTTACGGGGTCGGGTGTCGATCACATCATCGGCCCCGGGCGGGTTCCCGCGGCGCAGGCGGGAACGGAGCACCGCAACGGTCCCGGCCCCGCCAGGCGGTATTGAATCACAGGCACGAACCGGCCGGCCAGTCCGGCGCGCCGCTGGTCGCTAACGGGCGCGGGATGCGTCGCGGGCACGCGATCGTGCGCCGCGCGACCGGATTGTGCATTTTGAGGAACTCCGGACCCTCACGATCACTCTTATCAGGTTCAACTCGAACAAACCTTAATAATCCAGGGACCCGGATCATGATCGCGAAACACCTTTCCGTACTCTTCGTCGCCATACTCGCTCTCGGCGGTTGCGCCACGATGTCTGAAACACAACAAACCACCGCCAAGGGCGCCGGCGTCGGCGCGGCAACGGGCGCCATCATCGGCGCGATCGCCGGCGGTGGCAAAGGCGCGGCGATCGGCGCCGCGGCGGGCAGCGCCGCGGGTGCGGCGGGTGGTTACATCTGGTCGAAGCGCATGGAAAAGCAGCGCCAGCAGATGGAAGCCGCAACCCGGGGGACCGGTGTCTCGGTCGTACAAACGGCGGACAACCGGCTGAAAATCCAGATCCCGAGCGATATCTCGTTCGATACCGGCAAGGCCACGATCAAACCGGAACTGCAGCCCGTACTCGATCGCTTTGCCCAGACGCTCGCTGAGAACCCGGTCACGAACGTGCACATCATCGGCCACACGGACAGTACCGGCTCCGATGCGATCAACGATCCGCTGTCCGTGCGTCGCGCGATGAGCGCCCGCGATTACCTCGCGGCACGCGGGGTGAGCCCGGCCCGGGTGTCGATCGATGGTCGCGGTTCGCGTGAACCGATCGCCGACAACACGACCACTACGGGCCGCGCGCGCAACCGACGGATCGAGATCTTTGTCGCCGAGGCGGTGCCGGCGAACGCGCCTGCCGCGCAGTACTGAGCGCGGCCGCCGGCGGCGTATCGCGGGTGGCGCGAGCCGGGCAGGGAAGCCCGGTCAGCGTCGTGCGAAGACATTACGCACGGCGTAGAGCGCGAGCCACAGGAACGCGAGCGGGATCAGTAATGTCTGCATCACGAACACGGCGATCAGCGTGACGACCCGGTCGGCGATACTCTCCGCGACCTGCCGGTAGGCGGCGATCCGTTGCTGGATAGCGGATTTCTCTCCCGTCGTGCGCATTGCATCGAACATCGACACAAGACCGTCGACGAACGACTTGTCCGCTGCCCCGTCGCCGGCATCCGTCGCGCTGAGGCGGGTCAGTTGCTCCGAGGTTTCGCTCATCGTCTCGATCGAACGGTCGTAACGATTGGCCAGAAAGCCCTGGTACAGCGTCTCGCTCGTGAGCGCCATGGCCGGCACGGTGAATCGAATGATTAGCAGGGCCAGTGTGATCTTCGCCACCACCGGGAGCACCGCGTCGCGCTTTGGCAGCGTCGTCCACAGGCAGACCAGGGTGAGCACGGACGCCGCCAGCAGCAGTCCGTTGAACGCGATTCCGGCCGCAAACGCGAGCAGCAGTTCCTGAATCGTCAGCGCCGTCGCGCTCGCGAGTAATACCCACGACAGGCGCTCGATCAGATCGTTCACCGGGTCGAGCAATTGACCAGGGGTCAGGGTCACCCCGATCCCCATCGGTTCGACGGCGATTTCCGTGCCCTGGGCAGTCGAGATGATCGCGTTCAGACCGCGCGCGATCCCGAACGCGACGAGCGCGCGCTTGATGCCCGTGTCCGTGAATGCCTTGCCCTGGTCGTCGACGTAACCCGTCATCGCGAGCGCCACGAGCGCGGCAATCATGGCGCTGGCAAGCAGTTTCCTGATCGGCATGGGCAGCGAGTGTAGCCCGCCGGCCGCG
>CAXBJY010000086.1:0-23898 GCA_963976285.1 uncultured Gammaproteobacteria bacterium
CTTCGTTTCCGAATCACAATCCGCGAAGCGAGTTTGGACGCGCAAAGCGCGCCCCGCAGGGGTGAGTAGGCGAGCCTTCGCCTACGAATCCATCCCGAATTTCAAATCCTCCCCGCCGCCCGCACCAGCGGGCGTTCAGGCATGAAGAAGGAAAAAACCCCGATAAGCACCCTTGCAAAGCCATCCCGCGCCGCAGCTTTCCAATCCCGCCACGACGATCGACAATGGCACAATGAGCAGAAAAACCACCGTCAGCGAGGCGCTTTGCGCCGCACTGCTCGAACGCGGCGTCGATCACGTGTTCGGAATTCCGGGCGATTATGCGCTCGGGATCTTCGATGTAATGACCCGTTCGTCGCTCGAGCTGATCAATACGTGTGATGAGCAGGGCGCAGGTTTCGCCGCCGATGCCTATGCCCGGGTGCGCGGACTCGGCGCTGTCTGCGTCACTTACGGGGTTGGCGGGCTGAAGCTCGTCAATTCAACCGCGCAGGCCTATGCGGAACGTTCTCCGGTCGTCGTCATCAGCGGCGCCCCGGGGACCGCGGAAGTCTCGAGCGGCGCATTGCTGCATCATCGCGTGCGGGATTTCGGCAGCCAATTGCGCATTTTCGAGGAAGTAACCGTCGCCCAGGCGGTGCTCGACGATCCGCTGTCCGCATTTGGCGAATTACAACGCGTACTGAACGCGGCGGCGGCGACGAAGCGCCCGGTTTACATCGAAATTCCGCGCGATTGTGCTCATATGACCATCGATACGAGCGCCGTTATCGCAACGCGAACCGCGGAGCCCGATCCCGACACGCTTGCCGAAGCGGTCGCGGAAGCACTCGCCATGCTGAATGCCGCGGTACGACCGGTAATCCTCGCGGGGGTCGAAATTCATCGTTTCGGCCTCCAGGACGCGCTGTTGAAGTTTATCGAACGCGCCCGCATGCCATTCGCCACGACGATCATGGGGAAATCCGTCGTCGCCGAATCGACCCCGGGTTTTATCGGGGTCTACGCCGGCAGCCTGTCGAACGAGAGCGTCCGCGAGGCCGTCGAAGACAGCGATTGCGTCCTGAATCTCGGTGCAATGCTGACGGATCTGAATACCGGCATCTTCACCGCCGAACTCGACCCGTCGCGCGTGATCAGGGCGAGCGCGGAGATGCTGACGATCCGCCACCACCATTACGCGGGAGTCACGCTCGGCAGTTTTGTCACGGCGCTGACGGCCGCGGATCTGCGCACCCGCGCACCACTCGCGCCGAGTACGCACGCGAATCCGGAGCGATTCTCGCCGCGCGCCGATCACGCGATTACCGTATCGCGCGCGTTCGATTGTCTCGAGACGGAACTGACCGGGGATATCGCCGTCATCGCGGATCCGGGCGATGCCATGTTCGGTGCGCTCGATTTGACGATCCACTCGCGGACGGAATTTCTGGGTTGCGCCTACTATGCGTCGCTCGGTTTCGCCGTGCCCGCGAGCATCGGGGTGCAAATGGCGCAACCGCAGTGGCGCCCGCTCGTGCTCGTCGGCGACGGCGCGTTCCAGATGACCGGTACCGAGATCAGCACCGCCGCGCGCTACGGACTCACTCCGATCGTGATTGTGCTCGATAACGCGGGATACGGCACCGAGCGCCCGATGCTGGACGGCCCCTTCAACGATGTCCAGGCCTGGGCCGTGAGTGAGTTCACGCGTGTGATCGGCGCCGGCAAGGGCTATTCCGTGACGACGGAGACGGAGTTTTTCGCCGCGTTGCGCGCGGCGCTCGACGACCGCGAAAACCTCGCGATCATCCACGTCCACCTCGCCGCCGACGACTTTTCCCCGGCGCTGCGCCGTCTCACGAGTAATCTTCGCCAGCGCGTGTGAACCGGCGAGGCGAACCGCCGAAAAACGCAGCCTGTGAGTGCCAATCCCGCCGGGATATAATGCCCGGTCAACTTTCGGCAGATATAAGGAAGGCAGCATGCGTAAATACCTCCACATCGATCTGAACGATCAGGCGATTCGGGAAGAGACTTTCTCGGGCGAGCAGGTTGCGCGTGCGGGCCGGTATTTCATCGCGAAAACCCTGAACGAGCTTGGCGCGGCGACGGTTGATCCGCTCGCGCCGGACAATCCGCTGATTTTTTCCGCCGGGCCATTTGCCGGCAGCAACTGGTCGAACGCGAACCGCACGAGCGTCGGCTGCAAGAGCCCGCTCACCGGGGGTATCAAGGAATCGAACTCCGGTGGCTCGTTCGGACTCGCGCTCGGACAACTGCACCTCGCCGGTTTCACGCTCTATGGGGCTTCGGACGAGTGGGTGGTCATCCACCTGCACAAGGACGGCAGCTATAGTTTCGATTCCGCCCAAGGCCTGCTCGGGCTCGGCAATTTCGACTGCGCCCGCGAACTCCACGAGCGCTACGGGAAAAAGGTATCGCTCGCGATTTGTGGGCCCGTCGGCGAACGGCTCGGGCTGCTTGCCGGGATTGCGATGAGCGATACGGACCAGCGTCCGGCGCGGCTTGCCGCGCGCGGCGGCGTTGGCGCCGTCATGGGCAGCAAGAAGGTCAAGGCCGTCGTCGTCGATCTGAACAAGTTCCCGACGTTCCACGATCGCAAGAAAGTCATACAGGGCGTGAAGAAATACGCGGAACTACTCAAAGCGGACGCGGGGATCAACGCGCTGAAGGATTACGGCACGGCCATGATGGCCGATTACACAAACCATATCGGCGGATTGCCGGTGAACAATTTCAGCAGCGGTCAGCAGGTTGGCGGCGACGAAGGACCGCTGAAAATGGGTGGTGATTTCATCCGCGCGCAAAACATCGAACGCGGTGGCGAGCCCTCGCACGCGTGCATGCCCGGGTGTCTCATCGAATGCAGTAACGTCTATGCCGACGCGAATGGCGAGGAAATCGTCTCCCCGGTTGAATACGAAACGCTTGGACTGATGGGGACGAACTGCGGGATCACGGACCCCGACGACCTCGCGCGGCTCAATTTTGTCGCGAACGATCTCGGGATCGACACGATCGAAACCGGCGCCATGATGGGCGTCCTGCTCGACGCCGGTCTCGCGCAGTTCGGCGATGTCGCATTCCTCGGCTCCGTGCTCGAGGAAATCCGCAACGGCACCGAGAACGGCCTGCTGTGGGCCCAGGGCACGGCGCGCGTCGGCGAGCATTACAAGGTGGCGCGCACACCGGTGATCAAGAAGCAGGCGATCAGCGCCTACGATCCGCGGGTTATCGAGGTTACCGGAATTTCAATGATGGTCACCGCGCAGGGTGCGGATCATACGACGGGCAATGCGCCGAAGTATGAATGCAGCGGCAAGGGCGTCGACGAACTCGTCGATATCAGCATGGAAATGCAGACCTTGTGCGCGACGGCGGACTCACTGGGCCTGTGCGTGTTCGGGCGTACGGTGACGAATGAGCACATTGATTTCATCGTGGAATCGATCAACAACGCGCTGGGCACGTCGCTGGAACCGTCGTTCTTCCGCGAACTCGGTCGCGATACCCTGCGCCTCGAGAACGAGTTCAACCGCGCTGCCGGTTTCGGCGAAGTCGACGACGAGCTGCCGGGATTCTTCTATGACGAAGCGCTGTATCCGAGCAATCAGGTAGCACGCTTTCATGCCCCGGAAGTGAACGCGTCGATCGCGCGCTGGTGGGATCAGCACGCAAGCTGACGGGACGGGGGGGCGGAGCGCAATCGTCCGCCCCCTTATCCGAACACCCCGCGCCACATCGCAACCCAGTAAATCGCGCAGGCGATGATTGTCAGTCCACCCCAGATTGCGAGCCAGCGCTGACCCGCACGCAGGCCGACGACGAAAAATCCGATCCCGATCGCAAACGTGAGCCAGACGGTAAACGAGACGAAATCCGTCGAGCCCGCGTACGCCCCCTCGACGGGAACTTCGCCAATTCGGTAGCGCATCGCCTAGCTCCCGGCGCCGGCCGGCTTGTAGGCAACGACTTCGATTTCGACGCGTGCGCCGGGCATCATCAGGGCCGAACACACGGTCGAGCGGGTCGGCGGATTGTCGCTGAAATAGCGCGCATAGACCGCGTTGAAACCGGCGAAATCGTCGGTGTCGACGAGCCACACAGTGGCCTTGATGACGCGACTCAAATCGCATCCGGCCAGCGCGAGGTTGTCGCGGATATTGACGATGCACTGCTCCGTTTGCGTCGCGATATCGTCGCCCGCCAGTTTGCCGTTGCCGTCGAGCGCGAGCTGTCCGGACAGAAACACGAAGTCCCCCGCACGTACTGCTTTCGACAACGGCAGCCGGGCGCCGTTGCCGAGGGTCAATTGTCCGCCGATGATAGTGTGATCCATAGCATTTCTCTCAGGAAGCGGTTCGTCGCGCTTCGTGTCGTGCGATCTTGTGCACTCCTGCTGTCAGCAAGGGCAACGTGAACACAAAAAAGAAGCCCCACGCGAGGCCACCATAACCGCGCGCGACGAGTGCCACGAGACCGAGGTGTGACAGCACGAGGCTGCACAACAGCACAAACCCCGCGACGAGTGCGTGGAATGCGGGCGACAGCGTGCGCGCGCGGTGCTCAAGGTACCAGCCGTCGAGCCGTTCATTCAATCCCTGCAGCACGCCGACTCCGGTCTGCACGATCGTGGCGAACAAAATGATGACATACAGCGGCGCCGCTGCCGGCATAAACCGTTCGATCATCGCGTATGTCGGCAGGGCTTCGTCGAGCAGTTGCGGACCGCCGGCAACGAATGTCAGGTGCAACAGGGTGGCGGGCAGCACGCCGAACACGGCCGCGAGCGCGCCGGCCCACAAGGCGCTCGCCCGGTCGCGGAGATCGCGCGCACTGTAAAGCAGCACCGGGATCAGGGCGCTGTTGTACACCGCGAATTTCGTTCCGCTGAGCCACCACCCCGGCGCGACGGAGCCGGCATTCACGTGCTGCCACAGCGCCGTTTTCTCATCGAAAAAGATCGCGGCGCTATAGGCCAGCAAACCCGTGAGCAACACGATTGCGCCGGCGCCGAGGGTCCGTTCGACGATGCTGCGGCCGAAAAAATTCAGCATGACGACGCCGACGAAAAGTAACGCGATGCCGACGGCGGACGGCACGGCGAGCGCATCGGTGAGTACCTTGCCGGCCGCGGCACCGGTAACCGCGAGGATGATGATCAACAGCACCGCGAACATGAGTTCGTAGGCGATCCAGGCGGGGCCGAGCAGGGCACGCAGAAACTGGCGATAGTCCCAGGCGGCGAACACGCGTGCGAATTCGAAGCTCGCGGCGAGCACGACCCCGAAACTCACGCCCGCGGTGGCAATGGCAAGCAGGCCGCCGAGCGCGCCATAGGCGGAAATAAACTCGACGACTTCGCGCCCGGTGCCATAGGCACCGCCAACGATAACGGACTGGAACACCGCGGCCGGTACGATAATGGCGCGGATCCGGTTCATGCGTAACCGCCCGCGATTTCCGTTCGGCCGCGCATGGCAGCGGATGCCGCGTGTATTGCCGGTTTGCGCTGTTGCCGACGGATCAGATCCACGGTCCGCAGCGGCGATTGACCGTTGTTCAAACCGACCACACGCCCGCGTATCGCCGATTCCGTCGCGGTTTCGCTTGACTTCGACCGGACCATCCACGAGGCTCCGCAGTCGCAGCAGGCGGCCCGGGGCTCGCCGCATCGTTCAATCGCCGAACGGCGATTCTCAATCTGCAAAAGGGGAGCAGAACTATGGCGGGACTCCTGTCCAAGGAACGTATCGTTGCCGAACCGGGCTTCAATCGCTGGCTCATCGCACCGGCAGCCCTCGGGATCCATCTGTGCATTGGTTCCGTGTACGCGTGGAGCCTGTTCAATCCGGCGCTCGTCAAACGCATCGGGGTGGTCACGAGTGCCGCGGATGACTGGTCACTCAAGAGCGTCGTGTGGATCTTCACGGTCGCGATCGTCTTTCTCGGACTGTCCGCGGCGATCGCGGGCAAATGGCTCGAAGAAGTCGGGCCGCGCATGGTCGGCGTCGTCGCGGCAACGTGCTGGGGTGGCGGCTTCATCATCGGTGGTTCTGGCATCGTCACCGGGCAATTATGGCTCGTTTATCTGGGTTACGGCGTGATCGGCGGCTGCGGACTCGGCCTCGGTTACGTGTCACCGGTGAGCACCCTGATCCGCTGGTTTCCGGACCGCCGGGGAATGGCGACCGGAATCGCCATCATGGGCTTCGGTGGCGGCGCGATGCTCGGCAAACCGATGATCGACGGTTTTCTCGAATTCTACTATCGCACGCCGCAATTCCTCGGTGACGCGGGGACGCTGGAACTCGTGACCGAGGGTGGCCGCCGGCTCGCCGAGGTCGCCGGAGAATTACGTGAGGTCGTCGTGATCGGCGCGAACGATGTTGCCGGCATGCTCGTGCCGGGGCCGGAGGGGGTCTATCTCGTCGGTACGGGTACGGTCGGCGCCGCGCAGACGTTCTTCACCCTCGGCGGCATTTATTTCTGCGTGATGATGATCGCGGCGTTCGCCTACCGGGTCCCGGCGCAGGGCTGGAAGCCGCAGGGTTACGTGGTGCCCGAGGACGGTGAGCACGGGAAAATGATCACGCAGAACGACGTCGATATCGATCAGGCATTGAGGACCCCGCAGTTCTATCAGTTGTGGATCGTCCTGTGCTTCAACGTGACCGCGGGTATCGGTGTACTCGCGGTGGCGAAAACAATGATGACGGAAATTTTCGGGACGACGCTGCCGGACATCGTCGATCTGAAATTCGCGGCGACCTACGTGTTGATGATCAGCCTGTTCAACATGCTCGGGCGGTTCTTCTGGGCGAGTGCGTCCGACTTCATCGGCCGCAAGAACACCTACCACATCTTTTTCGCGCTCGGCATCGCGCTGTACTGTTCGATACCGTTCTTCGCCCAGCGTGTGAGCGCCGATCCGGCGGTCGTGTGGCTCGTCGGCTTCTATGCCGCGACGATGCTGATATTTACGATGTATGGCGGCGGATTCGCGACGATACCGGCCTATCTCGCCGATATTTTCGGTACGCGCTATGTTGGCGGGATCCACGGGCGCCTGCTCACGGCCTGGAGTACGGCCGGTGTGCTCGGCCCGCTCGCGATCACGACGCTGCGCGAAAGCGCGGTGGCCGACGCGATCCGTGATCTCGTCGGCGCGATCGAACCGGCGACGTTCGCGGCGACGTTCGGCGCGGGCATCAACGAACTCGACACCCTCGTCGCGGCGAAAACCGTCACGATCGCGAAACTGATGGAAATCGCACCGCCGGGAACGGTCGATCCAACGTCCGGTCTCTACAACGAGACGATGTATCTGATGGCGGTACTGTTATTCGTTGCGCTGATCGCGAACGCGTTCATGCGGCCGGTCCACCCGAAACACCATATGGCGGACTGAACGGCGACCGACCGCGGCCGCACCCTAGCGCATGTGCATGCGCGGCACGACAACCCGGCGGTTCGTCTGCAACGAACGGATGACCCGGTTCATCGACTGGGTCGTACGCATTTTGCGCGGTGGCGACGGCGGGCTCATCGCGTCCGGTATTTCCGTGCCCCAGCCGGCCTTGTCGATGTCGACTTTGCCGAACTCGTTCGATACCTCGATCGCATTCGAGGCACCGGCGTCTTCCTGTGCGAGCAGGATGATCGTGGCACTGTCGCCCTCGACTTCCGCCGCGAAGTGCGTGCCGCGGATCCCGATCGTGGCGACTTTCGTCTTGAAACGCACGCTGCCCGGCCGGCGTTTCGCCAGCAGGCCGGTAAACGCGCGAACGGTCCCGCGCAGGATCGACATCGAGAAGCTTTCCGGTTCCGCTGCCGGCGCGGCGCTGGATTCCGCGGTCTTGCGGTAGGCGTAGTTGTCGACGTTCACGATCGTACTGGCGCCGAGTGAGATCGTCGTGCCGTCGGTAAATTTGAACTCGAGCTCCGAATCCCGCCCCGTGATGACGCGTTCACCCTGAAACAGTTGGTCGTTTTTCCTGAGCGTTCTCATCGCGCCACCCGTGATCGCGGCGAATGCCTTGCCGTCGAGTTCCGTTACGTTCGCGACCGCGGATTCCGCGGCGAGCGCGTCGAAACCGCACAGCAGCGCGGCGAATAACAGCAGTCCGTGTAGCGTGACGAAAGTTCGGTTGCCTGGTTTCATGTCGCCGCTCCTGATTCGATCAATAATGAGAACCCGTCGCCGAGCCCGAGTTCCTGCCCGATCCATGATAGCCCAAGCCCGCAGGTCCGGGACACGTATTGCCGGACTCGCACTCGTCATAATCCTCGCGGCAGGCTGCGGATCGCCCGCTACCCGGTTCGATCGCGCCGCGGAAGAACGCGGGCTCGCGCGCGCCGATACGCACGTGCCGATATTTCGCAAGGGCGCGTTCGTCGACGGTGAGCCGATTCATATCTACCTCGACGGCGACGGAACGCCGGTATCCGGGAGTGGCCGCATTGCCCTGGACCCGACGTCACGGGATCGCCTCACGCTCGATCTGATGGCCGTCGATCCGGCTCCCGGCGTGCTCGTCGGGCGACCGTGTTATCACGGGACGTCGCGGGCTTGTGATACCGCCATGTGGACGACCGCGCGCTATTCCGACGCCGTCGTCGACCCGATCGTCGAAGCCGTCGACGACATTACGCGAACCTACCCGCATTCGCCGATCGTGCTCGTCGGGTACAGCGGTGGCGGCACCCTGGCGATGCTCGCCGCGCCGCGCCTGCGCCGCATCGATGCGGTGGTAACGATCGCGGGTAATCTCGATACGGCCGCATGGACCCGGTATCACGGTTACGGCCCGCTCACGCAATCACGCAACCCGGCCGCGGAACCGCCGCTGTCGCCGGCGATCCGGCAGCTACATCTGTTTGGCGCGGATGATACGAATGTGCCGGTCGCTGTCGCACGGGCGACGCTCGAGCGTCAGCCACCCGCGGCGCTCGACGTGGAAGTGGTTGCGGGCTACGACCATCGTTGCTGCTGGCCGCAAATCTGGGCCGCGAAACTCGCGGAATTGTCGCGCCGGACGAATGCCGGCGCGACGGGAGAAAACTAGGCGCTCGCCGGCTCAGAAACCGACGCGCACACCCACTTCAAACGCATGGACCTCGAGGTCTTCGTACCCGAACAGGCCCTGGTAGCGGAAGAAGCCCGTCATGCTGTCGGTGAGCACCGCGGTCATCGCGGCGCCGACGTTGAAGAAGTTGCGGTCCGGCCGATCCGTCAGCAGCGCAAACGTCGTGCCCGAGGTGTCGGCGAGGAAGCGGCCCGTGATCGGGTCGTTGTTGTTCTTGAACTCGTGCACGTATTCGACGCTCACCTGCGGGAAGTAGCGTTCTCCCCATTGCGTCGTCGCGCTCGCACCGAGCGTCATCATGAGCGAATCGAAGTCCTGGTCGTCGATTTGCAGCGCGAGACCGGAGCCGAGTGCCGTCGTTTGCGCCATGCGCTCGTTGAAGCCGTCGATTTCGATATCCGCGTAGTCAATCCGGCCATACGGGCTCAGGGTCCACGCATCGAGGAAGTAATTGCGCCCCGCCGTGACGCTGACCGAGAACTCTTCGCTTTCGGTGCTCGACAACGCAGCGTTCGAGATCGTATTCGAGCCGGCGCCGAGGCCGGTGCCCGGTCCGCCGATCGTGTAGATCACGTTACGCGTCTGGTCGTGGTCGTTTTCGGTGTAGCCGGCCATCGCGTCGATGTACCAGTTTTCGTTCGGGTACAGCGACCAGTACGCGAAGTAGCTGTACGAATCCGATTCGAGATCGCCGCCGTTCGCATCGATATCCGCGTCGGAATCCTTGTAGCCGAACGCGAACCCGAGCACGAAGCGATCGGAGAACGTGTAGTCGATACCGGCGGTAACACCGAAGTCATCGGACGTGAAACCGGATTCGCGCGACGTCGAATCGCGATCGGACGTGACGTACAGTCCATTAACGAAAAAGCCCCACGGGGAACTCATGCCGTCGCCGGCGGCACCGGTCGACCAGTTGAAGCCGCTCGAATTCCTGAACACGAGACCGCCACCACCGCCGCCGCGCAGGCTCGACAGACGATCGCCGATGTTGTCGATCTGCGCGCTGCCGGAATCGACCTGCGAGGATGCAATCACGGCGTCTTCTTCCGGGGCCATTGCCTGGAGGGCGCCGTTTGCGGTGTTGTTGTCGCTCAGTGCCGCGCCTGCCACTTCGTTACAACGCGCCTGGAAATCCGCATCGTTGATGACCGTGCCGCTCGGGCAGATCTGGCCGATCACGAATCCGATCGATGCCTGTGGTTCGTTCTCGGAGATACCGACGAGCGTATCGCTGACAAGCTTCTCGACCGGTCCCGGCTCAAACGACGAGACGGGCTCCGTTGCCAGCGCCGCCGGTGCAAACGCGAAATGCGCCGCGCCGGTGATCATCAAGATCGTTGCAAAATTGCCAATTAGTCGTTTCATCGTATGCTCCTGGCGGAATGCTGCACTTGTAGTGTCGCGCAGTTCTCCATGATTTTCAGAGGAATAGTTGCAGAATTTTCGGAATCATATCATTGTTATACGGTGTCCGTTAGTTGCATTAATGCAACATTTCAATCGTCGGGTCGGCCGGTTTCAGGCGCCGGATCGCAGCGTCCGCGCTGGATCCGTAGCGGCCGTACGCCGGATTTCCTGACCGTCAAAACGATCCGGCCGGACCGGGATGCCCGCACGCGGCGCGGCCCGCGGTCTGTACGGTCTTTAATCCCCGTTTGACGGCCCGTGTGGCGCCGCGGCGGGACATCGGCAAGGGGAACAGATTCGGTGTTGAACTTATTACGGGATTTCGGGGCTGCCCTGACGGATTTCACGGAACGCTGGGTGCCGGATTCCTGGGTGATCTGCATGATGCTGACGGCCGTCGCGATCGTCCTGTGCATTTTCGGCGCGGACGCGAGTGTCGAGGAAACCGTGCTCGCGTGGGGCAAGGGCAACTGGCGCCTGCTGACCCTGGCGATGCAATTCACGATCGCCATGGTCGCGGCCCATGCGGTCGTCGCCTCGCGACCGGTCTATCGCCTGTTCGACTGGCTCGCGTCCCTGCCGAACCCGGACAAGCCGGTGCAGGCACTGCTCGTGGTCGGTATTTTTTCCCTGATCACGGGCTATCTGAACTGGGCCGTGTGCCTGATTTCCTGCGCGCTGTTTACCCCGTTCGTGCTGAAGCGCAATCCGCACACCGATGTGCGGGTGCTGATCGCGGCCGCCTACCTCGGCATCGGCACCGTGTGGCACGGCGGTCTGTCGGGATCCGCCCCGCTGATCCTCGCAACCCCCGACAACCCGCTGCTGAACCCGACCGATATGGCGCCGGTCGTCGATCGCATTTATCCCGTCACCGAGACGTTGTTCAATACGTACAATATCGTGATCATCACGGCCATCGGACTCGTCGCGCTCGCCACCGTTTGTTTGCTGCATCCGCGCAAAAACGTGCGCACGCTCAGTGCCGCGCAAATTGAGGCGATCCTGCCGGCGCCGCCACCCGAGGATCCGGCGCCGCGGACGCCGGCGGAATTCATCGATCAGTTTCGCGGCTGGGTGTGGCTTGCCATCGTTTTGCTCGCGTATCCACTCGGCCATTCGATCGTGGAAAACGGCTTCGGTACGAGCTGGACGATCAACGCATACAACATCACGTTTCTCGTCCTCGCGCTCGTGCTGCATGGCAAACCGCTGCCGTTCCTGCGCGCATGCCGCGCGGGGGTCGACTCCGCCTGGGGGATCATCGTGCAGTTCCCGTTTTATGCCGGGATATTCGGCCTGCTCCAGTTCACCGGGCTCGGTAAATGGCTTGGCACGCTGTTCGCGGATCTCGCGACGACGACAACCTACCCGTTCGTCGTGTACGTGTACTCGGGCTTCATGAACCTGTTCGTGCCGTCGGCCGGTTCAAAGTGGATGATCGAGGCACCGTTCCTGATCCCGGCCGGTGAAATCCTCGATGTTTCCGTCGTTACGATAACGCTCGCTTACGCCTACGGCGATTCGCTGACGAACCTGATCCAGCCGTTTTTCGCGATCCCGATCCTTGCGGTCACCCGCATGCGCTTCGGCGACGTCGTCGGCTATACCCTGCTCGTCGCGATGGCCGTTTTCGTCGTCACGACAATCGCGATTTTCATATTGCCACCGAATTTGTAGGACCGGCGGGATCCGGATTCTCAGGCGAGTTCCGCGCGCCGCGCCGTGGTCGCCGCGTGGTCGACCGCCAGTGAGTCGTCGTCGACCACGCCGGTGAACACGACACCATAGACATCGCACGCGCGCTCGGCGGTTTCCCAGCGTTCGAGCACGTCTTTGCGCACGCGTTCCGGGTCGCGTTCGAGCGGTGAGCCGTAACCGCCGCCGCCGGCGTCTACGCCGCGCACCCATTCGCCCGGATCGAGGTGGCATTCGACCACCCCGGGCAACTTCTCTTCGCTGCCGTCCTTGTGCACCTTGAACGTCGATGCGGGGGGGCCGGCGTGCCCGCCGCGCACGCCCTGCGGCGGGTTGACCTGTGCATCGCAGGAGATCACGACGGTCATCGGATCATTGCGCGGCCCGTACACGACCTCCGCGCCGGGTGAGCCGCGAAAACGTCCCGCGCCGCCGCCGCCGGCGACGACACGCATCGATTTGAACAGCATCGGGTATTTCGATTCGTCGACCTCGACGCTGCCGCGGTACATGAGTCCGCCGACGACGGGCAGGCCATAGTTCAGCCAGCCGTCCGTCGTCGGGGTGCCCGGACCACCGTTTGCAATCACCCATTCCTGATTGATATACGGACCGTTGCGGCGCGAATCGTGGCCGGAAATCACCCCGGCGCCCGCACCCATGCCCATCGCGCCCTCCGCGAGCCCGTGGCCGTCGCCAATCGCCGCGAACGCCGCCTGCGTCGTGTTGACGATGCGATCGGCGATGTTCGTCGTCGCCATCGAGCAACTGAACGGAAACTTCGGGATCCCGGTAATACAGCCTTCACGCAGCTTCACCGTCACGCGGGAAAAGCTGCCGAAGTTGTGCGGTACATCGTGGTCGAGGCAGTTGAACACACCGGCCATCGCATTGCTCGTTGCGCATGCAACGGACTGGTTCAGACCAAATGCCTTGTTGTCTTCATTGTGCGTCAGATCGACTTCGATGCGACCTTCCGTGGCATCGACGGCAACGTCGACCCGGATATCGAGGCCGTCCGGCAACACCGGCGGATACGGGTCGTAATGACCGACGTTTTTCAGCGTACCGTTTGGCAGCTTCTTGATCGCCTCGGCCATGCGGCGCTCGGAATAGGCGAACCACTCCGTGATGAACTGCCGGATCGTTTCCATACCGTAACGCTCGACGAGTTCCGTCAGGCGACGCTCACCGATCCGCGCCGCGCCTATCGTTGCGAGGTAGTCGCCGTACCACTGTTCGGGCACCCGGATCCGCCGCTTGCACATGCGAATGATGTCGTCGACGTCCCGGTAGTCTTTCTGTACGCGAACGCAGGGGAAAATCAGCGCGCCTTCCTCGTAGATATCGCGTGCGTAGGCATGATACGTACTCGGTATCGAGTTGCCGCAATCCGCCTGATGCGCTTTCGCGCAGGTCGTGAACAGGTGTTCGCCGTTCACGATCACCGGCGCCATGATCATGTGATCGGCCGGGTGGGTGTTGCCAAGGTAGGGGTCGTTATGCAGGAACGCGTCCCCCGGGGTCAGGTCGTCGTGCAGGTCGCACATCGCCTGGGTTTGCAGCGAGCTGCCGAAGATGTGCACGGGCAGGCCTTCGCCGGGACACAGCATGCGGTTGTCTCCGGTAACGATCGAGCAGGAAAAATCGCGCACCACCGCGAGGACGGCGGAACGCGCCGTGCGCAGCAGCGTATTCGACATTTCGCGCACGATCGCGTTGAGGCGATTCGCGAGCACGGCCATCAGGATCGGATCGATCTCGGCGTGGGCCACTTTTGATGCTGCCTTGTTCATATTTGTGCCTCCTCGGGTGGGGTGAGGATGTAGCGGCCACCGGCACTCACGCGCGCGGTGGAGCCAGGGTAGACGACGAGCGTCGAGGTTGGCTCTTCGATAATCGCGGGACCGGCAATCACGCTGCCGATGTCGAGCTGCGCGCCGAGATAAATGGCGGTGTCGACGAGACCGTCGGCGAAATAGGCCTGGCGATGGCGCGACGCGGACGCCGCCTGTTCGGCCGGTTTGCGCGCGGGTTCGAGCGACGGTGCATTCACCGTCGCGATCAGCCGCCCGCGCCAGTTCAGACATTCAACCGCCTGGCCGGCATCCGTCACCGCGAACACGCGTTCATGAACGCGATGGAATTCCGCGACGAGCGCGTCCACATCGGCGGCATCCCTGAACGAGTTGCCCGCCACCGGGATCTCGAGTTCCCACACCTGGAAGCGATAGCGTGCCTCGACGAAATAGCGCTTTTCGATTTTGTCGAAACCGCGCTTGCGCAGGCGTGCGGCAAATTCATCGAGGTTCGCATCGATCGTGGCGAGCGCCGCATTGACCCCGTCGAAGTCGAACGCTTCGGAATGCGTCAGTCGGCTCGCGCCCGCTTCCGTGATGATGTCCGAGAACTGCATGCCCGAGGCGCTCAGCGCGCCGGCCGTACGCGGCATGAGCACGATCCTGCAGCCGAGTTCCGCCGCGATCGGTACGATGTTGAGACCACCCGCGCCGCCGCCGGCGACGAGCGTGGAATCGCTCGGATTGATGCCTTCGTTGATCGTCAGTTCCTTGATCGCCTGGATCATGTTCTCGTTCGCGACCGCCATGACGGCAAAGGCGGCACGTTCGACGGATTCGCCGAGCTTCTCCGCGAGACCGCCAAGCGCCGTGCCTGCCGCGGCCTCATCGAGGTGCATGCGCCCGCCGAGAAAATGCGCCGGATCTATATACCCGAGCACGACCGCGGCGTCCGTTACGGTCGGTTCGGTGCCCCCGAGCCCGTAGCATGCGGGGCCCGGCTCGGAACCGGCCGAGTGTGGCCCGACGCGCAACAAACCGCCCGGATCCACCCAGGCAATCGACCCGCCACCGGCGCCGATGCTGTGCACCGCAACTGATGCCATGCCGAGATTGTCGCCGACCCATTGCGGACCGAGCCAGGTATCACGCGAAAATTCGACGAGGCCGTCGCGCACGAGACTCACGTCGAACGTCGTGCCGCCGGCGTCGCAAATGATCACATCGCTGTCGAGTTGTTCGGCCTCGACGTAGGCAAGTCCGGCTACCGGCGCCATCGCGGGTCCTGATTTAACGAGAAAAATCGGGCGCTGGACGACGTCGCGCAAATGCATCACGCCGCCGAACGACGTGCTCACGAGGACGTCGTTCGTGTAACCCGCGGCTTTGATGTCCGCTTCGAGCGTGAGCAGGTATTCCTGCATCATCGGTTTTAACGAGGCGTCGATAGCGGTCGACGACGCACGGCGATATTCGCGCAGGATCGGATTCAGTTGATGCGACAGCGTGAACGGCGTGCCGGGCAGGATTTCCTCGATCAGTTCACCGACCCGCAGTTCGTGCACCGGATTCGCGATCGACCACAACAGGCACACGCCGATCGCCTCGATGTGCTTGTCCGGCAGGCTCTCGAGCAGGGCCCGCACGGCGGCTTCGTCGAGCGCGGTTTCGATGCCACCCTCGGCATTGATGCGTTCCGGCACCTCGAACGTGTAACGGCGCGGGATGTACGGATCGGGATATTCAACCTGCAGGTTGTGCGGTTCGGCCTTGCCGCCTTCTTTCAGCAGCAGGATGTCCGGGAATCCCGCGGTGGTGAGAAACGCCGTGCGCGCGATTTTCCGCTCGACGATGCCGTTCGTCGCTCGCGTCGTACCGTAGACGAACAGGCTCGCGTCGGCGATCAGCGCTTCGGCGGTAATGCCGATTTCTTCCGCCGCGACCCGGAGGCCTGCTTCGATACTCGCGAACGCACGCTTTTTATCGGTCAGGGCCTTGCCGACCGTGAAACGGCCGTCGGTGTCGGTAACGACGACATCGGTGAATGTACCCCCGGTGTCGACGGAAATTCGATAGGGCATGAGGTTCAGATCCTTCGTGCTGGTTGGTCCGGAGCGTCGCAGGCGCCCGTTGACGACGTCTCCGATTATTGCGCCTTATGCCGGCGAAATCTAATCCGCCGGTTCGTCGCGCCTCACCAGCCGCCGCCACCGCCGCCACCACCGCCGCCGCCGGAAAATCCGCCGCCACCGCTGCCGGAAGAGGACCCCGGCGGGGTGGACGATGCGGCCACGGCGGCACTGAAGGCGCTGCCGAGCGAGGTGGAAAATGATGTCAGCCGGTTCGGCTGCCAGTGCGAACCGTGATACCACGTCGGCGCATAGTCGTCGTGCGCGGCGGCCGCGGCGATGACTTCGCTGAACTGCTCGGCCCACTGCTGTTCGATGCCCAGCGCGACGGCGATCGGTAAATAGCGCTCGAACAGCGCCGGTGTACGTCCGCCGGGGTAGCGATAATCGAGTTCGCTTTTCTCGGCGATTTCGACGTAGCGCCTGAAGCCCTCGACCTCGTCGATCAGCCGCCGTCCGAGCAGGGTGGGTGCTTTCAGCCAGTGGAAGAACGCAAAATTCGTCAGCAGGATGATGGCGCAGAACAGCAGGGGCAGGGTCGCGCCGGTTTCCATGATGGGCACGATGACGATTACGCCGGCAATCACGAACGGCACCATGAACAGCAAGCGGAACCCGGAACTCAAACGCGTCGCGACCCCATGGCCATGGCGCAGATGGATCCAAGCCCGGTAGACGCCAAACCCCGTCGCGGTCCACCAGATCCCGGACCACAGCGCGAAAAAGCCGGCACTCGCCACATCGACCGTGGTCCTCGCAAGTACCATCGTAACGACAATGACGACGAGGCTGATCGCGATGCCGACGAAAAACGGCTTGCGGTTCGTGACGAAATACTTCGTCTCGTAATCCATGCTGAGTGCCTGCTCGTGCTTGTCGAGTGCTTCCTTGAATTTTGCGTGTTCAGCGTTATGCAGCCGAATACGGTCACCGGTGCCGAACAGGGCCGCGGCGAGGCGCCGTTCGCCCGGCGCCATGGCGACCGTCGCGCCGGTTCGGGCGAGCGAGTATTCGCCGTCGTCGTCTTCGATCGTGAGATAACCTTTCACCGCGAGGTTCAGGATGGCGGCGGTAAAGCACTGATTGTCGTAGCCCATTTCGGCGATGTAACGCATCGACGCGGGGGAATAACCCGGCGGCGGTTCGTAGCGGGCAATGATCACACCGGGTTCGGGGTCACGGCCGACTCTCGCCCACACGACGATGTAATAAGCGAGCAATAGCGCGAACCCGCCGAGCCCGGCAATCAGGTGTGCATTGTCCCGCAGCGTCGCGGCGAAGCGTTCGGCGCGGCTTGGCTCGGCGACGATCCCTTTCGGCCATGTCACGACGATCGTGAGACCTTCACGCGCGCCGAGTGGCCGCGTGGTGCGGAACGTCACCTGGCCCGGTGACGTGATCGTCGCCGACGCATCGAGATCCGTCGAGCCGAGGGCGCCGGTATAGGCCCGCGTTGCGAGCTTGTCGGACGACACCGGCGCCGGTAGCGTCACGGTCGCGCTGGCCTCGTCGATGGGAAATACCCATTCGTTGCCCGTCACGTTCCAGTACAACTCGTCGTGGGCGGCGAAGAACCCGAGTTGCCGATCCGTTTTGTAGGTGATTTCCCAGGTGTGTTGCCCGGGCGGGACTTGCCGGGATTCGCGGCCGATGTAAACGCGTATACCGTTGTTGATCGTTTGGGTGTGATACGGCTCCGGTGCGCCGTCACGACGGATCCGGATCACCTCGAAACCAACGCGCAGACGGTTGCCGTGGCGGTCGCGATAGTCCGTGGGGAAATCCCGGTAGATCCCGCGTTTAATCTGCTTGCCCTCGGCGGTGGCCGTGATCGTCTCGGTCACGATCATGCTGCCGTCGGCGTGGACGGCGATGTCACTGTCGAACGCCTGGATGCGTTCGTCGGCGCGAGCCGTCAGCGGCAGCAGCGCGGCGATGAATACGCTGAGCAGTAGTGCCAGGCGCACGGCAGCGCGCGCGCTATTCGACGGCGGGTTCATAGTCGAAAAATGCCGCGGGTGTGAAACCGAACGCGCGCGCGACGAGCGCATCGGGAAACGAGTCGACCCGGATATTCAGGTTGTTGACGGCGCCGTTGTAATAGCGGCGCGCATACTGGATGTGCTGTTCGACGTCGGTGAGATTGCGCTGCAGATCGAGAAACGATTCGCTCGCCTTCAGATCGGGATAGGCTTCGGCGACGGCAAGGAGTTTTGTCACTTGCGCCGACAATCCGTTTTCCACCGCGCCGATCGCGGCCGGGTTCGCGCCGGCGTTGGCGCGCAGTTCCGTCACGGCCGACAGGGTCGCGGATTCGAACGCGGCGTATTGTTGCACGGCCGCGACGAGTTTCGGGATCAGATCGTGACGCCGTTTCAGTTGCACATCGATATCGCTCCAGGCCGTCTGTACGCGCGTGCGGTCGCGCACGAGCCGGTTGTAGGCGAATACGACCCAGGCGCCGATTGCCGCGACGATCGCCATCGTTATTGTCATAGTCGTACTGTCATCGCGGTTTCCGTCGCATCCCCGTCAGCAGATTCTAGCAAGTCGCGCGACGCTGCAATGCATCAGCGTGACGTATCGATTCGGCGAGCGTTCGGTGTAGACTGCCGGAAACAAAAAATTGCCGTCAACGGCATCCGATCTCGAGCGACGGGAGAAACACATGCAAGCGAGTAAGGAACGGATCCTCACCACCCATGTCGGCAGTCTGCCACGCGAACGCGAACTCGCCGACCTGCTGATCGCCGATGAAGCCGGGGAAACGATCGACCGTGATCGGCTCGACGAACTCGCGGCCGCCGGGGTCGCACACTGCGTGGCGATGCAAATCGATGCCGGGGTCGACATCATCAACGACGGTGAACAGCCGCGGGTGGGATTCCAGACGTATGTCGGCCAGCGGCTCGAGGGTTTCGACGGCGTGAGTGAACGCGATCCGTTCCGCGATTTCGCCGATCATCCCGATTTTGCCGAAATCTGGGCGAAACGCGGCATGGTCATGTCGAAAGTGTTCGACGCACCGGCGGCGACCCGCGAAATACGCTACCGCGATCTCGCGCCAGCGGTGCGCGAATGCGACCTGTTCGATTCGGTACTGGGCCAACACGCGGGCCAGTACACGGAACCGTTCATGACCGCGGCCTCGCCGGGCATTGTCTGCACGACGATGCGCAACGGGGGCTTCTACGACTCACATGAGTCCTACGTCCGTGCGGTCGCGCGCGAAATGAAACAGGAGTATGAGCTGATCCACGATCGCGGCTACCTGTTGCAGCTCGATTGCCCCGATCTCGCGATGGAATGGCACGGTATGTTCCAGCACGGCACGCTGAAAGACTTTCAGGATGCCATCGCGATTCATATCGATGCGATCAACGAAGCCTGCGTGAATATTCCGAAAGACCGGATCCGGCTGCACGTATGCTGGGGCAATTACGATGGCCCGCACGATCATGACGTGCCGATGGCCGATATCCTGCCGGTCATCCGCAATGCGAACGTCGGTGCGTTTTCGCTCGAGTTCGCGAACCCGCGGCACCAGCACGAATACGCGACGCTGAAACAGAACCCGCTGCCGGACGATACGTTGCTGCTCGCCGGCGTGATCGATTCGACGGTGAACTACATCGAGCACCCGCAGGTTATCTGCAACCGGATCCTCGAAGCGGTCGACGCGGTCGGCGACAAGGAGCGCGTGATCGCCGGCGTCGACTGCGGATTCGGCACGTTCGCCGGCTGGGAAATGGTTGCCGCCTCGGTCGTGTGGAAGAAGTTCGAAGCGCTCGCCGAAGGCGCGCGGCTGGCTTCGGCGAAACTCTGGTGAGTATCGACCTGCTGCGATCGAGAATCGCATCAGACCCCGCGTTTCACGCGCTGCAACGCCGCCGGGACCGCTTCAACGCGGCGCTGACCGCGCTCGCGCTCGGGATGTTTTTTGCTTTCATACTGACGATCGCGTTCTGGCCCGGGTGGCTCGCGGTGCCGCTCGGACCCGGTACCGTCATCACGCGCGCGATTCCGATCGGATTCGGCGTGATCGTCATGAGCCTCGTGCTCATCGCGTTCTACGTGTACATGGCGAATCGGACGTTCGATCCGGCACAGCGCGAGATCGTCCGGCGCGCGACGGCGGGGTCGGACCCCGGCGCCGACGTCCAGCCGGTCTGATCGCATGCACGAGAGTCATCCGTCTGCGGCGATGACGTCGCGCCGCACCGCACGGCGCCTGCGCGTCCCCGCCGGCATCACGTTATTGCTCGCGCCCGGCCTCGCTGCCGCGGCGGAACGCGGTGTGAACGTGACCGCCGTGTCGATGTTCCTCGTGTTCGTCGCCGTCACGCTCGGCATCACGTACTGGGCCGCCCGTCGCACGCGCACGTCACAGGACTTCTACGCCGCCGGACGTTCCGTCACGGGGTTTCAGAACGGCCTCGCGATTGCCGGTGATTTCATGTCCGCGGCCTCGCTGCTCGGGGTGGCGGGACTCATTTTCATGAGCGGTTACGACGGGCTGATCTACGCGATCGGCGGCATTGCGGGCTGGCCCGTGATCATGTTCCTGCTCGCCGAGCGCCTGCGTAACCTCGGCAAGTACACGTTCACGGATGCCGTTGCGCTGCGTCTCGATGCCGTGCCGATCCGGGTCCTGTCCGCGTGCGGCACCCTCGTCGCCGTGATCCTGTATCTGATCGCGCAAATGGTCGGGGCCGGCAAGCTCGTCGAAATACTGTTCGGCGTGCCTTACGAGGGCGCTGTTGTCGCCGTCGGGGTACTCATGATCACCTACGTCACGTTCGGCGGTATGATCGCGACAACGTGGGTGCAGATCATCAAGGCGACCCTGCTCCTGCTCGGTGCGACGGTGTTGTCAGTCCTCGTTATGGCGCAGGTCGATTTCTCGGTCGAAAAACTGTTTCGCCAGGCCGTCTCGGTGCATGAGAAGGGACGCGCGATCATGGGACCGGGGGGACTCGTGCCTGATCCGGTGTCGGCGATTTCGCTCGGCCTCGCGCTCGTGTTCGGCACCGCCGGTCTGCCGCATGTGCTCATGCGCTTCTTCACCGTTCCGAACGCCCACGAAGCGCGGCGCTCGGTGATCTTCGCGTCCGGCTTCATCGGCTATTTCTACATGCTCGTGTTCATCATCGGGTTCGGCGCGATCGCGCTTGTCGTTGGTCAGCCGGAATATTTCGACGCCGAAACCGGGAAATTGCTCGGCGGCAACAACATGGCCGCGATCCATCTCGCCCAGGCGGTTGCCGGCAATTTATTCCTCGGGTTTATTTCCGCCGTCGCGTTCGCGACGATCCTTGCGGTCGTCTCCGGCCTGACCCTGTCGGGTGCGTCCGCGATATCGCACGATATCTATGTCAACGTCATTTGCCATGGCAAGGCGTCGGAGGCCGATATCGTTCGCCTGTCGCGGATCGCGACGCTGGCGCTCGGTGTGATCGCGGTCGCGCTCGGCATCGCGTTCGAGCAACAAAACGTCGCCTATATGGTGGTGCTTGCGTTTGCGGTGGCGGCGAGTGTGAATTTCCCGATCCTGTTGCTGTCGATGTACTGGCGACGCCTGACGACGTTCGGCGCCGTTACGGGCGGGGCGATCGGCCTGACCACGGCCGTTGCCTGCATGGTGCTCGGTCCTGCCGTCTGGGTGGACACGCTCGGCAATGAACGCGCGATTTTCCCCTACAAGTACCCGGCGCTGTTCTCGATGTCGGCGACGTTCATCTCGATCTTCGTATTCTCGCTGCTCGACCGGCGCGGTGCCGCCGACAGTGCGCGACGCTATGATGAGCAACTCGTTCGCGCGCACACGGGCATCGGCGCGGAGGGCGCCGCGGAACACTAGCTGCCGGCGAGCCGGCAATGGGGGGGGGCGAGGCTGCGTTCGCACCGCGCGGTCCGCGGATCCGGCTCAGCCGGTCGCAACGGCGACCGGTGGTTTGCGCCGGGCGGTCGCGACCCGGTTGCGGCCGTTGTTCTTCGCTTCGTACAGGGCACCGTCGGCGCGGTCGATAGCCGCTTCCACGACTTCTTCCGGGTCGAATTCCGTGACGCCGACGGACACCGTGATGCGTTCGATTTCCTGGTTTGTCTTCGGATTGAAAATCCGCCCCGCCTCGAGGCCCGCGCGCAGTTTCTCGGCCGCCGCGACGGCGGCGTCGAGTTGCGTATCGCTGAGCACGATGATGAATTCCTCGCCGCCGAAGCGTGCGACGATATCGTCCGGCCCGGCAAGCGCGGCGATCGCTTTCGCCACGACCTTCAGGATCTTGTCGCCGAATATGTGCCCGTAGCGGTCGTTCACGTTCTTGAATTTGTCGATATCGGCGATGAGCAAGGCGTGGCCCGATCCGCGGGTCGGCGGCCGCGCGCGCAGTGCGGCGATCCCGTCCTCGAACCCGAAGCGGTTCGCGAGCTTCGTCAGCGGATCGATTTTCGCCTGCGCCCGGACCTGTGCGAGTTCCTGTCTCAGGGCGCGGACTTCGCCGCGACTTTCATCGAGGTTCGCGTGCAGCGTGACGGTGCCTTCGTGCATGCGCTCGGTGCTGCCCGTCAGCGCTTTGACGAGGTTGCGCAAGCGCTCCGTCGTCACTTCATCGCGCAGTTCGTCGACGCATTCGCCGAGGGATGCCTCGTAACGCAAGACTTCGCTGTCGGCGGAGTTCAGGGAATCGGTGATCGTTTCGAGCAAGCGCCGGACCGTATCTTCGGCCTGCGACAGATGTTCCTGCCCGGGGTTTTCGATGTAGCGTTTGTACAGCGCCTGGGTGGCCGCTTCGTCGACCGTTTCCCCGCGCTCGAACGCCCGCTCGATGGTCTCGCTGAGCGGCGGAATCCCCCCCGACACGTACTGGTACCAGACCCAGTAATTCTCGGGGGTGACCGGTACCCGGTTGCGCGCCATCAACGGCAGCGCGAGGCGCAACCATTCCGAAGACTGTTCGAGCGTCGTTACACCCATAGTTATTGTTTGCTGTTTGTTCTAATGCGGGTAGAGAGAACTATCGGCGGATCGCAAGTGAGCTTTAGGCACGTACCGGCGCCGCATAGTGCGGCCGGCCCGACCCGGTTACACTCGGGCCCGATTCAGCAAACCGAAGGAAAATCGCTCATCAAGCAGGTCATACTCATCCGCCGCGATCTGAAAATGCGCCGCGGCAAGGAAATTGCCCAGGGCTCGCACGCCTCGATCGCGTTCCTCGTGCACCGTATGCGTGCAAACAGCGCCGATCAGACCGACATCAGCCTGCGCCTGACCCCGGCCGAACTCGAGTGGGTAACGCGTGGCATGGCGAAAGTCTGCCTCAAGGTGAATTCGGAGGAAGAACTGCTCGACTGCCATGCCCGGGCGCAACAGGCCGGGCTCGAAAGTCACCTGATCCGGGACAGCGGACGCACGGAGTTCGGCGGTGTCGCCACCCTGACGGCGTGCGCGATCGGGCCCGATGCGCCCGAGCGCATCGATGACATCACCGGCGATCTGACGCTGTATTGACGGCCCCGACCCGCGCCGGGTTCAGATACCGTACACCTGCGCGACGCTGTCACCGAGCAGGTTGTTGCGCGCCGTCGGCGACAACATCTGCACGAGCGTTTCGAGTTCTTCCATGTAATTACCCGGGTGATCGAAATGCGGGTAGTCCGTGGCCCAGAAGAAGCGATCGTCGCCGACATAATCGACGATATGCGCGAGCGCGCGTTCGTCCGGATCACCCGAGATCCAGCACTGCCGTCTGAAATACTCGCTCGGCTTGT
>CAXBJY010000087.1:0-23252 GCA_963976285.1 uncultured Gammaproteobacteria bacterium
GTGACGGAGGGATTAAAAATTAACCAGTTCTGCGATTACCCGACTTTTTGGGGCGGCCCCGCGACATGTATCCCGGCGGCAGATCGAAACGCCGTTCGATAGCCCGGCGAAACGATTCGCTTCCGATGGGTTGCGAATAATGGGTAGCCTCGCGGATCAGGGCAATGTCGGATTCGCTCGGTGAAGTTTGAAACAACGCTGTGTACGCAATTGCCCGACTCTCGTCGTCCCGACCGAGCGCGCGGTAAATTTCGTGCGGGGTCAGCCAGTCTAATTCTCCGGATGTGTTCATCAAATGTGACGACCATTCGTAGTCTCGCGCGGTTTGCACGATGCCGGCCCGCACCGGGTTGGATTCGACGTATCGATAACACGTCAGGAGATAAGTGTCCGAATCGATCAGGCTCGACCGGTGCCGGCCTTCCCACAAGGTACCCGTCCGGTCATGACGTTTGTTGAAGTGGAATGCGTAGCGGCTGCCCACGACCTGCATTGTGCAGGAAATCGCGGCCGGTTCCGCGCTGCTGACGATGAAATGGATATGGTTCGACATCAGGCAGAACGCATGGACGTTGACGCCGTACCAGCGCGCCTTGGTCCGCCAAAGATCAAGATAGAACCGGAAATCTGCGCGGTCGGTGAAACAGCGCCGCCGATCGTTACCGCGCTGGACGAGGTGGTAGGGCATACCGGGCAGGTAATTCCTTTTTCGACGTGGCATCGCAAATCCTTTTGCTGACGAACATCGAGGAAAAGGTTATCGCAATCCGGATGACAGACCAAACTGGTTAATATTTAATCCCTCCGTCACCTTTTCCTTTTCACTGGTTGAACCGACCGTAGTATTTATTTACCCGATTAATTAATATAAGAACGAACAGGCCGTTTCGTACGGCAAGCGGCGCGCGAGCCTGTGGGGGGGCCTCCATCGGCCGCGTCGAAGATCCAGGGTCACGTTCGCGAGGAGCGCTATGAAACTTGAAGGGATTGCCGAATTTCCTTACGACCCGGCCGCGGTCTGGCGAGCGTTACACGATGTCGACATCCTCGCGAAAACGATCCCGGGTTGTAAATCGGTGGTCACTACCGGCGAGAACGAATATGACGTTGCGGTCGCCCTCGGGGTCGCTGCGATCAAGGGCGAATACGAAGGCCGGGTCCAGGTCGACGACGTCGAATTTCCAAGTTATTACGTGATTAATGGCGAGGGCTCCGGCAAGCCGGGTTACGTTAAGGTCAGGGTCGATTGCCACCTCGACGCGACCGAGCTCGGGACCTCGATGCGTTGGTCGAGCGACGCGGAGGTTGGCGGACTCATCGCCGGTATTGGCGGTCGCGTATTGACCGGCATCTCGAAACACATGGCGAAGCAGTTTTTTAAGGCGCTGAACGACGAGATGAAATCCGTTCAGGATGCAACGCAAGGCTAACCCGCGAAAGGTCGACTCCTATGAAACCGGCACCCTTTGATTACTACCGGGCGAAAAACATTGAACACGCGTGCCAGCTGCTGGCCGAGCATGGCGAGGATGCGAAGATCCTCGCGGGCGGCCAGAGCCTGATCGCCGCGATGAATTATCGGCTCGCGCGGCCGAGCGTGCTCATCGACATCAGTAACATCGAGAACCCGAACGAGGTCCGGGACGAAGACGACGGGATCCGGATCAAGGCGACGACAACGCAGGCGTTCGCGGAAAAAAATCCGGATTTGCGCCGTCGACTGCCGGTTCTCGCGGCGGCGATCGAAAATATTGCGCATTTCCAGATCCGTAATAAAGGTACCGTCGGCGGCAGTATCGTCAACGCCGATCCCGCTTCCGAACTACCCGCGATGTCGCTGCTGCTCGATGCGGAGCTGGAGATCAAAAGCACGTCGCAAACCCGAACGATCCCGGCGGAGGAATTGTTCATTACCTATATGACGACGACGCTGGAACCCGACGAAGTGCTCGCTTCGATTCTGTTCAAGGCACCGCCGGCGGACAGCGGCTGGGGGCTGCATGAAGTCGCGCGCCGCGCCGGTGATTTCGCGCTCGTCGGCAGCGCCGCAATTCTGGCGCTCGACGAACAGGGAAAATGTACGTATGCACGGGTCGTTCTGTTCGGGGTTGCGGCGACTCCGGTGCGGGCGCCGGAGGTCGAGGAGACGCTCGTCGGCGCGGTCTGCTCAGAGGAACTCATAGCATCCGCGGCGGCTTCGGTGACCGCGATAATCGATCCGGAAAGCGACGTCCATGTGACTGAAGCTTATCGCGCGCGCACGGCGCAGGTGTTAACGGCGCGCGCCTTGCAAGACGCCTGGAACATGGCCACCGGCGCGGCTTAGTCCGAAAGGGAGCAACAGAAAATGCCCGACAAGAAAAAAATCACCCTCGTCGTCAACGGTGACAGTTACGACAAAGAGATTGAACAGCGCACGCTGTTGTCCGATTTCCTGCGTCACGAACTTGCGCTCACCGGCACCCACGTCGGTTGTGAACACGGTATCTGCGGCTCGTGTACGGTTCTCATGGACGGTTTACCGGTGCGATCGTGTCTCACGTTCGCGTTACAGGCTGAAGGCCGGGTAATCGAAACGGTCGAATCGCTGGCTGCAGATGGCGAACTCGATTCGCTGCAGAACGCGTTCTGGGAGAACCAGGGTCTGCAGTGCGGTTTCTGTACCCCCGGGATCCTCATGAGCATGAAGGCGTTCCTGAAGGACAATCCGCAACCGAGTCGCGAAGAGATCCGCGATGCGTTGTCCGGAAACCTGTGCCGGTGCACTGGCTACCACGATATAGTCGATTCCGTCGTCGCTGCCGCGGCGGCGGCAGTCGCTGCCAAGTAAGCTGGTGCGGGGTGTTATGAGATGAGCGAAGCCAAGGTCATAAGCGGCGCGACGAAGTACATCGGTGTGCCGCGCAAACGCAGCGAAGACCCCATGATCCTGATGGGCCGTGCAAAGTATGTCGACGACATCGATCTGCCCGGCATGGTCGAGGTTGCATTCGCGCGCAGTTCGCACGGGCATGCGCGGATCAGCAATATCGATCTGTCGAAGGCAAAAGCGCACCCGGATTGCATCGATATTATTACAGCGGCGGAATTCGGCAAGGGCATGACGTCGTTCGTGCCCAATACGCTTGGCAAGCTCGAGCCGGTGACGACCCCGTTTATCGCTAAAGACAAGGTGCGCTACGTCGGCGAGATTTTTGCCGTCGTCGTCGCGCCAAATCGCTATATCGCCGAGGATATCGTGGAGCTAATCGAGGTCGATTACGAAAGCCTGCCGGCCTATAACACTGCCGAAGACGCGATGCGCGATGACGCCGTCGCAATCCACGAGGAACTCGGCAGCAACGTCTACTATGCGGATTCTTTCACGAATGGAGACATCGACAAGGCATTCGCGGATGCCGATCTCATCGTGAAGGAAAAAGTCTGCACCGGGCGGACCTCGGCCGCGCCGATGGAAACCCGGGGGGTAATCGCCGCGTGGGGCTGGGACGATACGCTGACGGTGTGGTCGTCGACGCAGATGCCGTATCCGCTGCGCACCTATATCTCGGCCAATCTCGGGATCCCCGAGCAGATCATCCGGGTAATCGCACCCACGGTCGGCGGCGGGTTCGGGCAGAAGGCGCACTTTTTTCCCGAAGAATTCATTTTGCCGTGGGTGTCAAAACGGGTACGTAAACCCGTGAAATGGACCGAAGACCGGCGCGAACACATGCTCTCGGCCGCACACGCGAAACAAAACACGATCTACATGGAAGTCGCGCTGAAGAGCGATGGTGAAATCCTCGGTATGAAGATCCGGAACATCGGTGACTCGGGCGCCTACTCTCAGTTTCCGTGGACCGGACTGATCGAGTCAGTTGTCGGGAATACCGGTTCCCCGGGCGCGTTCAAGGTCAGAAATATCCACTATGAAACGTTCGTCGTGTTGACGAACAAGATGTCGACCGGCGCGTATCGCGGCGTTGGCTGGTCGGCGGGTTGCTATGCGCGCGAGATGGTCCTGACGAAAGCGGCCAGGGAACTCGGTCTTGATGTCGTGGACATCTACAAGAAGAATTTCATCGGCAAAGACGAATTTCCTTACACGACGGTCACAAACCAGGTCTACGACAGCGGCGATTACCATCAGGTGCTGGACAAATGCCTCGAACTTTCCGACTACCGCAAACTGAAGCAGATGCCGCGGTTACAGCCGAACGGAAAACTGCGCGGGGTCGGGTGCGCTTTCTTCGTCGAGCAGACGAACTGGGGCAGCCGTTCGGCGCAACAGAGTGGTTTTCCTGCGACACTGCATGATACGACCACGGTGGAAATGGACCCCGGCGGCAAGGTAACCGTCCGCAGCGGACAATTCAGTCACGGCCAGGGGTTGAAGACGACGATGGCGCAGGTGGCCGCGGAGACACTCGGTATTCAAATCGAAGACGTCGTCGTCGTCGATGGAGATACCGAGACCGGTGCCTACGGCATGGGTACGTTTGCCAGCCGCAGTGCGGTTATCGGCGGCGGCACCGTGATCCGGGCCGCAACCGATGTGCGCAACAAGCTGCTCACGATTGCAGCCCACGTGATGGAAGCAAACGTCGCTGATCTTACGATCGAGAGCGGGAAGATATTCGTCCAGGGCTCACCCGATCGCAGTATCACGGTCGCGGAGATCGCCTACATCACGTATTTCGATCGGTTTCGCCGGCCGGACGAGAACGAGGTCGAGCCGACCCTGACGTCGACCCGGCACTACGATCCGCCGGCGGCGTATGCGAACGGTTCGCATGCCGTGATCATCGAACTCGATCCGGAACTCGGCAGCATCGATATCAAACGTATCGTTGCCGTCGAGGATTGCGGCAATATGATCAATCCGAAGATCGTCGACGGTCAGATGCGCGGCGGTGCGGCCCAGGGTATCGGCATGGGGCTGCTCGAAGACATCGTGTACGACGAGAACGGCCAGCTCCGCAACGCGTCGTTCATGGACTTTCTGATCCCGAATGCGATGACGCTGCCGGATATCGAATGCGCCCACATCGTTACCCCATCGCCGTATACCGAAGGTGGTTTCAAGGGCGCGGGCGAGGCCGCGATGCTGTCGATCCACATCGCACTCGCAAATGCGGTGGCGGACGCGTTGTCCGATCACGGCAACCTTGTCCCGATGGTCACCCCGCTCGGTCCGCAGCAGGTGATGGATCTGATCGACAGCGGCGCGTGATCGGCGCGCGCTCGAACTGATGGACGCACACTATCAGGCGACGGTCGCCGAGCTTCGCGCCCATGGCTACGTTGCTGACGCCGAGATCGCCACGGCGCTGTACCTCGCGGACGAACTCAACAAACCTGTCCTGATCGAGGGCGAGGCCGGGGTCGGCAAAACTGAAATCGCGCACGTACTCGCGCGAATGAAAGACACCGAACTCATCCGGCTGCAGTGTTACGAGGGTCTCGATTTCAACTCGGCGCTGTACGAGTGGAATTATCAGAAGCAGATCCTGAGTCTGCGCCTGCACGAAGCGCAACACGATACGAACATCGCGCTCACGGATTTCTACAGCGAGGAATATCTTTCCTACCGCCCGATATCCCGTGCGATGATGGCGGATCGACGCGTCGTGCTGTTGCTCGATGAGGTCGACCGCGCGGACGAAGAGTTCGAGGCCTTGCTGCTTGAGACCCTGGCCGAATACCAGCTCACGATCCCTGAGCTTGGTGCGGTCACGGCGAAACACATTCCCTATATTATTCTCACCTCGAATCGGACGCGCGAATTAACCGACGCGTTACGCCGACGCTGCCTCTACCTGTGGATGGATTACCCGAGTTACGACAAGGAACTCGAGGTGATTCGGCTGAAAGTTCCGGCGCTCGATCTTGAGCTTGCGGCACAGGCCGCGAAATTCGTCCAGTGCCTGCGCGAGATGCCGCTGAATAAAATACCGGGTCTGTCAGAAGCGGTCGACTGGAGCATGGCGCTGCAGAAAACGAATGTAACGCGGCTGAATGAATCCGCGGTGATCAATACGCTCGGGTGCCTGCTGAAGGACCATCACGACATCACCCGCTTCAAGCAGGAAATGCTGCAGCCGCTGCTCGCCAAAGTCACTAGAAGCGGTCTCAACAATAAGTAGCGTCGCGCCGGGAGACATTGTTGCGCAATCCGAGGCGCGAAGAACGTAGTTTAGCTTGGCTAAATAAGCGATGAGTAACGCCGGAGTGCGCAACAATGGCCCCGGCCCGGAGGGCTTGCCCTGAAATCGGCGCTGACCGCGTTGCCGTGCTTGAAAATGGAACCACCATTGCCTGCGCACGGCGCCTTGTCACCACCGATTTCAGGACTCAACGCAACGCTACTTATTTTTGAGACCGCTTCTAATGAGCAGGACGTTTAACAACGTCGATCACGGCATCGAGTTCTCGCTACGGCTGTTCGGGCTACTGCGTGAAGAGGGCGTAAAACTCGGCATTGTGCAGACGATCGCGTGTACCCGTGCCATCGCCCTGATGCAGACAGTCGAACCGGACGACGTGCTGCGAATATGCCGCACGACCCTTGTCAACCGAAAGGAAGACCTGCCTGCGCTGCAGCGTCTGTTCGCGCTGTTGCTGCAGTTATATTTCTCGCCGGCTGATCTGCAGGAATCGGACCTGAAGTTGCTGGGTCCCGATGAGGTGGTGACGCAAACCGATGAACTCACGCTCGGCGATAACACGAACGGCGCCGACGACGAAGAAGATGCCACGGAGCTGCAGGGCTACTCCGTGCACGAAGTCGATCACAACAAGGATTTCCGCTTGATGACGACGCAGGATTTTCCGGCGGTTCTGCAGCTGCTGGAACAGATCGCGCACCGACACGCGGCGCTGACCCGGCGGAAATCAAAAAAGTCGAAACGCGGTGGCGTGATCGATCTGCGCGCGAGTATCCGCGGCAGCGTGCGTTTCGACGGAGAAATATTCGAGTGGCGGTTCAAGCGAAAAATACCGACCCACACCCGGCTCACCGTGCTCGTCGACGTGAGTGGTTCGATGGAGGTGTACAGCGTCTTTTTGCTGAATTTCCTGCACCTGATCAATCAGAATCACAGGCTCAAGATCGAGGTCTTCGTATTCAGCACCGAGTTGCAGCCGCTGACGCAATATTTTCGCCTGAAGAATTTCCGCAAGATGCTGAACAATGTGTCGGCGAACTTCTCGGGCTGGTCGGGCGGAACGAAAATCGGGCAGGCGATAGCCTCGCTGAACGATTCCTACGCCGCCGCGGTGACAGCAAAGACCCTGGTTACAATTATGAGCGATGGCTGGGACACCGGTGATTCCCCACTGCTCGATCGGGAAATGGCAAGGCTCAAGCGCCGTGCGAAATCAATCGTGTGGATCAATCCATTGAAGGGCGACCCGGCCTACGAGCCGCTCGCGATCGGTATGGCGACGGCGCGGCCGTATTGCGATGCGTTCATCAGCGGGCACAGTATTCAGTCGCTCGAGGCGTTCGCGGACTTGCTCGTGGACTAAAGCGGATCCGCTGACGTCGGCCCGGGGAGCACGGGCGGTCGCGCGCTGATGCACCCGCTACACGTCGACAATTCCCGTCGCGTGCGGCGCGGAGGCACTTGCGCGAACGCCTGCATCATCGGTGCCGCCGCGCGTATCCGCCGTATCGTTAAAGCGGGGTCCGGTGCGCGTGCGTTCAGGACCCGGCGACGAGGCGTAGCGTCTGGATTTCCGTCGCCGATGCCTGCAGCAGCTCGCCGAGGCTGTCGCCGGCGTCAACGGGCGCGAGGTAGCGTCCTTCGAAGCACAACTCGATACCGTCGCGGTCGAACGGATACGGGGTCAGGGCGTACACGCCTTCGCCGACAGGCTTGATATCGATGGTTGCATCCTCGTTTGCATTCATCGGTACGTGGGCGAAACACGCTTCGCTGCGCTCGCCTTCCGGCACACAGTTGAAATACAGCGCGAGCGTGTCGAAGAACTGCAGCAGCTTGTAGTTCTGGAAAAGGCGTGACTCCTCAACCCATGCGGCGGTTTCGGGATCGGCTTCAAGCGTCGCTTTCAGGCGCTCCTGGCGCGCGATTTCACCGTTGAGCATGCCGTCGGCGGCGGCGCGGTTGTCGTCGGCAAGGCTGTCGAGCAGTACCTTGTCGGACATACCGTAGCGACCGTTGTACAGTCCCCAGCTGTGCATGCTCGAGAGCAACTCACAGTAGGGATGGGCCGCACCGTTGAAATCGGGTGATGCCTTGCTCGTCGCGACAATGTGTTCGAATGGCGTCTGTACGAGGTTGTACGGCAGTCCCGTAGCGGGGTCGCGCAGCGCCATTTTGTCCAAATCTTTCCAGCCCGCATCGTGATTCGCAATTACATGCAGCATCTGTGCGCGCGGCTCGACGGCCTCAAACTGTTCGTTGCCGAAATGCTCGGCAAACTGCGCGGACAGCGCCGTGTGCTGGTCCATCGTTATAACGAAATGCGGACTTTGTTCCTCGGCCATCTGTACAATCATGCGGACTCTCCTTTCAGGTCACTGCGCGACGTAGCCGCCGTCGACGGGCAGTACGGAACCGATGACGAAACTCGCATCATCGGAGCACAGCCACACGACCGCGGTGGCGATTTCCTCCGCGCGGCCCATGCGGCCGATCGGTTCGCGGCTCGTAATGGCATCGACGATCTCCGGTTGTCGCGCAACGATTTTGTCGACAAGCGGTGTCTGCACGGGACCCGGGCAAACCGCGTTGACCCGGATCCCGCTCTGAGCGTATTCAATTGCCGCGGTTTTCGTCAGACCCACGACGCCGTGCTTGGCCGCGGAGTAGGCCGGCATACCATTCGAGCCGACGAGACCGAAGTTCGACGAGTTGTTGACGATCGCGCCACTGCCCTGTTTCAGCATCTGCGCGATCTCGAACTTCATGCACAACCACACGCCCTTCAGATTAATCCCGGTGATCCGATCCCAGTTTTCTTCCGAGCATTCGGCCGTCGGGCTGAGTTCGCCCTGGATACCGGCATTATTGAACGCGCAGTCGAGGCTGCCATACGTGTCGACGGCGGCCTTGACGAGTGCTTCGACGGCGTCGCTGCGGGAGACGTCAGCGGCGACAAAGCGGCCGCTACCGGGCAGGCCGTTCATCAGCGCGACGGTCTGTGCGCCACCGGTATTGTCGACGTCTGCAACGATGACATTCGCGCCCGCGTTCGCGAACGCAATCGCGGTCGCGCGCCCAATGCCGGAGCCGCCGCCCGTCACGAGGGCCGTTTTGCCTTTGAGCGAAGTATTGTTCACCGCGAATCTCCCGGGATAGCGGGCCGTAGGGCCGTCATTGATAAGCGACGAAGCGATCCGGATCCACCATGTTGAGATTTGCCGGATCCTTGTACATCTCAACGAGCGGGGCAACTTCCACCAGTGACAACGCCATGTCGCACAGGCGCTGGCCGTTTTTCGGCAGGTCGTCGTAGGGGTACTGGTTCAGGAAGACGATGATTTCCTCGAGCTGTTGCGACATCGCAGCGTGGAATTCGATGATCTCGTCCATCGGGGTCGCGACCCGTTTCGCGATGCGCTCGGTTTCCGTCGCCAGTGACCAGTCGAGGAAAGGCTCGAGTTTGCGGAAGCCTTTCGGCAGGGCATGCTTGCTCATACGCGTCCCATCTCCCGTTCAATCACTTCATGGAAATACCGGATCGTGATCTCTTCATCCTGCATCACCATCGCGGAGCGCGCCCGTGAGGCCAGGCCTTTTTGTATTTGTTCGTGCTGGAACGCGTCTTCCATCAAGGTGTCGCGCAGGCGGCCGATGTTCCATTCCTGGGCGAGCCGCTGACCGACGTTTTCCGCTGGCGGAAAGTGGTAGCGCATCTCCCACACACAGCGATCGACCGCGACAGGCCAGAAGTTGTAGGTCATGAAAAAGTCGCCGGACACGCCCGTGAACAGTAACAGCGCCATATTCGGAAAGATCAGGTACCAGTCGAAATCACCGATCCGTTGGCTAATGCGCACGTTGCGGAGCGCGCCGTCCATACGGTTCAGCACTTCCTCAGTCGGCAATTGCTTGTGCCCGGGGTTGTACTCGCACGACCAGACGCTGTGGTAGTTGTACAGGTTGACGTTGGAGAAGCGGCAATACTTGTTGTCCTTCAGCATGAACGCGTCGCCGATGGTGTAGCGGTGCTGAAACGGTAAATGGTACAGCTCGTTCTGCGCGTCGAGACCGGTCTTCCAGTTTGCCTGCTCTTCGATTTTGTACGTTTTCAGCAGTTTCATTTCGCTGAAAGGCGCACCGTCGAGCTGGGTCGCGACCCCGCCGAGAAATTCGCGCAGCGTCTCGGCCGGTTGCGGCGCGAGGTTGATGAAAATGAACCCGGCCCACACGTCGCAGTGGATCGGGCTGAGTCCGTATTCGCTCTTGTCGAGATCGAAAAAATTTTCCTCGTCCGGTACGAACGCGAGTTTTCCTTCGGGGGTAAACGCCCAACTATGGAAATTACAGCCGAAACGGCCAGGGCACTTGCCACGCTCGTTCATGACGAGCGTATTTCCCCGATGCGGACACACGTTATGGAAAGCGCGAACCTTGTCGTCATTCCCTCTCACGACGAGTATCGAGACATTGCAGACTTCGAACTCGCGTACGAAATAGTCGCCGGGCGCGGGGATCTCATCGACCCGACCCATGTTGATCCAGTGACGGCGGAAGATAAGCTCGCGCTCGCGCTCGAAGTATTCCGGTGAGATACACGGCTCCGTCGACACCGGTCCTGTACCGACATCAGGGTATTTCTCCGACCATTGCTTATCGATCATCCGGGTCTGCATAGAACTGTCCTCCCGCCTTCGAGGGTAATCATGCGAAAAGGTGGCTGATGCCGCTCGTGCCTAGGTTAATTAATCGGCTAAATAATTACCAGCGTGACGTGCGCTGGAGTCAACTCGCCGGGATATTCGATACGTGGGCCGCAACAATGCGCCAGCCCTCTTCGAGGCGCACCCAGGTGTGGCTCATGCGGCCGATCCCGGCAATATCGGGTCGCAGCAGTTCACAGTTCGCGGTGCCGAAATCGTCGCCGAAGCTCGTGATCACCACCCGCCGCACATCGAGTTCGAGCGGCCGCCCACGCTGGCTGTTACGGAAAGCGGCGATCGCCTCGATGCCATAGAGATTTTCACCGGTGCCGTAGCGCAGCGTGTGTGAGCTGTGCCAGAACAGTGTGGTGACCGTATCGATATCGTTCTCGATCACTGCATGCGTGTAGCGCCAGAACGCCTCGGTGATCTCCGCGTGTACCGCGGGGATATTGATTTCCATGCCACGCTCCTGCATCGATTCAATCATGGCTGACGGGGTTGCGACGGACGGCACCGTGATCTCGACCGTTGTGTCGGCAGCGCCCCCGCACCTGAACGTTCCTGGAGGCGGTTGGCGCGCCGGCTAGCTGCCGTACGGCCGAACCGCGGAGTGCGGCGACGAAACCGGACGTGGACGATAATATCGCTGCAATACACTGCGTTCATGACCGTCATTACCCGACTGTCGTCTGCCCGGAATCAGAGCATAGACGAACGGGCCGGGTGCAACCAGACGACACGCGATCAGGCCCGCCGTTTGGGTCTTGCGGGGAAGTCCGCCATAATCGGCACCGGTTTTGTGCATAGATAAGTGTCTCCATGGAACAGCATTTTCCCGGCCTGTCGTTGCGCGTGCACGCACGATGAAAGTCGCAAAACAACCGCGTCGACCGGGCCGCCCGGCGGCCGAACTCGACACGCAACCGGATAAACGCGAGAAGATCTTCGACGTCGCCGAGGAAGTATTCGCCGAGCGTGGTTACGCACCGACCTCGCTGCGCCAAATCGCGCAGCGGGCATCCGTCAATCCCGCGTTGATCGCCTATTACTTCGGTTCGAAAGAACGCTTGTTCGAAGAAGTATTCAAACGCCGCGGAACCTTGATCGCGCAGCGCTGGGACGAACTACTCGACGAACTCGAGGCGCGGCCCGGGCGCCCGCCGACGGTCGAGGAACTGCTGCGCGCCTATCTGACCGCGGAATTCGAAATGAAAACGAGTGGGCCGGGGGGGCAGCGCTTCGTCAGGTTGCAGGCCCGCGTGCACGATGAAACGGACGCGATGCATTTCCGCTTGCGTCGCGACGTGTATGACGTCACCACGAAACGCTATCTCGCGGCGCTCGAGCGTGCGCTGCCCGATCTCGATCCGGCCGATATCTACTGGCGCATGATGTTCGTCATCGGCGCGTTCCTGTACATGATGTCCGGGGTCGATCGGCTCGACGACCTGTCCGGCGGACGTTACCAGTCCGACGACGTGAACGAACTCGTCGAGCGCCTCACGACGTTCGTCGTTGCCGGTATGCAGGGGCCGACGACGCGGTTGCCCAATCAGGACAAGTGATCGCTTGCTTGCAGTTCGGGAGGGCATAAACTAGCATTTAATTATTCGGTTAATTAATTAAAGACCACGACGAAGGAGCGCCCGATGTCACCGATCGCTGACCTGGATCCGCAGACCCGCAGGGCTATCGAGAAAACCCGCACGGAACTGAACGAGGCGAGGCATCTCCCGGGTATCTATTACACGTCGGAGGAGATTTTTCGGCGCGAGATCGACACGATCTTCATGCGCGAATGGCTTTGTGTTGGCCGGGTCGAGGAATACGAGAAACCTGGTGATTACCACGCCTTGCGTATCGTCGGCGAACCGATCGTGGTCTGCCGCAGCGAGGATGGTGAACTGCGCGCGTTTCGCAATTTGTGTCAGCACCGCGGGGTCGAAGTCGCCGTTGGCCAGGGCAACGCGAAACGCTTTACGTGCCGCTATCACGCGTGGACGTACGCAACGGACGGTCGCCTCATGGGCGCCCCGCATAACGATAATGTCACGGGCTTCGATTTCAGGGCCTGCCGGCTGCCGCTCGTGCAGCTCGACACCTGGGGCGGTTACGTGTTCGTCAATTTCGATCCCGATTGCCGTCCTCTGGGCGACTGCCTCGACGATGACGGCGTGCGTGAGTTCGCCGCGTTTCTGCAACCCGAAAATACCCGCACGTCGGACAAGTTTGAATTCGAGGTTCCGTGCAACTGGAAGTTCGTGCCGGAAAACCTGATGGATATGTATCACGTCGGGGTGATCCATAAATCGTCGTTCGGTGCGCACTTTCCCGTCGAGAATTTCCGCTTCAATCTCACCGGCAAGGGCTATAACGCGGTCTACGAAGCGCTGACGATGTCGCCGAACGGCGTGACTCTGTTCGGTCCGATGCCGTGGCTGGACGGCAAGGTCTCGGACAAATTCGCGTGCACGACGTGGGTGCGTCCCACGATGAACATCTTCGGTCGCCACGATCTGATCCAGCCCTGGGTTGCTACGCCAATCGACGTAAACCGGACGCGGGTCACGGTCTATACGCAGCTCCCGGAAACGTTCTTCGACATGCCCGGGTTTGCCGAGAAAAACAAGATATATGCGGATTTCATCCGCCTCGTCGCGACCGAGGACGAGGCGATGCTGGAGTCACTGCAAACCGGCGTAAGCTCGAACGGCTTCAAGCCCGGACCGACGGTCAAACTCGAGCGTGCCATCCACCACCTGCTGAATTATTACCTCGATGCATTGCTCGACGAGGATCCGGAAGCGCGCGCCCTGCGCATCAAAGACGGTGCTGCGTCGCTTGCCGAGGGCAACGAAAAATATCCCGAGCCGATCGACGGTGGCTATTCGAAATCGTTCGGACCGGCGCACGTCTGAGCGGGGAGAGAACGACATGGCGAGTGCATTAACGGAACTGTTTGTCGAGGAGTTCAGGCTCTGCGAGATCGGTCGCGGGCAGACGGTCGCGGTGTTGTCCGAGGGTGATCAACTGCGGGATTATGCGGAAACGTCGCTTGCTGCCGCGAGTGCGCTCGGCGCCGAGGTGATCGACGTCAACCTGAACGTCGAGCACGCGGTCGATGCGAGTGAACGCATTGCAAATGTCGGCAAGAATCCGCTGGCCGATCATCCGCAGTCGCTGCAGCAATGCTGTGATGCGGATATCGTGATCGACCATATGCTGCTCCTGTTTTCGCACGAACAGATCGCGATGCAAAAAGCCGGTGCGCGGGTGCTGCTGGTCGTCGAGCCCGAAGAAATACTGCAACGCCTGTTCCCGAGCCCGGCGTTACGGCAACGGGTCGAGGCCGCCGAACGGCGCCTTGCGAACGCCAAGCGCCTGCGTTTTACGAACGCAGCGGGAACCGACGTAAGCTACGAATTAGGCCGCAAACCGATCCTCACGGAGTACGGCTATACGGCGACGGCGGGACGCTGGGACCATTGGCCGGGCGGGTTCCTCGCGACGCTCGCCACGGACAACGGCGTTAACGGCCGCGTGGTGATGGATGTCGAGGACATTATTTACCCGCTGAAGCGCTTCGTCCGCTCGCCGATTGAATTCATCATCAAAGACGGCGCGGTCATTGAGATCAACGGCGGCGCGGACGCCGACGAACTGAAGGCATTCATCGCGACGTATGACGACCCGCGCGCGTTCGCAATTTCGCACATCGGCTGGGGGCTCAATCAGGGCTGCGAATGGTCGGTGGAGTTGCCCGGCATCGGGATGGACGGGCGCGCGTGTTACGGCAACGTGTTGTTCTCTCTGGGGCCGGACACGGAGTTCGGCGGCAGTAACGACACGCCCTGCCACCTCGACCTGCCGATGCAGCATTGCACCCTGACCCTCGACGATGAGCTCATCGTCGACGACGGACGCATCGTGCCCGCCGACATGCGGGCTGCATGAACGTCACCCGTTGAACGGACAGTGATCGTCGATACCGGGCAGGCCCGGATCTTTGTCCGCGAGGAGGGTGCTGGCGAACCCCTGCTGTTAATCCATGGCCTCGGCATGAGCAGCGCCCTGTGGGTGCATCAGATCCCGGAACTCGCCCGACACTTCCGGGTCATTGCGGTCGACTTGCGCGGCTTTGGCGAATCAAGCAAGCCGGATTATCCGGGGGCTTACACGATCGAGACACTCGCGGACGATATCGCGGCGGTGATCGACGAGCTCGGCATCGCCGGTTGTCATTGTCTCGGGACTTCGATGGGTGGTTTTGTCGCCCAGGCACTCGCGCTCGCACATCCAGCACGGTGCGGCTCGCTGCTGCTGTGTCACACGGCACCCCGTATGAGCATACCGGCGGACGTACTCGCGACCCGGGTCGAGGCCCTGGCGCAGATGTCACTCGATGATTACGCCGATATCGTCGTCGAACAGGCACTGTCGCCGCATGCGACGGCCGGGCTGCGCACGTGGCTGAAGGCGATGCTCGTGCAGAACGACAAACGCGCGTACACACAGGTCCTGACGGAGGGCCTGCGGGATTTCGATGCCAGTGCGCAGCTTGGTGCGATCGGGCAACGAACGCTCGTTATTACCGGTGAGTCCGATCGGGTCCTGCCGCGCGAGGGCGGACTCGAGCTCGCGCGCCTGATCCCGCACGCAAGCCACGTCGAGATTCCGCGCGTCGGTCATCTCGGTTATGCGGAGAACCCGGCGCTGTTCAACGACGCCGTGCTGTCGTTTCTTCGCTGAACGGCGGTGCGCCGGAGCGCCTCCCGGCGCGGGCCTGCGGTTGTAGTCGAATGAACGCGGGAATGAAGATAAATAAGAATCCGGCTGATGCTCGCGCGGACGGAGCATGACTTGTTCCGACGAGCCGTTTACGGTGGAATCGGGATACGCAGGATCACGCACGCGCGAGGAGTCTCGGGATGAATGACAATACAGCCATTTCCGGCGTCACGAAATACATCGGGGTACCACGCAAGCGCAGCGAAGATCCCCAGTTCCTCATGGGGCAGGCAAAATATGTCGACGACATCGTGTTGCCTGCAACACTCGAGGTCGCGTTTCTTCGCAGTACGCACGCACATGCACTGTTGAAACGCATCGATACGAGTAAGGCGCGACAGCATCCCGAGTGCATCGACATCATTACCGGCATTGAATTTCCGATCACGACGTCCGTTTTCGCCCCCACGAATCGCGGTGAACTGAAGCCCGTACCGATGCTGTTCATGGCCAGAGACAAGGTACGGCATGTCGGCGAAATCATCGCCGTGGTCGTCGCGCAGAACCGCTACGTCGCCGAAGACATCGCCGAGATGATCGAGGTTGAGTACGAATCACTCGAAGCGCACAGCGATTGTGAAGACGCGATGAGGGAAGGTGCTGCGCTTATACACGATGAGCTCGGGACGAACGTGTATTACCGCGACTCGTTTTCCGCCGGTGATATCGAGGGCGCATTTCGCGATGCGGCGGTCGTGGTGCGCGAAAAAGTCAAAAGCGGGCGTACCTCAGCCGCACCGATGGAGACGCGGGGCGTGCTGGCGAACTGGGGCTGGGATGAGACGCTCACGGTATGGTCGTCGACACAGATGCCCTATCCCCTCAGAACTTATTTATCGAACATCCTGGAACTGCCCGAGCAGATCATTCGGGTCGTGGCACCCGCGGTCGGCGGCGGCTTCGGCCAGAAGGCGCATTTCTTTGCCGAGGAATTTATCGTGCCGTGGCTCAGCCGCCGGCTGCGCAAACCGGTTAAATGGACCGAGGATCGGCGCGAGCACCTGATCGGCACGGTTCACGCGAAAGACAATACGAGCTACGTCGAGATTGCGCTGGCCAAAGACGGCGCGATTCTCGGTTTGAAGGTGAAGCACATCGGGGACTCCGGCGCGTACTCGGCGTTTCCCTGGACCGGGCTCATCGAGTCGGTAGTCGGCACGAACAGTCTGCCGGGCCCGTACAAACTGCCCGCATTGTCGTTTGAAACGGTGGCAGTGCTGACGAACAAGACGCCGACCGGTGGCTATCGTGGCGTTGGCTGGTCCGCTGCCTGCTTCGCGCGCGAGGTCGTATTGTCGAAGGCAGCCCGGGCGCTTGGCCTCGATATCGCGGACGTCTTCCAGCGCAATTTCGTCGCTAAAAATGAGTTTCCCTACACCTCGCTCACCGGCCAGGTCTACGATAGCGGCGATTACGCGAAAGTGCTGGACGTGTGTCTCGACGCCTCGAACTATCGCGAACTGCAGCGCCAGCCGCGCAAACTCGCGAACGGTAAACTGCGCGGCATCGGGGTGTCGTTTTTTGTCGAACAGACGAACTGGGGCAGTCGATCGGCGCAGCAAAGCGGATTTCCGGTGACGTTCCATGACACGACGACCGTGGAAATGGATCCGGGCGGGAAAGTTACGGTACGCAGCGGCCAGTTCAGCCATGGTCAGGGTTTGAAGACCACGCTGGCGCAGGTTGCGGCCGAAACCCTGGGTGTGCCGATCGAGGACGTTGTCGTCATGGACGGCGATACCGCGACGGGCGCCTACGGCAGCGGCACGTTCGCAAGCCGCAGCGCCGTTATCGGCGGCGGGAGCGTGATCCGCGCTGCAACGGATGTGCGCCACAAGCTACTGCGGATCGCGGCTCATGTGATGGAAGCGAACGCTGACGACCTGATGATCGACGACGGCCGGATATTTGTCCGGGGGTCGCCGGATCGTCATATGTCGGTCGCGGAAATTGCTTACATTACGTACTTCGATCGGTTTCGCCGGCCTGCCGAGGACGAGGTCGAGCCGACGCTGACGTCGACGCGCCACTACGATCCGCCGGCAGCGTACGCAAACGGTTCACACGCGATTCAGATTGAACTCGATCCGGAGACAGGATTGATCGAATTGAAGCGCATCGTCGCGGTTGAAGATTGCGGGAATATGATTAATCCGAAGATCGTGGAAGGCCAGATGCGCGGCGGCGTGTCGCAGGCGGTAGGCATGGGTCTGCTGGAGTCTCTGGAATACGATGAGAACGGACAATTACGCAATGCCTCGTTTATGGATTTTCTGCTGCCAAACGCGATGACCTTACCTGACATCGAGTGCCATCATGTTGTCACGCCGTCGCCCCTGACCGAAGGCGGATTCAAGGGGGCCGGCGAGGCGGCGATGCTTTCGGTTCACGTTGCCCTCGCAAACGCCGTTGCCGATGCGCTGTCGGACTACGGCAATCTCGTGCCGATGAAAACGCCGATCGGGCCGCAGCAGGTGATCGACCTGATAGCACAGGCCCAGGCGGTCACCGAAGACTAGCACCTCGCTGGCACGTAGGCGCCGTTTTCTGCAGGTTGGGGTCGGACCAGGTTAGCGCCCTGATTTACTTTACAAATATTGGTGTTCGGCCTGCCTGAGCTTGCTTAGCCACGAAAATGCCGGGGGGGTTTCGCATCCTAAGCGGTCGTTTACGTCGAGGGTTCGTGCGCGTTGCCGGATGTCGCTTATGCGTCCAGCGCCGGCCACTTGACCCACGCCGCCATCGGACCGGTATCCGGCGACGTCGTGCGGTGGTAATTCATGCTCACCGGGTTGTTGCACATGCCGAGGCTCGTGGCGTGGACCGCGGATTTGTCGCGCGACACATGCCGCTGTCCGCCCCAGAAAACACACGTGGCGCATTTGTTTTGTGTGTCCGCCGCGATGACGAACGCATGTGCGGACCGACCGGCGCCCTTCGCTTTACCCATACCCTGTCCCTTACCCGCCTCCGGACCGGCGGCGAATGCGCCCGTGAACACGCCGGCAAGCGCGGCCGCGGCGCCGGCACTGCTGAGGCGATGCATGAATTTTCGACGATCGTTTGACATGGTGAACTCCATTTTTGTGCCTGCGGTGCAAGCCGTGAAACCTGCGGTGCGCACACGCGACCCGACAAAACGGTTCCCGCGGCGAAGTACCGCGCGATACATCCGGCTATCGATAACGATGCTAAGTCAGCCAGGAGCGCATCGACTTGATCCACATCAGCCTGGAGCGACACGCCGGGCACAGCGGGGGAACATGTATACAGGGGGGCGGCGATCGATACCCGCCGCGGGCGCGGAATAGCGTGATTGCCGAACACGACTCGCTGTGCGGAAGTGACGTGGCGGGCGAGAGTGCGGGAAGCGTGTTCACACGGCAACGCGTACCGCGTTGTGCAAACTGTGAACCACGCGCCTGCTCAGCCGGCCGGAACGGCCTGCACCGGAACTTCGACGTCCAGCGTGAGGCAAGCGTCCGGGCGGCCGATGAAACTGCCGGATACGGGCATGATCACGCGATAAACTGCTGGATCCTTTCCGCCGCGAGCGCGCCATCTGTGGCAATGCGTTCGCGTAATTTGCGTTCGCGGGCGCTCGGTTCGCCGGCTCGGGAGAAACCATCGAGCCGCGCGTTCGCCATCCACTGCGCAAGATCGTCGTCCTCGGCCCAGCGCGCGGCGTTCATGAGGTCGGCGACGATGTTGGTCATCAGATCGAGCGCCGAATCAGGGTGCGGGACCGGCGTGGCGAGTTCGTTCTTGAGTATCTCGTCGTCGTAGGCCGCCTCGACGTGGGCGATGAAAGCCGCACTGAATACCTGCTGACAGGTACGCACGGATTGAAGCGTTATCGTTTCGCCCGCGAACACGGCCTGCGGCGGGCGCCGCGCGAGCCCGTCCGCCGTGCAGTCGACAAACAGTGTGGCGGGTCCGAATGGCAACTCGCCGTCGTCGAGGACGGCGCGCCCTGCGGCGATCCGTTGTACGCGCCCGAGCCTGACGACGTTCCTGATCCGGCGAACCTGGGCCAGTTCGGCCTCCGTTACCGTACAGCAGCGGTACATCGTCGGCTCCACGTTCGGATCGAGGCGGAGCAGCTGACCGGCTTGTTCGATTCGCACAAAGGCATCGGTAAGCGTATCGGCGGCGGCGATGGCGGTAAAAGTATCGGCGAACCAGTGCAGCATGCAGTCTTCGAAAAGGTCCAGCGCCTGAATACTGGCGCGATTCAGCAGCCATGCGTCGCGCGGCATGATCCAGCGTATCGAATCCGGTTCGACGCCATGCTGGAGCAGGAACAGGCAGGCGTCGAAACCGGTCTTGCCGGCGCCGACGACGACGAAATCCGAATAGTTCGCCGCGGATTCGGGTAGTGCGTTGAGAGGCAGACAGCTTGCTGACGGATCGACTTCGAACGGCGGGGGGCGCATCGACGGCACCAATACGTTCATAAACGTTGCATCGACGATCTTGCGCGATACGACGTTCGTCTGCGTCCTCGTCAGCAAAGACTCGACGCACCCTTCGCCCGTGTAATTCGACATCGGCAGGTAACGCACGCGCCCCGACGGCAGAAATTGTTCGCGCATAACGTGATCGAAATATGCGCACACCTCGCCGTTCGTCGCGAGTTCATAAAGCCCTTCGTTCCAACCCGTGCGGTCAATCGTGTCGTTGCCGAGCGGGCGCGAGTTCACGCCGTAGAAGGAGGAAGGTTGATGCAGTCGCACGAAAGGATAGGCTTTGTTCCAGTGGCCGCCCGGCGCATGGAGACGATCGACGAGCACGACAGATGCATCGGTCTCGTTGAGGATGACGTCGGTGAACGCCATGCCCATGGCACCCGCGCCTACGACCAGGTAATCGGCATCAATCGACATTTGTACCCCTCCTTCGGTCAATGTCCCGCAAGCATTAGGCTACAGTATTAAGCCGGCCCCGGGTGCTCCCGGTCACCGCACCGCAAAAGTCTGAACCGGGCTGGCTGCTTCCTGAACCGTTCAGTGGGCGCCCCGCCGCGGTACGCAAACGAGCCGTCGTTTGCAACGCGGACGCCACGCGCCGTGTTCCGTGCATTGACGTACCAGGCGCCGGATGCAAACCTGAACACAGATGGCGATGCCGCAGAATTCTCCTCCCGGCATCAGAGTACGACGTGCTAATCGTGAAACGAGCCGCTGAAAGCGTCAGGCAATTCAGGGACAACGGCGGTGAAGCGCCCGGGAGCCGGCGTCCGCGGTTCGGCTTAAGGCTGCCCGTGCGTGTCCCCGCCGTTCGGCGGGGTAAAAGCCGGGGGTCACCGCAACGGTTGGCGCGCCTGACGATTCGCGTTTGTCCCGTTGCGGCCGGGTACCCATGAGAGAACAGCAGGAAGTTTTACGGTTCGGTCCCTTCACGCGGGATCGCGGCAAGGACTGTCTCGAGACCGGCGGCGAGCGGGTAGCGATCACGCGCCAGTCGCTCGCGGTGCTGGACGTGCTGCTCGACACGGCCGGCGAACTCGTTACGAAAGAAGCGCTGATCGCCCGGGCCTGGTCAAGACCGTACGTCACCGACGACGCGCTGAGCAAACGCCTGCAGGAATTGCGGCGCGCGCTCGGCGATGACGCGCGCGGGCCTCGCTACATCGAAACTGTGCCGCGACTCGGTTTTCGGTTCATCGCTCCGGTCGAACGCGTCGCGGCTTCCATGGCCGCGGTATGCTTGCTGGGCCGCGGGGCTCAGTTCGAGCATGTGGATGACGAAACGCAAAACGTTCGCGTGTGCAAAAAATCCCGGCGCGGTTCGCGTGGCGAAGCAAGGATGTGCCTATTTGAGCGACTTGAAGTTCTGTTGTCGCGAGTGCAATTGACAGTACGACAGTACGCCCGAATTATCGCAGCAAAGTGATGCACACAATCCGCCGGGCGCCACCCCATCGCTGCCGTGTGGGCGGTGTCCACTTGCCGGAGGTTCACGCACGTGTTGAAATCCCTGTTGTCATAGGATGGCGAATAATAACCAAGAAGTGAAATGTGACGCTGGGATCAGGGAATGTCCGCCGCGGCAACGCTCGTTGCCCGGATAGTCCAGTCATAGCATGACTGTCTGCACCGCTTCTGCAAAACAATAGAGAGCCGGTAATGGTAAAGCAGTGGTTCACCTGGGTTATCGATAACCCACGGGCAGTCGTGTGCGCCTGTATTATGTCGATGTTCGTGTTCGGCGCATTCGTGCCGCGCCTTTACAAGGACACCTCGCCCGACGCCTATATCGAACCGACGAACCCGGCACTCATTTATCGCGACAAGGTCAAGGAAATTTTCGGTCTCGATGACCCCTTCGTCATTGCCGTGGAAGCACCGGACGGCGAGACGATTTATTCGATTGAAGCGCTCGGACTCATCGCTGAATTGACCGAACTGATGATGGCCACGTCGAATATCGAGCCCGATCGCGTCGTCAGTCTCACGACCGAGAAAATCATTTCCGGCACCGCGGACCGAATCGATATCACCACCGCGTACGACGAGCCGCCGTCGAGCCAGGCGGAAGTCGACGTCATCCAACAACGGGTCGAGGCGTTCCCGGTGTTTCTCGGCAACCTTGTCGCGCGTGACGGCACGATGGCCATGATTGTCGGGGAAATGGTCGACCAGTCGCAAAGCCACCAGACGTTTCTCGATCTGTCGACAGCAATAGATGGCGTGCGCGGGCAGTATGCGGGAATGGTGCATCTTGCCGGCGAAGCCTCGACCGCGGGCTATCTCGACAGCTACATATCCCAGGATGCGCGCCGCTCTTATCCGCTCGCGGCGGCGATGATCATTTTAGTGCTGAGTATGGCGTTCCGTTCCGTCGCTGGCGTCTTGTTGCCGTTATCGATCGCCGTCGCCACCGCAATCGCCGCGATGGGGATTCGGGCGTATTTCGAAGTTCCGTTCTACGCTATCTCGAATGGACTCGTCGTCGTGTTGATCTCGATCGCGGTCGCCGACGGCATCCACATCATCAACGAATACCGCAACGAATTGTGGTCGGGCAGACATGCAACGGCGCGCGACGCGCTGCTCGCGGCGCTCGTTTCCATCACACGTCCGGTGGTGCTGACGACGATCACGACGATCGCGGGATTCGTCGGCATCGTTTTCGGGTCGGAAATGCCGCCCATGAAGGCGTTCGGGCTTTATTCGGCCATCGGGGTACTGGCCGCGTGGTTCTACACGATCGCACTGCTGCCGGCGGTGCTAACCCTGATCCATCGTAATAAACCGATAGCATCGATCTGGCCGCAGAAACAGGACCGCGGTCGCGATCTGTTGTCCGCGTTTCTCGCCGGCCTCGCGGAAATCATCGTGCGTTACCCGAAGCACGCAATGGCATTGAGCTTCGTTTTTCTGGCGGTGTGCGTCTATGGGACGACGCTCGTGGTCGTCGACTACGATCGCATCGACAATTTCGCCAGGAATGAACCGGTTCGCGTCGCCGATCGGGTCATCAACCGATCGATGGACGGATCCTATCGCCTGCTCGTGGTCGTGGACGCAAAGCGCCCGCAGGGGATCTTCGACCCGGATATCGTCAAGCGTATCGAAGCCTTGCAGGAATACGTCGTAACGCTACC
>CAXBJY010000088.1:0-22669 GCA_963976285.1 uncultured Gammaproteobacteria bacterium
CACACAGCGCCGGGTTCCCCGCGGCGAGCATTGCTTTAAACAAGCACTTGCACTAGTACATCAGGATATCCTGCACCAAATGAAACTATGATTCGTGGGGATCGTTCAGGGACGGAGGGAATAAATTTTGACCGGTCGGGAATAAACGGTTCAACATTTTTCCGTGCAATCCGTCGACGACTCCTTTCGATCGAAAATGGTTAGAGATTAATCCCTCCGTCACCTTTTTCGCCTTTTTCGAACGGCCGGGTTTTCGTGGCGAACGCCCGCATTGCATGTCGGCGATTTCTATTTCGCGCTCGAGACCGCATCGCGCAACGGTTCGTCAGCGCGCCGGATCTATTCGCAACCCGCTTGCATTGAACCGGGCCGTTTTGCGAATATCGACGCCCGAACCTCCGCTAGCAACTGAATCAGGAACCCAACGACATTGACCCACAACGACGCCCGGAAACGCTTTCTCCCGGCATGCGCGACGCTGCTTGCCTGCCTCCCTGTCACCGGTCATACCGCCGGGCACGGTGAAACCATCGACCTGACTTCGAGCTGGGTCGGGTTCGCGGCCCTGCTGACGTTCGCCGTCGCCTACCTTGCCGTCGTTGCCGAGGAGTTCACACAGCTGCGCAAGTCCAAGCCCGTCATCGTTGCGGCCGGGATTATCTGGGGAATGATCGCCTGGCATTACCACGAGGCCGGCATCCCGCACACGGTCGAGGCGGCGGCCCGGCATGACCTGCTCGAATATGCGGAATTAATGCTGTTTCTGCTCGTCGCGATGACCTACGTCAATTCGATGGACGAGCGCGGCGTGTTCGACAGCCTGCGTGCCTGGATGGTGCGGCGCGGCTTCGGCGCCACCGCCATCTTCTGGATCACCGGCGGATTATCGTTCGTGATCTCGCCGTTCGCTGACAACCTGACCACGGCCCTGCTCATGTGCGCGGTGCTCATGGCGGCGGGGGTGGGGCAGTCGCGATTCATCGGGCTTGGCTGCATCAACGTCGTGATTGCAGCGAACGCCGGCGGTGCGTTCAGTCCGTTCGGCGACATCACGACGCTCATGGTGTGGCAAAAGGAGAAAGTCGACTTCTTCATGTTCTTCACGCTGTTCTTGCCGTCGCTCGTGAATTGGCTCGTGCCGGCCGTCGCCATGTCGCTGGCGCTGGGGACGGTTGAACTTGACCGCGACGGCACGCCGATCCCGATCAAGCGCGGCGGTCTCGTGATCATCGCGTTGTTTGCCCTCACGATGGCAACGGCCGTGTTCTTTCACCGTACGCTTGACCTGCCGCCGGTACTCGGCATGTTCACGGGTTTCGGCTATCTGCAACTGTTCGGCTACTACCTGAAACGCAAGGAGCATGCGGCGTTCCTGCGCAGTTCGGAAACCAGCGACCTGCGTAGCAGTGATGCGGCACCGTTCGACATCATGCAACGCGTGGCGCAGTCTGAATGGGACACGCTGTTGTTCTTCTACGGCGTGGTCATGTGCGTCGGCGGTCTCGGTTTCATCGGCTACCTTGCGGAACTGTCCGGTGCGATGTACTCCGGTTGGGGCGCGACCATTGCGAACGTGTTCGTGGGTGTACTGTCGGCCGTCGTCGACAACATTCCGGTGATGTTCGCCGTGCTGACGATGGACCCCGACATGTCTATCGGGCAGTGGCTGCTCGTGACGCTGACGGCGGGTGTCGGTGGCAGTCTGCTCTCGATCGGTTCCGCCGCGGGAGTTGCGCTGATGGGCCAGGCCCACGGCCACTACACGTTCTTCCGGCATCTTCGCTGGACACCGGTCATTGCGCTCGGATACGGCGCCAGTATCTATGTGCATATGCTCGTGAACGCGCGCTTGTTCCGCTGAGTAAGCGAAACCGCACCCGCGCCCGTGAGCACGCTCGGTACCCCTGAACCGGGACGATAAGCCGACGCTGCGCGAGCGCTGCAACGGCGTGTCCGCAAACGTAGGCCCGCCAGTGGACGTTGTCGATGCGTTCATTGCTCGCTTGGCGCAACGGCTGAATCAATCCCGTGCGTACGGGCAGGTCAAACCTTGAACGACGCGAAACCCTGGTTGTCGCCGTGACGCGCCGGCCGTCGCCGCGCGGGATCTGATCCGTAACGGCGCCATCCGCTTCCGGCACAGGCACGCGGTGCGCGCACATCCCCGAAGCTATCGGATGGACTCCTGCTCGTGCTCGGCAGCGGTTCGCATCGTCGCTGATCGCGTTCGCGTCCGGACGCTGGATGACAGCGTGAGGACGCGTCCATCCGATCGCTTCGGGGAACGACTATTCACGCAAGCGCGCAAGTCCGGGTCGCCGCTGAGGCGGTCTTCGGGCTTTCTCCCGCGAGTCACTGCACCGCCGGATGTTTGCCGTTGATCAGGCATGTCCGCGGTTCGACAGCCATGTCGAAGCACCAGCCATCAGCCGACGCCGGCGCGGCCAGGGAGCGGCTGCGCAGGTGCCGATCATGGCGCCGGTGTCGAATTTTGAAACCATCATTATTGATATATTAAACATCACTAGTCATATTAATTAATTGCAAATTGATATTTAAAATGCTATACCGCCGGCTTGAAAAATTCACCCGGACGGTCGCAATGATCACTGCCTCTCAACTGAAAGCCGCGCGTGCCTTGCTCGGCATCGACCAGCGGATGCTGGCGGAAGCGGCGGGATTGTCGGTACCGACGGTGCAGCGGATGGAAGGCAGCGACGGTCAGATCCGTGGCAACGTCGAGTCGCTCGTCAAGGTCGTCGACGCCCTGGAGCATCTTGGCATCGAACTCCTCGGCGAGGGCGCCGCGAGCCCAGGCGGCGGACGGGGTGTGCGCTTGAAAGCAAGCAACAACAGTTGATGGTGCTGCCGTCGGTCATCGTATTGGCTACGGCCGCAGTGCTCATCGCGCTTGCCTCGGCCGGGTCCGCCGTGTTCGCGGTCGCCGCACCACGCGTGCTGCGGATCGTGACGCTGCCGCTGTTCGGATTGTCCGGGGTCTGCGCGTTGTGCGCCGGCCTCGGCGTATTAAGCGGCGTCGTTGCCGCCGACGCCGCAACGCTGCCCTTCGGGTTGCCCTGGTTGCCGTGGCGGGTGCGGCTGGATGAACTCGCGGCATTTTTCTTCTGCATCATCGGCGCGGTCAGTTTCGCCGTCGGCATCTACGGGCCGGCGTACGTACGCGGCTTCGAACACGGTCGCGACTCGCTCGTTGTCCTGGGTGGCTTTGCCGGGGTTTTCCTCGCGGGAATGTTGCTCGTCGTGCTGGCCGACGACGCGTTCCTGTTCATGGTTGCGTGGGAAGTGATGTCGCTGTCGTCGTATTTCCTCGTGGCGTTCCACCACGATCACGCGGCGAACCGGCGCGCGGCATTCCTCTACCTGTTGATGGCTCACGTCGGCGGGCTGGCCATTCTGCTTGGATTCGGCGTGCTGGCAGCGTTCGGTGGCGGATTCGAGTTTAGCGCGCTGCGCGCCGCACCCGTGCCAGGCCTGTGGGCGAGTATCGCCTTCGTGCTGGCCTTCGTCGGCTTCGGTATGAAGGCCGGTCTCGTACCGCTGCACGTGTGGCTGCCCGAAGCGCATCCGGTGGCGCCGTCGCATATCTCGGCGCTGATGTCCGGCGTCATGCTGAAAGTTGCGGTCTACGGTTTCATTCGCGTCGTCTTCGATCTGCTCGGCGATGTGCAGTGGCAGTGGGGTGTCGCGGTCGTCGTTGTCGGCAGTCTGTCGGCCCTGTTCGGTGTGCTCGCGGCCCTGATGGAAAGCAATCTGAAACGCCTGCTGGCATTTTCGTCGGTCGAAAACCTCGGCGTTATCTTCGTTGGCCTCGGAGTGTCGATGATCTTCATCGGCACGGGCGACCGTTTGCTCGGTGTCCTCGGCCTCGTTGCTGCGCTCTACCATGCGTTGAATCATGCCCTGTTCAAGGCGCTGCTGTTCTTCGGCGCCGGCGCGATACTGCACACCGCCCATGAGCAGGACCTGGATCAAATGGGCGGCCTGCTGCGGCGGATGCCGTGGACGGGGTTCGCGTTTCTCGTCGGTTGCATCTCGATTTCCGCATTGCCACCGTTTAACGGATTCGTCTCCGAGTGGCTGATATTCCAGACCGCGCTACAGGCCTGGCACCTCGAAGGCGGGGTACTTCGCAGCCTGCTGCCCATTGCGACCGCCGTGCTCGCGCTGACCGGTGCGCTCGTAGCCGCCACGTTCGTCAAGGTGTTCGGGGTGGCTTTCCTCGGTCGTGCGCGTAGCCGTCATGTGCGACGCGCCGGCCCGGTACCGTACGGGATGCGGGCCGGCCAGGTGTTGCTCGCCGGCGCTTGCTTGCTGCTCGGCGTCTTTCCGAGCACCGCGATCGAATGTATTCGTCGCGTTCCGGAGCAACTGCTCGACGCTTCGCTGCCTCAGGCCACCGCGCAGGGCTGGCTGTGGCTGACCCCGGTATCGCCGGACACGGCCAGCTACAGCGCACCGTGGGTGGTGCTCCTGTTGACGATAATCGCGATCGTTGTCGCCGTCGTCACGCGCCGGAGTGCGAGTCGCCGCGTGCGTCGCAGGGATGCCTGGGATTGCGGTTTCGCGCCGCCGAGTGCGCAGATGCAATACACGGCAACCGCGTTCGCCCAACCCATACGCCGGGTGTTCGGCTCGCTGTTCGACATTACGGAACACACCGACCTCGATGAAAAGGGGCGTTACCACCATCACCTGGTTATCGCGGATCGCAGCTGGAAACTCCTGTATCTGCCGTTAGCACGACTCGTCGACAAGGCATCGCGGCGCGTACTGCGACTCCAGTCCGGCAATGTGCGCACGTATCTCGGTTGGACCCTGACAACATTGTTGGTGCTGTTATGGACCATCTCCTGAGTTTGCCGGCCTGGACGATCGCGGCGCTGCAGGCGCTGCTGTACCTCGCACTCGCGCCGCTGCTCGTCGGCTGGGTGCGTAAAGTCAAAGCACGCCTGCAAAATCGTCGCGGCGCGCCCGTGCTCCAGCCGTTCAGTGACTTGCGCAAATTACTGAGCAAGGAAGTGCATGTCGCGCACACGGCCTCGCCGCTGTTCCGGATTGCCCCCTACATCGTCTTCACGGCGACCTGGATGGCCGCGGCGACCGTGCCGCTACTCGCGGTCGAACTGCCGACCGCGGCGATGGCCGATATCGTCGTGCTCGTGGGACTGCTCGCGCTCGGCCGGTTCTTTCTTGCCCTGGCCGGCATGGACGTGGGTACCGCGTTCGGCGGTATGGGCTCGTCGCGCGAGATGCTCGTCTCCGCGCTCGCCGAGCCCGCGATGTTGATGGCGGTATTCACATTGGCCATGCAGGCCCACAGCACGAATCTCTCGGCGGTCATCAATTATCAACTCGTACTCGGGTTGTCACTGAAGCCGTCGCTGCTGTTCGCATTGGCGGGACTGTCGCTCGTCGCCATCGCGGAGACCGGCCGCATACCGGTGGACAACCCGGCCACGCATCTCGAGCTGACGATGATCCACGAGGCGATGATCCTCGAGTATTCCGGTCGCCATCTGGCCCTGATGGAGTGGGCGGCGCAAATCAAACTCGCGCTGTACGGCGTGTTGATCGTGAGTATTTTCCTGCCGTGGGGGATCGCACAGACGTTCGCGCCCCTGCCGTTGCTGATCGCGTTCGGGGCGATCGGGTTCAAGTTGCTCGCATTGGGCGTGCTGCTGGCCGTTGCCGAAACCGTGCTGGCAAAAATGCGCTTGTTCCGCGCGCCGGCACTGCTCAATCTCGCGTTACTCCTGGCGCTGCTCGGCCTGTTGAGCCACATCATTCTCGAGGTGGGGGTATGATCGAAAGTTCGGGCCTGCCGTTGCTGCAACAAGCCGTGCTGGTGCTCGCCGCGCTCGTGCTGTTCCTGTCGTTCGTGCTCATCGCGCAAACGCGCCTCGTCTCGGCGATACACGCGTTCGCCTGGCAGGGAGGCCTCCTCGCCGCCGCGACCGCGGTTGTCGCGATGGAAAACGCGGAAGCCCATCTGCTCATTTCCGCCCTGCTGACCCTCGCGCTGAAAGCCGTGCTGATCCCGTGGATGCTGCATCGCCTGACCCGCAGACTGAATCTCGAGCGCGATGTCGAGGTCGTACAGCACACGGCGCTCGTCCATATTGCCGCGGTTGCCATGGTCATCTTCAGCTACTGGCTCGTGTTACCGATCGCGCAGCAGGGCTTCGGATTTACGCGCAATATCATCGGGGTCAGTCTCGCCATCGTCCTTATCGGTCTGCTGATGATGATCGCGCGCCAGCAGGCGGTGTCGCAGGTCCTCGGATTCATGTCGATGGAGAACGGACTGTTTCTTGCCGCCGTGTCGGCAACGGAAGGGATGCCGCTCGTCGTCGAGTTGGGGATCGCTTTCGACGTGCTCGTCGCGATGGTCCTGTTCGGCGTGTTTTTCCTGCAGATCCACACGAGCATCGATTCACTCGACGTCGACCGCCTGAATCGACTTCGCGAACGCCCGGACGAACCGCTATGACGACGTTGTTGTGGACGTTGTTGACCCCCATCGTCGGGAGTGTCGTTCTCGCGCTGGTTCGCGCATTGCACACGGCCGGCTGGATCAATGTTTCCGTATCGGCCGTGTCATGCGGCGCGTCACTGGTGCTCGCCTGGCAGGTCGCGGAATTCGGCGAGGTCGCCGGCGGTACGTTCCGGGTTGACGCATTCAACGTCTACCTCGTGGCCCTGACGACGTTCATCGGTTTGACGACCTCGATTTTTTCACGCCCCTACATGGAATATGTCTGCGAAACGGGACTGATCAGCGAACGCGGCCTGCGCCTGTACCATTCGATGTACCAGGCGTTCATGTTCACGATGCTGCTGGCACTGACAACGGATAATCTCGGGGTGCTGTGGGTGGCGGTCGAAGGCGCTACGCTCGCGACCGTGCTGCTCGTGTCGCTGTATCGCACCCCGGAGGCGATCGAAGCGGCGTGGAAATATTTCATCCTGTGCGGGGTCGGCATTGCGCTCGCGCTGTTTGGCACGGTGCTGACGTATTTCGCGGCCCAGCACATCGTCACGACAGGCGTTGCACCGGGTCTGGCCTGGAGCGAGTTGTATGGACATGCGGCGAGCCTCGAACCCGTCGTCATGAGCCTGGCTTTCGTCTTCCTGCTCGTGGGCTACGGTACGAAAATCGGCCTCGTGCCGATGCATCAGTGGTTACCCGATGCGCATTCGGAGGGCCCGACCCCGATGTCCGCGGTGCTTTCGGGTCTGCTGTTGAATGTGGCGCTGTATGCGGTCGTGCGGATCAAAATGCTCGTCGACGGCTCGCTCGCGGCAACCGCGAACCCGCATATGGCCGGGCAGTTACTGATGGGGTTCGGTCTCGTGTCGTTTCTCGTCGCCGGCCTGTTCCTGAATCGGCAGCGCGACATCAAACGCATGTTCAGTTATTCGTCGATCGAGCACATGGGACTGATGACGTTCGCGTTCGGACTTGGCGGGCCGCTCGCGACGTTCGGCGCGCTGCTGCATATGCTCGTCCATTCACTGACGAAGTCCGCGATCTTCGTGACGGTCGGGCATGCGGCGCACATCGCGGGAACCCAGCGCATCGATCAGATCCGCGGTCTGATCCGCACGCAACCCGCTGTCGGCTGGTCGTTACTCCTCGGGGTCGTGGCGATCGCGGGATTTCCGCCGTTCGGTGTGTTCACGAGCGAGTTCCTGCTGCTGACGGCCACGATGGATGCCCAGCCCTTGTTCACGGTGGCGCTCGTCAGCGGACTCGCGATCGCGTTCGCGGGATTGTTTCGTCACATTCATCCGATGGTGTACGGGACGCAACCGGAAGGCCAGCAACCGGTACGCGCGAACATGGTTCCGGTTGTCGTGCATCTGATCCTCGTTTTGTGGCTCGGGTTTGCCATCCCGGATTTCCTCGCCGGTTGGCTCGACCGGGTAACCCTGCTGATCACCGGGAGTCATCTGCTATGACGAAATCAGCCTGGCTGTCCGATTACGCTTTGCGCCTCGGCGCGAACAACGTGCGTTTGCTGCCCGCGGCTTCCGGCACACTCGCGCCCGCCCACGTCATCAGCATTACGCCGGACAACTGGCTTGCGACGGCCCGGGTCAACGCGGAACTCGGGTTTCGGTTTGCCGGCCTGTGGGGCGATCCCTTGCCGGTCGGGTTTCGTGTGTACGCGTGCTTTGAAGCTGACGGCAACTATATCGTCGTGTCGACCGAACTCGCCGCGGACGAACCCGGGTTGCCCTCGATCGCTGCGATCTTTCCCGGTGCCGTGCGTCTCGAGCGACATCTGCATGACTTGTTGGGGGTCGAACTGATTGATTGCGCGGATACGCGGCGATGGACCCGCCACCAGGGCTGGTCGGCGGATGAATATCCGCTGCGCAACGATTTCCCCCTGGCCGGGCAACCGCGTCATCGCACGCCCTCGGATGTCGACTACGAGTTCGTTACGATACGCGGGAAGGGGGTTTATCAAATCCCGGTCGGCCCCGTGCATGCCGGCATCATCGAGCCGGGGCACTTTCGCTTTCAGGCCGTTGGCGAAGAGATCCTGCGGCTGGAAGAGCGGCTGGGATACGTGCACAAGGGCGTCGAGAAACTCGCCGTGGGACGGGATCCGGCGGCACTCGCCCGCCTCGCGGGCCGGGTGTCCGGCGATTCGACGGTGGCGCATACGTGGGCGGCCTGCCAGGCGATGGAACGGGCCGCGCGTTGCGGGGTCCCGCGACGCGCCCTGTATCTTCGCGCCATCGCGTGCGAGCGGGAACGCATCGCGAACCACCTCGGCGATATCGGCGCCATCTGCAACGATGTCGGGTTCGCATTTGCCCATGTCCAGTTTGCCCGCCTGCGCGAACTCTGGCAGCGCCGCAACGACGAACTCTTCGGGCATCGTTTGCTCATGGACCTGGTCGTCCCGGGCGGTGTGCGCGTTGATCTCGAGCCCGAACAGTCGAGCCGACTGCACAGCGATCACGAATCATTGCGCCATGAACTCGTGCCGCTGTTCGATATCGTCGATGACCATCCGTCGCTCGACGATCGCCTGATCGGCACCGGCGTACTGAGCCCGGAAGATGCGCAGGCACTCGGTTGTACCGGCTACGTCGGCAAGGCCAGCGGGCAATCCTTCGATGTCCGGGCACACTCGACCTATCCACCCTATGACGAGCTTCGAATCGAACCGGCAGCGTACGCCGAGGGCGACGTCTCGGCACGGATCCGGGTACGCATGGATGAACTGCTCGCGAGTCTCACGATGCTGGATCAGCTGATCGAACAATTGCCGGACGACGGCTACGCGGTCGCGCTGCCGGCAGCGGACGAGGGCGCCGTCGGGCTCGGCATCATCGATGGCTGGCGGGGCGAGATCCTCGCGTTTATTCGTTTCGGCGAACACGGGCGCATCGCCCGGTTCTTCCCGCGTGACCCGAGCTGGTTTACCTGGCCCGCGCTCGAACGACTGATCCACGACAATATCGTGCCGGATTTCCCGGTTTGTAATAAGTCGGTGAACGGGTCGTACTCGGGCCAGGATCTGTAGGACAGGAACATGTATCGGATTCTCAAACAGTCGCTGAAGACCGGGGTGGTCACGGATCGGCCGCCGGACCTCGTCGACGAACAACTGCACGAACTCGGCATCGCCCTGAAGCGCCACATCGACGCGCGTTTCGGTCGCAGTCTCGCGATCCGGCACATCGATGCAGGATCGTGCAACGGTTGCGAACTCGAGCTCCATGCCCTGAACAACCCGTACCATGACATCGAGCGGTTCGGGGTCAGATTCGTCGCCTCGCCGAGACACGCGGATGTGCTGCTGGTCACCGGGCCTGTTTCCCGCAACATGGAAAACGCATTGCATCGAGCGGCAGCCGCGACTCCCGGTCCGCGCTATGTCGTCGCGGCCGGCACGTGTGCCTGCGACGGCGGCGAGTTCGGCGTGTCCTACGCGAGTTGTGGCGCAGTGGAAAACGTGCTGCCGGTCGATGTAAAGATCCCGGGCTGTCCACCGTCACCGACCGTCCTCATGCGGGGGCTGCTCTCGGCGCTGACGCTGCGGCAAAAGTAACGGGTCGCGCTCGCCCGGGCGCCACGGTCCTCGAGCAGTGGACACCCCGCATTCCCGGCACCGGATCTGTCGTTCGACAGGCGCAGGCCATCGGTGCTTAAATCCGTCACGGAAGCGGACATCCCGCATTCAGCGTGGCGCGGGTACGGTCAAAATACGCACGTTCCACAACGAATAACGCAACGCGTTGCTGTCGTTTTGAAGCGCGATCCGCTGAGTACGCAGCAGCGTCGCGTCTCAAACCGCGCGGGTGCGGGGTTTGCAATGCTGAGCCTCCGATCGACAACGCAGGCGCGGCGACTCGCGGGTTACCGACAAGCGAATTTACCGCGAGGCACACACGCTGTTAATTTACCCGCACGAGAGCCGGTGCAAACGGGGAAAGCGATGACATTTTCGAAAGAAGAACTCGTGGCCGTGTATGGCCAAATGCGACTTATTCGTGCGTTCGAGGAATCCCTGCACGCGATCGCGGAAGTGGACAATACGTTCGGCTTTGCTCACCTGTACGCGGGCGCCGAGGCTTGTGCGGTAGGCGTGTGTGCCCATCTCGAACCGACCGCCCGCGACATTGTCACGAGCGCGCACCGCGCCCACGGACATTTCCTCGCAAAGGGCGGTGACGTGAACCGGATCGCCGCCGAAGTGTTTGGCCGTCGGGACGGTAGTGGCGGCGGCAAAGGCGGCACGATGCATGTCGCCGACTGGGCCGTGGGTATGCACGGCGGCAACGGGATCATCGGCGCTTCCGCTCCGCACGCGCTCGGCGCGGCGTTCAGCGCGAAGTATAAAAAGACCGGTGGTGTTGCCGTCGCGTTCGGCGGCGATGGCGCCGCGAACCAGGGCGCCGTGTTCGAATCGATGAATTTTGCGAAAGCCTACGAATTGCCGGTGGTCTTCGTGCTCGAAGATAATGGCTACGCGGAATCGACGCATAAATCCTACACGACGGCCGGCGATCCCGTTGCCCGGGCAGCAGGGTTTGATCTGCCGGCCACAGCCGTCGACGGCGCGGATTTTTTCGCCGTGAGCGAGGCCGCGCGTGAAGCGATCGAACGCGCGCGCAACGGCAACGGACCGAGCTTTATCCACAGCCAGGTGCCCTTGTTCTTTGCGCATTTCGAAGGTGATCAGGAAACCTACCGGGCCGACGGCGAAGTTGCCGCGCTACGCGCCGATCGCGATTGCCTGAAAAAATTTCGCGAACGTGTCATTGCGGACGGCACGATTACCGCCGCCGAGCTTGACCGCGTCGATGCCACGGCCAGCGAACAGGCCGCGGCCGCGATCGCGGCGGCGCAACGGGCGCCGCAACCGTCCCCCGGCGCGCTGTACACCGACGTCTACGCGAGCTACTGAGGAACGACTGCAATGCCACATACCACGATGCGTGCCGCGCTGAATGATGCCCTGAAGATCGCCATGCGCGACGATCCGGACGTGTTTGTCATCGGCGAAGACATTGCGGGCGGTGCGAACGCGCCCGGCGAAGACGACGCCTGGGGCGGCGTGTTCCAGGTAACGAAAGGTCTCGTCGGTGAGTTCGGACGCGAGCGGGTCATCGACACGCCGATCAGCGAGACGGCGTTCCTCGGCCTCGCGATCGGTGCAGCGAACACGGGCTTACGCCCGGTAGTCGAAATCATGTTCGTTGATTTTTTCGGTGTGTGTTTCGACCAGGTACTGAACAACGCGGCGAAGTTTCGTTATATGTATGGCGCCCATGCGGCAACGCCGATCACGATACGCACGACTTACGGTGTGGGCGGCCTGTCCGCGGCGCAGCACAGCCAAACCCTGTATTCCGTGTTTGCACATATTCCCGGTATCAAGGTTGTCGTGCCGTCCAACCCGTATGATGCAAAGGGTCTGTTGCTCGAATCGATCCATGATGATGATCCGGTGATCTTTTTCGAACACAAGGCGCTGTACGATGCCGTCGGTGATGTCCCTGCCGAACCCTACCGGATCCCGCTCGGGCAGGCTGAAGTCCGGCGACGGGGTAATGATGTGACGATTGTCGCGCTCGGGCGCATGGTTGGACTTGCCGAGCAGGCCGCCGATCAACTGAGCGCCCAGGGGATCGGCTGCACCATCGTCGACCCGCGCACAATCTCACCGCTGGACGAGGCGACGATCCTCGATTGCGTTCGCAGCACCGGACGCGTGGTCGTTGTCGACGAAGGCCATCCTCGCTGTGGCATGGCCAGCGACATCGCGGCGATTGTTGCGCGCAAGGCATTCAGGGATCTGAATGCGCCGATATCCGCGGTTACCGCACCGCATACGCCCGTACCGTTCGCGGCGAATCTCGAGGCGCTGTATGTTCCGACCGCGGAAGACATCAAAACCGCCGTTGTTGATGTCATCAACTATTCGTAGGCAAGCTGAACTAGGGCCATCCCACACTATCGTTGAACGCTCGGCGCTTCCGGGTGTGTCAATCGCGCGGGGTCTGATCCTCGCTCTCACACCGATAAAACAACGCGACTCGTACCTGCAACTGCCAAACCGGATCCGACAACCGGCGAGTGACTGCCGTGCTCAATCGCGGCTGTTCGGTCGATTATGCTCTTCGAGGTGACGGTCTGCGCATGCGGGCACAACGGTAAATCGCGCGGCGCCGCGTCGCGGCGGGCATAAGGGTCTCGATTCGCGCGGGATTCCCGAACCGTGCTCGAAAATCCCGCCCTGATAGCGCGCGTCATAGTGCCGGAGAGTCACCCCGCGCCCTACACGACAAGCGCCCGTTTGTCTGCATCGTTTCGAACGGCGAGAGCCGTTATAGTCCGGCCCTTGTTGATTTCACCCGGAGTTTTGCCGAACGTATGTTGCCGCCGATTGCCGACCGAATTGCCACCGAACTGGGTGCACGCGCCGCCCAGGTTACCGCCGCCATGAACCTGATGGACGAAGGCGCCACCGTGCCGTTCATTGCCCGTTACCGGAAGGAAGCCACTGGCGGTCTTGATGATACCCAGCTGCGCCACCTCGACGACCGACTCGCCTACCTGCGCGAACTCGAAGAGCGTCGCAGCGCGGTCCTCGAGTCGATCGAAGCCCAGGGCAAGCTGACCCCGGCGCTACGCGAATCCGTATTGCTCGCCGAAACGAAACAGCGCCTCGAGGATCTGTACCTGCCCTATAAGGTCAAGCGCCGCACGAAGGGCCAACTCGCGCTGGAAGCCGGACTTGCCCCGCTGGCGGACGGCCTGCTGGCGGACCGCAAGCGGGATCCTGAAACCGAGGCGGCGTCGTACCTGCGCGAACCGTTCAGCACGGACGCCGGTGACAACCCCGGCGTGGCCGACGTCAAGGCGGCGCTCGATGGCGCCGCGGCGATCGTCATGGATCGCCTCGCCGAAGACGCGGAACTGCTCGCCGAACTGCGCCAGCACCAGTGGGACAACGGTCTCATGGTTGCCGAGGTCGTTGCGGAGCAGGCTGCGAGCGGAGAAAAATTTCGCGACTATTTCGAGTATTCGGAGCCGATCTCGAGCGTGCCGCCGCACCGCGCACTGGCGCTTTTTCGCGGGCGTTCCGAAGGGGTGTTGCGGCTTACCCTGAAATTGCCCGAGGAGATCGAAGCAGACGGCTGGAGTGCGGAACTCGGGCCGTGCGAGCGCCGCATCGGGCAGTGGCTCAACTGGCGTGACGAAGGCCTCGCCGCGGATGGCTGGATCAGCAATACCGTGCGCCTGGCGTGGCGGGCACGCTTGTCGTATGCGATCGAGACGACCTTGTTTACCGACGTGCGGGCGACGGCGGAGGCCGAAGCCATCCGGGTATTTGCGCAAAATCTCCGCGACCTGCTGCTCGCCGCACCCGCCGGGGCAAGGAATACGATGGGCCTCGACCCGGGTATCCGCACCGGCGTCAAGGTGGCGGTGGTCGACGCGACCGGCAAGCTGCTGGACACGGCAACGATCTACCCGTTTGCGCCGCGCAACGATATCCGGGGATCAATCAAAACCTTGGCCGGCCTTGCGGCAAAACATGCTGTCGACCTCATCGCGATCGGCAACGGTACCGCGTCCCGCGAAACCGATGCGCTCGTTGCCGAGTTGAAAAAACAGCAACCCGACCTTGGCCTGCATTCGGTCATCGTGTCTGAGGCCGGTGCCTCCGTGTATTCCGCGTCCGAACTCGCGGCGCGGGAATTTCCCGCGCTGGACGTGAGCCTGCGCGGTGCCGTTTCCATCGCGCGCCGCCTGCAGGATCCGCTGGCGGAACTCGTCAAGATCGATCCGAAATCCATCGGGGTCGGCCAGTACCAGCATGACGCGAACCAGGTCAGGCTCGCCCGTGCGCTGAACGGTGTGGTCGAGGATTGCGTGAACAGTGTCGGCGTGGACGTGAACACGGCTTCCGCACCGTTGCTCGCCCGGGTTGCCGGCCTCACGCCGGGTCTCGCCGAAAACGTGGTCCAGCTTCGCGACGTGCGTGGCGCGTTCAGGAACCGTCGGGAACTGCTCGACGTGCCGCGTCTGGGACCGAAAGCTTATGAGCAGGCGGCCGGTTTTCTGCGCATCGCGGGCGGTGACAACCCGCTTGACGCCTCGGGCGTGCACCCCGAAGCCTACCCCGTTGTGGAGCGCATTCTGTCCGATCTCGGCCAGCCGGCCATTGGCGTCATGCAGCAGCCGTCGTTATTGAAAGCCGTCAACGCCGAACGTTACACGGATGAGCGTTTCGGCCTGCCGACGGTGCGCGACATTCTCGCGGAACTCGAAAAGCCCGGTCGCGACCCGCGGCCGGAATTCAAAACGGCACGTTTCGATGATGCCGTGAACGACCTCAAGGATCTGAAACCCGACATGGTGCTCGAAGGGGTTGTCACGAACGTCACGAACTTTGGTGCGTTCGTCGACATCGGTGTACACCAGGATGGCCTCGTGCATATCTCCGCGCTGGCCGATCGGTTCGTGAAAGATCCCCATGAAGTGGTCAAGGCCGGCGATATCGTCAAGGTCCGCGTGATCGACGTCGACGTTGCGCGCAAACGGATCGGTCTGACGATGCGACTCACGGATCGCACCGACAGCAGCAACAGGCCGAATGCGAAGCGTGAGACGAACCGCCCGCCCCGGGAACGCAAACCCGGCAAACGTCAGGGCTCAAGTGCCGCGGGACAGAAACCGATGGGCGCGATGGCGAGCGCTTTCGCCAGCGCCAGGCGGAAGACATAGCGGTTGTCCGCCGCCGCCCGACCTTGGCTTCACGGTGACTCCGCTCCCCGCGTCGCTCATCGTGATGCCGAGCGGCCTCATGACGCTGGCTGGCCGAAAGCCGGCCTCGCGTTGTGGTTTATCAAAATTGTTTCCCTGCGCCGAACGGAAGTTGTCCGGCACGTAAGCGCGCAACTCGGAACCGCCCCGGGCACGGCACGGACGCCGCCGTGATGTTCGCGAGACCGGTGTTAGAACGACGCGGTGATGCGTTTTTTCCCGGACATTTTGCGGTCTCCACCTGATGAGAGGAAAACGAGCGGTCGACGCGGCGATAGCGGCCGGATAAGCATGTCGTTGCTATCGTAGCGTGCTGCAAAAATTGGTGGGCAATACCGGGATCGAGCGAGTAATCCCTGCTGTGTGAACGCCGCCATCCACTCGTTCTGTTACAGGTGGTTAGAGAATAACACCATAAAAACAATCGCATAGCGTAACGCTGGGTAACGCCCGATCTCTGTGTTACTCGTTCTTGGTGTGACAAATTTCTGACAAGGAGTCAGTTGAGTTTGTTTCGCCGATTGGACTAATGTTCTATTGACCGGAGTTATCAAATTTGATAACTGTAATAGATGACTTGGACGGTTACGTTTTACAGCGAGAAAGTCGAAGCGGATACCTTGGCTTTGCCCCTCGGGATCTTAGCGAGCTTCTCGCGAATAACCGAATTAATCGAAGAGTTCGGCCCGAATTAGGGCCGGCCACATACTGCGCCATTGAACAACGGATTGTTCGAAATTCGTGCCAAGGGCAAGGAGGGGATTGCCCGCTCCATATTTTGCACGGCCAAGGGCGAAGAAGTCGTGGTGCTGATCACGGTGGTGAACAAGGGTAGCAGGATCTCTAAGCGCCACATGAACACCGCGCTGAAGCGAATGAAGGAGATACAGGATGGCTAAACGACCCACGATTGAGCAGTTCCGCAAGAAGGCGCTGAAAGACCCCGAGGTCAAATCAGAGTACGACGCTTTGTCATCCGCGTATGAAATGAAGCGCCAGATGATTGCCATGCGTAAAAAAGCCGGTTTAACCCAGGAGCAGATGGCCGAATTGCTCGGCACGAAAAAAAGCAATATCTCACGGCTTGAGAGCGTGAGCTCGGAGAATTCGCCTCGATTGGCTACCGTCGAAGATTATGCGCGTGTGCTCGGTTACGAAGTCAAAGTTGGATTTGAGCCGCATGCCCATTAAGCACCGGCGACTTGCCTGATTTTTTCGGACAACGATTGCCTCGAGTTCGGTTGTGGTTGGTCGCTTTGGCGCTGATTTACCAGCTTCGAGAATCGCTGTTGGTAGCGAAACGGGACTCGTCTCTTGCTTCAGTGCATTTTTAGAAGTTGGCCCATTCGTAGGTCCTATAGAGCCCATCACATCTTTTATGAGCTACGAAGACACTTCGTAATTCACGCGACTGCGTGATTGAGTTTAGCATCGCGTTTTCGTCCCCCTCGTTGTTTGATCGTGTTCCATTTCGACCGAGCGATTGCGAAGGGAGCAACAACGTGAGCGCAAAACATGAACGAGCGGACGTGCGATATTATTCCGACTACGAAATAGCGCGAATGCCCGGGATCTAATTGGGTCGGTTGCGCAAAAAACTGAGCGCGGGCAGTCCACTACCACCACGTATTCAACCGCCAGGATGTCGCCATCACCTCTGGCCACACCAATCAATAGGTTGGTGACCCGGTCACCAAGCGAGCACGAAATGACCATTTGTCGAGTATCGTCACCAGCCCGAGGTCGCGACTGTTCGCGGCCCGCGGTAACTTCCTGGATATTTGCCGCGCTATCAATGCGGCCGGAGGCCCCGGGGGGAAGAGCAACACCAGAATGTCGCTCCAGTAGGCGAATCGGGTCGGCCTTTGCCGTGCCAAGAATTTGAGGATGGCCGCAGGCGCTGCGCGAAACTTTCTGCGTCGTCCGCGTCACTACGCAAGCGAAGCGCGGTAGTGACGCGGACAAATTCAGGCTCGCAGGCTTTTGATGGCGCGATATTTTTCGGCGGGGCCGAAGTGCCGTGCGAATTACGGTGGTGGCGTTGGAAACGACGCACGCCCGTGAATTGGTTTTTCCGGATCAGCGATCCGGAGCCGTCTACACTATCGCGGCGACAAAAGAATTCATCCGTGGCCACTGCGGTAAAGTGGCAAACAAGGCATCGACCGGCCGTGTAATCGATGCATCGGCGAAAGCCGCGGTCCATCTTCAAGAACCGCACAGCCCAACCGAGCTGTCGATCCTCGCTGGCGATTGCCTGCGATTCAATTAACGAGCGTCCGTATAGCGATTGTCGCTTAGTGCTCATATTCCTATCACTGCAGATTACGTGCAATCTTCAAAGGAGGTGTTTAACCACTGTCGAAACTCGCCCGGAATCGGGACTGCTGGATGTCGCGAGAACTCTCTCAACAGAGGAAAGCTCGCGTTGCCTTTCACCAGGCGCGTTCAGGTTGATTGGGATTGGTGTCCCATGACCGTTCAGCTTTAGCGGTCTTGCCAGCTTCGGCCGTCAGGAAGATCGGGAACACTTACCGAAATTTGGACGCACTGTGAGAAGCCTGAACTACCAACTGAGGATGCTGTGTCGCCGTTGCCGTGAAGGGAGTTATGCGACGCAGACGAATCGCAAACGGATGCTGACGCTGATTCCGAAATTGCTGCACGATCTCGGTTACCGCAAGATGAGCGAGCGTTCCCTGAAGCCGAAACACATCGATGCGTTGGTGGCGCATTGGATTGACCAAAGCTTGTCGACCGGGACGGGCAAAAATCGGATGGCGGTGATCCGATGGTGGGCGCAGAAGGTTGATAAGCAAAATGTCATGGCACGAAGCAACGAACACTACGGGATCCCGGACCGGCGCTTCACCGCCGACGGATCCAAGGCTCAGTCCGTCACGCGATCACAGCTTGAGAAGGTTGTCGATCCGTACGTGCGCATGAGCCTGGAATTGCAGAAAGCTTTCGGCTTGCGTCGAGAAGAGGCGACAAGTTCCAGCCGGACTTTGCCGATCGTGGCGACCACATCTTCCTGAAAGCGAGTTGGACGAAGGGCGGTAAGGATCGTTCCATCCCGATCCGAACTCAAGCGCAGCGAGATGTTCTCGATCGAGCCCGTCAACTCGCCGGTCTCGATTCGCTAATTCCGTGCAACCGAAATTACGTACAACAGATGCGAATTTATGAGAGCGACACGGTGCGGACTGGTCTTTCGAATATGCATGGACTACGGCACGCCTACGCTCAGAATCGATATGAAGAACTGATCGGGTGGAAATGCCCGGCAGCTGGAGGTCCCAAAAAGATATCGCTGACTTCCGACCAAAGACTCATAGATGGCGAGGCACGACGAATAATCAGCAAAGAGCTGGATCATGAACGAGAACAGATCGCAGCGGCATATTGCGGATAGGACAGTCGTGCCGGATCTCGAGGAACGCTCAGCGCGATTTCGAACGTTCGTAATTCCCGACGACGGTCAATCAAAAAGCAGTTTGAGACACTATATATCCGTCGCCCGTCGGCTAATGACGGACACAAAGCGACGGTAGATTCGTGTGTTCAGTTAAATTCTCGCTCGACATATACGCTAGCACCGATTCCTAATCAGAAATCGTAATTCCGGGGATCAGGCCCGCCCGCCACAGCTCCCCGGAATATTTCGGGCTTAGTATTTTTGCGATTCCGGGTTATATTATCTTCGTGAGTAATGTGCGCGCCTTATTAGCTGTTTTTATCGTCATCTCGCTTGTGTCAATGCAAGCGAGGGGTATCCACCTGCACGTTAACGCCGAAGGAGCCGGTGGGCTTCACGGGACTCATATCCACGAATCTACGCTCGGAGACCACGGTCATTTTGGCGATACGGACGTATCGCTCTTTGACGTAATCCGCAGCGTAGACCAACCGTTTTCTTTCGTTGTCGTCTTAATTTTCACCCTGCTGGTTGTCGCTAAATGCCAAGCGCATTTATGGACCTTCGGCACCGGAATTTTACGTCCACGCCATCGCTTTCGATGGCGCCCTCCCTTGCGCGCACCCCCGACGCTCCTCTCCTGACCTGGTTACGCCAGGCGACGCTCTAAGCAGCGCTCGCCGGCTTTCTCGTTGGTCCCAGCGCTGTGCATCCTGATGCGCGGCGGGAGGCGGATAGATGTCGAATACCCTGAGGCGCTATACGTGCGCATTCGCCTTGCTTATTGTGCAAAGCGGTGTCGCGTACGGCGAGAGTACCTTGTTGAGCGAGCTGGACGTTCTAACGCTCGATAATGCACTAACAAAAAGCTTAAGCAGTAACCCGGACCTTGTGGCATCGGGATTCGAACTCGATGCGGCGCGAGGCCGCGTTCAACAAGCGCATCTGGCGCCGAATCCGCAACTGACCGTGGCGTTGGAAGATGCGCTGGGATCCGATGCATTTACCGGCTTCAAAAGCGCAGAAGCTACGATCAGTCTCGCCTGGGTGATCGAACGGCGAGTCCGCGAGCGACGCGTTAATGTATCGCTGGATCGTGAAACACTCATTGCTACTGACGCCGATCTACTACGATTGGACGTCGCTGCCGAGACGGCTCGTCGTTTTCTTGACGTTCTGGCGGTTCAGGCGCAAATGACCACCGCGGACGAAGCCGTCAGGCTTGCAGAAGACACCATAGTGGCGGTTACCCGGCGTGTTGAAGCCGGCCGAACCCCGTCCGCAGACCTGGCTCGCGCAGAGGCGAGACTCGCCGCGGCCCGACTTGTCCGCGAAGACCTGGATCATGAACTTTCTGCCGGCCGGCACCGTCTGGCCGCTCAATGGGGGCAAATCGCTCCTGAATTCGTCACCGTACAGGGCAGGCTTTTAAGCTTGCCGGAGACAGTTTCGTTCGATGCGCTTCGGGAAAGCATGCTCGACAGCACAGACCTAACGAGATATTTGTCGGCGGAACGATTAGCCGAATCGGAGTTATCGCTGGCTCAGGCTCAGAGTAAACCGGTTTGGCGGGCCAGCCTCGGCGTTCGCAGATTCGAGGCTACAAACGACCAGGCCTTGCTGGGTAGCATCTCGATCCCTTTAGCGATCAGAAACCGAAATCAGGGCCGAATCGCTGAGACAAGAGCGCAGGTCGCCAAAACGCGGGCGGAGGCAGCGGCGGCCCGCGTACGTCTCGAAACGAAACTGTATGTCTTCTACGAATCACTGCAACACAGCCTGCATCGGGCCAGTGTTCTGCGCGACCAGATTATTCCCCGGATCGAATCAGCATTATCCGAGACCCACGATGCTTATGAGCTCGGTCGTTACAGCTACATGGAATGGGGCGCCGTGCAAACCGAGCTCATCGATGCGCGTCGCGAATTGATCGCAGCAAGCATCGATTCACACAGGCACGTTATTGAAATCGAGCGCCTGACAGGGACACGAGCCGTCAAATTGGAAGAAAGCAAATGATAAACAGTCAATACGTCACGGCTATTTTACTGATCATTTCAGCCACGTTACTCAGCGCTTGCGATACCAGCGTCTTAAACATGGGCGGGAATTCGGAAGACGGTCATGCCGAACCTGCCGCAGATTATATGCGCGGCGAACATGGCGGGCGGATCCTCACGGACGGTGACATCACGCTGGAACTGGCAATTTTCGAAACCGGCGTTCCGCCGGAATTTCGGGCGTGGTTAACGACTGGCGGAGAGGCGATAGATCCAACCGAAGTCGATCTCCATATTCGATTGATTCGTCTTGGCGACCGTGTCGACGAGATTAATTTTAAACCCGAGAACGACTTTCTTCGCGGGGATATGGTGGTCTACGAACCACATTCTTTTATCGTCTCGATTGAGGCGGGTGTCAGGGGTGAAATCCATCGGTGGGAGTATGACAATTTTGAGGGCCGTACACGCATCGAATCCAAGGTCGCAGAGGCGTTCGGCTTGGAAACGGAAATCGCCGGGCCGGCGAACATAGTTGATACCGTCGAAGTATTCGGTCAGATAGTGCCCGTTACGGAACGCCAGAGTGTCGTCAGCGCGCGATTCGACGGAGAAATCAAATCTGTCCGCGTGGCGACGGGTGCATCGGTCAAAGCGGGACAAACGCTCGCCACGGTTGAAAGTAATGAAAGCCTTAATTCGTACTCCATCGCTGCGCCGATCGACGGCGTCGTCACGGAACGCGATGCGAATCCCGGTGAGCAAACGAATGGACGCAATTTGTTCACCATCATGGATACCTCTACCGTCTGGGCGGATCTGTCCCTGTTCCCGACACACCGCTTGCGGGTGAAGGTGGGCGATCCTGTTTCGTTGTCGACGGCGAGTGGAGAGATCACCGCAAACGGCAGCATCGCTCGAATTAAAGTCGTTGCCGACAGTAATCAGGCGGCAACGGCGCGTGTAGTGCTCGATAATGCCAACGGTCTGTTTCTTCCCGGGATGTACGTCACGGCCAAAATAAAGGTCGCAGAGTACCCGGTTCCACTCGCCGTCAAACGCAGTGGGCTACAGGGCTTCCGGGATTTCACCGTTGTTTACGCCAAGATAGGTGAAGAATACGAAGTTCGCATGCTGGAACTCGGCAGGCAGGACGCGAATGCCGTTGAAGTGCTTGGGGGGCTCGAACCCGGCACGCGTTATGTAACGACCAACAGTTATCTTGTCAAAGCGGACATTGAAAAGTCCGGTGCATCGCACGACCACTGAGGACCCGCAATGCTTGATTTTATATTGAAACGCGCATTAGCCCAAAGGGGCCTGGTGCTTTCGTTCGTATTGCTCATGGTTGGCCTCGGCTTGTGGAATTTCACAAAACTGCCTATCGATGCAGTCCCCGATATCACCAACATACAAGTACAAGTCAATACTGCCGCGCCCGGGTATACGCCGCTGGAGGTGGAGCAGAGAATTAGTTTCCCGCTCGAAAACGCGATGGCCGGTTTGCCTCGGCTGAGCTACACGCGCTCTGTTTCGCGTTATGGCTTGTCGCAGATCACGGTCATTTTCCAAGAAGGAACTGATATTTATTTTGCGCGCCAGCAAGTTGGTGAACGCTTGAGCGCGGCCAGCTCCGCCTTGCCGGCTTCAGTTGAACCAGTGTTGGGGCCGATCGCTACCGGGCTTGGCGAGATTTTCATGTTCACCGTGGATGCTGAGCCGGGCGCGAGCAATGTTGACGGTTCCCCGATTACACCGACGGACCTGCGTTCTGTACACGACTGGATAATTCGGCCTCAGCTGCTAAGGGTCCCAGGTGTCGTCGAAGTAAACCCTATTGGTGGCTACAAAAAGGAAATCCTCGTGGCACCGGAGGTGGTGTAACGTTTCTTCTGTAAATTTCTGATGGCTCGAAGTGCTGAGCCATCC
>CAXBJY010000089.1:0-20588 GCA_963976285.1 uncultured Gammaproteobacteria bacterium
ATGATTTCCTCCATAAGGAATGATGACTCAACACACGGAATTCGTTACACCCCCCGCCCAGGAGATCGTCGTTACCCGCACCACCGATTAATGTATCGTTGCCGGATTGACCATAGAGGTCGTCATCTCCGCCCTCGCCGATGAGTACATCGTCGTCGTCGTTGCCGCTCAGTTCGTCGTCGCCCGCACCGCCAATCAACCGGTCATTGCCGCTGCCGCCGGCGAGGATGTCGTTCCCACCTAATCCGTAGATCGTATCGTCGCCCGTAGTAGCGAGCGGCGTATCGGCGCTTTCCGTCAACACGATGAGATTGAGCGCGTCTGTAATAGTCGGGTCTTCGGGCGCGCTTGACACACCCGTAGCTGCTTCTATATCTGCGACTGTCATGACAAACGTCTCGTCGATTACAACAGATTCAACGGGTTTCCCAGTAAACCACCCGTTCACAATAAGTTGATCGCCTGTCTGCGTACCACCGCTCGATAAATCAATAATGAGATCGCCGCTACTGTGCGAAAACCTTACGTCAGCAACGCCGATTCCGTCACCCAGGCGAATCGAATCAACCCCACTCTTATCCCTTATAACATCGACTCCGTCGCCAAAACCGAAGTAATACGTATCGTCGCCACCACCGCCGAGCAGGACGTCCGTCTCACGGCCGCCATCCAGGTGATCGTTGCCCGCCACGTCTGCACCATCGGCGTGTAACCGAAAGGGAATGCCGTCGGGATCTAGCTCGTTTATCGCGTCGGACAGATGCGGGTCCTTGTCGCCCCACAGGACATCACGCCCAGATCCACCAAAGAGCCAGTCGTCACCCGCCTCGCCCTCCAGTCGATCATGGTCCGCCTCGCCGTAGAGAAAATCGACACCTTCGCCGCCATACAAAGAATCGTTGCCCGCTCCGCCCTGCAAAACGTCACCACCGCCTTCACCCAAGGTCGCATCTGCAAAGTAACTGAGCGCCGACGTCGTCGTCAGTATCTCCGTCTCGCCGTCCCAAGCACTGCCAGATTCATCGCGAAAATAACCCGCGCCACCGGCATCTCCCCAGAGGCGATCATTCCCGGCACCGCCGCTCAAAACATCGCCGCCAGCGCCCCCTAGGAGGCGATCGTTGCCCGTGTTGCCTGTAATCACGTCATTGCCAGCATCGCCCTGCAGCCAATCATTACCCGTTCCGCCCGAGATCTGATCATCACCGCGGTTGCCGCTCACAAAATCGTGACCGACACCGCCTGAAATCCAGTCCACACGTTGCGAGCCAGCGATATAGTCGTTACCGCCCTCGCCGTACACATACGCACCGTTGTCGGAAGTTGTTGCTGCGGCGTCCGCATTCACGTTATCAAGGTCAACTTCGATGTAATCATCGCCGTCGATCCCGACCGCGGTACCCGCACTGTCGCCAAATATCAGCAGATCGGAGATATCAGCGTTAATCTGAATAATATCCGCACCGCCGAACCCATCGATGCGTTTCACGGGTATGGTGAAGTCCATCGTGTCCTCGAGGCCGATTTCGCCGTAGCGCTCGATGACAGATCCGCCATTCGTGTCGACGATCAGCTCATCGCCGCTTGTGCCACTATAGATCGCATCATCCGAAGCTTCGCCGTCTTTCAGGGTTATCCCGAGTTGGCCGGATACGAAATTCTCAATCGTTATCGTTTCATCGGGTGCTCCGATGTAATCGATCGTTGCCGTCAGGGTCGTACCATTCAACGTATAGGTAACCTTACCGTCCAGAGTGGTATAGACACCGGCAGGGTCGCTGGGTTGGCGATAACCTGCTGTTAGCGGCGTTTCCTTACTAACTTCATTCCCGATGTAACTGACGAACGTTACCCGGCCTTTACCATCGGCATCATCCGTCACGATGTCTCCGTTTGCGACGTAGTAAGCGTCGGTGCCGGCGCCGCCGAGCAGTCGATCTGCCCCCTTTCCGCCCTCCAGCCGATCGTCACCTGCATTGCCTTCGAGATAATCATCGCCAGCGCCACCGTATAGGTGATCGACTCCGCCGCCGCCGTATAGGGAGTCGTTGTCGAGGCCGCCGATTATTTGATCGAAGCCGGCATCGCCGAAGATAAATTGCGGGTTGTTCTCTATCGCGACTTTCGATGCCTCTGTGTGGGTAATAGAAAAATCAGTAGCCCGATCTTCGTAATATTCGAACACACTTGAGCCTTCCGTATCCGCAATCGCTGCTGTCATTTTTGACATGAGCAGGTTCGCGCGATCCGTAAAGTATTGGTCCGTAAGGTTGCGACTACCGGTCGCAGCGTCGAACAAATCAAGTTCGCCGTTTCCTAACGTTGAGCTATAGGCCGCCTCGCTGAGCCCCTCAAGTACAAACGGATTTAGCTCATGAAGCGCGTAGCGATAGGCGATTTCCGTCGTGGCGCGCTCGGCGACGGTCGCGGGATCGAGCTCCCTGAGCGGCAGGATCGTCAGCCCAGAGAAGGCCGGTTTTAACGTGCCGTCCTCCTCAAATAAGGCATCGCGCAAAAGTTGCACTTGAGCGTAGAACAGCTGCCGCTGTTCCAAATCGCCGTAAGCACCGGGAGCGTCGCTCCACGGCGTAGGTGTCCAGGTGTCACCCACTATCAGGCGACCCAAGGCGTCTAGTGCGACCTCCAACGTATCGCCTTCCCCTTTTGGGTTCACTAACAGATTGGCGGAACTACTCGTCATCGACTCGAACAAACGGTTTAGCCGCATCGTCGGTGGCGTCTCTGGCGAACCTGGGATCTCTACAACAAGCGACGGATCGATTGACGCGTAAAGATTCATCACGGCGAGCGAGTCCGCCACGAGGGTGATGCTGTGAGTCGGGCCAAAACTCCGCAAGATGGCATCGGCCGAAGGAGGGAGGATATCGACATTTGCACTCAACAGCGGCTGGTCTTCTATGTATATTGGGAAATAACTTCCCGTTATTTGCCCAGCACCCGCGGTAACTTCGTCGAGTGGCCGCTCGCCAGAAAACGAATGGCCGAAGAGATTCGTTATCTTTTCATTCCCCGTGATCAGCTCGCGCTCGAAATTTAAAGATTCAATGATTCCCACGGCGCTCGCGCCAGTTGTGTCGGAAGGCAGGACGGAAAGCGCCAGCTTGAAAAGGGGGTCGTCGTAGATACGCTCAGGCGGCACTAAGCCTGAGACTGCATTCTTCGCGGCAATCACTACGTCCAGCATCGTTTGGACAATCGGAGGCCCCTCAAACAGATTGGCTAACAATCCATCCTTGAGGTCATCGATGATGTTCTCCAAGACATCCGCATCAAAGTGTTCGAGAAATGCTGTAGGATCTGCCATCACGGCGTTAAGTGTACCGATACGTTCAAGTATCGCGGGGCCATATTCCGTCAACGGGTCGAGACCCGCGATAACGCCGAAACCGGCGCCGTTGAACGTATACGTCTTTTCGATATCGTCTGGATGCATCAACGTAAACGCTTGCGCGAGATGCGCGCCGAGCGAATAACCAGTGACGTTTATAGGATCTGTTGCCAGCGACGCAGCTATCGCCGCACCGTCCGCAGCACTTCCGGTGGCGAGTACTCCGGATTTCAGTTGCTGGTAGTAATTTTCCATGTCGCGCAACTGACCCCAGGCGAATCCGTCAAGGGCGAGCTGACCGTTCGCGCCGTTGAAGCTGTCACGTTCGACGTCGCCGCCCATAATGGAATCCTTGGATTCAGTACTGCGGAAGGAAAGCGTGTATTTACCGGTTATTTTGTGCTTGAGCACAGTGGCTGAGAAGCCGCTGTTGGTGTTGGGGAGATGGTCGATGACTTCCCAAATGTCGACGAAGTCGTCGGCCATGACATTGGTCATACGGGTGGCACTGAGCGGGTCGCCGTCCGCGACTGAATCTTCAAAGTAGTGGTAATGGTTGGCGCCGAACCCTAATCTAACGCGCAATGCGTTCTCATTTTTGTAGTCGAACCCCGATTCTTCAATACTGTCTAGGTAGCTATCTGCGGCCATTTGAGCAAGGAGTTGGTCGTACCAGCTATTGATATAGTTCATTTCGCCCCCTCCAGTGATTTGTTATCGTAATTCGCAGCCGGAATTAGTACTTTTCGCAAGAAAATAGCGGTAATGAAGTGTGCTTTATCCCGCGGACAAATTCCGGTTCGTTTACCGAATTTTGAGAACAATACGAACCCGCGACGTATCGCCAATTCTTCTTTGTTAGCGAATTCGACGACAGCCAATTCTCCGCCGTATACGTTGAACAGCCGGTCCCAGCGATTTCGGATTTCACGCCAGGTAAAACCGTAATCGCTCTCGATAACCGAGGTTTGCTCTGCCGTCATATTATTGTGCTCCGCATCTTCATTTGAATCGTGCAGACGCCGGTATCGCCAGTATTTTTCGCCGGTATAGTTTGGGTCGTTCTCGAATCGGAAGTTTCGCGTGCGTTGCAGACTCTCTCGCGGCGGCAGCGTGGTCTCGAAAAACCGATATGAATATTCTGGCCGAACTCCCACGAACATAGTCCATGGTTCTTGAGCCTCTACATTCGTATGCCCAAACGGATCCTCTGGAATATCACCCCGCCGCATCCGATCGATGTAGTCTCTGGGATCCCGCAACCGCATCTGATAGACGCCTTCCACGTTTTCCACCGTTTTGTGGATAAACTCCCCGGCCTGCGTGTTGCATTTGTACTGAAAGTACCAGTACGCAACCTCACCCCAGACAAGGCGCCCGGCGTACAAAGCGCCGACTAATACTGCGACGACAAGAAACGCCTTCTTCAGGACCAGCATAGGGGACACCGTTGCCTTATCCACTTAACCCCCTCCCAGCTTCTCAAGTCCGTCCAATGGACACCGGGGACACTGCTGACTTATTGACTTGCTCACCACACTCGTCACCTCTTCAACCTAATTCGTCCACCGCCAACCCATACTCAGCATGACTGGGTACCGGGGACACTGCGCAGTACCGTGGGGCCCCGGGGACACTGCTGACTTATTGACTTATTCACCACACTCATCACCTCTTCAACCTAAATCATCCACCGCCAACCCATACTCAGCACAATACTTCCGGCCCCGCTCACATGAACGGGATACAGCCGAGGAGCTTATCTGTAACGCCGAACCTATCGCCGAAGCGGTGAGGCCGAGTTCCAACGTGCCCAGATAGCAAATAACTGCGCGGGCTACAGCAAGGTTATTCCGCCGGCCTTTGTCCGAAATTCGGGCTACTTCCACATCGAAACGACGGCACACGACTTCGATCAGCCGGGGCAAATCCCAACCAGCTCGCAATCGACGGCTCTGTGCGTCGATGTCTAGACAGTCCTGTTTCAGCGAACGCAAGACGAAATCGGAGTCACCCAGGATCCGCTCATCACCGATCCGGCGCTCGTGTTCCCGGCGCGCCTGGTTCAAATCCTGCCACTTTCCGTAGCTGCGGATAAGCTCCCCGCCGCTGTAGTCGACGCGGTCCCGCTGATCGAACCCTTCGGCGATGAACGCTCGATACTGGCGTCGCGCTGTCGCGACCGTCGAGCCAAAACGTTCCAACAGCACGTCGGTTAATTGCCAGTGCCGGTGTCGCTTTCCCATCAGCACGCTATGACCTGTCCAGCGATAGCGATCCAGTCCCGTCAAGCTATCCAACACCTTCGCGCGTAGCGGGTTTAAATGGATGTAACGGATCAACGTCAACAAATACGACTCTTCGTCACACAATATGGACTTGAATCTGTTCTGAAACACATAACCCGCGCGCTTGTGCCGCCGGTTATAACTTCCCGCGTAGCCACCCAACAGATTGCGCATCAAATCGCTCAGCGGTTGCTTCCCGGCTCTTATCAACAAGTGATAGTGGTTCGACATCATTACCCAAGCCAGACAAGCCGCTTCGGTCTTTTCCAGCCCCGACGCAAGTCGCTCGATGAAATCTTTCTTATCTTCATCGCAGGCGAATATGTTTCGGCGTCCCTCCCCCCCCCCGGCCCATGAGGTGGTAACAACCGCCAACGATGTGCAGCCTGCCAGTCCTTGGCATTTCAACCGTCCTTTGCAAGTCGGTATTCGCTGTGTCATATCATTAAGTCAACAGTGTCCCTGAAAACGACAGGGAATGGGGCCGAGCCGCGAACCGCGCACTCGGTCGGGAAATATTCCCGAGATTTCTTGCGCCAAATACGCATACCGGGACGCTGGAGGTGTTGGTCGCCTCATCGACGCTAACGCTCCTGCAAGCCTTCATCTCGATACCGCAGCAACGGGGTCAGCAAGAACTCGATTAGCCGCCGCTTCCCCATATTTACCTCCACGGTTACCGCCATTCCCGGCGATAAATTAACCACCTTGTCGTTCACCCACATCGTCGATTTCGCCATGGCCACCTGCGCGAGGTAGACGAGCCCGAGGTCTTCGTCGGCAATCGCATCGTTGGAGATGTTCGTGATCTCACCGTCGATCACGCCAAATTTAGTGAACGGAAATGTCTCTACCTTGATCTCCGCAGCCTGGCCGTCGTGAACAAAGCCGATGTCTTTATTCGGCAACCAGGCGTCTACGCGCAACGCGTCCTCGTCCGGAACGATCAGCATGAGCTTCTCGGCCGGCGTTACGACCCCGCCCACCGTGCTAACGGCGAGCTGTTGAACGGTGCCTGCGACAGGCGCTGTCAGGCGCGTTTCGTTTACACGGGTTTCAGCCTTCAGGATTTCCTGATCGAATGAACGCAGCCGTGTGTCGAGATCGGCCAGCTCGTTCATCCATTTCGACTGAGTTTGCGCGTTAAGTACGTTGCGACGCTGCTGCAGGTTACTGAGAGCTGCGTCGGTTACCGTCAGCTGCGTGCGCACAACTTCGCGTTCCTTCTCCTGATCCACGCGTTCCTCTTGCAGTTCCAGCCAGTTTGCGCGAGGCGCGAGTGATTGCGCTTCCAGTTGCTTCAACGATTCGGTGCGTTCAGCGATTAACGGGATGGTGGCATCGAGTCGAGCGATTCGGTGCTCAAATGTCGAGCGTTCGGCGCGGTTCTCGCGCACCTCTTCGTCAAGTGCGGCCAGCGATGCGTAGTGCTCGTTCAATGCCTGAACGATGCGCGGGTTCAAATGCGGCGCAGAGACGGGCGCGAACGTCGCGCGAGCCATGCCACGAGAGAAGTAGTCCTGGGGATCAGCGAATTCATCGATCGCCGCGAGTTGTGCGCGTAACCGCGTTGCCTCCCATTGGGCAGCCTCGCGTTCCTGTGTCAATCGTTTCAAATCCGCCCGCGGTTTGGCATCTTCGAGCTCGATCAACAGATCACCTTGTGCAACCCGTTCGCCCTCGTCTACGTGGATAGCTTTTACGATCCCGGTCTCGAGCGGTTGCACGGTTTTCACCCTGCCAGAGGGCACAATCTTGCCCTGCGCGACGCCCACGATATCCACATGGCCGATACAAGCCCAGGCAACCGCGATCGTGAAAAGCGCCATGATCGCCCACAGGATGTTTCGCGCCATCGGCAACGGTGGTGTTTGCTGGATTTCCAGCGCGGCGGGCAGGAACTCCAGGGATTCGGATTTATTACTCATCGTCTACTAACCCGCCGCCATCCCAACCTGATGCTGATGCAAGCGGGCGTAGTACCCGCCTTGTTCGATCAAATCGCTGTGCGCGCCAGTCTCGACAACCCGCCCACTATCGATCACGAGTATCCGGCTCGCAATCCGGACGCTCGACAAGCGGTGAGCGATAATAAATACCGTCCGCCCCTTACAGATATAGCGCATGTTCTGGTGAATGATTGCTTCGGATTCGTAATCGAGTGCACTCGTTGCCTCGTCGAAAATCAGAATCTTCGGATCAGTAACGAGTGCCCGCGCGATGGCGATACGTTGCCGTTGGCCGCCCGATAGATTTGAGCCGTGTTCGCCAATGATTGTGTCATAGCCTTCGGGTAGCTCAAGTATAAAATCATGCGCACCGGCAAGCTTCCCGGCATGAATCACCTTTTCCACCGGCATCGCTGGATTCGAAATCGCGATGTTCTCGCGAACGCTGCGGTTGAACAGCACGTTTTCCTGCAACACGACCCCGATACTTCGCCGCAACCAAGCCGTATCCACCATCACCAAGTCGACGCCGTCTACGAGTACGCGACCGGATTCCGGCACATACAGACGTTGTATCAGCTTCGTCAGCGTACTTTTGCCGGAACCCGAGCGGCCTACTATGCCGATAATTTCACCCGGTGCGACATCGAAAGAAATGTCCTGCAGAACTTCCGGAGAACCGGGTTGGTAGCGGAATCGCACGTGATCGAACGTCACGCGGCCCTGAAGCTCCGGCAGCGAACCGCGGCTCGGGCTATGTTTCGGTTCGGTTTGTGCGTTGAGGATGTCGCCCAAACGTTGCACCGAGATCCCGGCCTGTTGGAAATCCTGCCATAGCTGAACGAGACGTAGTATCGGGCCGGAGATCCGTCCCGCAATCATATTGAATGCGACAAGCTGCCCCACACTCAGCTCGCCCGCAATGACCTGCCGCGCGCCGAGCCAGAGAATACCGAGCACCATAAGCTTGTTAATCAATGACGCCGACTGGTTCGCAATGTTCGATAAATTTGTTGCTTTGAAGCTAGCCGATACGTAGGCGGACAAGCGCTCTTCCCAGCGACGTTGCGTCGTTGGCTCAACCGCAGCCGCTTTCAGCGTCTCGATACCGGTGACAGACTCGACGAGATAAGCCTGATTATCCGCCCCTCGATTGAATTTTTCGTGCAGGCGCGCACGCAACGTCGGGGTGATGACAAACGCGAGGATTGTGTACAGCGGCAGGGTTGCGGCAACAACTAGCGTGAGTAACGGGCTGTAGAGATACAGTACGGCGAAGAAAATGACCGTGAAGAACAGATCGATTACGAGCGTGATGGAGGAGCCCGTGATGAAGTTGCGGATTGTCTCCAGCTCGCGCACCCGCGCCACGGTGTCGCCTACGCGGCGCGTATTGAAATACGCAATGGGTAATCGCAGCAGGTGGTTGAACAAATCCGAACCGAGTGCGACATCGATGCGATTCGTCGTGTGCGCGAAGACGTATGTGCGTAGACCACCCAACAACACCTCAAATACAGACACGACAAGCAGACCAACGGCTAACACGTCGAGCGTCGTCAATCCGCGATGCACCAATACTTTGTCAACCACGACCTGGAAGAACAATGGCGTTATTAGCGCGAATAGCTGCAAGAAAAACGACGCAATGAGGACATCGCCAAGGTATTTCTTGTATTTAAGGATGAACGGGATGAACCACGAAAAATCGAACTGCTTGATCGAGTCGATGAAATTCGCCCGTCGGGTCACCAGTATCACATGGCCGTTCCACACGGCCTCGAATTCTTCGCGTGTGAGTTTTTGCGGCTCGTCAGCCTGTAAATCTTTTACTAAGACTTCGTTATCTGTAACACCGCCGATAAGGACATAGGTTCCGTCGCGGTATTGGGCGATACACGGGAACGGGCAGCCAGTAAACTGCTGCCAGGTTTGTTGCAACGATTTGGCTTTCAGCCCGAGCCATTTTGCTGCACGTAGTAGGTCGCGTGGCTCCAGTTGTGAGTCACCACTGCCGAATTCGTGAACAACCTGTTTCGGGTTGGCGGGGAGATGATGCAGATGAGCGAGGATCACGAGGCAGTGCAGACCCGTATCTAGCTCGCCACTATGGTCGCCGTCGGGCATTGCTCCCCGTCCAATCTTGTTATCGTTTTTTTCTAATGAAGCATGGCGGCCCGATTTCTGCAAGTCACAGAATCTTTAATTTGATGGAGATAGCCGATAATTTGGGTGAAGATTGGCCGATATCGAGATGTAAACGCGTCGATATTAGGCGTGAAGAGAATTATTTTTTTTCAATCACCGTGCTTGTGAAAAGCGATGATTTACGGGCGTCAAGACCGCGTTCGAGACTCGCATCCCGCGTCTAGGTAACAACTATCGCCGGTTAATTATCGCAACCAACGACCGGGTGATGTTGTGGATCCAGGGAAAGGGATAGATCGTGCGATCTGGCTCGGCGTTCGGTTCTCGCCCATAGGCAAACAGCGCGATGTGATCCTGAGCGCGAACCGCACGAATCAACTGGACTAAGCTTTGGCAGATGTTCTTGAGATTTCTGGTTACGGCACTGCCGGGCACCGTTGGTACAGGGCCGGCTTCCGTGTATCTGAAGGTCCGGGGTGAGCCTTGTAGGCTATTAACCTGAATACGCGGAGGACCTTACGTTACCTCGATACCCCAAGCTAACGGGACCCCAAGCACGCGTATTCCAACTGAAGGTAGCCTCGACCTCCTTAAGGACTTTTCTCATTCGTTTGTCATTCGTCTAGCGAGATGTGATCGATAATTACGAACCACCAATTTGGGCGGCCGAACAGGCGCGTGGCCGCTACTTTGGTGTCGACAGTCAACGTGACCAAATCGTGACCACTAGTAGTCGTTTCTGGTCAGCAACTGTCATTACAAGTCACGTTTGCGCGGGGCCAGGTACGCTAAGTGATTAATTTAACGATGTTTTCAGACTGACTGTTCTCCTTCACACGGCAGGGGTCACTGGTTCGATCCCAGTATCGCCCACCAATTAAATCAAATACTTAGAAACCACTACACCCCATGTAAGGGTTTCCAAAAGAGTATTTGTCACAGCGTTGTCACACTCGTTCGCGAACGATTGGAGTGTGACGATGGCGTCCTTCAGAAAACGCGGTCCTTATCAGTGGCAGGCGCAGGTCCGGAAGCTCGGACAACCCTTGCAGTCGAAAACCTTTGAGACGCGAGCGGCTGCTGAGGCTTGGGCGCGTGCGATCGAAGTGGAAATGGACAAAGGCATCTTTGTCTCCCGCGCCGAAGCTGAAGCCACAACGCTGAAAGAATTGCTGAAACGATATCTGGAAGAAGTCACCCCGCTTAAGAAAGGCGCTGCGCCTGAGGCCAACCGGATCCGCGTATTCATGCGGCATCCGTTGGCGCGGCGTTTCGTCGCCGGGATCCGCGGTATAGATATCGCGAACTATCGGGACGAGCGTTTGCGCGAGGTAAGCTCGGGTACAGTTAAACGGGACCTCAGCATTCTCGGTCATCTTTTCGAAGTGGCCCGCAGGGAATGGGGGATCCAAATCCACAATCCGGTTCGCGACATCAAACTGCCTGCCAACGGGAGACCGCGGGACCGTCGCTTGCGGGATGGCGAAGAATCGAAATTGATTTCAGCATGCCGTAAAGCGCGCAACCCTTGGCTCCTGCCCATAGTGCAACTCGCAATCGAAACTGCGATGCGCCGCGGCGAATTGCTGAGCTTGCGCTGGAATCATATTGACTTGCGTAAACGTACGGCACATCTGCCAGACACCAAAAACGGCGAGTCGCGAACCGTTCCATTATCAACGGCCGCTGCAAACGTCCTGGATTCGCTACCGCGTGGTGTGCGCGGTGAAGTTTTCCCAGCTGTGACTGCCGAGGCCGTCAAGCTGGCCTACATTCGCGCGGTTCGACGCGCCGGTATTGAAAATCTCACGTTCCATGACTTGCGCCATGAAGCGACGACTCGGTTGTTTGAGAAGGGGCTGAATATTATGGAGGTGGCGAGTATTACGGGGCATAAGGATTTGCGGATGTTGCGGCGGTATACGCATTTAAAAGCCGAGGATCTCGCGCAGAAATTGTGGTGACGGCACATCGTTGGCATTTTTGGCCGAAATCCGGGAGTCGCTCATCAAAAATGTTCTTCAATCGAATTCCATTGTTTATCGGTAACCATAACAAACCTGCAACGCCCATCGGAGAGCTTTGCCCAAAGCCCTCCAATTAAACGATCGTCGGCGGCGCTACTCCACCGGTCTGCTCCCTTGTACTCAACTGCTAGAGTAGGCCCCGAGTCCGTTCCCGATCCCGGCAACCGACATAGAAAGTCCGGATAGAAGCGCCCGTCTGCCTTCTGAAGAAAGAAGGAGCAACCTTCACGGCGAACCAGGTTCCGTACCCAATACTCGATTTGTCCCTTTTGAGCTTGCACATCCAACCAGCATGCGCACTCGAATTCTTCCTTGCTGTCGAAATCGCCAATTCGCCCGTAGAAGTGCTTTCTAAAATCAAACTGCCCGAACCGTCCATCGTAGTCGCGGCTGGGTGCATAAACCTCAGGGTGGAACTCAAATGCGTACTCATCAGAGATCTCCACGCGAGACGCCGTATCGTCGCCAAACAACGTTTGCTGGAACGCCGTGCTCACTGCTTGCTTACGTAAGCCGCGGATGCGCGCATCGAGGAGGTCGCGAATCAAGAATTTTTGCAAATTCACCTGTGAAAGAGTGACGTCCTCGCGACGCAACAGAGCAGTGACCCAAGCTGCGACGAAAACCTGTTTGCTGGCGTGCGTGAGAGAAGGATCGGGCAGGTTCCGGCACAGCCACGCGGCCAAACGCACCTCGTCCCAGTGCTCAGGCCTATAAACCAATCCAAGATCGCGTTGCAAATCGGGAAGGAACCGCGACACGACCTTACCGCTCGCGCTGTCGACGTCGATCTCTCCACCTTCCGACACTTTAAATCCTGCGTCCAATACAGCGAGATCGTCAGCTGATGGGCTTGCATCGTAAGTCGATAAATCCCACGGATACTCCAATATTTCCGGATCATCGAATAACTGCAGGGCGCCCTGCACACGCACCGCCAATTGCGGCACGCGGAACTGCTCGCCAAGCTCGGCAGGGGTCTGAAAAAACTCAATAGCCGTGGTGCGGCTGATCTGGGCGGCTTCAACGATGGCTACAGCAGCCTCTTCAGATTCTACCGACGTTTTAAGGGATTCAGTCTCGTCCTCGGTTAACGGTGTATTGATCGTGAGTGTGTTGAGCTTCTTATCCCAACTGACTTTGTCACGTACCGGCTTCGGCACGCGCTTGAGATCAGGCTTTTCTGATAATGTAATTGCAACAGGACTAATGACGACGCGGCCAGAGTGCCCCTCGAGATCCAGTCGCGACTGGTCCGCCTTCGCCGCAGTCACAAATTCTGCGACTTCGCGCCGCTCGAAACCGGCGCCCGCCACCAAGCGGTCACGCAACGCACTGGCCGTCTCTGCAAAATTACGCGAGACGACAAACGCGTAAGAGCGATTAAGCTCGGAGGCTCGTCGACGACTCGCCCCAGGTTGCCTCAACACACGTCCGAGTAACTGTTCAACAGCCGTAGCCGAATGCAGCGATGCCATACTGACTAGTATGTAAGCAAACGGGCAGTCCCAGCCCTCGGCCAACGCCTTTTGTGTAATTACGAATCTGACGGGGCAAGTCGGATCGGCGATACCCAGCTTATAGTCGGCGTCAATCCGCGCCAGTCCTTTTTCCTCGCCGGTTGCAACAACAATCTCGTCAACGGGGATACTATGATTTGTAATCAGTTCGTTTCGAATGCGCTCGAAGTCGAGCGTATCTACGTCTTTGCGGCGTGGCTCAGACTGAATTAACACAATTGGACGCAAATAGGCTGCACCAGAGCGACGGTCGTCGTCCGCGAGTTTGTGTAGCGCATCCCTTCGCCCGATGGCGTCCGCTAAGCATTGTTGCCAATTCGGTTCGGTTTCGAGAACCACTGGCAACTTGATCATTTCTTCCGCTTTCAGCTCGGCGGCGGACACGCTATGCAATACGTTGCTGGGAGTTCGCTCCAGATCGGGCGTGGCGGTGAGCTCCATTATCCCGCTGGGCCGGAATCGGGCCAGCATGTCGAACGCCAATTCGGTGCGGCTGTTGTGAGCCTCATCGATGATCACAAATGGACGCCGCAGCCGTAGCACATTGGCCAGAGAATATGGCGTCGTCCGTTCCGGGCCTTCACCCTCAGTCAACAATCCATCACGTTGATTCGGCGCCAAATTGTCGAAATGATGCATTAGCGCGCCGCTGGATTGGTACACCTTGCGGCACTCTTCATCTTCTACCTGAAACGCCTGCCGGGTGGCGACGATAACCGTCGTAGAGGTATCCAGCGTCGCCCGGGTAACGGTCTTCCCCTCCTCCAGGTCCATCACTGTAATCGGGCCTGCCTCGCGCAATGCCGCATGATACGGATGCTGGCTATCGCGAAGCGCTTTCAGCGTCTGGTCCCTGATAGGTTTGCTCGGCACGAGCCATAAAATGACGCTGTACTCAAGGCGTAGCAAGTGCGTGTTCACGAGTGCCACGCTCTTCGCGGCCAACCAGGTTTTCCCCCCTCCGGTTGGGACGCGCAAACAGAAGTACGGCGTGTCCGCTGGGAAACCGACCAGCGAGTGATACGCTGAACCCTGCCCCCAAAATCGTTCTGTAGTCGCTGTATACGCGATTGAAGGCGACGGCAGCTCATGACACGCTTTAAAGTAGCCTTCAACGCTTTCCAGCACTTCCAACTGATAATTTTTTGGTGCAAGCGTGGTCATAACCTAAACCGCCAACGCGTAAGGTGTTTGCTTGAACATGATGCCTTCGCGCGACGCGCGATTCCCCATGCGATTTGCGGCTGCATAGATCACCTTAGGGCCAGCAAATTTTGGCAGCGCGTCGAACACCGGGCCAGTAAGCACATTACCCCCCGCTATCGACTTGTCCTTGAGGATACCGTTGTACAAAAGGTAGATGGCGCGGCCTTCGTAGACGCCGAGTAATGCGCTCTCGGCTTTACTTTCATTTTCGTGCAATAGACCGGTGCCAGTTTCGGCAAACCAGACAAACTCAGCGAGATGCGCAAATTCGACATCGCTTCGAATTTGCCCATCCGGATCGAACAGTGGATCAGCAGACAAACGGCAGAATTGGAAGCCGCCTTTTAGTCCTTTGACGGACGACCCTTTTGCGTCGGTATAGCCCTCAATTACGCGTTTCATACGTGGGGCTGTGACCGTTGTTGCTATGCTCGAATCCAATTCCACCTGAACAAAACGACGCGTTCCTCCATCCCGCTCGTTTTGCTTCAAAACCGCATGGCCGGTCGTCCCGGAACCGGCAAAACTATCTAAGACAAGCGAATCTTTATCAGTGGCGATTTGAAGTATGCGCTGGATCAAACGTGTTGGTTTTGGCGTGATGAATACGTCGTCGGAAGAATCGAAATCAACCAATTCCAGCAGTTCCTTTTTTGCTTCCTGAGTGTGGCCGACTTCGTTGTAAAACCACATCGTTTGCGGTACGCGACCGTCTTTTACGTCTGTCAAGAACCGCTTAAACTGCGGTATTGAACCTCCGCTTTTCCCCCACCAAATTCGGTTATCGCGATCCAGCTTTTCGAATCGATCCTTTGAGATCGTCCAATACCTCCCTTTTGGCGGGGCTTCGATTATGCGCCCCGATGGAGTTGTTAGTGAATACGTCCCATCCGCATAATAATTCCGGGCAGAAAGGTCGCTAGTTTTCCAAACGCCACGCGGGTCGTCGTCCGGATTTTTATAAGCCGCATTTTGCTCGTCGGTACGCGGTAACAATTCTGGTTTCCAAACGTCCGCTTTGGCCGCATAGATAACAATGTAATCGTGATCTTCTGAAAGGTGTCGTGCTGAGTTTTTGGGCGAGTAAACCTTCTGCCAAAGCACTGTCGCGACAAAGTTTTTCGCGCCGAATATTTCATCCATTAATAGCCTGAGTGAAGCCACCTCATTATCATCGATCGAAATGAAAATGGCGCCGTCGTCGCGCAGAAACTGTTTCAGTAGTACAAGACGGGGATACATCATCGACAACCAGCGGTCGTGCCGATCTAATGTCTCGCCCTCCTTCCCAACGACCTCGCCCAGCCATTTTCGGATCTCCGGACTATTAACGTTATCGTTGTACGCCCAACCTTCGTTGCCCGTGTTGTAAGGTGGATCGATGTAGATGCATTTCACCTGGCCGGCGTAGCGCGGAAGCAGCGCCTTGAGCGCGTGCAAATTGTCGCCTTGGACAATCAAATTGCTACTGTTCGCGCCCGTTTCTGAATCGAGACAGGACAGTTCCGGTACGGGCTCGAGAAGGCGGAAGGGCACTTCTTTGTGATGCTTTACGACGGCTTCTTTGCCGATCCAGTTCAACGTAGGCATGCAAGGTCTCGGCTAAGTTCGGTTCTTATTGCTTGAGGTCCAAGGGCCACCGTTCCGCCAACGATGCTCGAACTCCCTGCCATTTTCAGCTGCAGCCAGCACGGGTAAAAGAAAATTCCGGAGTTCGTCAACAACCTGCCGCAGCCGCATGTCCGATTCGGCCAAATGGCTGCGCGTCAGGAATGCCGTCCATTGTGTAAGTTTCTGCTCATCGGTCGCAAATTCGTCGCTCAGCCCTGTCGGTATATCTTTCGGTAGGTCCGTTTGCCGTCGCTCGAAAGTAGCCTGGATCGCCGTCACTAGCACCGGACCTTGGAATGAGAATTGTCTGGCGATTACCCACAGGTCAAAAAAGTCCTTCATCCGACTGTTCTGCATTCCAAGCGCGATCATCGCCTGGAGTTTTTCGGCAACGACCGTCTCCGGCGGATAGGCCCGAATCCGCGGCGCCGGTAGATCAAGCAATGTCGGATAATCAATCTCCTGTGCGTCGGGAGTCACTGCATCACCAAACCCTATGTCGATTTGTAGTGGGATGCGGGCCTTACCGAGTAGCCCGACTAGTTTTACGCGCTGGCCTTGGTATGTCTGACCTTCGCGTATTTCCGCGCTGCGAACGCCGGTGTGGTCGAACTCGAGCCCATCGGGTTCGACGTCCGCCTCGCAAATCCGCTGAAATATTTCCCGCAGTCTTTCGTTGGAAGCCTCGCCAAAACCAAGCAGATCGAGATCGCGTGTCGGCCGGTGCGGCGATTCCGTCCATAACGCAAACAGCATGGCGCCCTTGAGAACGAATTGTTCCGAGTACTCAGAGCGGGTAAGCCGGTAGAGTAACCGCTCCATCGCGTAGCGCGTCAATGTGAGGTTCGGATCTTCACCCTTACTCACACTGAGGTTCAACAATCGTTGTCGTACGGATGCCGCGAGGTTGGTTGGATGCGACTGGCTCATGCCGTCGCTTCCAGATACGGCCGCATCACGTTCGCTACGCGGCAGATCTTTGCATAACGCCAAAGGTCGTCGTTGCTACATTTCTGCTGTTCCCGACAGTCGCGTAGCGCTTCCAGCGCAACATCGAGTCCGATTTTATTGCGGTACTTGAAACAATCGGCCACCGTTTTGGCGGCGTTGTAGATGGCGACCGATATACCTTCGATCGCGTGCTCTTCTGCACCTTCCGTCAGTGCCTGTCCCGAGAACCGCACGATCCGAAGCGGCGGGTAATCGATTCGTGGCCGTGCCGCCCTGCGGTCGAGTGCGACCCAAACCTCAAACGGGCTTTGAGTACCCAGTTCGTGGAATTGCAGTGCCGACAGCAGACAAATCACCCCGTGCGGCACTCTCTTGGCAGCCTGGGCGAGGCCGTGGTGAGCCGAGATTTCGGCGTCGGTGGCAACATAAAGTCCGCGTCCGGTCCTTGTAAGCAGGCCTTTTTGGCAGAGTCGACGCACGTATTCCGGGTGGATGCCACGAGAAGTCAGGTCGCTAACCCGCAGCACACCCATCTGGCGAGCCAACTTCAGGACTTCGTCTGCAGGATTTGGCTCGCCTTTCATGTGTATAAGTATCGACAGATATTTTTATATGTCAATATTTATACACAATGCATTTGCTCCGGAGAGCCACGACTCTATTCGGTTCAACGGATCATACAGAGCTGGCACGAGCGCTCCACCTCTGCGTTAGGCCAACTGTGGCTAGCCGCAATAGGCTGCCGTAATTTGCTCGCGCTCGTGGCCCAGTTCGCGGCTAACCGTTAATCGCGCATCCCGGTCGGCCATTCGTTGGTCGGGACTCAGGGTCGTTTTCTCTGGACCGCCCGCCGCGGGGCAAGCCCATCCAGTTATTTCTTTGTATCGATTCTGCGCATACGCGTGGCGCAACCCGTGCATCCGGGAAAGTCCGGCACGCAGGGTGTCGCGTTCGTAAATGCGCAATTGCTGGACATAGTTGCGGTTGCTCGGGATCAGCGATCCCAGTCCGGCCAGTTTCCTCGCCCGGTCGAGTACGTCTCGTTGTTCTGCCGTTCGGATCGGGACCTCGCGTTCCTTCCCGCCCTTCGTCCAGCTCGGCTTCAAGACAATGTGGTCGCCGCGGTCCGAAAAGCTTGGCTGGAACTTGATCCCCTCCTCCCGACGCAATCCGAACGCTTGTTGCAACTCCAAGCTGATGCGGACATGTGGATCTGAAACCTTATCCAATTGCGACTGGTTTACAGATTTAGCCTTCGATTCATCGGCAATGAAACGCCGATCCGGGATCCCATAGTGCTCGTTGCTTCGAGCAACGACATTCTGCTTATCGACCTTCTGCGCCCACCAGCGGATAACAGCCATTCGATTCTTGATCGTCCCGATTGATCGGTGCTGGTCAAACCAGTGCTTGACCAGCGCCTCGATGTGTTTCGGTTTCAAGGAGCGCTCGGTCATCTTCCGGTAACCGAGCTCGTGCAATTCATTCGCAATCAGCGTCAGCATCCGCTCGCGGTTCGTCTGAGTCGCATAGCTCCCTTCGCGGGAGTGACGACACAGCATTTTCAGTTGGTAGTTCAGGCTTCTCACAGTGCGTCCAAATTCCGGTAAGTGTTTCCGACCTTCCTGACAGCCGAAGCTGGCAAGACCGCTAAAGCGGAACGGTCATGGGGCACCAATCCCAATCGACCTGAATGCGCCTGGTGACAGGCAACGCGAGCTTTTCTCTGTTGAAGAAGTTCTCGCGCAATCCAACGGTCCCGTTTCCGGATGAGTTTCGACAATGATTAAACACCTCCTTTGAAGATTGCAGGTAATCTGCAGTGATCGAAAAATGAGCACTAAACGATAGTCGCTATTCGGACACTCGACGATTGAATCGCAGGTCAAAGCCCGCGAGGATGGACGCCCCGAATGGATTGCCCTTTGCTTGAAGATGGACCGCGGCTTTCGCCGATGCATCGGTTACACGGTCCGACGATGCCTTGGTTGCCACTTTGCCGTAGTGGCCACGGATAAAATCGGTAATGCCGCTGAGTTTATGCACGCGCGAAGGCGGCGTCCGGATTAATCAATTCATCGGCGTGCGCGGTTCCACCGTAATTCGCGCGGCATTCGTGCGGAGCCCGAGAAATGGCCCGGGAAATAAGGCCCGGAGCGCCGAATTTGTCCGCGTCACTACCGCGCTTCGCTTGCGTAGTGACACGGACGACACCGAACCGTTCGCGCAATCCTTGCGTCCATCCTCACGCTTTTTGGCACGGCAGAGGCGGGCCCGATTCCCCAGCCGGAGCGGCATACTGGTACTGGTATTGCCCTTCCCTGCGCACCTCCGGCCGCATTGATGGCGTGGCGCGCATCCAGGAAGTTGCCGCCATGCGCGAACGGTCCCGACCTTGGGCCGGAACCCTGTCCGAGATTCGCCAGGGTGGTGCGACGCCGCCCGTAATCTTGAATATTAAATTTCTTTCGCAACTAACTGTTCGATTGTTTGGCGGTAGAATCGGGCCGGAGTGGATACTCGGCAGGTGCCTATTTTTTGTTCGCTTGGTGACCGGGTCACCAGCCTATTGAGATGAAGAAACGCCCGTAAGTCATTGACCTGCGCGTTGCCGCGGCTCGATGAAGTGTCGATATTCGACAGCTGGTCACTTTTTGACCGCTTGGTCGGGGGGTGACCAACCTATTGAGATGAAGAAACGTCGGTAAGTCATTGACCAGCACATCGCCGCAGACCAGTGAAGTGTCGATATTCGACATTTGGTCACTTTTTGACCGCTTGGAAACGGGGTTTCCAACCTATTAGCGTGAGGAAACACCCGCAACGCATTGTTATCCCCTACTCGCCCGAACCGTTACGGCCTACCGGGCGGTCGAATGCCTTAGCGGGAGAATGCCGGTGCTCGCGTGTCGGGAACGCTGCCAAGGTTTGAACAGTCGCGACATCGACCGTTACTGCCCGGGGTCCGAGTCTTTCGAACGTTGCTGCATCCGCAGTAATTTCTTCACCAATGGGTTGTCCTGGTCCACCGACTCGACCCGCAGTCCGCCGCCCTGGTCGCATCGGGTTAGCGCTGCATCGACCTCGGCTTTACGGCGTCGTTGATGTGCTACCGTCAGTGCGCCCTCCGGAGTATACGTGCCGGCGCGTGCGCGTTTGGCCAATCCTCTCAGGTAGGCGAGCGGCGTGGTTTTGATGACGCCCTTTTTCATACTCGCAGCAAGTTCATCGAGTAATTGCTGAGCGAGATCCTCGTTCAGCCCCGCGAGCTTCAACCGGGCTTCATCACATTCTGCGCTAGACAACCCGCGCGGAAATTCCAAGACTAATAAATTACCACCACCACCCGCCGACGGGTTTTGCCGTTTCGCTTCGGTGCTGTGGCTCAGTAGTGGTGGTGATTCATTTTGGGTTCCAGTGGTGGTTCTAGGGGTGACACCCGTGTCAGGGGCCCCCTGACATGGGTGTCCGGGGGGCCTGTCACCGCTGTCAGGGGTGGGTGACAATTTGTCACCCCCTCCGAGTTGCAGGCGATAGCG
>CAXBJY010000090.1:0-20429 GCA_963976285.1 uncultured Gammaproteobacteria bacterium
ATAATGCTGAGGTAGGTGGTTCAAGTTCACCCACGGCCAGCAATTTCATCAAGTAATTAACTCCCGCCACTAACGGTTCCGGCTTGCGGGACTTGCGGCGGGATTAGGTAAGACACCGACAAAACTAAATCGTAGCGAGGTTATTCGTCAGCAATCGAATGGCTCGTACTTAGGCCACTGCCTGGTTCTTAATCAAGTGCGTCCTCATCGACAAGACCAACGATTTCCCGATGCACGGTACCCCGGGAACGTTCGGCGACCGTCGTGCATTTCGAGTTCGGCCTCGAAGCCGCCGACGACCATCCAGTAGATTGCTCCGGCCGTATGTATACGCATTAGCGTATAAATCCATTTAATACTCTAACGCGTATATTCACTAAGTATACGCACTAGAGTATTAATGCATCGGAGGAGAACGCCATGAACAACACCGCGCGCAACGCGAAACAACTCGGGGCGATTATTCGCCGTGAGCGAAAGTCCCGGGATCTGACCCAGAAGCAGCTCGGCGAAACGATCGGCTTGCGCCAGGCCACGATTTCGAAACTCGAGCGCGGCGAGCCGGGCACGCAGCTGCGTACGCTCTTTGATGCGCTCACGGCGCTTGGCCTCGAACTACGGATCCATGAGCGCGGGCAGGGTCGTCCTGAAGACATTGAGAATCTGTTCTGATGGCCCGCCGCGCCGCTAACGAACCGTTGAATGTTTACCTGAACAGCCGGCTTGTTGGAACGCTGAGTCGCGAGACCTCCGGCGCCACGTATTTTCAATACAACCCCTCATGGCTCGAGTGGGATAACGGCTTTCCCATTTCACTCTCGTTACCGCTCCGCGAGGAACGCTATGCCGGCGCGCCCGTCACGGCCGTGTTCGATAACCTGCTGCCTGATAATGATGCGATTCGCCGCCGCCTCGCCGAGCGCACCGGAGCTGAGGGCGCTGATGCCTATAGCCTGCTCGCGGCCATCGGTCGCGATTGCGTTGGCGCGTTGCAGTTCCTCCCGGCCGGGGAGGAACCGTGGCCGGCCGGGCTTGTTAAGGCCGAACCCATCGCGAGCGCTGCGATCGCGCGAAAACTCGCGGCCCTCGAACGTGCACCGCTCGGTATCGACACGGCGGAAGATTTCCGTATTTCAATCGCGGGCGTGCAGGGGAAGACGGCGCTGCTTTACTACAACGGTGCCTGGCACATTCCCCATGGCGCAACGCCAACAACACATATTCTTAAACCGCAGATCGGAATGCTTGGCGGCCACGATCTGTCGCAGAGTGTTGAGAACGAACATTTCTGTATGCAACTGCTGGCAGCGATGGGATTGCCCGTTGCCGAGACCGCGATCGAAAACTTTAACGGTCAGCGCGTTCTGGTCATCACCCGGTTTGATCGCCGCTGGACCCAAGACAACCGGCTCTTGCGTCTGCCGCAGGAAGATTGCTGTCAGGCGCTGTCGGTGCCGCCGACCCTGAAATACGAGGCCGATGGCGGCCCCGGGATGGTCGAGATTCTGGAACTGTTGAAAGGCGCTGACCGCCCCCGAACCGATCAGGAAACGTTTCTGCAGGCCCAGATTGCATTCTGGTTGCTCGCGGCCACGGACGGCCACGCGAAGAACTTCAGTATCGCGCTGTATCCGGGCGGGGGTTTTGAATTGACCCCGCTTTACGATGTGACCTCCGCGCAACCCCTCTTCGCGGCTCGCGAGCTGCGGAAAAAAGACTTGCGTCTTGCGATGGCCGTTGGTGACAACCGGCATTACCGCATTCACGAAGTTATGCCACGTCACTTCGTACAAACCGCGGCGCGCGCGGGATTACCGCCGCACGCGGTGGAACGTCTCATCAGCGAAATGATCGAAACGGTGCCCGGGGCAATCACGCAGGTCACCGAAAATCTGCCAGCGGATTTCCCGACGGCCGTCTCCGGACCCATCGTTAAAGGCCTCCGTCGACGCCTCAAGCGCCTGGCCGTGGCCCCGGCATAAACGACGGGCACCAATAGTTTCGATTACACGCAAAGCGCGTGACTAACGCTGTGGAAATTCCGCCGTAAACTGATCGAAGAATGGACGCAAGACAGGATGCGGCAAATCGAGCCGGTAAACGAAATAAGATAAAGCAAAATTACTGAACCCTCCTGAACGCGAACCAACTTCCGTATGCCGATTGGGGTCGACGTTCCCTCGAAACCAGATAGCGTTCACTCACCATCAAATCCCCCGAAACCGAACAACAAACCCAACACCCGTTGTCAGCACGAATACCTTCTGCCATGCTCGAAAACGTGCTGAATTCGACGGGACACGCATCGCGACGGGCGGGGCCGGTTCAGCGTTTGCTCCGCACGCGTGCGGTCTGGCGGCTGTCGGGTCTGAACTACTGGAGTGCCTGCATGGCGACGAAGGGCAGGCTGATGACGCGGCACGCCTTGCTCGCGCATTGCCGGCAGGAGATGCAGCTTATTCGCTCTGTCTTTCGGGAAGACGATGTCGTCGTGGAATTCGGCTGCGGTTTGGGGGGCAATATGATCGCGAACGCCGGATCCGTGCAGGAGATCGTCGGGATCGATATCAATCCGTATTATCTTCGCCACGCGCGTCGGCTCTCGCGCAGTTATCCGAATTGCCGGTTCGAGTTATACGAAGGCGGGGAACTGCCGTTCGCCGATGCGAGTGTCGACGTTGTGTATTCGTGGGCGGTTTTCGAGCGCATCCCGAAGCCGGCGGTCGCGGCTTATTTGCAGGAGTTCATCCGCATTCTGAAACCGCGAGGCCGATCCGCCGTCTACCTGCTGCGGCCCGCAGCGAAGGACACGGGCTTTACCCGGCTCCTCGGTGAAGACGCCTACGTCTATTTCGATCGTGAGGAAGCCGAAGCGCTGATGGCAAACAGCGGATTCGCGATCGAGCGGTTTGTCGATTGGCCGACGGCGCATGTATGTCTCGCCGAAAAGCGTGACGCCTGAGGCCAGGCAACCTGGGTTCGCGTTGGTCCCGCTCCGGGAGGCAGGATCACAGGACGGTCGTGGAATGGTTCGAATCGAACGCGCGAGGTATGGGTCGATACAGTCGCTACGGGGCTCGCCATGTGCTCGTCCGCCCGGCGAACGCATCCGCGCAACATCCGCTCATCAGCTTGCGCCGTGAAAGCATTCCTCCTCGCAGCGGGGATCGGATCCCGTTTACGTCCGCTCACCGATCGGGTTCCGAAATGCCTCGTGCCGGTCGCGGGAGAGCCGTTGCTGGAACGCTGGTTTCGCGAACTGCTGCGCGTTGGCGTGAAAGACGTGCTCGTTAATACGCATCATCTTGCCGAAGCCGTGCAGCGCTACGTGCAGACGCGGCCGGACGACGGACTCGTCGTACACCTCGCGCACGAACCTCGCCTTCTCGGCAGCGCGGGTACGGTTCGCGAGCATCGCGGTTTCGTGCAAGGTGAGAAGGCTTTCTTCATCGTCTACGCAGACAACCTCACCGATGTGCGTCTCGATCACATGCTCGCTTTCCACCGCGATCGAGGCAGCCGGTTTACGATGGGCGTGTTCGATACGTCCGAACCCGGGGAATGCGGGATCGCGACGCTCGATCGCGATGGCCGGGTGATCAGCTTCGTCGAGAAGCCGCGACAGCCGCAGGGGAGCCTCGCGAATGCCGGACTTTATATTTCGGATCCGACGATAGTCGATGCGATCCCCGACCGAACGCCCACGGATTTCGGGCACGATGTGCTGCCCGGCCTGGTCGGGCACATGTACGGCTATCCGATACGGGGGTTTTTTCGTGACCTCGGAACCCCGGAACGCCTGGAAAGCGCTCGCGCGCATTGGGCCGGGCGCGAACGCGTTCGCCCGTAGGCAACCATCATGCTGATCAGCCAGACGCCTCTGCGTATCAGCCTTGCCGGTGGCGGCACGGATCTGGCGGCTTATTACAGCGAGAAACCCGGCGCCGTGCTGAGTACCGCCATCGACAAGTTCGTTTATGTGATCGTGAATCCGCGTTTCGACGACCGGATCGTGCTCGGATACACCCGCAAGGAAATCGTCGACGACGTGGCCGAGATCGAACACGAACTGATCCGGGCCGCGATGGAAAAAACGGGGGTTGGTCGCGGTGTCGAGGTGGTCACGATCGCTGACATTCCATCGGAAGGATCGGGGCTCGGATCTTCGAGCAGCGTGACGGTTGGTTTACTGCACGCGCTCCATGCGTATCGCGGTACCGAGGCCGGGCCGGAACGACTCGCGCGGGAAGCCTGCGAAATCGAAATCGATATCTGTGGCAAACCGATCGGAAAGCAGGACCAGTACATCGCCGCGTACGGCGGCATGCGCCACATCGATTTCCTGCCCGACGAAAGCGTTCGGGTTGAGGATGTTGAACTGGACCGGGACGCGCGTCGCGGGTTCGGCGAGCGGATGCGCCTGTTCTATACGAACTCCGTGCGCAAAGCGGAGGACATCCTGCGCGAGCAGCGCGACAATACGCACAGCAAGCGGTCCGCTCTCGACGGGATCCGATCGCTCGTCGCCCCGGCGCGCCGCGCCGTTGAGGACGGGAATTACGATATGCTCGGGCAGCTTTTGGACGAGAACTGGCGCATCAAACGGGAGCTTGCCGGCGGGATCTCGAATCCGGAGATTGACGAGATGGTCGAGCGGGCGCGATCCGGAGGCGCAACGGGATGCAAGCTTTGCGGCGCCGGTGGCGGCGGTTTTCTGCTCACGTGCTGTCCCCGGGGAAGCGAGGAACGCCTGAGCCAGGCAATGAGCGGGTATCGGGAATTGCCGTTTGCGCTCGAACGTTCCGGCAGCCGGATCATTTTCGAGCTCGAGAGAGACGGTTGAAAATCGCACAGACATACATGGACGAGGTTCTCGCGGCCGCGCGGCGCGTCGACCTCGCGAACGTGATTGCGGCGGTGGACTTCCTCGAGGAAACCTACGTCGAGGATCGAAGCGTGTTTACGATGGGCAACGGCGGCAGCGCGGCGGCGGCTTCTCATCTCGCGGAAGATCTCTGCAAGGGGGCGATTCATGATGACGCCGAGAAGCGCCTGCGCGCGCAGAGTCTCGCCGACAACACGCCGTTTTTGACGGCAATTTCGAACGACCTCGGCTACGAGCGCGTGTTCGATTTTCAGTTGCGACAGTTTGCGCGCGCGGGTGATGTCCTCATCGGGATCAGCGGTTCGGGGAACAGTCCGAATATCCTGCGCGCCGCGGCCTATGCGAAAACGAACGGCGTGACGACGATCGCGATGACCGGTTTCGACGGCGGCCAGTTCGGTGCGATGGCCGACGTTCACATCCATGTGCCGATCCCGGACATGTGCAAGGCCGAGGCCGTGCACGGCATACTCTGTCACATGCTGACGGATCTGCTCGGCGATCGGATCCGCAAGCGCGATCCCTGAACACCGCACCCTGCGGCGCGCGCCGTGAGGCTTCCGATGTCTGCAATCCGGATCAATGTCGTGCATCGCCTCATGCCGGCGACGATGCCGGAGCCGATCGACCGGCCGGACCTCGGCGCCGTGATCCTCTGGACACGGGAAGAACACCCCGACGCCGACGTGGTGCTCTGCTACAACGCCTACAGTTACGATCCGAATCTTGCCCGGAAATATCCGGATCGGATCCGTCTGCTCGTCCTCGCGGAGCCGGCCGTCGTGCATCCGCCACAGTACCGGCAATCCTGCTGGGCGCAGTTCGACGGCATCGTGAGCTGGAACCGGAATCTCGTCGAGCGCTCGGATCGTTTCTATCACGTGCCGCATATTAACTACGGTCTTCCCTTTCCGGGCGACCACGCCTATCCGGGAACACACTTCCCGGAAGCGCAACTGCGCTCCCGGATCAACGGCGTGTGTATGGTTGCGAATGTTAAATTGTCGCTGCTCGCTTCACAGTTGTATTCCACACGCGCGCGGGTGGCGCGGTGGTTCCACGATGCTTCCTCGATGCCGTTCGACGCTTACGGGCCCGCAGATATCGGGCTCCCGAATTACCGCGGTAAGGCCGACGTCAAATCCGACGTACTCAGTCGTTACCGATATACGCTCGCGTTCGAGAACAGCCACGACCCGTACTGGTCCCGCGGCTACCTGACCGAGAAAATCTGGGATGCGTTGCATTCGTGCACGATCCCGATCTATTTCGGCGACCCGAACGTCGCCGACGTCGTGCCGAAAGACTGTTACATCGACTTCCGCGATTTCGAGTCGTTGCGCGATCTCGAATCGGCGTTGGCCTCACGCACCGAGCAGGATTATCTCGAGACGGTCGATCGGATCGGGCGCTTTCTTGGTGAACACGAGCCGGAAAAGCGCTACCACGCGGACGCGCTGTACCGCGCCGCGATCGACGCGGCCAACGACAGCCGTCATCGACCATCCCCCCGAACGACAAGCGGCGATGATCTCCCGCCCGACTATCCGAGTAGCGGTATTGATGCGCGCGAGCGGATCCTGTTCGAGCTGTCCTGCTTTATCTTGAGGTTTCCGTTCGTGTTCCGGTTGCTGCGATTCGGCGTTTCCCGAATCATCGGCGCGTGGCGATCGTTACGGCGTTAAATATCTCGCGCCGCATCATTATTTTCAGCCTTTCATCTTCTGCCGGACGGACGCACCGGGCTGCCGGGATACCCCGCGTCAGGATCGGTCGCGGTACCCCGGATGTGCGGCAGCTGGCCGTCGCCGACATTGAAATCCGTACCGAATCGCGCGTTCACCGCGGCGATGACGCTACACGGGTTAGCGGTGACCTCTTCGAACCGGGCCATCACGGGATGATGCTTCACCGTTTCAACGGAACGGTAAAAGCTGCGGTAGATGCGCGCGGCCGTGCGTCGCGTATAGAGGTGCGGGAAGCGCATCGTCGACGACCGGATGAAGCCGGGTTCGTCCCGCACGAGCACGAGGCAGGGAATGCCATGAGCGGCCGCGTAGCGTACGGGCGCCGCGCTGTGGGTCAGCGTGGCGAGGCGGATAGCGGGATTGTGCGCGAGCATGTAGACGGCGAGCGAATGATTCGCGCACGAACCCGGTGCCTCGATCACGAGTTGGGTATCCGGGTTCGGCAAGGACCACGGGACGAGATCCGGGTGGGGGCCGGTCTTGAACCATCGCGCATACGGCCAGTAGAGGGCCGGGTAGTGGCTCAGCGGCGCGCCGCGCGTGATCCGGCTGATGAACGGATACAACAGGCTCAGCAGCTTCTCCGCCCGCGATCCCATTGCTACGGATCCGCGCGCCGTGCCCGCCACATGAACTTGCGCGCGAAACTGTAGAGCCGCCACGCGAGGCGTTCGGGGACGAGGTGGATGAGAAGATATTGCACGTGGTTGATGAGCCGGGCTTTCACCGAGGCACGGTAGCCGTATTCGCGCAGCGCGCGGCACCGGGCCCGGTACGTGTTGCGAAACGTGGCCCGGATGTTGCGCAGGAAGTTACCGTTGTCGCACACGCGATAGGAAAGTATCAATTCCGGTACGTTGGAGAGCGCTCCAAACTGCGTAAGCTTGAAAAAAAGGTTCGTGTCTTCTCCGACACTCCAGCCCTCGTACCAGTTAAACCCGTCGGGCAGCGCGGCCCGGTTCACCATGAGCGCGGGATGCTGAATCGGAACGCAGAGAAACATCATTGCGTAGACTTCGTCTGGATCGGTCGGGAACGATTTGATCCGGATCGTCTCCCCGTTTTCCTGCATCTCCCGGATCTGGCCACCGACGGCGATAACGTCCGGGTTTTGCCGGAGGTATGTCAGTTGCACGGCGAGGCGATCAGGCGTGCAGACGTCGTCTGCGTCCATCCGCGCGATGAACTGTCCGCGGGATCGCAAGATGGCGCGGTCGAGCGTGCCGCCGACGCCGAGGTTCGTTTCATTGCGGAAGACCCGGATCCGTGAATCTGCCGTCGCGTAGCCGTCGAGGATCGCGGCCGAGTTGTCGGCCGATGCATCGTCGATCGCGATCAGCTCCCAGTCGTCGAACGATTGCACGCGTATCGAGTCGATCGCCTCGCCGAGGTAGGGGGCCGCGTTGTATACGGGCAGGATGATTGAAACAACGGGGGCGGATTCGGTCATGCGGCAAGAACATCCCGGTTTGCGGGTTCGAGATCGCCATTGGGCGCCAGGTCGGTTGCCCGTCAATCGTGCTGACATTGCGGTCACAAAGCAAGGCTTCGCCGCATGCCGGGGCGGTTCGCGCAGGCAGCCGTGCAAGGCGCCGTCGTCGAGACCGGCGGGAAACGCGGCGCCGGCACCGCGCGCAACGGTACACGCCGCAGTTGCCGTGGGATAATTCAACGCGCAGGAATACCGCGGGATGAGATCGGGATGAAGAGAGCGACGTGGAAGTCCGTTGATCGACTCGCGCATGCCGAAAGGCTGTGCCGCGGCGCCCGGGTGCTCGACATCGGCGGAAGGCGAATGCCCGCGAGCGATCCGGCAAGTCCCTTTGCCCGGGTCTACGATCGATTGCGCCAGGCCGCGACGGAATACCGCATAGTCGATATCCAGGATACCGAAGGCGTGGATTACGTCCTCGATCTGAATCAGCCGCCCGCGGTGGGCGAGCTTGCAGAGCTTATCAGCGCCTGTCGTCCCGACGTGATCCTCTGTATGGAGACGCTCGAACACGTGAACTGCCATTACGAAGTGATGAACGTGCTGGCCGACGCCGTCGAGGCGAACGGGACGGTGGTCTTCATTACGCTGCCGAACAACCGCAACTGGGTGTTGAACGCGATGGGCTGGAATGAGGACCATTGCGTGGCCTTTTTTCGCGATATCGCGGATCGCTTCGTCAGCCGCTCCGGTTTGGGACGTCATGCGATAGAGCGGCATGCGTGTATGCAGAAATATCTCTGGTACTGGTGGGTCGTCTACGCGCTCGCGTTCGGCCAGCCGCTGAGTTGGGGATTCACAATACGACCGCGCGCTACGGCATCAGCCGGGACGCAAGCGCCGGGCGAGCAGCGATAGCCCGTAGTAGGCCGCGTGTTTCGCCCGGTAGTACGGCTGGGTCCAGCGTTCGCCGTCTGTTTTCCGGGCGATCAGCATCGTACGTACCGTGTGCAGACCCGAAAAACGCGGCGATCCGTAGATCGCTTCGAATGCGACGCGACGCGGGCCTGCGCCGACGCCGACATCATGCATGGCAAGGATCCCGCCATCGACGATCTTTGGTTCGAACAGGTCGAAATCGGCCTTCACGGCTTCGTAACGGTGATCGCCGTCGATGAATAAGAGATCGATTGGGCGGTCGAACCACCGGCCGACATTCGACGAAAAATCCTTGATGATGGTGATATTCGTAAAGCCGCTGCGAGCGATGTTTTCTCTCAGCGCGGCTTCGTTATTCGTCAGTGCCGAAGGGATAGCTGCATCGGGTTCGAACGGATCGATCGCGAAGACTTCGCCGCCATTGCCGTTGCACACCGCGTGCGCGAGGACGAGCGTTGAACGGCCCTGGGCCGATCCGATTTCCACGACAACGGCATTGGCGGGAAGGCGGGAGGCCAGACGGTGCAAGGCGCGCAATTCCGAACGCTTCGTGCCGCCGAACGTGATGTGATCGCTGATGATGTTAACTGCCCCCTGCGAACCCCGCCGGTCCGAATGTGGGACCTCGAGCATATCAGGCGGCTTTCCGAGCGAAAACTGCGGTGGCGTGCCTGTGTCATGCACGCTTCGTCCTGATATCGTGGCAACGACGACGCTAACCGAAACAAGCCGAACGCGTGTCGACGAGACCGCTTGAACAGTGACGTAATGAACCGAAAGCGCAATGATTAATATGAGTTCACGAATGGATCGGCGCTGCACCCTGGCGACGGCAGCCGAGGGTATCCGCATCGCGCGGGGTGTTTGCCGATGAAAGTCCTCGTAACCGGCGGTGCCGGATACATCGGTTCGGTGTGCGTCGAAAGGCTCGTAGCGGAAGGCCACAGCGTCGTTGTGATCGACAACCTTCAGGAAGGGCATCGGGAGGCGGTATCGCCGGAAGCAGATCTGTACACGGGGGACTATGGCGACCGTGATTTACTCGCCAGGGTATTCTCGGAGCACGCGGTCGAAGCCGTCATTCATTTCGCGGCCGAAACGACGATAGCGCTGTCGATGACCGATCCGGGCCGATACTTTCACAATAATCTCGTGGCCGGAATCGCGCTCCTCGATGCGATGCGCGAATACGGATGCGAGCGATTTATATTTTCGTCAACGGCGGCGATTTTCGGGGAGCCGGAGTACACCCCGATTGACGAGAACCACCGAACGGTACCGATAAACGCTTACGGCGAGTCGAAGCTCATGTTCGAGCAGGTGCTCGAGCGCTACCATCGTGCGTACGGTCTCAGGTTCAACGCGTTCCGTTACTTCAACGCGGCCGGTGCCGTGGCCGGATTGGGTGAGGACCATCGTCACGAGTCTCACCTGATCCCGATCATCATCCGGTGTGTCACAGGCCGAAGCGAACGCCTGCAGATATTCGGCAACGACTACCCGACCCCGGACGGCACGTGTATTCGTGATTATGTCCACGTCGCGGATCTCGCCTCTGCTCACATCCTGGCGCTGAACGGGCTCGACGCCTTTCCGAATCGCAAGTACAACCTCGGAAACGAGCGAGGTTATTCGAACCTCGACGTTGTGCGGGCCGTTGAAGCAGCGATCGGGAAGAAGGTGCCGTTCGAGTTCGCGCCGAGGCGCGCGGGTGATCCCGCGGTACTGATCGCATCGTCCGCGCTCGCGAGGGAGGAACTCGGCTGGCGCCCGCGTTTTCACGATCTGGGCGAGATCGTGGATTCGGCCTGGCAGTGGCACCGGGCGCATCCGGACGGGTACGCAAGACGGCCGGCGTCGAAAAATGTGGTGAAATAACCGGATCCGCGGTACGTCGCGGGTTATTCTGTTTCGTGCAAATTACGGTTTCCCGTTTTCCGGTACAGCAAAGACGTATTGCGGGAACCCATACGGTGGCCCAGGTTAGCGTATATGTCGACAGCACGCTCGTTAACGATCATGATCCCGGCATACAACGAAGCCGCGCGGGTTGGTGCGACCTTGCAGGCGATCGATGCTTACCTTCGCGATGCTTCGATCGACGCCGAAATCATCGTTATCGATGACGGCAGTTCCGACGACACGTTCAATGTCGTCAAAAGCGCGGCCGGGGATATCCCGGTGCCGCTCAGTCTGTTGCGTTACGACGAAAACCGGGGCAAGGGTTTCGCATTGAAGCAGGGATTCGTCGCTGCCCGCGGGCGTTACGTACTGTTCACCGATGCCGATCTCGCCACCTCGATCGAGCAGTTGCCGGCGTTGCTCGCGCGCCTCGAAGCCGGTTCGGACATTGCTATCGGTTCGCGCAACCTCATCGAATCCCGGATCAATATTGCGCAACCGTGGTACCGGATCGTGATGGGGAAAATCAATTTGTGGCTGGTGCGCCGCATTGCGATCCGCGTATCCGACGCGACTTGCGGATTCAAGGTGTTCCGGGGCGACGTTGGCCAGGATGTCTTTGCGCGCGTTCGGGTCAGCGGCTTTGGTTTTGACGCCGAAGCGCTGTTTATTGCCAAAGCGCTCGGCTATTCGATTGCGGAGGTTCCTGTGTTATGGGAAAACAAGGCCGGAACGAGCGTCAGCGTTGTCCGTGATACGGTGGATACACTCGTTGGCCTCGTCAGTATCCGCTGGAACGCGGTGATGCGGCGCTACGCGTCGGTCTCGCCCGACGATTGCAGGATTCGAACCTGGTCGAACGACGTCGCAAAGCGCGATGCCGGCGCCGATGCGTAGGAAACGCGACCCCGGGCAGCGCGGGGTAGCGCCTTGTATTGCATTCGCACGATGAGGGCACGACGTTAATCGACAACGCGTTTCACACCCCGCATCCCGCGCCGCCGCGATAACATCGCGGCAAGGACGATCGACAAGCCGATCAGCTGAAGGATCAGGTACAGGCTCGACGGCGAATACGTGAACGTGATCGTGTGATCGCCCGGTGGCACGAAAACGGCCTGAAACAAGTAATCCGCCCGGTGCACACGCGCTTGCGCCCCGTCGATCGAAGCGCGCCAGCGCGGGTCGTACCGCTCGGCGAAGCGCAAATACGCGGCCTGTGGCGTGCTGACCCTAAGTTCCACCTCGCCGGGCCGGTAGTCCGTTACGGTCACCTCACCGGTGAACCCGGTACCGCTCAATTCGGGGGTCGCCGCGTCTGAATTCAGGTACACGGTATGCAGGGGTGCGGAGCGCGCGTCTTTCATCAGGGACAGCGTTTCTTCGGCAGCGGCGTGTTTCGCGCCTGCGATCAGCGCGAAACGCGGCGCCGGCTGTCGCAGTTTCATCAGGACGTAAGCACCGCCTGCAAGCGCAAGTATCCGGAGTTCGCCGGCGAAATCGACGCTGACATCATATTCGACGAGCGATTCCGCGAATCGCGGGACGAGTTCGGACGCCTGTGCGCGCGTACCGAGAACATAACCGGTGGCCGTCAGTTGCCACAGACGCAGATGATCCGTTTCGAATCGTTCGAGAAACATCGCGTAGTCGCTCGGCATTCTCGAAATCAATATGACATTCAACGACGCTATGCCGTGAAAGGGGAACAGAAAACTCGCCCAGATATTGTTGATCCCCTGGCGGTCGATCATCATGAAGCGCTGCTCCGCCTGTACCGACTCGAGTGTTTCGGTCAGCGTATTCGCCGCGATATAGCTGCGCGGCATCGCTTGCACGTAATGGCGCGCGAGCAAAGCGACGTCGACGACAATCAGCGCGACGATTAACAGTCCGGCAATCTTGCCCGTCGGGGAAAAGTAGACAACGGACGCTGCGATCAAGGCGACGATAAACAGGTGGATCAGACTCGCAAGCTTCAGATCGAGGATCATCTGCGCCGATTCCGATGAGATACCCGATTCCGCGGGGCCGGTGATCGCGCCCGCGCCGAGGCCGGTACGGTAACTCAGCGCGATCACACCAACGAATACGAACACGCCGGCGCACAGCAGGGGAAGCCGTCGTCGTTCTTCCACGGCGTAGCTCTTGAGCAGTTCCTGCGCTCCACAGGCCGCGAGTATCGCGATGGCGAGCTGAAAGATCTGAAGAAACTTGTTCGGGTTACGAATGTGATGGACGACCGGCAGCTCATAGAACCACCCGTAAAGAAAGAAGTACTTTCCGAACGCGAGCAGCAACGCGGCGACGGCAGCTCCGGCCCAGAACAATACAAGAGGCCGCCGGGACGGATTGCGCAAACCGGCGAGCGCGACGATGGCCAGCACGAACGGCACGATGCCGAGATACGTGTTGTCGAGTTTGAAATTCCGAAACCCCGAACCGTCAGCCTCCCAGGAAGCAGACCGTCCCATTTCACCCTGGTATGGCCCTGTCGGGTCATCCGAACGCCAGCCCGTGTACCCGGGCGCAATGAATGCGAGCGACTCACGCGGTGGCCAGCTCCACTGCGTCATGAATTCCCATTTCGCCTGCGGATCCTCCTGAATCGCAATGTCTTTTCCGTATTGCTGATAACCGTTCCACAACGCGCCCGACGATAACAGCGCGCCGACGAGCACGGATACGCCGAGGAGCGCGACAGCGCGCTTGTCCCGGCGGCGCATCGTAATCATTTCAAATAGAACGTAGGGCACGAGCAGCAACGAAAACAGAAACGCAACGTCCGTCTGGTGCATGAACATCGCACCGGCCGCGCCACCGAGGAATATCGCATTGGCGATGTTGGGCCGCCGCGCCAGACGGTGCGCGAAACACATCGCCACGATCGCAAACAGGAGCACGAACGGTTTCATGATGTGGCCGGAATACACGAGCGTGAAGTTTGTTCCGAGCCAGCAGCAACTCAGGGCGGCAATCGTCGCGGGCAGCCAGTCGATCTTCTTCAGACGCAGGTACGAGAGAAGCGCGAGCGAACCCGCGAGCGACACGAGCGCCCAGAGCGTATCGTTCCATAATTCGACCCCAATCGCGCGGCGCAGCAACAACGGCAAATTGACCGACACGAAGTTTGGCAGGCCAACGAGAAGGTTGTCGCGCCATGAACCGATCAAGGTCCGCAACAACGGCATCGAATCGAGGTGGTGCGTGACAATGACGGCGTCGTTCGTGAACAGCAGTTTGTCGGTAAAAATGTACGGAAAGAACAGATAAACGCCGAGCCCGACAAACAGCGCGATGCTCGCGCAACAAAACCGGAAGGATTCGCTGCTTGTAAAATGCCGGATGGGTGCGTTACTCACTGGGTTGGTTTCACACAGGTATTGATCAGGCGCTGGTCCGGCGTGAATCGCTCCGCCGGCTTTCCACTCGAACGTTCGCCGCAGTCAACGCATCCAGTGGCGCCGAGCCCGGCGTGAACAGGCGCAGCCGCAATGCCGCCACGCTACCGGAAAGATAATCCCACATTTGATCGCGCAACCGAACCGTGTGCGCACGCGGATCAATTGCCCGGATGCCGGTCTGTGCGCAGGGGATGCCCGAACGGAACGTTCCGGCGGATATACGGACGACGGCACGCATCGCCGGAAGACATCTGCCGCGCAGGCGCCCGGCGCGGTACCCGACCCGTTGCGGGACCCGCGCTCGGATCAGGCGTTCGTCGTTCGAAGCCGCGCTCTTCGCAGCAGGCCGAGCGCGGCTATCGGCGCGGCGAGCAGCGGCAGGGACGGGGGTATCGGGACGTTCGAATACTGCAGAACCAGATCAAACTCGCCGTCCACGGCAAGGCTGTACGTGAGCAGCGGGTCGAGGCCCGGCATCGACACGAGCACGTTTTCGAAGCCACTGATGGACAAGGCCGTCAGAAACTCGAACGTGTCCCCCGCGAGCGGGCTGTAACCCGTCAGGTCGAACACGATTTCACTGCCTGCGCCGAATGTCATCGTGCCGAGGACATCGATCGTATCGAAGCTCGTCGTGCTCTCGATCTCGATCGTCAAGGTGCCGTCAAATGCGACATCGCTGTCGAATGTGAGCGATCCGACGGAACCGCCTGGATCAACATCGACGCCATTCGCAATTAAAACCGGATTGTCGCTGATGAGTAAGCCGTTACCCCTCAACGTGCCCGCCTGAAATTCGATCGCGGGCAGATTGATCGACCCGTCGACGATCGTTAAGCCGTCCTCCTGCACATACGAACCGCTGCCGCTTATCGACCCCGTGGCGGTAATGTTGACCTCGCCGTCGCGATTGCGCACCTCGCCCTGATTCGACAGGGTGTCTTCTACGTCGAGCGTCGCACCATCGAAATTAATCACCACACCGCTCGGGGAATTCGTGAACGCGCCGCCGTTTCGGAGCGCCATGAAATTCCGGTTATCAAATTGCACGGTGTTATTCACCGTGCCGCCGAGATTAATGAGGAACGAACCCGAGTTCGTCGTCTGCGCGTCATTGGCGTAAACGGCGCCATTGTTCACGCTCCAGTTCGCTCCGAGCAGGTTCTGAACGAGGCCGGAGCCGAATCCCGCGTTCGTAAAATCGCCGAACTGGCTGATGGCGCCGAAATTCTGCACGAAGTCTTCGTTTACGATCGACCCTTCGAATACCCATAACGTGCCGAAAATCCGCGTAAGCGAATTATTCTCGAGGCTGCCTCTGAAAAACGTCGTGTCTTCAAAATTCAGATTGCCGTCGTTCGTAATACCGCCGTTAATGGTCGATACACCGCCGATGGTTAACTGCGCCTGCGACGCGTTAAAAATGACGGAGTGCGTATCGAGGGTCAGCGCCGAACCGGTCGAGCCGAATTCGAGTATGTTTGTGTTGTCGAACACACTGTTGCTGGCCAGGACCTCGTCGTTGAAAAACGCGGCGCCGGCGATCGTCACCGAGGCTGAATTCAGGCGAACCGAAGAGCCCTCCGATGTGTTCAGCGTTGCATCAGCGTCGACATGTATATCGCCGCTCGTATCAATGACACCCGTGACGGAGTTGGTTGCCGTGCCTCCTACTTTCAGCAGCGCGTCGACGGTGCCGACGTAGGTGCCGTCGAGTTCCATATGGCCATCGCCCGATATTCGGGTTTCGCCGTGATCATTCAGTGTTCCACGTATTTTCAGAACGCCGAACGAATCGATGAGGGCGTAATTGTTCGTTTGAGCGCCGACCTCAATGACGTACTCACCGGCAGGACCAACATTCACGGTGCCGAAGTTGTTATCCGTTCCTTCGTTCACCCATCGCCCGTTGACGTTGTGCGTACCGTAATTGAACGTTGTCCCGCCGACTGCATTCGTCACAAACGAACCCGGATCGAGCGTCAGCGTGGCGTTTGTATATCCCGAATAACCGAACTCCGCGGTCCCCTTGTTGACGAACGAGCTACCGGGACCCAGGGTCGTGGTGCCGTCGAGCCACGCCCATCCTTCGTTATCCAGCACAGAGCCGGTGACGAGCGCAAGCGTGGCGTTCGGCCCGATCGCGAGCAAACCGTTGGTTTCGATCTTGAGGCCGCCTTCGAGATCGACTTCGCCCTGGGTGTCGATTACTCCGCCTGACAACACGGCGTTCGTCGCGCCCTGAATGGTCAGGACGGAAGATGAATCCCCGAGATAATCGCCTGCGACGAGCAGCTTCCCGGCCGCCCTGATAAACGTTTCTCCTTCGTCGTCATACGTACCGCCGCTTTCGATGTTCAGTATGCCGAACGTCTCACTCAGGCCCTTGTTCAGGAAGTTGCCCGGACTCCCTATCACCGTGTTACCGGTCTCGGTCGTGATATACGTCCCTTCGTTTACCGCAGTCCCGTTAAAGAACGCATCGCCACCGACCGTACTTTCTCCCCAGTTCGTAAACGTGCTGCCAACGGCGTTTGAGACGGTTGAGAACGCGTGGGTTTCCAATGTGCTGTTCGTGATGAATGAGGTGCCGATCGAAAGCGTACCCTCGTTGATCAACACACTGTTTTCTTCCCCGACGATGTGTCCGCGGATCGTCGTGTCGCCACCGTTATGAAACAGACCGCCGCCGAGGATGTTTACGAAACCGGCCCAAACGGTCATGAACGAGCCTGGTGAATTGGTATAGCTCCCGCCGATGTCCAGGAGATTCGCGCTGTTGAACACGAAATTGTTAACGACAGATGCGGATGCTCCGATGATTGTCGTGTTGTCGTTGAAGTAGTACTGATCGTTGATGACGGATCCGCTGACCATCGTGGAGCCGTAGGTCGAGTATTCGCCGCCCGCGTGAATGTGCAGCGTACCGCCGTCCGCGATTTCCAGTAGCGGCGAGTTCGTACCCGGCGCGCCGTTACCGAGAAATCCGGAAACGTCCAGCCAGCCGGTAGCGCCGACTTGCACGCGGTTGTGGTTCAGGAGATCTCCGGCGTTGTCGAGCGCGCCGTCCACGATCATCGTTTCGAAATTATCGATAGTCCCGGTGACCGAATTTGTCAGTACGCCGGTCGGCGTGATTTCGAGATCGACATTCAGGGTGCAGGCCAGCTGGTTGATCTCGTTCGTGTCCACGATAATCGTGGTCAGCGCGATGGGATTGCAATCAAGGTCGGCGTTCGCAACGGGTACGGCCAGACCGGAACCCACTGCGAGTGCCGTGCGGATCAGCCGGGCGAGTTTCTTTTCCCGAAATATCGAAGGCGACACGGGGCCGGTCGCAATGGATGGATGTCTGGTCGTCGACCGAGACGGACTGCTGGCCACGGTATGCCGCTCCCAGGTCAGTTTCCGGAGATCCATTCTAACCGAAAGCGGCGGTGGAATTCGTTACGGGAATCGCTCACCGGTAATTTTACCGCTTCAGCCCTTGATTGAAGCGCTCGCGAGCTGCAGTGCGATCACCGCGGGCGCGGTCCGGCGTCCGCCCCGAAAGTGTGCATTGCCCGGACTTCTCCTGTAAAAACACGGTCATGGCGCCGGATATTTCACCGAATTCGAGCGAAGGATCTCCTGCACACTCGCCGGAGCTTGAAAAGGCGATTTCGGAACTCGAGAGCGCGCTGAAGGCAGAACCGTCCGATGCGGACAGTTTCGAAAAGCTCGCCGGGCTCCTTATCGGATTGGGCGAGCGCGATCGAACGCGTGCACTGGCGCGGAATTTCGTTAATAACAACGCTTCGTCAATCCGGGCGCTCGGGCGCGCTTCGGGTGTCTTTCGCCGCTGCGGCGATCACGAGGATGCGGCGCAATTGCTCCGCCACGCGCATTATCTCGACAATCGCAACGTCGGCATTATTACGGCGCTCGTACACCTGAACATCGGCATGGGCCACGTGCCGGAAGCGCTGTCGATGATACAACTGGCCGTCAGTGCGGCGCCGGACAACCCGATCGTTCATTTCGGCATGGGAAACGTGTACTACCGCGTCGGCCGGCTCGAAGAAGCGCTCGCGGCCTATCACAGGGCGATTACTCTCGACCCGAACAACCCGCAGTACCGGTATATGCCGTCGTTCGTCCATCTGATGCGGGGGGAATATCGCGAAGGGTGGATCAGCCACGAAGAGCGCCTGGACATCCCGACGCAAAAGTTCTGCCTCGATAATGTGAAGGAGCGCTTGTGGTTTGGTGAACCGCTCGGGGCGAACCGGATACTCGTGCATACGGAGCAGGGGCTCGGAGACACGCTACAGTTCGTTCGTTATCTCCCTTTACTCCGCAAGACTATCGCCCCGGAAACGAAAATCGTGTTTCTGTGTCCGCACGCACTCGCACCGATATTGCGAGCGACCGGCGGTTTCGACGAGATCCATGAAATCGACAGCGGTAACGTGATCGAATATACAGCCCAGATCCCGTTGATGAGTTTGCCGCACAGGTTCGGAACACTCGTCGAGACGATCCCCGCGGCGGTTCCCTACATTGCCTCGCCGGGTGGTACGAAGCTGCGTATCGATCCGCCACCCCAGACCCGGCTCAAGGTCGGCATGCTCTGGGGGGGTAATCCGCAACATCCCGAAGACAGAACCCGGTCGGCGTCCGCGGCACATTTCAGCGCGTTGTTCGACGTCGATCGCGTCCACTTTTATTCCCTGCAGTATGGAGACCGCGCCGCTGAAATCGACGACTACCTGCATTTGCCTAACGTCACGAAGCTGTCGGATCGAATCGGACCGTTCAGCGAAGCACTTGCCGCCGTCGAGCAAATGGACCTGATCATCACCGTCGATACAGCGATGTGTCACCTCGCCGGTGCGGCCGGCAAACCCGTCTGGACGCTGTTGCAATTCGGCGGTGAATGGCGCTGGTTTGCCGATCGCGAAGACTCACCGTGGTACCCGACGATGCGCCTGTTCCGCCAGCCGATGATGGGCGACTGGCGCTCGGTCTTTCGCGAATTGCGCGATGCGCTGATCCTCGAGGTGTGTTCCCCGGATCGGTAAGGCGCGGCGATCGTGCGCGCCGGGATCCTGTTCGCGGCTTGCGCTGTTGCGTTCGAAGTCGCTCGCGATCCGGTAAACTGCGCTCAGTCTTCCGTCGAAAGGTCGTCGTTCCATGCGCGCAGCGGTCTATCATTCGCCCGGCGCACCGCTCACCATCGAGCAGGTGCCGGAGCCCGGGCTGTCGTCCGGAGATCTCATCATCGCGGTACGCCGTTGCGGGATCTGCGGCTCGGATTTGCACATGGCCGATATGCATGGGCCGGACACGGGCATGGCGCCGCTGCCTGCCGGTACCGTGATGGGTCACGAGTTCTCCGGGGAAGTCGTCGACGTCGGCAAGGACGCGGGCGACTTTCGCCCCGGCGACCGGGTTACGGCAATGCCCTACATCAGTTGCGGACGTTGCGCCGCGTGCGTATCGGGTCTCGGTTACCGTTGCGCGAACGCGGTTTACTCGGCGCTTGGCGAGGAACGCGGCGGTTTTGCCGAGTACATGCGGGCCGGGGTTGCCGAGACGCTGCGCCTGCCCGATGGCGTCGACGACGAATGCGGTGCACTCGTCGAGCCGTTTGCCGTTGCCCTGCACGGCATCAATGCGGCACGCCTCGTCCCCGGCGAGCGCGTGCTGATCATGGGTGGCGGGCCGATTGGGCTCGCCTGCGCGGCGTGGGCGCGGTACTTCGGCGCGCGCGACGTCGAAGTATCAGACTTCGTTCCCGAACGTCTCGCGCTTGCCGAACGCCTCGGTGCAACCGGGACCATCGATGCGAAAAAGGAGAGTGTCGTCGGCGCTTTCAAACGCCGTGCCGGCCAGCGGCCCGACGTGATCATCGAATGCGTCGGCTTGCCTGGCACGCAACAACTCGCGATGGATTACGCACCGATGGGCGGACGCATCGTCGTATTGGGCGTGTGCATGGCGCCGGATCGCATCCAGCCGGTGAAGGCGCTGACGAAAGAGCTGCAGATCAACTATGCGTATATGTACCGGCGTCAGGAGTTTGAACTGACCATTGATCTGATGAACCGGGAGCGTATCGATCCGACGCCCATGCT
>CAXBJY010000091.1:0-20187 GCA_963976285.1 uncultured Gammaproteobacteria bacterium
ACCGTACTTGGAAATGGAACCACCATTCCCTGCGCACGGCGCCTTGTCATCACCGCTTTCAGGGTGCAACGCGACACCCTCTATTTTTGAGACCGCTTCTAATTAATTATCTGTTAAATCAATCGGTAGCAGGCGATCGATGGCCTGGCAACACGTGTAAAAATTATCGACACGCACTGTGCTCGCTTTGGCTAGCGGGCTCCCCCACCGCAAGCTGCGAGTTGGTCCTGTTCGGGCAGGGGAAACTCGATATCGTCGATTTCGCTGAACTCGTCTTCGACCGCGGGTTTTCCGATCGTGTGTGCGTTTTCATTCGTGGACAGTTCTTGCGCTATGTCGACGAACGCGATCACCGTCGGTCTATGACCAGTCTTCAGAACTGGCCCGGCAAAATTGGACACACCGATACGCGTCTCCTCGAGAGGGTAGAAAATTCCATGTGCCGAGCCTCGGATAGCGAACGGAGGAGGATCTCATGGCATGACGCCACAAACCCGCGATTGACGATGAACTGAACCACAAGCCGCGGGAAGGCCGCGAGCACTGTGCCTCGCTGCTCGGCAACAACGATTTGATCAGAGAGATCCGGCAACAGTCTCCCTGACCCACAGCGCGGCTGATGTTCAGAAAACTGTTCCCGATCGACCGTCCCCGATCTACGCGAACGCGCCCCGGTAAGCAGCGGCCGGATGTGAGTCCGGCAACCGGTCACGTCCGAAAAGCTTTTGCCGTAAGGTCCCGGGTTCGTAACTTTTCCGCGCCATACCACGGGCTCGCAACACGGGCATCACGTGTTCGATAAAGTCCGTGTAACTGCCGGGGATCACAGCATTGATGACATTCACGCCGTCGATGCCGGCAGCCTGCCACGTCGCGATCTGATCGGCGATACTGTCAGGTGTTCCGCTGATCCGGCTCGAACGCGCCAGCAGCATCCCGATATCCCTGACCCGCGGTTCGCGCTCCACGACGGCCTGACGCACCCAGTCGAGCAAACTTTGCGACCCCTCTGTCCGGAGATCCGTGATGGGGGTATCGAGTGACACATCGTCGAGTTCTACGCCCATGACGCCGCCCAGATGGCGCACCATCATTTCGGGGTCGATCGCCTCGTCGAGCTCGCGGTCGAGCCGGGCGACCTCCGCGTCCGTACTGCCAATGACGAACGACAGGCCCTGAACGAAACGGACGTCGTCACGGCTGCGACCGATCTTCTGCAGGTGCGCCACTATCTGGCTGATCGATGTTTCCGCAACGGACGGGCTCGGCGCGACGAGGAACACGGCTTCGGCATGCGTCGCGGCGAACGCCGCGCCGGTGGAAGAGGATCCGGCCTGGAACAATAACGGCGTGCGTTGCGGCGACGGCGCACACAGGTGTGGCCCTTCTACCTGATAGTGCGGCCCGCGGTGATTGATGCGATGCACTTTCGTCGCGTCCGCGTGGCGACCGCTATCACGGTCCTGGAGGAGCGCGCCGTCATCCCATGATCCTTCCCATAGTTTATACACGACGTCCATGTATTCCCCGGCCCAGCGGTAGCGCTCTTCGTGCGGCGTCAGATCGTCAAGGTCGAAATTTCTGGCCCCGTTCGGGAGACCGTTCGTGACGATGTTCCACGCCACCCGGCCGCCGGAGACATGATCGAGCGTCGAGAATTTGCGCGCAAAATCGAACGGATGGTCCTGCATTATGCTCGACGTGATCGCAAGGCCAAGGTGTTCGGTATTGCAGGCCAGAGCGGAAAGAATAACGGCCGGATCATTCGACGGGATCTGCAGGCCGGATTCGACGAGCGCCTTGTACGGGCCGGCGCGGCGTCCGTACGTTCCGTGGACGTCGGCGAAGAAGATTACATCGAACAGACCCCGCTCGAGTTCCCGGACGAGATCGATCCACAGGTCGAGCGAATTGAAATTGATCTGCCCCCCGTCAGGACGGCGCCATAGCCCGTGCAGGATGTGCGAAGCCGTGTTCATGCAGAATGCAGAAAACAATAGCGGTCGTGACATTGCGTTCTCCCCCCGGACTTTTTAACGAGCGACGACCCGGCCTGGCGCCGGGCTGACGATAAGATGTGCTCTCGACTACGAGGCTACTCCTCGCGAACCCGATGTCTGCTGCCGCGATCCTCCGGCACGGTTTCGGGGCATGACGACCTTTGCCGGCAACGTCGCCGCGGGCGCCGGGCCGGACCCGTTCACCCCACCCCGCTTAAAAGCGGCCCCCGATCGACAGACCACTGGCCGTGGGCGCCGATCTGTCGACCGGGAAACGCACGGGTCTCGCCGTACTTACAAATAGCCGTTCGCTTGCAGTTCGGTCCCGTTCACGAGCCAGTCACCCACTGCCCGTGCCTTGAACGCGGTCGGATTGTGTGCCGCCAACACGACCATGTTTCGCCATGGCTCATCGAGGCCGGCGCTGCGCACGGTCTGTGACGCTCCACCGAGTTCGAACAACAGGGTCGCGGCACGCGGCGCGGCTTCGTCGACGAAGATCTTCGCCTCGGCCGCAACCACGGACGCCTCGTGTACGAGTTCATAATCGACGCCTGCGTCCGTGATCGAGTCGAGCGCGACCTGATGCGCGTCGGCGGCGGCGAGGACAATCGACTCGGCCGCCCTCGCCTGGCTCGCGATGCGTCCGACGATCTCCTGAAACTGCGGATCGGCGGCAATCGTGTCCGCGCTCGCGTGGGTGAACGTTCGCTTGCGCGAGCGTACGAGATGAGCCGCCTCTTGCGTGACCCGGCGCAGGTTGCCGACGATCGTGGCAGTCAGGATGAGCTGGACGAACTGCCCGGTCAGCAGCGCATCAGCGAGCCTCGACTTGCCGACGACTTCGTCCTTTCCCTGGATCATCGTTTGCACGACTTCCTCCGCGTTCACATACACGTTGTCGAAACGGCCCGTGCCGCTGCCGGTAAAACACTGACCGACCCCGTCCCAGTCGTCTTCGAGCGTGACGCCCTCGCGGTTGACCGGTACGAATACCGACGCCATGCCACCATCCGGCGTTGACGCGAATACCCAGACCCAGTCGGAAAACAGGCTGCCGGTACAGTAGTACTTCGTGCCGTTCAAGCGATAGCCGGCGCCGTCCGGCTCGAGCGCGGTCTGAAAAGCGAAGTCACCCACGGCCCGGCTTTGCCCGATTTCGACGACCGCATTGCCGAATATTTCGCCGTCGACGACGTGTTTGATCCAGCGTTCACGCACGATCGGGTCACGCTCGCGCATCCGGTCTTCGGCAAACCAGAAATGCGCCCGCAGGATCTGGGCGACATCGGAATCAGCCTCGGCAAGCTGCATCTGCATACGGAAGAATTCACGCATGCTTGCACCACCGCCACCCTGCTCGGCGGGAACGCGAATTGCGCCGAGACGTGCGGCGCGCACGAGATCGATTGCCGGGAACGGGTTCTTCCCGGCCGCTTTACTCTCGCGCGCGCTCGCGCCGATGGCCGCAATCAACTCGTTGAATTCGGCCGTACCGTAGCGCACCGGCGCAACTGAGGCAGGGTCTAACGTGGCGTCTCGTGTGGCTGCGTTCATTTTTATCTCCCGTCGTCAATTCGAATGCTATCGGCCGCGCGTAACAGTCTATACCGCGTTGCCCGGAGCCCGATGCGGCGGCCTGCGCAGCCGCCCGCACGCTGTGCCGTACGGATTCCGGACCGCGGATGATCCATCCCTGCGGCGACAGCGGGACGTTGCGTGAATATTTTGATCAGAAACTCAACGGCGCCGAACAGCCCGGACGCGGCCGTGCCCGCACCCTGCGATACGCAGGCGAACAAAAAGTCCTGCGATACCCCGCGGCACTCACCCCATTCGCAACTCGGGCGGTGCCGAATCTCGCGCCCCATCGCCGCCACCGGCATGTCCGTTCGTACTGCCGGTTTCATATGCGCCGATGGGGTTCAGATCTGCTGCCCCCACAGTTGTCAGTCCTCCGCCCGGGGAGGCCGCCGGACCTGGCTCCACGTTCGCGCACGTCGCTCGACCCGCGACCGTCGTGATGACGAAACGCCATGCTGGCCCCGCTTGCTGTACCCGGTCCGTCGGGTGGATCCGCAGCCACTCGCGAACGCCGCATCGGGCCGCTCGCGCCCGCTACCGCCGTCACAATCGCCGCGCTGTCCCCGGTGGCGCGATCCGGCGCAACCGCACGACGAGTTATTTGTTTATTGATATAAATATCATCTATATCTATTATTCTGTCAACAATACGAATTAGGCCAAGCACCGGGGGAAATTATGACGCAGCGCATGATGATGAACGTATTTTCACAGTGCTGTCCGACACCGCAATCCGAAGGGCAATGGAAGAACCCGCGTGATCGTTCGGTTCCGGGCTTCAACGATCCCGAATTCTGGGTCGATTTGGCGAAAACGGCGGAACGCGGTTTTTTCGATTCGATATTCTTCGCCGACATCCACGGGGTCTATGACGTCTACGGCGGCAACATGGAGGCCGGTATACGTCATGGCGTGCAGGTGCCTGGCAATGACCCGACCCTGCTGTTCCCGTTACTCGCGCGCGAGACGCGCCAGCTCGGCTTCATTTCCACGTTCAGTACCACCTACTACGAACCGTTCCTGACCGCGAAGCTGTTCTCGTCGCTTGATCATTTCACGGGCGGACGTGTCGGCTGGAATATCGTGACGTCGTACCTGAGCAGCGCACAGCGCAACGGGCTCGGGCAACTGCTGGAACACGACGCGCGCTACGAGAAAGCCGAAGAGTACATGGACGTTTGCTACAAGTTGTGGGAGCGCAGCTGGGAAGAAAATGCGCTCGTGCGCGACATTGCCCAGGACACGCTGGTGGACCCTTCACGGGTACACAAGATCAACCACGTCGGTGAGCATTATTCCGTAGAGGGTCCGCACATGTGCATGCCAACGGTTCAGCGCACACCATTCCTCGTGCAGGCCGGCCAGTCGCCGCGCGGCTACGCGTTCGGCTGCAAGCACGCAGAAGCCCTGTTCGTAATCTTCCAGAATGTCGCGAAGGCGACCGAAGGCGTGCAGCGCGTGCGCGCGCTCGAGGCAGAATTCGGACGTACGCCTGACAGCATCAAGCTGATGCAGGGCATCAGCGTCGTAACGGCGGAAACCGAGCGAGAACTCAAACTCAAAGTGGAACGTTACAAGAGTTATGCCGCGATCGAGGGCTTGCTCTCGCTGTTCGGCGGCTGGACCGGAATCGACCTTGCGGGGTTCAAGCCGGGCGATGTCATTTCGTCGTTCGAATCCGACAACATGAAACATCTCGCCGCGTTCTTCGGTGAAATCGATCCGGCGCAGACGTGGACGTTTGCCGATATGTGCGAATGGATGAAGCTGGCAGCCATCTCACCGGTCGTGATCGGTACGCCGACCCAGGTCGCCGATCAATTAGAGCACTGGATGGATAAAGGCGGAGTCGACGGATTCAATCTCATTCCCGTCATTCAGCCGGGCACGCTGGCCGATTTCGTCGACCTCGTGGTGCCGGAATTACAGCAACGCGGCCGCATGCGGACAGCCTACCCTGAGCAAACCGTGAGCTTGCGCGCCCTGTACCGCGAGGACGGGCGCGCACGCCTCCCGCACGACCATCCCGGCACGCACGTAATGCTTGATAACGCCGACAACAGACCGCTCGGATCGGCGGCCTGAGACCTGACGTTCACAGTCGAACTGCGGCGGGAGGACCGCTAAACAGGACGATCGTGTACCGGTGAAACGATTCGCAAGCGTCCCTGCGCATGACCTCGAAGGACGTGCCGTCCTCGGGCGATGCAGCACAGACGAGCCAAACCGGGTCGTCTGCCGAACGCTTGCGGGCACTTATATCGAGCACCCGGAAGTGTGTGCTCGCGAGCGAACTTCATACGAGAGAGGAGATGGTAATGTCTGATGCAAAAACCTATCACGGAAACTGCTTCTGCGGTGCAGTGGAGCTGTCTATCAGCGGTGATCCCGCCGGCATGGGCTATTGTCATTGCAGCGACTGCCGAAAATGGTCTGCCGGGCCGATCAACACGTTCACGCTGTGGCAACCCGATGCCGTAACGATCGTCAAAGGCGCCGACAAGGTCACCACGTATCACAAGACCGAGAACTCCTATCGCAAGTGGTGCAGCGAATGTGGTGGTCACATCATGACCGACCATCCCGGAATGCAGCTCATCGATGTTTACGCTCCGGTCATCGAGGACCTCACGTTCGAGCCGCAGTTACATGTGTTCTATGGCGAGAAGATGGTGAGTGTCGTCGACGGGCTGCCGAAGATGAAGGACATGCCGGCAGAGATGGGTGGCTCGGGAGAAACCTTGCCCGAATAACGCCGCGTTGCGGGATTGCAGCGGGCACGTCCGCAGCCGCACGGCGACGGCTGCGGTGTGCTTGCACGCCTGGTCGTTCGAACGATACGCTTCGCGAGATGCGCAAATCGAAGTCCGCCACTAAGCCAGCATCCAGGTCGCCCCGCCCGACCCGCCAACGATTGTCGCAGTCTGAACGTCGCGTCCAGCTGCTCGGCGGGGCGCTGGCTGATGCCGCGAACGTCGGCCTCGGCCGACTGACCCACGCCGGCGTCGCGCGCGAGTGTGGCGTTGCCGTACCCACGGTATTTTCGTACTTCGAAAACCGCGCCGCACTCGTGATCGCGACAGTCGAGGAAGTCAGGCGTTTCTATATTGAGCTCGCGGGTTTCTGGCACCGCCCCGAGATCCCGCCGCTGAACGCGCTCAAGGGCCATCTCGGCGCTTATGCCGATTCGATCAATACGGATCCGCACTATGCGCGCGTGTGGTTGGAATGGTGCACGGCCGTACGTAATGAAGACGGGATTTGGGACTTGTTCCTGGAATACCACGAGCAAATCATCAAGCTGATCGGCGGGTCGATTCGGCGGGGACAGAAGAGCGGCGACATCGTAAAGTCGATCAGCGCCACGAATGCTGCGCGGCTACTCGTCTCTTTCGGGATAACGATAACGCAGCTGCATTTCATGCATCGGGACAAACGCGAGATCAATCGCTTCATCGACCAGTCGTTAATGCTCGCGTTGCGTCACGAACCGCCCGTCCGGTCACGTCAGCGATCCTGAGTGCGTGGGTCCGGGCCGGTGACTTCCCGCCCCGGCCCGGCGCCGAAAATTGCTGCCCATAGTGCGTACGACAAGAGCGCCCGGGATTGAGAATAGTCCACTTAACTTCAGCGGCGCTGCGGGTTCGGTAAACTGTCCCCGATCTACCGAGTGAAGGCAGCAGCACGGTGAGTAACAGGGAAGCACCGCGATGGCGCGGCTTATATCAGGCGCTTGCCTATTTTAGCCTTGCCCTCGGTATTGTCGGCGCCTTTCTGCCGGTACTGCCAACCACACCGTTCCTGCTATTGGCGGCCTGGGCCGCAGCGCGCGGATCGCCGCGGCTGCACACCTGGCTGTATTCGCATCCGCGATTCGGCGCGCCACTGATTGCGTGGGAACAGAAAGGAGCGGTGTCCACCGGAGCGAAGTGGGTCGCCTGTGTGTTCATGTCGATCAGTTGGGTGATCATGTATCTGCAAACACAGACCCCGGCCGTTTCGATTGTAACCGGCATCCTGTTTGTGTGTGTTGGCGGGTTCCTGCTCAGCCGACCGACGCCCTGACGGGCCTGACGGGGTCCTGACGGGGTCGGACCAACTTAAGACGGGCCTGACGGGGTCGGACCAACTTAAGTGGTTAAGAATCAAACAAAAATCAGCTGAATCAGCGCCATATAGCCCCTTAGACTGGCAAAACGGCGCCATAAATCGGATCTAAGCGCCTCGCCCGGCGACTCAATTCAAAACGAATAAACGCCCCGGACGCGGACAGCTTCCGGGTAAATTGCCGCTGCGTCAGCCTGCAATGCGTCTATCGTTCCCGCGAGGGAGCGTGATGCCCGTGCGAACCGCAGCACTGAGCCGGGCTATGTCTGGCACATCACCCATCGATGTCACACGCACGAATTCCGGTTGCGAGCGAAAACTGATCGAGCCGTCTGGCGACACTGGCTGTGGCGGTCAACGTCACGTTACGACCTCGGCGTACTGAATTTCGTCGCAACCTCGAACCCTATCCACCTGCTCGTCTACGACGCCTTCGCGGGTGAGACGATCGCGCGAAGCCTGCAACGGGTCCCGGGTTGCACGGCACAAGCCCATAATCGTCGGCGCGGTCGCGCACGTTGCCATACCCCGACGACGAATCGGCCGCCCGGTTCATTCCGCCTCGTGCGATCCGTTTCCGCGCCACTGACGGGCATGACCATGGCCGTCCGCGTCCCGGCCCGGGATTGCGCCAGGCGTTGCGGATGGATCGCGCCCGGCGACAGTGGCAAACTTGCCCTGAATCCATTGCCTGCACGAGATCGGACGGGGGTAGCGATATGAGCATGAGCAGCCGGGGAACAGGACTCTTGACCGCCGTACTCGCGGTCATTTGCACGATTGGCAGCACGCCGCTGCGTGCGGACGAAACCTGCCAGTCACCCTACATGACGCCGATCAAGGGCCAGGAGGAATTCGTCTACGTCTGGACGCTCGGTATGGACGGTATCGGCGACGAATCCGACAAGCTTGTGACGATCGATGTGCGACCGGGCAGCGAGACATTCGGCAAGGTCATCAACTCCTACTCGGTAGGCGGGCAGCACGAGGCGCACCACTCGGGCCTGAGCGACGATCGCCGGACCCTGTGGACCGGCACGCTCGATGACAGCCAGCTGTACCTGTTCGATATCGCGAGCGATCCGTCGAAGCCGCGGCTGAAGAAACACATCACCGATTTCGTCGAGGCCACCGGTGGCGCCACCGGGCCGCACACCGTGTTCGCGCTGCCTGGGCGGGTACTCATCACGGCGACATCGAACAACCGCGACCACAGCGGGCGCAGTGCGCTGGTCGAATATACGAACGACGGGGAATACATTGCCACGTACTGGATCCCGACCCCGGACAACATGAGCGGTGCGACGGGCAAGGAGTACGCGGACGGTTACAACTATGACGTGCGTGCGCTGCCGCGCAAGAACGTGATGCTCACCTCGAGCTGGACCGGCTGGTCGAACTACATGCGTGACGCCAACGAGGTGATGGCCGACCCGGAAGCGATGAAGCGATTCGGCAATACCGTCACGGTGTGGAATCTGCACACGCGCCAGCCGATCAAGGTGCTGCAGGTGCCGGGTGCGCCGCTCGAGGTGCGCTGGGCATTGGGCGAGGATCACAACTACGCGTTCACGCACGCGAGTCTCACATCGAAGCTGTGGTTAATCTACGAGGATGAGCACGGTGAGTGGCAGGCGAAAGATGTCGCCACGATCGGGGATCCGGAGAACCCGACGCTGCCGGGCTCGATCATGATTACGAACGACGACAAATATATCTGGTGGCAGGGCATTGCCGACGGCACGACCCGTCTCATCGACGTCAGCGATCCGTTCCAGCCGAAAGAAATCTACGCGAAGAAGATCGGCAGCCAGGTCAACATGGGTTCGACGAGCTGGGACGGAAAGCGGCTGTATTACACGTCGTCGGCGCTGTCGAAATGGGACCGTAACGACGAGCACGCCGAGCAGTACCTGCGCGCCTACAGCTGGGACGGCAAGGAACTGACCGAAACATTCAGTATCGACTTCATCGCCGAGGGGCTCGGGCGCGCACACCAGATGCGGTTCGGCGCCCACAGTCTTTACTCGGACGTCACCACGGCCCTGCGCTAGCGGCGAACGGCCGGACATGAATGTCATCACGCCGGCGCGGGGCGCGAGCGCGATCCGATACTTGCTGGCCCTGGCCGGGCTCGCGGTGCTGCTCGTGCTCGGCACGATGTTCGGTGACTTCATGCCGGCACCTGAAGCGGCTCCGGAGGCGGAAAGCGCCCGCGTGCACGAGCATGCCGACGAATCGCCCCCCGCCGACGGGACCATGCACGCGGAGCATCACGAGCACGCGGACGTTCCAGGCGGCCTCGACACATCGCGTACGAAGGAGTTTGATTTCGATCCGCCCGAGCCGGGGTCTTACACGCTGCCCGTCATTCGGCCGGCCGACGACGGCGACGTGCTCGATACGGCGGGCGAGGCGCGCACGCTCCATGAACTCTACGACGGCAAGGTCGTGTTGCTCAGCTTTATCTACACGCGCTGCACCGACGCGCAGGGTTGTCCCCTCGCGACGGCCGTGTTGTACCGGATTTTCGGTGCGAGCAAAGCGGACCCGCAACTCGCCTCGAACTTGCGCATGATCAGCCTCAGCTTCGACCCGCAGCACGACACGCCGGAAGTCATGGCCGGCTATCGCAACGGCGGGTCTGACGACTGGCAGGGCGGTGCCGAGTGGGTTGACCTGACGACGGCTTCCACAGTGGAACTGCAACCGATCCTCGACGACTACGAACAAACCGTGCGTCGGCGGCTCGACGACGAAGGTAATCCGACCGACGCGTTCGGCCACCAGCTACGCGCTTATCTGATCGACCGGAACAAGCGCATTCGCAACATCTACGGTCTCGGCTTTCTCGATCCACGGCTGCTGGTGGCGGACGTGCAGACGCTGCTGGCCGAGGAACGGGCGGCAGGCGACTGAACACCACGCGCATGAACCTGGCGCGGCGGTGGTGCTCGCTGGCGGCATGGGCGGCGGCGATACTGCTCGCCTGTCTGTCCGGAGCGGCGCAAGCGGACGCTACCCACGATGCACGCGCACTTGCGCGGGTGAGGACGCCACCGCTCGGCCTGCCGGCCGTGCCGATACCTGCGAACAATCCGCTCACGGCCGAAAAAGTTGCGCTCGGGCGGAAGCTGTATTTCGACCGCCGCCTGTCCCACAACCGGACAATGTCGTGCGCCATGTGCCACATCCCGGAGCAGGGTTTCACGAACAACGAGGTGGCTACCCCCGTCGGGTTCAAGGGGCGCAGTCTCACGCGCAATGCACCGACCACTTACAACGTTGCCTACCAGCGCACGATGTTTCACGACGCGCGTGATTCGAGCCTGGAGAACCAGGTGTTCGGGCCGCTGCTGTCGAGCGAGGAAATGGCGAACCCTTCCGTCGGCTTCCTCCTCGCGACCATCCGCGACGCGGCCGATTACGCGGGGATGTTCGAGGCAGCATTCGGCGAGCCCGTCGATCTGCTCAACATCGGGGCGGCGCTCGCGAGCTATCAGCGCACCGTGATTTCCGCGAACTCGCCGTTCGATCGCTGGTATTTCGGCGGTGACCAAAGCGCGGTCAGTGACATGGTCAGGCAGGGCTTCGCGCTGTTCACCGGTGAGGCGGGCTGCAGCGGCTGTCACCTCGTAGGGGACAAACATGCGCTGTTCACCGACCACGCCTTGCACAATACCGGCATCGGGATCGCAAAGCCGATGGCGTCGCAAGACCCGGTCGACCGGGTCGAGGTGGAACTCGTACCCGGCGTCGTCGTGCCCATCAAGTTAAAACCCGGCGGGCGTGGCGCGAAGTTCAGGGAGAAGGATCTCGGCCGTATGGGGATCACGAATAATCCGGACGATCTCTACGCCTACAAGACGCCCACCCTGCGCAACGTCGCGCTTACCGCGCCCTATATGCACGACGGCTCAATGCGCACGCTCACCGACGTGGTGCAGTTTTACCGTGAAGGCGGGCGCGCCAATCCTCATCTTGATCCACGGATCAAACCGCTGCAACTCGATGATGGCGAAGTCACGGCCCTCGTCCGCTTTCTCGAGAGCCTGACCGGCGATAATGTCGCGGTCCTGATCCAGGACGCGCGCAGCGCACCCATCGGGAACTAAAAGGACCGTTCTCAATTTTGACGCGACGGGGTCGGACCAACTTAAGTGGTTGAGAATCAAACAAAAATCGGCTGAATCAGCGGCAAATAGCCCCTTAGACTGGCAAAACGGCGCCATAAATCGGATCTAAGCGACTCGTCTGGCGAGTCAATCCAAAACGAATAAACACCCCGGACGCGGAAAGCTTCCGGGCAAATTAACGCTGCGCTAGACTGCAACGCGTCTATCGTTCCAGGGAGGGAACGCGATGCCCCGTGCGAACCGCAGCTATGTGCCGGGCTATGTCTGGCACATCACTCATCGATGCCACAAGCGCGAATTCCTGTTGCGAGCGGAAGCTGATCGAGCCGTCTGGCGACGCTGGCTGTGGCGGTCAACGTCACGTTACGGCCTGAGCGTACTGAATTTCGTCGCAACCTCGAACCATATCCACCTGCTTGTCTACGACGCCTTCGCGGGTGAGACGATCGCGCGAAGCCTGCAACTGATCCAGGGCTGCACGGCACAAGCCCACAATCGTCGGCGCGGTCGCGCGGGTGCGTTCTGGCACGACCGCTATCACGCGGTAGCCGTCGATTCTGAAACTCACCTCTGGAATTGCCTCGTCTATCTCGACCTGAACATGGTGAGGGCGCGGGCCGTGCAACATCCGAGCGAGTGGCGCTGTGCCGGATACAACGAGATCCAGAATCCGCGATCACGCTATCGCGTGCTGGATCTCGATCGGCTCGCGGACCTCACCGGATGCGCCACCCTCGACGCGTTACAGACACAACATCGGGACCACGTCGAGGCCGCGCTGGACCGCAACGACCTCATGCGCGACCCGCGCTGGACGGAGGCGATCGCGGTGGGCGGCGAGCAGTTCGTTGACGGAGTCCGGGCGCGGCTCGGTATTTCGAAGCTGGAACGTATTCAATCCGAGGGAAAGCACGGGTGGGTGTTACTCGAGGACAGCGAAGCTTACGTGCCAGAATTTCGCGATCGTTTTCGAGCTAAGGCGCTGTACGCCGCGAATCCCGAGAAAAAATTCCGGTAACTCAACAAGCTAAGTTGGTCCGACCCCGAGCCACCCCGAGCCCCCAGCGCGAACCCACGCAGACCCCGGTCGCAAGGCAGATCTCGCACAGCCCACTTATTACCAACGAGCCGACGGCTTCACGTTGCGACAGGCGTCAGGCCTGGCGTTCCGTGCGGGCGAGCCGGGTCTTGCGGCGCACCGACGGCGCCGCCACCGGCGGTCGCAAGCGCGCGGCAAATCGCGATGATCGGGACCATAAAATATTTCTTGCATTTCCGGATAAAAGATTGAATATACGCGCGCAAATTCGGTTGACGAATGGCCGCACCCGGCGCGAAACAGAGGCAGCGACGGGTAGCGCAACAAACCTTAAGGCCTCTTCAGCTTCAAGAAGGAACAACTTGATGAAAACTGATAACCGCCTGAGTGCCGAGGAGGATGAGCCTCCGTCGCTACGTCGCGCCATCGCCACGACCGTACCGCGGACCAGCGCCACGGTATTCCATTCCGACACCGTCATTCCGATCTCCGCCGCCAAGGCGTCCCGACCAAGAACCAATCCGTTCCCCGTCAACCCGGCCGCGCGCGCATTCTACAAGCAATATTTCCCCGGCACGACGCAAGTCGAGTGGAACGACTGGCGCTGGCAGTTGCGTGAACGCATTCGTTCGCTGCACGACCTCGAACGCATGTTCGTGCTCAGCGCCGACGAGCGCCTCGCGGTCGAGCGCCATACCGGCTCGCTGCCGGTTGGCATTACGCCGTACTACGCTTCGCTCATGAGCCGCGACGATCCGACGGAAGCGCTGCGCCGCACGCATATCCCGGTCGGCGACGAATACCTGCGCTCACCCGGCGAAGCCGACGATCCGCTGGGCGAAGATCACGACACCGCCGTACCGGGTCTCGTGCATCGTTATCCGGATCGCGTGTTGTTCCTCGCGACCGGCTTCTGCTCCACTTACTGCCGCTACTGCACGCGCTCGCGCATGGTTGGCGAGGCCGGTGGTGACTACCGCTTCGACCGCCGGCAGTGGGATCGCGCGCTCGACTACATCGCCGCGCACCCGGAAATTCGCGACGTGCTGCTCTCAGGCGGCGATCCGCTGACTTTATCCGATGACAAGCTCGATTACCTGCTCGGCCGCCTGCGCGCGATCCCGCATGTCGAGTTCATCCGCATCGGCACGAAAGTACCCGTCGTCGTGCCGCAGCGCGTGACCCGGCAACTCACGCGGATCCTGCGCAAGTATCACCCCTTGTGGATGAGCATCCATTTCACGCACCCGCACGAGTTGTCGCCGGAAGTCACGGAAGCGACCGCGCGGCTGGCCGACGCCGGGATCCCGCTCGGCAGCCAAACGGTATTGCTGAAAGGGATCAACGACGACGTCCCGGTGATGAAAAACCTGATGCACGGACTGTTGATGCGGCGGGTGAAGCCGTACTACCTGTACCAGTGTGATCCGATCACGGGGTCGGCGCACTTCCGCACGCCGGTCGCGAAGGGCCTCGAAATCCTCGAGGGATTGCGCGGTCACACCACCGGTTACGCGGTACCGACATTCGTGATCGACGCCCCCGGCGGTGGCGGCAAGATCCCGTTGCTGCCGAACTACGTGCTCGGCCATGACGGTGACGACATCGTTCTCAGGAACTTCGAAGGCGGGGTATACCGCTATCCCGGCAACGGTGGCGCTACGGAGAACGCGCCGCAGTCGCCGATCGACGGCCCAATCCAGTGACCGGCCTGACGATCGCGCTCGTCTACGACCTGCGTAGCGAGTACCTCGCGCGCGGGTACAGCGAAGAAGCCGTCGCGGAGTTCGATTCGGAAGAAACGATCGACCTCCTCGCGGCCGCGCTCACCCGTCTCGGTCATCGTATCGTGCTGGTCGGCAACGGCCGCGCGCTCGCGCGATGTCTTGCCGACGGTGCCCGCTACGACCTCGTGTTCTCGATCGCCGAAGGACTCGGCGGTCGGGCGCGCGAAGCGCAGGTGCCCGCCGTATGCGAACTGTACGAACAGGCCTACGTGTTTTCCGACCCCACGACGCTCGCGATTGCGCTCGACAAGGGGATCGCGAAACGCGTGGTTCGCGACGCCGGCGTACCGACGGCGCCGTTCGTCGTCGTCGCGAACGGTGAGGACGTACCCGCGATCGGTTTCGATCTGCCCGCGTTCGTGAAGCCGCTCGCCGAAGGCACCGGCAAAGGTTGCGAACTCGCGTCCGTTTGCAGCGACCGGCGTGCGGTTGAATCCGCGGTGGCGGATCTGCAGCGACGCTTCGGCCAGCCCGTACTGATCGAGCCGTTTCTGCCGGGCCGCGAGTTCACGGTCGCGATCGTCGACCGCGCCGGCGGCCCGGAAGTTGTCGGTCTGCTCGAAATCGTGGTCAACGAAAGCGCGGCGCATGCCGTCTATTCCTACACGAACAAGGAACAGTGCGAATCACGGGTAAGCTATCTCACGGCGAACGACGAGGTCGCGCAGGCAGCGTCGGCGGTCGCCCTCGCCGCCTACCGCGCACTGCAGTGTCGCGACGCGGGCCGTATCGATATTCGCTGCGATGGCGCCGGTACGCCGTGTTTCCTCGAGGCGAATCCGCTCGCGGGCCTGCATCCGCACCATTCGGATCTGCCGATGGCGGCGAGCCGCGCCGGCCGCACTTACGACTGGCTGCTGAACGCGATCGTCACGAGCGCGGCGCGACGCTACGGACTGGATACACCGCGCGGTACGCGACACGCGCGCGCGAAGGCGTTCGTGCCGGTACTCCACGCCGCCACCGCCGGGCGGCCGGACGAAGCCGACACGCTCGAGACCGCGGAGCATGTGCAGGCGGCGCTCGAACGCCTCGGCTACCGCTCGGAACTCGTCCGCTTCGTGCCTGAATCGGGCTCGATCGCGGAACTCGCGCGGCGCGCCCCGGCGTGTGTTTTTAATCTCGTCGAGGCCGTCGACGGCAGCGCCGCCGGTTGCCTGCTGGCGCCGTGGTATCTCGCGCGGGCCGGTCTCGCGTTTACCGGCAACGGTTTCGAGGCGTTCGTCGCGACGGCTTCCAAGCCTGGCGCGAAGGGTCTGCTTCTCGCCGCGGGGATCCCCACGCCACGGACGATCACCGACACGGAATCATTTCCCGCGAAAGTGATCCTGAAACCCGAATGGGAACACGGTTCGCTCGGCATCGATCACGCTTCGGTCGTGACGGGAACGAGCATGCAACGCGAACGCCGGGAGCGCGAAGCAAGATTCAAGACACGTTTTTTCGCCGAAGCCTTCGTCGCCGGCCGCGAATTCAATGTCGCGGTCATAGACGACGGCAAAGGTGCCTGCGTACTGCCGATCCAGGAAACGCTGTTCGTCGATTGGCCCGATGAACGCGCCCGGATCGTCGACTTCGACGCGAAATGGACCCCGGCTTGCACCGCGTACCGCAATACACCGCGGCGCTTCGGGATCGAGTCGACCGAGCCGCTGCTCGCTGCCGCGCTGAGCGAACATGCCCGCGCGGTGTGGCAGGCGTTCGGTCTCGCGGGCTATGCGCGCATCGACTTTCGGGTCGACGCCAACGACAACGCGTTCGTCATCGACATCAATGCGAATCCCGGGCTCGGCCCCGATGCCGGCTTCGTCGCGGCCGCGGCACAGGCGGGTATCGACTTCGACGCGTTGACGGAACTCCTGCTTCGCGCCGCCGGGACCGGCGCCGCGCGCCAGCCGGCGACGTTGAGGCACGCCGGTTGATGTTCAAGATCCGGAAGATCAGCGACGCGCGCTCGCCGGGAAACCAGGCCGCGATCCGCGATGCCCAGCGCATCATGCGCGAGCAGTTCCCGGACATGGACGAGGAAGACATCGCGAAGCTCCCGCAGCAGATCGAAGATCCGCTCACCTACCGCTTCGTCAGCGAGTTGTTCATCGCCCACGACGAGGCCGATCGCCAGAGCGCGTTCGCGCTGCTGCTGATTGCACCGGATCTCGCGTTCGCCTATCTCGATACGATATCCGCCGCGCCCGGACAAACCGGTGGCGGGATCGGCGCCGCGTTGTACGAAAGGATCCGCGAGGAGGCGCGCGCGAGCGGTGTGAAAGGGCTGTACTTCGAATGCCTGCCGGACGATCCCGCGCTCAGTCCTCAACCGGCGATCCGCAAGCAGAACGTCGCGCGGCTCCGATTTTACGAACGCTTCGGCGCGCGCCCGATCGTCGGTACCGCATATGAAACCCCGGTTACCGCCGATACCAGTGATCCGCCCTACCTCGTCTTCGATGGCCTGGATAAATTCGAACTGCCGCCGGCGCGTACGCTGCGCCGGATTGTGCGCGCGATCCTGGAACGGAAGTACGGCGGTTTGTGTCCGCCGAAATACGTCGCCATGGTCATGAAATCGATCCGCCGTGACGCTGTAGCGCTGCGACCGTTGCGTTATCTCAAGGGCCGGCGCGCGAACGAGACCGCCGCGATCAATATCGCACTCGTGGTGAACGAAGGTCATGATATCCACCATGTGCGCGAGCGCGGTTACGTCGAAGCACCGGTTCGGATCAGCGCGATCCTGGCGGAATTCGCCCGTACGGATCTGTTCCACACCGTGCCCGCCCGTCACTTCGGCGAACGTCATGTACGTGCCGTGCACGATGCCGGACTCGTCGACTACATCCGCCGGGCCTGCGCGGAAACGGAGCCGGGCAAGTCGCTTTATCCGTACGTGTTTCCGATCCGCAATGCGTCGCGGCGGCCGCGCGAGCGCTCCGTACTCGCCGGCTATTACTGCATCGACACGTTTACACCGCTCAATCGCAACGCCTACCCGGCAGCCCGCGGGGCCGTGGATTGCGCACTGACGGCGGCCGCCATCGTTGCCGAAGGTGCGCGCGTGGCCTATGCGCTGGTACGCCCGCCGGGACACCATGCGGAGCGCAACGCGTTCGGCGGGTTCTGTTATTTCAATAACGCCGCGATCGCGGCGCACTACCTGTCCGAACGTGGTCGGGTCGCGATACTCGACATCGATTATCACCACGGCAACGGCACCCAGGACATTTTCTACGCACGCAGCGATGTCCTCACAGTCTCGATCCACGGTCACCCGCGTTTCGCCTACCCCTATTTCAGCGGTTTCGCCGAAGAATCCGGTCGCGGTGCGGGGGCGGGATACAACCTCAATCTGCCGCTGCCCGAGTCCGTCACCCCGGAGCGTTACCGCGGTGTGCTTGCTACGGCCCTGAAGCGCATTGCACGCCACCGTCCGGACTTCCTCGTGCTCGCGCTCGGCTTCGACACCGCGAAGGACGACCCGACCGGTACCTGGAGCAATCGCGCGCAGGATTTCCACGCGCTCGGTGACCTGATCGGGGCAACGGGTGTGCCTATTGTCGTGGTGCAGGAAGGCGGCTACCGGGTGCGTACGCTCGGCGTCAACGCACGGAATTTTTTCACCGGCCTCGCCACCGCGGTCGCACGGACGCCGCCACAGCATGCCCGCCCGGTGCCCGCCACAACCGCGCCCGCGCCGGCTCTCGAGTACCGCGAATCCGTGTCCGAGAATGATATCGAAGCCATCCGACGCCTCGTCGTAGCGGCCGGTGTATTCAATGCCGGGGAAATCCCGATTGCGGGCGAACTCGCGCGTGAACGCATCGAGCACGGCAGCGCTTCCGGTTACGAATTTGTTCTCGCCGAACACTCGGGCGAACTTGTCGCCTACGCCTGTTACGGTCCGATCGCCGGCACGCAGGATCGTTACGATCTTTACTGGATTGCCGTGCATCCGAAGGCGCAGCGTAACGGCACCGGCGCCCGCCTGATGGAAAAAGTCGAGGCCCGGGTCCGTGAAGCGGGCGGGCAGCGCATGTATATCGACACCTCGAGCGCCACGCATTACGCCGCGGCACGCGGTTTCTATGCCCGGGTGGGGTATCAGATCGCGGCCGAATTGCCCGACTTCTATGCGCCGGGAGACGGCAAGGTTATCTTCGTAAAAACCCTCGCCGCGTGAATCCACATAATGGATTCGCAGCCCGCGTCGTGCGCACGGCGATCGCCACCGGCGGAGCCGCGGAATCGAACGGCATTGGGGCACGGATCAGGATTATCCGGCTCGACGCTGCGCCGGTCCGCCGAACCCTCTCCGGTTCGCGGTGCGGACCGAGACCGGGTACGCGCAGATCACAGGAACCGGATTAATCAGCCGGTCGAACGCGCGTCGTCCGCCGCTCCCGTTCCGGGCGTGCGTGAGCGCAAGTCAATTACCCGGGACATGCCATGACAATGCATTGCCGTTTGATCAGGCAACGGATCGCACTGGCAACAACGAGGCCATACCATCCCCGTCCCGGGGTTACCCCGATCCGGGCCGGCGGTAATTTCCGCAATCGAATTATTGCCCCCGCGCTTTTCCCAGGGTCGTTGTGAAGCCTGCGCTATCATGCACAGTGAGGATCACCCGCCTCGTCTCCACCGGATTTTGTACACATCATGGCGCTCACGCAGGAAATAGTTGGATATACCGGCCGGTCTTTCACGCACGATCTGGATGAACGTTGGTCGATGGCTTACGCCGCGAGTCTGAACGATATGTCCCCGCGTTATTTTGATAACGCGGAGGATAAGCAGGTCGCAACCCATCCCGTTTTCCCGGTGTGCGTCGAGTGGCCGGCGTTGGTGGAATGCCTGCGCGACAACAACATCGATATGCGCAACACGGTCCATGCGACGCATGATTTGCATCTTCTCGAAGCGCTCCATCCAGGGATGGAACTACACACGTCGGCCACGGTTATCGGGGTTGAACAGCGTAAACCGGGGATTTATCTCGGCTGGCGGATTGACACGACGGATGCGAACGCTGAGTTGGTCAGTCGTACTTACCAGGGTAACTTGTTTCTTGGCGCCATCCTCGAGGGGCCGTCGCACTGGATCGAGGAAATGCCTCGCGTGGGTGACAACACCGGGCCTTTAACCGCGCTCGATGTACCGATCGAAGTCGCCGCCAATCTCGGGCAAATTTATACAGAATGCGCGCGGATCTGGAATCCCATCCACAGCGATTTGGCAACGGCGCGCGCCGCGGGCCTGCCCGAACCGCTGCTGCATGGAACCGCGTCACTCGCGCTGGCCACATCCGCGATCGTAAACGAATTGCTCGATGGCGAGCCGGTGCGAGTGAAGCGAATCAGCGGGCGTTTTTCATCGATGGTTTTCATGCCCTCGTTGCTGCACCTGAAAACCTGCCGTGAACGCTCGCGGATTTCGTTTGCGCTGTGTAACGAGGCGGGCTCGGAGGTCATCTCGGCGGGCCGCATCGAAGTTCGGGAGTAACGTCCTTTGATAACGCGTTGCCGGTCGGCTTCTAG
>CAXBJY010000092.1:0-19573 GCA_963976285.1 uncultured Gammaproteobacteria bacterium
AATAAGACCCGCTGCCGGTCATCGCGAACAGCGCCGCCGCACCGGGCGCCGTGCACGCGGGCGCGTGAGCCGCGCATTCGCGTGCCATACCACGCTCATCATCGGCTGCGGCCTTGTGTTCGCGCCGTCGGCGCCGGGCGCCCTGCCCGGCACCGAAACAACCGTCGAACCGGGCAGCGCATCCGCGCCGGCGGGCGATTGGTTCGCGTGGCTCATGTCCGCGCGGGCATCGATCGAATTGACCGCGGATGTCGTCACTACCGGCAATCTCGAACTGCGCGATGTCGCTATACCACTCGAGCTCAGCGACGGCCAGGCCGTCGTCGAGCGCGGCAGCGCGAAGACCGATAGCGGCGATGTCACGTTCACCGGTACCTACGCGATAGCGGCGCGCAAGCTGCGCGCATCGATCCACAGCAACGGAATTTCGCTCGCCCCGGCGTCTGCCGCGGACGAGACCCCGGCGCGCCTGTTCCGTCGTACACCGCTCGTGCCACGCTGGCTGCCCGGCCTTAACGGCGTGCTCGACGTACAGCTCGAGCGCCTCCACTACGCCGGAACGGATGCGTCGGCTATCAGCGCGAGTGCCGTGTTCGACCCGTCCCGGCTCGAGATCGCGATCCGCGCCGCATTCGGCGACGGCGTGCTCACGCTCGATGGAACGCACGCCTACGCCGCGGGAGAAACACGGATCACGGCGGCGGCAAACGCGGTCGAACTCGACCGGATTGCGCCCGTCCGTCAGTACCTGTCCGGTGCGAAGCTCGACGGTACCGCGGAACTCAGCGGCACGGGCCACACGGGGCACGAACTCGCGGCGGGTCTCGGCGGTCGCGTGCGGGCGCAGATCGGCCGCGGCACACTGAACCACGTGAAGCTGGAGCTGCTGAGCCAGAATCTGCTCGCGATGACCCTGCTGTCCGTGATCCCGTTCCAGCATCCCGCGCCACGGACACCCCTCGAATGCGCGGCCTTGCGCCTCGACCTGGCGCGCGGACGCACCGGCACCGAGGCCGTACCCGTGATCGTCGCGCGCAGCGACAAACTCCTGCTCATCGGCCGCGGCACACTCGATCTCGGCACGGAGCAGATCGCATTGAAACTGCAGCCCGCCCGGCACACCGCGCTCACGCTCGACGCACCCGGCAATCCGCGAACCGTTTCGATCAACGGTCCCTTGCGCGCCCCGGTGGTGAAGTCTTCGGCCGGCGATTGGCTGCACGAAAGCCTCGCGATTGGCGCGTCGCTGGCCACGAATCCGCTCGCGCGCGCGGCCAACAAGGTGTTCGCCAGGAACAAGACGCCGCGCACGAGCTGCGCGGCCGTACTCGGCGACTGAACGCGCGGCAGCGCCGATCGCGCTTCGCTCAGACGATTTCCAGCGGGGCCTGCGGTACGTCGCGCCAGAACTCCGGATCGTGACCGAACATGAGACGCGCACCCGCGCGCTGCAGCGACCGCAGGGCTTCGAGCGATTTCCGCATCGCCGCTTCGTCGTGCACGGCCGACGCCGCCGGCAGATGCATGTCCTCGATCGTCTTGCGCAGGTAACACGCATCGCCGCACAACACGACCGGCCCGGTTTCCGTTTCCACGACAAGCGACTGGTGACCGGGCGTATGTCCGTGCGTCGGAATGCACCGGACCGAACCATCGCCGAACACGTCATGTTCGCCGTCCGCTTCGATGCGCTCGTGGCCGTGATCGAATTCCTTGCGGTTATAGAAATTCGCGGCGACGAGCTCCGGCGTGTTCGCGGCTTCCCACTCGCGCTTCTGGATAATCCAGCGTGCATTCGGGATCAGTGCGTTACCGCCGCAGTGATCGAAGTGCAGGTGCGACGTGATCAGATAGTCCACTTTTCCGGCGTCCATGTCGGCTTCGCCGAGGCGTGCGGAGATTTCCTCGTTCGGCGCGAAATGCACGTCGAAATACGGTTCCATCGGACCGAGCGCTCGCGCCCCGTCGCGCTGGAGTTCGAGCGACATGCCGGAGTCGAACACCGCGGTGCCCCGCGCATGGCGAATGAAATACGCCGGGATCGGGATCTTCAGGGTTCCTTTCGTACCGTGGAGCAACATCGGCATCGGCATCGTCAGCCAACCGCAGGTCATGGCATACAGGCGCGCGCTCATTGGCGATCTCCGGAGTAAAGACGCGGTCGAGATTAACGCGGAATCGCGCGCGACGGCTACCGGTCGAACCGGGCTCAGTGAGCGGGTGCGGCGGCGAGTTGCCTGCAGAAAGCGCGGATCACCGGGAAGTCGTACACCATCTCCGGATAGATTTCGCGCCCGAGCCACTCCTCGAGTGCGACGACGAGCATAACCGTGGTTACGGAATCGACTCCGTAGTCGAAGAACGAGCGCTGCGGATCGATCGTTGCCGGATCGAGTTTCAGCTCCGCACCGACCCATGCCGTGACGAAGCGCTCGATGTCGAGCGCGGATTGCGCGGCGGCCGGATGATCGACCGGGGCAACGGGTGCGGGCGGGATTCGTGACGGCGCCGAGGGAGTCGGCGCGGCACGCGGAGGAGCGTCGGCCGGGGATCGTAACAGCGGATCGAGCGCGTGATCTTCGCCGGCGAGCGTTTGCTCGATGTCGCCGATCTGCGCGGCGTAGGTGTCGCGCAGCTCGTCGAGTCCGGCGGCATCGAGCGCCACGGCGTGTTCGCCGCAGTGCGCGCGCGCGGTCTCGAGCGCGCTCGCGAAGCGGCGTTCGGCCCATTGCCGCCGGAACGTCGCGCCGGCACTCCCGTCATCGGCACGTGTAAGGACTGCCAGCAATACGGCTTCCGTCGCGAACTGGCCGATCTGCAGGCAGGCCCAGCGATGGGCATCGGCGTGTCCGCTGAACGGCCCGCGCTCGGCACGCGCGGCGACGTCCGCCGCTGCCGTGGCGAGCGTGCGGAAAATATCCGCGGCGCCGAGATCGGTCGTCAGCAGGCGTTCGAAGTCACCGGCGTCATTCAGGATCCGCGAGCCGAGAAACATGAGCAGCGGCTCGGTCGGTCCTTCGAGGATCCGGGTGACGCGCGCATCGCGCAGCAATTGCGGCGCGATGTTCGTTTCGATGTAACCGCGACCACCGAGAAACTGTACGAGATCGTCGGCCGCACGCCAGAACCATTCCGGCCCCGCCGTCTTGCACACGACGTAGGCATCGAGCGGTACGGCTTCATCGCGATCGAGCGCGCCGGCGATGTGCATCACGAGTGCCTCGACGGCCGCGGTCGCGGCGCCGAGTTCCCCGAGGCGGTGACGCAGGACCGGATTGTCGCGCAGGCGCCCGGTTGAAATGTCACGACGTTCGGCGTAGCGCAACAGCAATTGCACACAGCGTTTCATGCCGCCGACACACGCGGCGCCGATCGCGAGACGTCCCTGCATCATCGCTTCGCGCGCGACCGCGAAGCCGGCACCCGCCTCCCCGAGCAAGCGCTCGCGCGGTACGTGTGCGTGGTCGAGCCGGATCGCGTTCTGGACCATACCGCGCATACCGAGCGTCAGTGCTTCGGGCCCGATGACGAGGCCGCGGGTCCCGCGGTCGACGGCAAAACCGCTCATGCCATGCGGCTGCCCGTTCTCGTCGATATTCTGCGCGAACACATTGATCACGCTGGCCCAGCCGGCCGTACCGCTCCAGATTTTCTCGCCGTCGAGGCGCCACCCGGCCGTGCCCTGTGGGGTCGCGGTGGCGGCAATCGCCTGCGGATTCGAACCAGCGCCGGGCTCCGTGATCGCGAACGCGGCGAGTTCGCGGCCGCTCGCGAGCCGCGGCAGCAACTCATCACGCAGCGCCGGCGCAGCCGCCTGCATAATCGGGCCGATGCCGAGCGTGTTGTGCACGATCGTCATCATCGTCAGGGTCGGGTCGATGGCACCGAGTTGCGCGAGCACCCGCATCGTCGCAACGTAGCCAAATTCACACCCGCCGTGACTGCGCGGCACCTGCAGACCGAGCACGCCGGCGTTACCGAAATCAAGCAGCACCGGCGGACTGATCGCGCGTCGCTCGTCCATGAGACGCGAGTTCAGGCGCTCGCTCGCGTACGCGCGCAGCCAGGCGATCAGCGTATCGGGATCCGGCACGGGTGCGCTCGCGCTGGCCGCCGGCGCGACGCGTTCGACGCTATCCTCGCCGACGCTGTCGAGTTCGCCGGCGAGATAGCTCGCGCGGCACTGGCGTCGCTGGATCTTGCCGCTCGAGGTTCGCGGCACGGTGCCGGTTTTCAGTAACACGAGCGTGGCGAGTTGCAGATCGTGCGCTTCGGCGACGGCGCGCCGGGCAATCCGGCCGAGTTCCGCCGGATCGAGTTCACGCAGATAATCGCGTTCGATTTCGCACGCCACGACGAGTTGTTCGCCGTCCGGCGTCTCGATCGAGAACGCGGCCCCGCAGCCGGCGCGAAACGCGGGATGCGATTGCTCGATGGTCCACTCGATATCCTGCGGATAGTGATTACCGCCACGGATGATGATCAGATCTTTCGCCCGGCCGGTGATGAACAGATCGCCGTCGCGCAGAAAGCCGAGGTCGCCCGTACACAGCCACCGGGTGCCCGGCGCATCGACGAGCTCGGCGCCGAAATCGGCCAGCGTATCCGCTTCGCGCTGCCAGTAACCCGCCGCGACCGCGGGTCCGCGGACGCGGATCTCGCCGATCATATTGTCCGCGAGACGCCTGCGGTTTGCCGGGTCGACGATCGCGACGTCCGTCGCGGCCAGCGCCCGGCCGCAGCCGACGAGCGCACGTGCCTGTGCGGGGTCGCTCGCCGCGACGATACGATCGTCCTCGAGCGCGCTCGCGTCGACGTGCACGGCGCGCGGCCGGGTGCCGGCGTCGGCACCGGTGACCACGAGCGTAGCCTCGGCAAGTCCGTAGGCGGGGTACATGCTCGTGGCGCGAAAACCCGCGCGCGCGAATTTTTCCGCGAACGCCTCGACGGTCTGCCAGCGCACCGGCTCCGCGCCGTTCAGCGCCACGTCCCAGCAACCCAGATCGAGCTCATCGATCTGCGCGTCCGTCACCCGGCGCACGCACAGGTCGTAGCCGTAGTTCGGACTGTTCGAATACGTGCCACGATACGCCGATATCGCGCGCAGCCAGCGGATCGGCTGCTGTACGAACGCGGTGGGTGACAACAGGATATTCGGATGACCGTGATACAGCGGTTGCAGCAGGCCGCTGACGAGGCCAAGGTCGTGAAAGTGCGGCAGCCAGTTGACGCTGACGCTGTCGGCGTGATGAGCGAAGCGTTCAGCGATGCCGTTCAGATTCGCGATCACGTTCGCGTGACTGACGATCACGCCCTTGCGATCAGACGTCGAACCCGACGTGTACTGCAGGTACGCCACGCCCGCCGGATCGATTTCCGGTTCACGCCAGGCGCGCGCCATCGCGGGCGCGGTCGATTCCGTCGCGAGACAACTCAGTGGTGCGAACAAATCCGTGTCGAGTTTTTGCAGCCGGGACAGCGAGCGTTCCGTCGTCAGCACGAGCCGGCTGTCGAGGTCGCCGACGATGCCGCTGAATTGCCGCAGCGAGGCGCTCACGCGAGGCGCCGGCAGCGGCACCGCGATCACGCCGCTGTACAGGCAACCGAAAAACGCACTGAGGAATTCGAGGCCGGGCGGATACAGCAGGATCGCGCACTCGCCGGCCGCACCGAGCCCCTGCAGGCGCGCGGCGATCGCCCGCGCGGCGGCATCGAGTTCAGCGTAACTCAGGCTGCCCTTCACCTGTCCGGTGTCGCCGAGATACGTGCACGCCGGCGCTTCCGGGTGCAGCGCGGCGCGCTCGCGCAGCACCGAGACGAGCGTTGCTTGCGCGCTGTCGGTGTCGGGTTTTGCCATGCCTGTCATCATAAATATCCTGTTGACCGCCCGGACTCAGTGATAAAAACCGGTACCGGCATCGAGCAGCGCACCGGCCGCGGCGACGACGTCGCGCGCGCCGACGCACAACAGCGCGGAGCGGCCGACCGTGGCCTCACGCAAGGCGCCGCTGTCGCGCAATGCCTGTTCCACGGGCGCGAAATGCCGGCGCTCACGCGCCTCGCGGCTGAAGAAATATTGTCGCAAGCGGCGTTCGCGACCATCGCGGTCGCGGATCGTCAGCGCAACGGGTTCATCGTCGTACAGCGCGACCGGCAGGCGCGCGCGAAAATGATCCTCGACGTAATGCATGAACGTCATGGAACTGTACGAAGCGTCATAGAACAGCAGTTTGCCATCGAGGCTGAGAAAGCGTTCAAACGGTGACCCGCGCCCGCATGAATACGCGGATTGATCGTGATCCGCCGTCAACCAGTCGGCGAGCGGTCCGTAGGCGGTGATCGGATGCAGCGGGTTCGCGCTGCGTAATACACCCGCCCGCCGCCGGAACGTTTCGGCGATCAGGCCGAGCGCCGTCGGCGATCGCGCGACATCGAACACGGGCGCGGTCGCGACGTAGCGTTCACTCGAACCGCTGTAGGGCATCGACATCATGACGATGTTACCGTCGTCACCGACCTGTGCGATCAGCGCGTCGACGATCTCGCCGGCCGTGCCGGTATAACCGCTGTCGCGCAGGAACGCGCTGTGCACGAGGAGCGTGTCGCCGGCAACGATTCCAAGTGCGCCGAGCGCCGCACCGAATGCGTTCGCATCATACGCAAACAACGCCTGCGTGACGGCGCGGCGGCCGCCGAAATACGCCGGCTTCAGCCGTTGCTTGAGGCGCTGTTTCCACTCGCCCGTCATCTCACGGCACCGCCGTCTCGACGACAAATCCGCTCACTTCGGGGTTGCGGTAAACCTGCTTCACCTGCTCCCAGTAACGTTCGCGCGTGAACTGATCGATCGCGCGTACCGCGGCCCCGTGGCGGTAAACCATTTCCCCGCCGAAGTAACCGGCACCGCCGATGACGGCAACCCCGGTGAACGCGACGACGAGATACAGCACGGCGCCGCGCACCGGGAAGCGGCCCTGCAGCTGATAGCGCCACACGAGCAGCACCAGCATGATCGCGAGACTCGTGAACGCGAGCACCTTGTGCACGTCGAGCGTCTCATGCGCGGCCGCCGTCGGAGTCAGGTACACCTCGGCCGTCATGCCGAGACCGATCGTCGCGACCGTTGCCACGGCGGCGAGCACGAGATTGATCCAGCCGGCCGCGTGCCAGCCGGGTTTCCGCAATACGCTACCGGCACCGTCGAGCAGGACGGAAACGACGAACAGCGCGAGCGCGAAATGGACGAGGATCGGATGCCACAGGCGGATATCGAAACCTTCTTCCTGCCAGTAGTCCGGGACGATTTTCATTTCCGTGAAGCGGCCGAGCGGATGATCGATGAACCACACGTGGAACATCTCCGGGGTGCGCATCACCGGAATACCTTCGGCGCATTTCCCGTTCGAATCCGTATTGCCGACGGTCCACAGTCCCTTGATCGCGCAGCGCTCATAACGGTACGGATGGTAATGCCACTGCGCGAGCGGGCCGGCCGGGGTGGGCCCGACTTCTTCGAGTTCGCGCGTGAAGAACATGAGCGCCATGAGCACCTTGCCGTCCGGGGAATCGTGATAGACGAGCCATTCCGGACGCTCGGGGTCGAGGATGACGTCATCGAACATGTTGTCGAGATTCGGAAAGTGGGTGCGGTTGATCCGATCCGGCTGGAAGCCGTCGGCGAACGCGCGTTCGATATCGAACCAGCCGTGCTCCAGCGCCGCGGCGAGTGAGGCGCGGTAAAAATCCGCGGCCCAGGCGCGTTGCTCGTCCGTGATCGCGGCGAGTTCCGCCGGGATCACGACCGTGTGCTCATGCCCGCGGGTGAACGTTGCGATGCCCCAGTACAGCCCGGCAATCATTGCCGCGCTCAGCGCGACGACGATCGCATCGCGCCGCGCCAGGGTTCGTTTGTCCCACGCGATCCGTTCCACCCAGCGCCACAGCAGTTGCGCGCCACCGAGCAGGCACAGCCAGTCGAACAGCGCGATCACGGCGACCCGGTCGATCTGTTCAATCGAGCCGTCTTCGGTTAGCAGCGCGCCGACACTCCAGGGATTCACGATCACCGCCGCGGCGATCAGCGCGTAACCGGCGAGGCGTAATTTCGCGGCGTCCACGTTCACCCCGCGGCGTGCCCGTCCGGCGCCAGCGCCGCGTACTCGAGCAAGGCATCGATAAAGAACTTCGCGGCCCAGTTCGGCATCGCGCCATCGTTGTACCAGCCCCACAAGGGATCGGGGCCGGGGATGGCGCCGCGCAGGTCGGGATTTTCCGCGTCCATCAACTGCGCACGCTTGACGAGATCGAGCGCCGCGCGCGCTGCCCGCAGCCACGCCGGGTCGCCATCGAGGCGATACAACGCCATCCAGATCAGCGCCATCTGCGCATTACCGGTGAGACAGGCCGAGTCCGCACGTGCCCGCCACTGCCAGTCGAGCATACCGGGCAACCACTGATCGCGTTCGAGCACGCGCGCGATCGGCAGTGCGGCCGCGCGGACCGCGGCCACCGCGTCCTCGCGTTCGAGAACCCGGGCCGTGCGCAGCACCCCGGCGAGCGTGTAGGCGATCGTGTGCAGATCGGCGATCCGCAGCTGCTGTTCCTCGAGCGTGAAGCCGCATTGATCGAACCATCCGGTTTCCCCGCAGCGCTGCTGCATCACCCAGTCGAGGTGCCGGCTGGCACTGTCGCGCATCGCGCGTTCGTCGCAATACTCACCGAGTTCCGCGAGCCAGCACGTCAGGTGGGCCGCATAGGTGGCTGGCGTGTTGTGGTAGAACCATTGCCGCCAGGCGCCATCGTCATCCTGCTCGGCGATCAGCCAGTGGCCCGCGCGAACGGCAGCCGCGAGTACGTCCGGCGCGTCCCGGTAAGCATGCCACGCGTGCAGACCATTGATGATTTGCGCCGTGTTGAACGGCGACGGTTTCGCCTGGTTCGCCGCGATTTCGCCGGCGGGAAATGCGCCGCTGTCGAGTTGCGTACCGAGCAGGAACTCGACACAACGCTCGGCGCGTGCCGCATAGTCCGGGTCGAGGTGGTCGGCGAGCGCGAGGAATGTCGGGATGATATAGCCGGTCGTTTCCGGGTAGGAGGACGTCCAGCCCTGGTCGAGCCGATAGCGTCCGATGATGCCGCCGTCACCACTCAAATCCTGGGCGCGACACAACCAGGCCGCGGCCGCAGCGAGATGTTCCGGATCGGCCGCGGGCACGACGTCCGCGCGGCGACCGCCGCGGAACAGGGCATCACGATGATCCTTGCGCCACAGCCGGTAACGCCACAGCATCGTCGGACGCAATTTCGCGCTGTGCCACAATTCAGCCCGTTCCGTCGTCATGGCAACGTCCGCCGTGGCATCGGGGCGCAAGTCTGACGGGTGAAGTCCGCTAAACTGTTCAGGTCCATGATCGGCATACTGTCCGCCTGTTATTTCCGCATGATCGAAAATCCGGCCGCATCCTGCGCTCGACACTCACCCGGGGCGAGTCGCATTTTCGCATACTCGCGCAACCCCGGGCGCGTGCACGCCTGCTCCTGTGCACCGGTCACGCACACAAAACGGAACGTGCGCACTCCGGGCGCCGCCGCCGGCAACCGTTGCCGCATCGGGCAGCATGAAAATCGACCGCGACAGGGTTAACGTGCGCCTCCGGTTCGTACTCGCAGCCGCCGGCATTGCCGCATTCAGCGGCGCCGCCGCGGCGCACGGCTTCGGGCAAAGCGTCAACCTGCCGATCCCGCTGTGGTTGTGGCTCACGGGCGCCGGGCTGACCGTCGTTTTATCGTTCGCTGCCGTGATCGACTTTCTGCCACGCGCACTGCAGACGATTCACTACCCGCGGTTGCAACTGCTCCGATCGACCCCGCGCGTGAATGCGCTCGCGGATGCGGTAATTGCCGTACTCCGCGCTCTTTGTGTCGGCCTGCTCGCGCTGAGCTTGATCGCCGCGTTCGCGGGCAGCCCGGTCGCGAGCGAGAATCCCGCGTCGAGTCTCGTCTGGGTCCTGTTCTGGGTTGGCGTCGCGTTTACCTCGGCGCTCGTCGGCGACGTGTGGGCGATCGTGAATCCGCTGCGTACCGTGTTCGCGCTGGGCGAGCGCGCCTGGCGATTGCTGCGCGGACGACCACTCGCGCCGGGCCGGCCTTATCCGACAAGCCTCGCGGCGTGGCCGGCCGTTGCGGTGTTGTTTGCGTTCGCATGGATGGAGCATGTCTGGGTGGACCCCGTCGCACCGGCAGCGCTCGGTACCGCGTTGGTCGTCTACAGCGCGCTCACGTTCGCCGGGATGTTCGTCTACGGGCGTGAAACCTGGCTGCAGAATGCCGACGCGTTCGCGCTGTTCTTTCGCCTGTTCGCCCGCTTCGCGCCGTTCGAAGTACGGGTCGAACTCGACGCCACCGGTGCCGGCTGCGGCCAGGCGATTTGCCGCGCGAACGACGGCGCGTGCATCAACGGCGCAGCGTGTCTCGCGGCACGACCGCGACCCGCCTGGACGCTCAACCTGCGTCCGCCCGCTGCCGGACTGCTGCAGCGACAGAATCTCACGCTCTCGCATGTCGTGTTCATCCTGCTCGCGCTCGCGAGCGTCACGTTCGACGGCTTCGTCGAAACCGGCTGGTGGCGCGATACGCTCGCGCTCGCCTCCGCCGCCGGGCGCGACACCGGCCTGAACGCGGTCGCCGCCGCCACGTCCATCGCGCCGGAGACGCTCGCGCGGGCAGGTGGACTCGTGATATTCCCGTTGATGTTCTGCGTTTTATTCCTCATCACGTGCGCGGCCATGGTGCGGATCGACCCCGGCCCCGCGGACCGCGGCAGTGCGGTACAACGCACGTGCGCGACGGCCACCGGTTTCGTGCAGACGCTCATGCCGATCGCGATCGCCTACCACCTCGCGCATTACCTCAGTGTGTTCGTCGTGTTGCCGGAGCTGTTGTGGCCGCGCGTCCTCGATCCACTGGGCAGTGCCGCAAACGTCGCGACGCTTGATCCGGCCACGGCCGGTTTCGACGTGAACGTGTTGTGGACCGTGATCGTCGTGGCGATCATCGCCGGACACGTGTTGTCGGTGTATCTCGCCCACGTGCTCGCGCTCGATCGCGCCGGCAAGCGCGGGCGAGCCGTGCAGAGCGAACTGCCATTGCTTGCGCTCATGGTGTGTTACACGATGATCAGCTTGTGGATCCTCGCCCAGCCGATGTTTGCGTGAGGCGGTTGCAACGGCATGCCCCGATCTCTAACGTGAGGCACGAGGTCGCAACGGCGCGCCCCATGCATGGGAACAGAAATCAATGACGAGCGAAATTTCAGCCTACGGTGAGTGCGACGCAACGGAACTCGCGGCCATGGTGCAACGCGGGGATGTGAGCGCGCGCGAACTCGTCGACGAAGCGATCCGGCGTTGCGAAGCCGTCAACGGTGAGCTCAACGCGGTTATTACGACGATGTTCGAGCAGGCACGCGACGCCGCCGCGCAGCCGCCCGGGGGCGGCCCGTTCGCCGGGGTGCCGTTTTTGATGAAGGACTTCGTGGCCGAAGTCGCCGGGGTTCCATTCTCGGAGGGCAGCGAATTCCTGCGCGATTACGTGCCGGACGAAGACAGTGAAATCTATCGCCGTTTCTGCGCCGCCGGCCTGATCACGATCGGCAAGACGAACCTGCCGGAGTTCGCGATCGGCACGACGACGGAACCGCGCCGCTTTGGCGCGACGCATAATCCATGGGATCCGGCGCGCACCCCCGGCGGTTCCAGCGGCGGTGCGGCAGCGGCGGTCGCCGCCCGGGTAGTGCCGATGGCGCACGGCAATGATGTCGGCGGTTCGATCCGGATCCCCGCATCGTGCTGCGGGCTCGTGGGCCTGAAGCCGAGCCGTGGTCGCACGACGCTCGCCCCGCACTATGGCGACATCTTCTCGGGTTATTTCGTCGAGCACGCACTGACCCGCAGCGTGCGCGACGCCGCCGGCCTGCTCGATGTGATCGCCGGCCCGGCGCCCGGCGAGCCCTACCTCGCACCGCCGCCGGCGCGGCCGTGGGCCGACGAGGTGGGAGCCGATCCCGGACGCCTGCGGATCGGCTATTCGACCGCGACCCCGCTCGGGGACCCGCTCGACCCCGCGTGCCGCAAGGCGATCGAGGAGACCGCCGCGTTATGTGCCGACCTCGGCCACGACGTCGTCGAGCGCGCACCGGATTTCGACGCGCTCGATTTCTGGACCCGCTATACGAGCGTGCTCGCCGGCGGTGTCGCGTGGGCGCTCGCCGACTGGTCCCGGCGTCTCGCCCGCCCGCTCGATCCCGCGCACTTCGAACCGTTCGTCTGGGCGTTCGCCGAACGCGGGGTTCAGCAATCCGCCGCGGACTACCTGATGGCGATTCAGGATGTGCAACGCCATGTGCGGCGGATCAGTGAATTCTACGTCGATCGCGACCTGTGGCTGACGACGACGCTGGGCCAGCCGCCGGTACCGCTCGGTACACTCGTCTACGCAGATGATCCGTTCGAATTACGCCGGCGCACGGCGCGCTTCTCGCCGTACACCTACATCGCGAATGCGACCGGCCAGCCGGCGATTTCGCTGCCTTTAGCCATGAGCGATGACGGCCTGCCGATTGGCCTGCACTTCACGGCCCGGCTCGGTGAGGAGACGACGCTGATCCGGCTGGCCGCGCAACTCGAACAGGCGCGGCCATGGCAGGCGCTGAAACCTGCGATTTGCGCCGGCTGATTCAGCCGGTTTCCTCGACCGCCTCGTCACGCTGATGAAAATCACTCGCGATAAACAGGCCGCCGATCAAGGCACCGTCGTCGTCCGTCAGCGGGGTCGCGTGGTAATCGATCAACTGCATCTCGCCCCGGTAGGTCGTGATCGGGATCGCCAGACGCACCGTGGCATGACCCTGGTGTCGCGCGGATTCGAGTAAAGCGCGTTGGTCGCGCAGCTCCGTGTTCAGCGGCGTATACAGCAGATCGGCAATATGCCGCCCGCGCGCGAGGTCGGGCGACGAACCGCTGATGCGCACGGCGGCGGGATTCAGATGCAGCACATGACCCTCGACGTCGGTGATGAACACGGCGGCCCGGAAAACATCGACCGCGGCCGTCAGCGTGCGTGTGAGTATGTCGAGCGCGCACAGCGTAACGAGCGACGGCGCGGACCCGTCGTTGCCCGCAGGCAGATCCGCGGGGGTGAGCGTACGCAGCCGGCGGCCACCGGCGACGGCGTGCGGGTGCTTCACTCGTTTCTCGCTGTCCATCGGCGTTCACCTTGCGCCATGATCACACACCCAGTGTGGGTGCGTAGCGCGACCGGCGACATCGGTTAACGGCGGATCCCGCGCTCCACCAATGCCCGAGTCGCGGCACACCGGGAACGCATTCGCGGCGTCGAGCCGGCTACATTGTCGCCGCGCCGTGGTTTATAGTGGTTCGACACGAAGCCGGAGCGCGCAAGGCCCCGCCGTCTTGCGGTATCCGGCCACAGCACCCAACGGAGGGGCCCCGATGAAGTTCCCCGCTTTTGCTTACGTCGCGCCGACAACCGTCGCCGAGGCACTGGCAGCGCTCGCGGACGACGACGACGCACGGCCGCTCGCCGGCGGCCAGACGCTGTTGCCGATCCTCGCGCTGCGCATGTCCACGCCCACGTGTCTCGTCGACTTGAACGGCATTGATGCGCTGAAGCAGATCACGCTCGGTGAGGATGCGGTCAGGGTTGGCGCGATGGTCACGCATGCCCGGAACGCCGCGTCCGCGATTCATCGCGAACATGTTCCGCTGCTCAGCGAAGCCGTGCCCTTCGTCGCTCATGATGCGGTGCGTAACCGCGGCACGATTGGCGGCAGCATCGCCTACGCGGACACAGCGGCCGAGATGCCGCTCGTTGCGCTCGCGCTCAATGCGACGCTGATCATTGCCAGCGTCGGTGGCGAACGACGCGTTGCGGCGGAAGATTTCTTTCTCGGCCACTACACGACCGCGATCGACGACGGTGAACTGCTCACCGCGATCGAATTCCCGCTCAGCACGCGGCGCTGGGCATTCGAGGAAGTCGCGCGGCGACCGGGCGATTTCGCGCTCGTCATGGCCGCGACGGGCGCGCGGGTCGACAACGGACGCCTCGTTGACGTGCGCATCGCACTCGGCTGTATTGCCGACCGTCCCGTGCGCGCCCGCGCCGCGGAGACGTTTCTCGAAGGCCAGGCGATCGCACCGGCAACGCTCCGCGAAGCCGCGCGACTCGCCACCGCGGATCTGCGTTCGCACGGCGACATCCACGCGAGCGCGGACTATCGCCGCGACGTCGGCGCCCGCCTCGTCGCCCGCGCGCTGAACCGTATCTGTGGAGCGACAACATGAAACGGATCACCGACAGCGAACAAGCGCTCGTCGCAACGACGGTGAACGGACGCGCGCGGACGTTCTCGATCGAGCCCCGCATCAGCCTCGCCGACGCGTTGCGCTACGAACTCGGCCTGACCGGCACGAAAGTCGGTTGCGAACACGGGGTTTGCGGCGCCTGCACGATCCTGCTCGACGGTGAGCCGGTGCGTGCCTGTCTCATGCTCGGCGTGCAGGCCGCGGGTCGCGAGATCGAAACGATCGAGGGGCTCGCCGAAGGTCGCGCGTTGAACCCCCTGCAGGCGGCGTTCCACCGCCATCATGCACTGCAGTGCGGTTTTTGTACCTCGGGCATGCTGCACAGTGCGATCGGCCTGTTACGGCGCAACCCGTCGCCGAGCCGGGCCGAGGCGCGAGAAGCCATGGCCGGCAACCTGTGCCGCTGCACCGGGTATGAGACGATCATCGATGCCATTTGCGATGACGCGGTTGCGGCCTATGCGAAGGAGCAGTGGCATGAGTAAACACGACGTTGCCGAGATCCGGCCGCAGGCGATTGGACAGTCGATCCCGCGCAAGGAAGATTCGACCATCCTGACCGGACGCGGTGAATACATCGCCGACATCCGGCTGCCGAACCTGTTGCACGCCGTGTTCGTACGCGCGCCGTTCGCCCATGCGACGATCACGAATGTCGACGTCAGCGCCGCACGCGCATTGCCGGGGGTGGAACTCGTGTGGAGCGGCGCCGACGTCGCACGTCTTACGGCCGGGATTCCGGCGACCGTACAGGTGGAAAATTTCGCCCTGACGACGCAACCGGTTATCGCCCGTGACGAAGTGCGTTACGTCGGCGAAGCCGTCGCCGTGATCGTTGCGACGAGCCGCCAGATCGCCGAAGACGCGCTCGAACTCGTCGATATCGATTACGACGAGCTGGCGGTCGTCGCGAATGTCGACGCCGCGCAAGCCGCGGCGCACCTTGCGAACGCCGAGGTCGCGAACAATGTGATCCACGCCTCGGTGCGGGTCGCGGACGATACGCGCGCGGCATTCGCCGATGCGGCGGTGACCGTGCGCGACTGTTTTCGCAACAACCGGGTCAACGCCTCGCCGATCGAGACGCGCGGCTGCGTTGCCCGGCACGAATGGACGAGCGGGCTGATCACGTTCTGGTCGGCGACGCAAATGCCGGGTTACCTGCGGACGATGCTCGCCATGCTGCTGCAGATCCCGGAACACACGATCGAAGTGATCACGCCGCAGGTCGGTGGCGGATTTGGCCAGAAGGCGCACATCCACCCGGAAGAACTCGCGGTGTGCCTGCTCGCGCGCGAACTCGGTCAGCCCGTGTCGTGGATCGAGGACCGGCAGGAAAACCTGCTGTGCGCGACGCATGCGAAACACCAGACGAACGACATGGCGATCGCGGTGGACGCGGACGGCCGCTTTCTCGCGATCACGAATCACTCGACGACGGATGCCGGCGCCTACAACTGCCTGCCGTGGACCGCGGCGGTGGAATCGGAAGTCGGTACCGCGACGATATCGAGCGTCTATAAATTCCCGCTCGCACATGCCGACGCGGTCGAGTACGCGACGAACAAGACGCCGATCGGCGCCTATCGCGGGGTTGGCTGGACCGCCGGGCAAATCGCGCGCGAAACGCTGATCGATCGCGCGGCGCGTGAACTCGGCCTGTCGCCGTTCGAGATCCGCCGGCGCAATGTAATAGGCCCGCATGATTTTCCCTACACGAATGTCACCGGCCTCGAAGTCCGCGAGGGCACGTTCACGGAGACGGTCGATACGCTCGAACGCATGGTCGATTACGCCGCGTTTCGCGAGCGCCAGGCCGCGGCGCGGGCACAAGGACGTTATCTCGGCCTCGGGGTCAGTGTGTTCAATGAACTGACCGGGGTCGGCACGCGTTCGCTCGCCTACCTCGACACGCCGATCACGACCCACGACACGACCACCGTGCGTCTCGACCCGGGCGGCACGGTCACGGTGACGACCTCGCTCGTGTCCGCCGGCCAGGGCCTCGCGACGAGCCTCGCGCAAGTCGCGGCCGATGCGTTCGGGGTGCCGGTCGAGAAAGTCATCGTGCGCGCGGGCAGCACCGCGAATGCCTATGGCCTCGGCACGTTCGCGTCACGCGCGGCGGTGATCGGCGCGGGCTCGATCGGTCGCGCGGCGGAAATGGTGCGCGCGAAAGTGCGTCAGGCGGCCGGCCATATGCTCGAAGTCGCGCCGGAAGACATCGTGCTGCAAAACGATCGCGTACACGTCGCCGGGGTGCCGACGCACGGCATGTCGCTGGCCGAAGCGGCGGGGGCAATCTACTTCGCCGAGGCGACACATCCGGAGGGCTTCGATCCGACGCTCGAAGCCACGGCCACGTTCGATCCGGGTGACAACGTGCTGGCGAACGGCGGCCATGCCGCGATCGTCGACGTGGATATCGACACGGGCATCGTCCGGGTCGAGAAAGTCTACGCGGTCGAAGACTGCGGACAGATGATCAACCCGATGATCGTCGAGGGCCAGATCCGCGGCGGTATTGCCCAGGCGATAGGTGCGAGCCTGCTCGAAGAACTGATCCACGACGACAACGGGCAACTCGTCACGACGACGTTCCAGGATTACCTGCTGCCGACGACGGCGGACGTCCCCGACATCGAAATCGCACACCTCGAAACCCCCTCCACGCTCGTCCCGGGCGGGATCAAGGGCATGGGTGAATCCGCCATGATCTCCGCGCCCGCGGCGATTGTCGGCGCGGTCAACGATGCGCTCGCACCGCTCGGGGTCGCGATCACGCAATTCCCGGTATCCCCGGAACGCGTCTACCGCGCGTTGCAGGCCGCCACGCAGTAACGGAATCCGACGTATGAATTTTGCCTACACGCTGAAACTCGACCTGCCGCTCGACGAGGCCTGGTCGACCCTGATGGACATCGAACGCATTGCGCCGTGCATGCCGGGGGCGAAAATCGAGTCGCGTGACGGTGATACCTACACCGGCCGCCTCAAGGTGAAGCTCGGCCCGATGGAGCTGACCTACCGCGGTGACATCGAGTTCATCGAACGCGACGACGCGGCGAAGCGCGCGGTGGTCGACGCGCAGGCGAAGGAGATCAAGGGCCGGGGCGCGGCGAAATCGCAAATCACAATGGCCGGCATGTCCGTCGCGGGTGGTGCCGAAATCCACCTCGAGAGCGAATTCTCGGTCAGCGGCAAGGCCGCGCAGTTCGGCCGCGGGGTCATGGAGGAAGTCGGCGAAAAACTGATGGACGACTTCGCCCGGCGACTTGGCGAGCAGATCGGTGCCGCGGCGCCGGACATCGCCGCCGAAGCGACACCCGATGCCGGTGCGGATACCGCCGCGGACGTTCCTGCCGCTGCGCCCGCGGCGACACCGGTCGCACCGGCCCCGGACGCGCCGCCACCGGCCGGGGAGGCGCTCGACATCGGCGGCGCGGTTTGGGGTCCGCTGCTGAAGCGCCTCGCGTTGCCGGCCGTGATTGTGCTCGCTGTGCTTGCCGCGTGGTGGTGGTTGTAAGCCGCATGGGGCGCGCGCAGTCGATCCCACATGTGCGCCCCGGCGCGTGACGCTGCCCGACGACATCGATGACGTCTCGCGCCTGCTCGACGCGCGCGGCTACGTCGGCGACGAGGAAATCGCCACCGCGCTGTTCCTCGCCATGCGCCTGCGCCGGCCCTTGTTGATCGAGGGTCATGCCGGGGTTGGCAAAACCGAAATCGCGAAAGTGCTTGCCGCGGCGCTCGCCACGACACTGATCCGGCTGCAATGCTACGAGGGTCTCGACGCGGCGGCGGCATTGTATGAATGGAACTACGCGAAGCAGATCCTGCGGATCCGCCTCGACGAGCAGTCCGGGCGTGCCGCGGACGAAACCGAGGCGCACATCTTCGATGAGGACTACCTGCTCGAGCGCCCGTTGCTGAAAGCCTTGCGCCAGCCGCAAAGCCCCGTGTTATTGATCGACGAGATCGATCGCGCGGACGAGGAGTTCGAGGCATTTCTGCTCGAAATCCTCGCCGAGTACCAGGTCACGATCCCGGAAATCGGCACGATCAGCGCCGCGAGCCCGCCCTACGTCGTGCTCACGTCGAACCGGGTGCGGGAACTCGGCGCAGCGCTGCGGCGACGTTGTCTGTATCTCTGGATCGATTACCCCGGCCTGCGCAAGGAACTCGCGATCGTGCACCGGCGCGTGCCCGGGATCGACGCGGCGCTCGCGACGCAGATCTGTCGGGTAGTCGAGGATTTGCGCCGGCTCGATCTCGACAAGCGCCCCGGGGTGGCCGAGACGCTCGACTGGGCCGCGGCCCTGCTCGAACTGCATATCGACCACCTCACCCCCGAGGTGGCCGCGGCGACGCTGGGCTGCATCGCGAAGACGCGCCGGGATCTCGACCTCGTGCGCCGTGATCTGCCGGACTTGCTCGCTCGCGCACAGGACGGGACGTGAAAGATCCGCTCACCCGCAAGGTGCCGGCGGCGCGCCCGCGCGGCTCGCTCGCGCACAACGTGGTCGAGTTCTGCCGCTTGCTCAAGGCAAACGGTATTGCGGTACCGGCCGGCAGTGCGCGGGTCGCGCTCCGCGCGCTGCAACTGATCCCGCTGACGGATCGCAACCGCTTCCGCAGCGCCCTGCGGATCAGCCTGCTTACCGATCCGCAATCGTTCGCCCTGTTCAACACGCTGTTCGCGGCGTACTGGCGCAGCGCCGATGACGAACCCGACCCGCGCGACCTTGCGCGCGGGAAGACCGCTGACGAGGCGCCCGAGGATGCTCGTGACGAGCCGACGGCGAAACCATCGGACGGCGCGCTGCCACCGTCCGCTAACGACGATCCGATCGACGATCACTACGGTAGCACCGCGCCGCGCGGCGCCCGCGTTGCCGCGCACCGCCGTGGCATCGCTGGCACACCGGAAACGCTGGAACTCGACCGCCTCGGCGCCGCGCTCGCGGCCGAGCTTGCGCTCACCCGCTCACGGCGCAAGCACGCGCATCCGCGCGGCCGTACGCTCGACCAGCGGCGCGTGTTGCGTCGCAGTTTGCGTTACGGCGGCGTGCCGGTGGAACTCGCGTGGCGCCGGCCACGGATCGCGCGTACCCGACTGCTCATCCTGTGCGACGTGAGCCGCTCGATGGCGCCGCACGCGCAATTGTTGCTCAGGTTTGCGCGCGCCG
>CAXBJY010000093.1:0-19522 GCA_963976285.1 uncultured Gammaproteobacteria bacterium
ACCCGCGACCCCCGGCGTGACAGGCCGGTATTCTAACCAACTGAACTACCACTCCTAAATTGAATCATCGCTGGTGGGTGCTGAGGGGTTCGAACCCCCGACCTTCGCCTTGTAAGGGCGACGCTCTCCCAACTGAGCTAAGCACCCGAGGGAAGCGCGTCAGTTTACGGCATCCTTGAGAGCTTTTCCAGGTTTGAAACCCGGGACATTTGAAGCCTTGATGTTAATCGTTTCCCCGGTGCGCGGGTTACGCCCCGAACGCGCCGCGCGCTTGCGCACACTGAACGTTCCGAAGCCAACGATCGTAACCTGGTCGTCCTTTTTCAGCGCATCGGCGATCGCGTCAGTTACAGCGTCGACCGCGCGAGCCGCGCTCGCCTTCGACAGGTCAGCGGCTTCCGCGACCGTATCGATCAATTCTGCTTTGTTCATGCGTGAGCTCCCCTAGAGTTCCTTACCCAGCGTGAGTAGGTTTGATTAAGTTGGTCGCGGTCTCGGGTAATTCCGGCCTGGTCCGAGATCGCGTCTTGTTATGCCGCCTGTCCCTGCTCGTGGCGCTCCCGCGCCCCGGCCGTTATACCAATCGCCCCTGAGAGCGTCAACCAACTGCGCGCAGTTGTTAATGCGGGCGTATCGGGTCCGACTCTTCTTCGGCATCGGACTTCTCTTTCGCCATGCCTTTGCCGCTGTCCCCCGCGGGTAACGGGTCCGGCATTCGCTGCAGCGCAATCTCGAACACCTCGTCGATCCAGCGGACCGGCTTGATATCAAGACCTTGCTTGATGTTACTCGGGATTTCCTTCAGCTCCCGTTCGTTCTCAACCGGAATCATGACGGTACGTATGCCCCCCCGTAACGCCGCGAGGAGTTTCTCCTTGAGACCACCGATCGGCAGCACCTCGCCGCGCAGCGTGATTTCACCGGTCATCGCGACGTCCGCCCGCACCGGTATGCCGGTCAACGCGGACACGAGTGCGGTCGACATGCCTACCCCGGCACTTGGGCCGTCTTTCGGTGTCGCGCCTTCGGGTACGTGGAAATGAACGTCGTACTCACTGTAAAAATCGGGCTTGATGCCTAAGGTCGCGGCACGCGACCGCACGACGGTCATTGCGGCCTTGATCGATTCCTGCATGACATCTCCGAGCTGTCCGGTATAGGTTTCCTTACCTTTGCCCGGCATGACCACGGCTTCGATCGTCAGCAAATCGCCGCCGACTTCCGTCCAGGCGAGTCCTGTGACCTGTCCAACGCGATCTTCCTCTTCAGCACGTCCGTAACGGAATCGCTTGACCCCGAGATACTTCTCCAGCGACTTCGCGGTGACCGACAGCGGGCGCCCCGGATCTTTCAACAGGATTTGCTTCACGACTTTTCTGCAGACATTTGCAATCTCGCGTTCGAGCGAACGAACCCCTGCTTCGCGTGTGTAGTAGCGAATCATGTCGCGGATCGCCGATTCCGCGATCTTGATTTCTTCGACCTTCAAGCCGTTGTTCTTCACCTGTTTCGGGATCAGATACTTCGTTGCAATGTTGACCTTTTCGTCTTCCGTATACCCGGCAAGCCGAATCACTTCCATACGATCGAGCAATGGTCCGGGTATGTTGAGACTGTTCGCGGTGGTGATGAACATCACTTCGGACAGGTCGTAATCAACTTCGAGATAATGGTCGGCGAACGTGTCGTTTTGCTCGGGATCCAGCACTTCGAGCAGTGCGGAAGCCGGGTCGCCACGAAAATCCATTGCCATCTTGTCGACTTCGTCGAGCAGGAACAAAGGATTACGCGTTTCGACTTTAGCCATGTTCTGCAGGATCTTGCCCGGCAGCGATCCGACATACGTTCGCCGGTGTCCCCGGATCTCCGCTTCGTCGCGTACACCGCCCAAAGACATTCGTACAAACTTGCGGTTCGTCGCCCGCGCAATTGACCGACCAAGCGACGTCTTGCCAACCCCGGGCGGCCCCACGAGGCACAGGATCGGCCCTTTCATTTTCTTCACCCGTTGCTGCACGGCGAGGTATTCGAGGATCCGCTCTTTGACTTTCTCGAGGCCATAGTGATCCTCGTCGAGGATGCTTTCGGCCCGGCTCAGGTCACGCGATACCTTGCTGCGCTTCTTCCACGGCACGCTCAGGATCCAGTCGATGTAGTTACGCACAACCGTCGCTTCGGCCGACATTGGCGACATCATGCGCAGCTTTTTCAGCTCGGATTCGGCCTTCGTGCGCGCTTCCTTGTGCATGCCGGCGTTCTCGATTTTCTCCGCGAGTTCGTCAAACTCATTCGATCCGTCTTCGGACTCGCCGAGTTCGTTCTGAATCGCCTTCATTTGTTCGTTCAGGTAATACTCGCGCTGACTTTTCTCCATCTGCTTCTTGACCCGGCCGCGCAGACGCTTTTCAACCTGCAGCAGGTCGATTTCCGACTCCATCAGGCTGATCAGGTGTTCCAGTCTTTCCCGGAGATTCACGAATTCGAGGACATCCTGCTTGTCCTGGATTTTGATCGACATGTGCGCCGCGATCGTGTCCGCCAGGCGCGACGGGTCGTCGATGCTCGACAACGAGGAAATGATCTCCGGCGGCACTTTCTTGTTCAGTTTCACGTACTGATCGAACTGGCCCATGAGCGAGCGGGTCAGAACTTCCGCTTCACGCTCGGTGATCGGCTCGGGCTCCAAGTCCTGAATCCGGGCGGAGAAAAACTCGTCCGTACCGACGAATTCAACCGTGCGGGCACGCTTCACGCCCTCGACGAGTACCTTGATCGTGCCATCCGGCAGTTTCAGTAACTGCAGAATGTTCGATACGGTTCCAACTTCGTGGATATCCTCGGTGGACGGGTCGTCATCGGCCGCGCTGCGCTGCGCAACGAGCAGAATCTGCTTCGCGTCTTCCATTGCCGACTCGAGCGCCTTGATCGATTTTTCACGCCCCACGAACAGCGGAATCACCATATGCGGGTAGACGACAACGTCCCGCAACGGCAGCACGGCAAGCGTAGTGGATTCGGTGGTCATAGGCTCAGGCCTCTGAAACTGAAATATTTGTTACGCGATCGGGCCGCCGGCACGCACGCCGACGCGGCAGGGCTCGCGAAAATTGCTGAAGTTCCAAGGGGGAAGGCCTGCCGTCGTCGGTCGGCGAATAGCCCGTCGCGACGGTCACGATCACTTCCCGGCTCGCACCCCGGTTATGGGGTGTCTCGGGTGATTAGGTCGTCGCCGGCGGAATCGGTTCAATCCGATGCCGCCTTCGGCATGTCAGACCCTTCATAGATGATCAACGGTTTCGACTCGCCGCTGATCGAACCTTCGTCGACCACGACTTTCGCAACGTTGTCCAGCGAAGGCAGTTCGTACATCGTATCGAGCAGGTTCTGCTCGATGATGGAACGCAGTCCGCGCGCGCCGGTTTTGCGCTCAACCGCTTTGCGCGCCACGGCACGCAGCGCGTCCTCGCGAAACTCCAGTTCACAGCCTTCCATCTCGAACAGGCGGCCGTATTGTTTCGTAAGTGCATTTTTCGGTTCGGTAAGGATCTGCACGAGTTGCGTTTCCTCGAGCTCATCGAGGACGGCGACCACCGGCAGGCGCCCGACAAATTCCGGGATCAGGCCATAGCGAATCAGATCTTCGGGTTCCACCTGGTGGAGCATTTCGCCGGTGGTTTTCTTGTCGTCCTTGCTTTTAACCTCGGCCGAGAACCCGATCCCGCCCTTTTCCGAGCGGTCGCGGATTATCTTGTCGAGGCCGGCGAACGCACCGCCGCAAACAAACAGGATGTTCGACGTGTCGACCTGGAGGAATTCCTGCTGCGGATGCTTACGCCCGCCCTGCGGAGGTACGGAAGCGACCGTGCCTTCGATCAGCTTCAGCAGCGCCTGCTGTACGCCTTCGCCCGAGACGTCACGGGTGATCGAGGGGTTGTCGGATTTACGCGAAATCTTGTCTATTTCGTCGATATAGACGATGCCGGTTTGCGCTTTTTCGACGTCGTAGTCGCATTTCTGCAACAACTTCTGAATGATGTTCTCGACGTCCTCACCAACGTAGCCGGCTTCGGTCAGTGTCGTCGCGTCGGCAATCGTAAACGGCACATTCAATAACCGGGCGAGCGTCTCGGCGAGGAGGGTTTTGCCGCTTCCGGTCGGGCCGATCAGCAGCACATTGCTCTTCGCGAGTTCTACATCGGATTGCTTGACCCGCGAGTCGAGCCGTTTGTAGTGGTTGTACACCGCAACCGAGAGAATTTTTTTCGCTTGCTTCTGGCCAATCACGTACTCATCGAGGATGTGATTGATTTCTTCCGGAATCGGAAGTTTACTGCCCACGCCGGTCGAGGATTTCTCCTGGATCTCCTCGCGAATAATGTCGTTACAAAGTTCGACACATTCGTCGCATATGAATACGGAGGGTCCCGCGATCAGCTTGCGTACTTCGTGCTGACTTTTCCCGCAAAAGGAACAGTACAAAAGCCGGTCGCCGTCGCCGCCTTTTGAGTTCTTGCCTTCGCTCATTGCTCTGCCTCAATCTCTGGATAATCTGATACGTCACGTACCGTGTTTCAGCTTTCCGCCTTCGGCGGTGTTACCGCATCGCGCGTACTAAGGACCCCGTCGATCAGTCCGTACGCCTTCGCATCGTCGGCGCTCATGAAGTTGTCGCGATCAGTGTCCACCGCTACCTTGTCGACCGGTTGCCCGGTGTGTTTCGACAGAATTGCATTGAGGCGATCCCGTACCGTGAGGATTTCACGCGCGTGGATATCGATATCCGTGGCCTGCCCGTGAAAACCGCCCAGCGGCTGGTGGATCATTACCCGCGAATGCGGCAGACAATATCGCTTGCCTGCGGCGCCGCCAGCGAGCAGCAACGCACCCATGCTGGCGGCCTGCCCGATACACATCGTGCTGACCGACGGTTTCACGAACTGCATCGTGTCGTAAATTGCGAGACCGGCGGTTACCGAGCCGCCCGGCGAATTGATATACAGATTGATGTCCTTGTCGGGGTTTTCCGATTCGAGGAACAGCAATTGCGCGACGATCACATTCGCAACATGGTCTTCCACCGGACCGACGAGAAACACGACGCGTTCTTTCAGCAGTCGCGAGTAGATATCGTACGAGCGCTCACCCCGAGCAGATTGCTCCACCACCATCGGCACGAGGTTAAGTGCTTGAATATCCTTGTGTTGCGAATTCGTATGTCTATCCATTGAGGGTGTCTGTAAGTGCCTTTAGTAGGTTAATCGTCAGTCTGCACCGGATTCATAAGGTCGTCAAACGAGATTGGGACTTCGCTGACCTGAGCCCGTCCGACGATCCAGTTGACGGCTTCGTCCTCGAGACACATCGCCTCGATCTCCTGCAGGCGCTGCGGTTCCTCGTAATACCATTTGACCACCGCAGCCGAGTCTTCGTAGCTCGCCGCCATCGATTCGATCGTCTCGCGGACTTTCGCCGGGTCCGCCGTGATCCCGGCAGTTTTGATCATTTCGGCCATCAGCAGGCCAAGCTTTACCCGCTTTTCGGCCGGTTCCTGGAACATGTCGGCCATCACCGCGGGATCGAAATTTTCCGGCGGTGCTCCGCGCTGCATCATGCTCTGGAGCGCCTGCTGCTGCATGCGCCGGGTTTCCGCCTCGACGAGCGCTCGCGGTAGCGGCAATTCGTTGGCCGCGGCGACCGTATCGAGGACCGCCGTGTTGAACTGTCGCTGCAGCGCGCGAGCGCGCTCGCGTTCCATATTTTCCCGCACCTCATTGCGAAATGCCTCTTCGCCACCTTCGGTGACCCCGAATTTCGCGAAAAATTCATCGTCAAGTTCCGCCAGCACGGGTTCGGCGACCTGTTTCACCGTGACCTTGAACTGGGCGTCCTTGCCGGCGAGGTGGGTTGCCTGGTAATTCTCCGGGAACTTCAGCTCCAGCACCGTTTCCGCCCCCGCGGCTTTGCCGACGAGACCTTCCTCGAAGCCATCGATCATGTGCCCGACTCCCAGCACGAGTTCGAAATTCTCCGCCGTGCCGCCCTCAAAGACTTCGCCGTCGATTTTCCCTTCGAAATCGATCGTGACCTGGTCGCCGTCCGCGGAGTCACGCTCGACCGGATTCCAGGTCTTGTGCTGATCGCGCAGTGTCTCGATCATTTTCTCGAGATCCGCATCAACGATTTCGCACACGGGTTTTTCGATTTTCAGGGCTTCGACCGGTGCGATCTCGATCGCCGGGTAGACTTCGAACGTCGCGGTATAGCTCATGCCGTTGCCGGGCTCGATGTTGCCCGGCTCGATGCTCGGTTCGCCGACCGGACGCAGCTCCTCGGCGGTCAGCGCTTCGGAGAAACTCGTGCGCAGGACTTCACCCATGACTTCCTCGCGCACCCGCGGCCCGAAGCGCTTCTGCACGACGCCAAACGGTACCTTGCCTGGTCTGAAGCCGTCGATTTTTACCGTACGAACAAGTTCCTTCAGGCGGTCGTTCACCTTGTCGGCGATCCGGTCCTCGGGCACGCTGACGGTCATTTTCCGCTCCAAATCGCCTGATTTTTCAACTTGTATCTGCATAGCCTTTTACGTCGATGTTTGCGTGTTGTGTGGTGTGTGGACTGTCCGGCACCGGGTATCGCGCACGGGTCCGGGAATTTACTTTTGGTGCGAAAGGAGAGACTCGAACTCTCACGGGTTGCCCCACTGGCACCTAAAGCCAGCGCGTCTACCAATTCCGCCACTTTCGCTCGATCTTTCCGGAAGCGTCGTTAAGCTTCCCCCGTACGCAGTGCTTGCGTGCGAGATTGTAGCCGCAACGTTTGATTAACAAATCGAGAGAGCGCGCAACGGACCGTCCGCGTATTCGGCGCAATGCCTCGCCTGGTTCCAATACCCGCATCGGCCGCTGTTCTTGAGCGGCGTCATTATAATAACTGCCTCCCCTGTTTGATACCCCCGCCGAACGTGGAAATCGCGGTGCCCCTGCTATAATCCCTGCGCAGGGAGAACAACACGACGCTTACGGCTCAATTTGGAGGAGAGTGGCAATGAATCCGCCCAGTATCTACCCGACGGCGATCTTGCTCGCCCTGTTCTGCACCGCGCCCGCAGTTGCCCTGACCGTCGTCGAATGCGTCGACCAGGACGGCAATTCGTCGTTCCGGGACAGTTGCCCGCCGGAAATGACCCTGAAATCGAAGCGCGAGCTTCGCGGCGAACCCGAACCGGAGGCGCCGCCGAGCACCGAGGAAATCGCCCGCGACAACCCGGTCACCCTGTTTGTTGCGCCGAACTGCAATGCCTGCGACCTCGTGCGCAATCTGCTCGAAACCCGCGGAATTCCGTTCGCCGAGAAGGACGCCTCCGAAGACCCCCAGGTGCAGGCTGAATTGTCCACGATCACCGAAGGCCCCCTCGTCGTGCCGACGGTTACGATTGGCGAGATCAAGTTAACCGACTACAACAAGACCGAGATCGAATCCGCGCTGAGCAGCGCTGGATTCCCGTAAACCGGCGCCAGCCAGCATGGCTTCGCTGAATTGCCCCGCAGACGCAGAACGCGCATTCTACGCCGCGTTCGCGAGCGGCAACTTTGCCGCGATGATGTCGTTGTGGGCACCCCTCGAAAGCATCGTTTGTGTTCATCCGCTCGGCCCGCGCCTGCGCGGAACCGAGGCTATCGCCGCGAGTTGGCGCCAGATCCTGACGACGGATGCACCGCGAAATATCGAGCTCGACGTCAAATCCACGTGGCAGAACGGCGATTTGGCGGTGCACACGCTCGATGAAGTCATTTCAGTCCCCGGCCGTGATGTGCAGTTTCGGCCGGTCATCGCCACGAACGTCTATCAGTGCATCGATGGGTTCTGGTTCATTGTCGAACACCATGCGAGCATCGACGCGAGCGATCCACCGGCGGGACCGGCGGCCGGAACGACCCGTCATTAGTGGGTATCGGCGTTACCTGCCGATGACAGGAATGGTGGGCCATCGGAGACTCGAACTCCGAACCTACTGATTAAGAGTCAGCTGCTCTACCAATTGAGCTAATGGCCCTGACAGTGAATCGTCACTTGAGGATGTGCCCGGAGCACCGCCGCGGCGCTGTCGCCGCACGAGTGCCCGGGGCCACCAATTTACAGCTGTAAGGTGGGGTGAGCGACGGGGTTCGAACCCGCGACCTCAGGAGCCACAATCCTGTGCTCTACCAGCTGAGCTACGCCCACCATTGTCAGCCATAAGCTATAGGAGCTTCCCTTGTGGGGGCATCCCATAGCTTATGAATGACTCATACTCTTTTGGATCGCCTGCGCAAACCCGATCCGTTCCCGTACCTGTCTGACATCCGGCCGGCACCCGGCAGGACAGATTCGCAAGCGAAGTCTCGCTTGCTCACCCCTGCGGGGCGCGCTGCGCGCGTCCCCTCTTCCTGCGGAAGAGGGTCGAACGAACGTTCTCGCCCGGAGGCCGGACCCTCCAATCCAAAGCGCCCCCGCGGGGCGCTTTGGATTGGCGCGCCTGGCAGGACTCGAACCTGCTACCCTCGGCTTAGAAGGCCGATGCTCTATCCAGATGAGCTACAGGCGCTTCGACGATTCCTACAGGTGGACCTGGCGAGCCTGAACGTCGTGGTCGGGGCAGAGGGATTCGAACCCCCGACCCCCTGCTCCCAAAGCAGGTGCGCTACCAGACTGCGCTATGCCCCGATATTTCGCGCGCATGAACGCCCGCCCTGGACGCGAGAGCGCGATGATACGCAGGAGCCAGAATGCGGTCAATTACCGCGGTCCCCCCACGGTCCTCCGGCGCGCCCGTCGTATCATCGGCACCCCACCCGCGCTGCAATATCCGGCCTCGTCCTTGCTATCGCGGACGTGCACCTGCAACATGGCGCGCTGTTGAATTGAGGTAACGAGAGAGGTTCGCCTGATGAGTGCGACGCGTGTCACGCTGGAAACGACGATGGGACTGATAACAATCGAGCTGGACGAGGAAGCCGCTCCGGAAACGACGGCGAACTTTATCCAGTACGTCGAGGATGATTTTTACCGTGGCACAATTTTCCACCGGGTAATCGACGGGTTCATGGTCCAGGGGGGCGGCCTCGACGCGAACATGAACAACAAGCCGACCCGCGCGCCGATCAAGAACGAAGCGAACAACGGCCTCAGCAACGAAACCGCGACCGTTGCCATGGCGCGCACCGGCGACCCCCACTCGGCGACCGCTCAGTTCTTCATCAATGTGCAGGACAACCATTTCCTCGACCACAAGAACGAAACCCCCGACGGCTGGGGTTACTGTGTGTTTGGACGCGTCGTCTCGGGTATGGAAACGGTGAATGCGATCAAGGGCGTCACCACGACCGCAAAAGGTCCCATGCGCGACGTGCCGAGCGATATCATCGAAATTACCGGCACGACTCTTGAGCGCGACTAGGGACGCTGTCGTCTTTGCCTCGGATCTGCACCTGAGTGCTGCGGATCCGGACAAGGTCGAGTTGTTCGATGCGTTCATGGCGCGGGCGTCGTCTACTGCCCGCGAGGTCTACCTGCTCGGCGACGTGTTCGAGATCTGGCTCGGCGATGACGACGATTCCGCGCCGCACCCGCAGATCCTCGCGGCGCTGCGCCGCTATACGGAATCCGGCGGCGGGCTGCACGTGATGCGCGGCAACCGTGATTTTCTGTTTAGCGCAACGTTCGCGGCAGCGACCGGCGCGAACCTGCTCGACGACTGGCACACACTTGAACTTTGCGGCGCGCGAACACTGCTCACCCACGGTGATCTGCTGTGCACGCGTGATGTCCAGTATCAGCAATTCCGGCACTACGTACGCAATCCCGACAACCAGCGCGAATTTCTCGCCCACCCGCTTGCGCAGCGACGGGAAATCGCAGCGCACACGCGCTCCGGCACGAAGGCGTCGATGCTGGAGAAAGAAGACGTGATCATGGATGTCGAGCAAACGACCGTCGAAAAATTCATGCGCGAGTTCGGCGCGTCACGCTTGATTCACGGCCACACCCACCGACCGGCCGACCATCGTTTTACCGATGACGACGGGCACGTCCGCGAGCGCCTTGTGCTCGGCGACTGGTATGAAGAATGCAGCGTACTCGTTGCCCGCGACGCGCGCCTTCATCGCGTATCAGCCGCGGCCTTCGCCGACGACGCCGCGATGCCGCGTTAAGCGCCCGTCAGGCGACGCCCGCCGCGACCAGCAGCGCAAGCATCACGAGCCACACGAGAAAGCCGCGTTTTACGAGTCCGAACATCGCGTGAATGGCCGCGATGTGGTCGTCGTCGCCTGCCTCCGTGTCATCCCTGTGGTCGCCCAGTGCGGCGAGGGCCGCGGCGCCGAGCAGTTTCTCCGATCCCTCAAGGCCATGTCGCGCACGACTGAACACGCGAACCACGGGTCCCAGCGTACCCGCCAGACCGAGACCAATCGCCAGCAGCCGCGCCGGTAGCCACAGCAGGACGTCGTAGAGCCGGGCCGCGATTTCCCGTTCGCCTGCGCCGAGTACCTGGTTGCCGACGAGTACGCTGCTCATGCGAAACACGACCGCACCCACCGGCCCCAACACGACAAACCAGAACATCGGTGCGAACAGGCCGTCATTCGCAGCCTGCACGACGGCAAGCTCGTAGGGGCGATCCGGATCGCCAACCGGAGCCGACACCTGGTTCAGAAAATTGTCACGCTCGAGCGCCAGGGCCTCATCGTCCTGATCGAGATAATCGCGCTTGTAGAATTCGATTTCGCTCGCCAGGTCACGCGGACCCGAGCAAAACAACAACACCGCGATCCCGCCCGCGAGCGTCAGCAGGGTCGAATCATCGACAACGGCGTTAAATACCCAGGCGACGAAACCGACGGGTACGGCGATGGCGACGAGAACGCTCGCGTTACCCGTAAAGCGCCGCACGTGAATTACGCGCTCGAGCCATGAATACCAGCCTGCAACCCACGAAGTGCCGCGCAGCGGCGCGAAACTGAGCCACGTCAACTCGGCAACGAGGCTCATAAAAATGACAAAGAACGTCATGTCAGTTCTCCCCCCGACATCCCGCAGGGTGTCCGCTCAGGGCGGTGCGTACCCGCGCCCAGTCGAAATGGGGCCCGGGATCGGTTTTGCGTCCGGGCGCGATGTCACAGTGCCCTACAATCGCACCGCGCTCGATCGCGGGATGGAAGCGCAGTAATTCACCGAGCACCGGCACGAGACGTGCGTATTGCGCCTCGGTGAACGCTTTCTCATCGCAACCTTCGAGTTCGATTCCGATCGAAAAATCATTGCACGCCGGCTTACCGGCGTAGCTCGATTGTCCGCAGTGCCATGCGCGGGAATGGGTCGACACGAATTGCTCGAGATTGCCGTCGCGATCGATGAACAAATGCGCGGAAACTTTCATACCGGCGATCCCGGAAAAATACGGATGCGCCTTGCTGTCGAGGCGGTTGAGAAAAAACTCGCGGATGCAGTGTCCGCCGAAAACCCCGGGCGGCAGGCTGATCGCATGGATCACGATCAGCGAGATGTCGATACCCCCGGGTCGTGCGTCGAAGTTCGGCGACGCAAAAATCCCGGCATCGCTGAACCAGCCGGACGTCGGATCGAAATTTTCCGTCGACACGAATTCGACGTTAACCCGGAACGTTCAGGCCGGCGCCGCGAGCACGAGCGAAAACGGGTGCGCCGCGGCTTCGTAATGCATCGTGACGTCGAATCCGGCTTCCGCGAGCAGGGTCTCGAGCGTTTCGCGGGTGAATTTTCGGCTGATCTCCGTGCGGATCGCGTCGCCCTCCTTCAGCTCCAGCGTACGGCCCAGCTTTTCAAACCGGACCGCCTGATCGCGCATGCAGATGAGGTACATTTCGATCTGCGCCGCGTCCGGGTTGTAGCACGCATAGTGTTCGAAATGCGGACGCCGGAAATCCGCGCCAAGTTCGCGGTTGAGCACGTCGAGCAGGTTCAGGTTGAATTCCGCGGTCACGCCGGCGACGTCGTTGTACGCCGCATGCAACACGTCGGGTTGTTTCACCCGATCAGCACCGATCAACAGATGGTCATGCGCGCTCATCAGTTCGCGCATTTCGCGCAAGAACGCAACCGCCTGCTCGGGCGCAAAATTTCCGATCGTACCGCCGAGGAACATGAGCAGGTTCTGGCCGTCAGCAAGCGGAACATTGCCGAGACCGGCGGTGTAATCGCCGGATAGCGGCGCGACATCGAGCCAGTCGTATTGTTGCGCGAGTTGATGGCCGCTCTTGATCATCACGTCATCACAGACATCGAACGGGATATACGTCGGATAGCACTCAAGGGCGGAGCAGGCATCGAACAGGTGACGGATTTTCCGCGACATGCCGCTGCCGAATTCAATGATCTGTGTCGGTGACACTCGTGCGATAATGTCGCGCGCGGAACGTTCGAGCAGCGCGTCTTCCGTGCGCGTCGGATAGTACTCCGGCTCGTCGCAAATCTGATCGAACAGCGCAGACCCGCGATCGTCGTAGAAGTATTTTGCAGGGAGTTGCTTGTGCGCCGTGAACAGGCCGGCCAGGACATCGTCGACGAGACTCGGTACGGACTTCGTCGCGCGCACGGGTTGGCAGGTTATTTCAGTTGCTACTTGAGTATCCATGCTGGTTCGATTGCGAGTATCTGAGTCCGGTGGCGGTGCGACCGGACGGGATTGATGGCGGCATGCGGTTCTTTGTCGCGGCAGCCGTCGTGCTGCGGCGGGCGCGAGCCGACGAGCCTGCGAAGCGCCATAGATTAACACCGCGACAGCTAGAAATGACAACGATCCGTCGTGCCGAAATGATTCGCTGCACTGCGGCAAGATTTTTACCGCCGTACCGATCACGAACCCAACGGACAACTTATTTGCGTGACACCGGGATGAACAAGGCTTGCCGGCGAGATCCATGCGAGCACCACGAACGCAGTGTCGTCGGGCATTCGCACCGCGCTGCGGCCCGCGTTCGTGACACGGCGGGCTCACGTCGCCACCGATGAACGCCCCCGGCCGACTTGGCGCTGTAATGTATGTGGTCGCCAGCGTCCTCGCGATCGCGCTGCTGACGGCGTTGTTTCACGATGCGATCGAACATCAACGCAACCCGAACGAATCGCCGCAGAGCGTTGCTACGGACGACGGTCGGTTTTCGATCGTGCTCGAACGCAACCGCAGTGGACACTACGTTTTCGACGGCTTCGTCAACGGCGCACCCGTCGAGTTCCTGCTCGATACCGGCGCCACGGACGTCTCGGTTCCCGCAGCTGTTGCAAACCGCCTGCGCCTTCCGCGCGGCGCCCGGTTGCGCGCGGTCACGGCGAATGGCATCACCACGGCGTTTGCGACAACGATCGACAGCCTTGCCGTCGGCGCACTCGAAGAAACGAACATTCGCGCGAGTATCGTGCCGAACCTGCCAGGGGAACAGATCCTGCTCGGCATGAGCTTTCTGAAACGCTTGGATTTTTCCCAACGCGGCGATACGCTGATTTTGTCGCAACGTCGGCCACGTTAAGGCGCGGTCACGGCGAAGGGAAATCCGGCAGCCAGCCGCGCAAGCGCAAGAGCATATCTAAGTGGAAACAATAGCATCGTGGGTGAACCGGCTGGTCGGCATCGTGTGGGGCGAATTCGTCCTGATCCCGCTGCTCGCACTCGTCGGCATCTACCTGACCGTGGGCCTGCACGCGATGCCGTGGCGCTACCTCGGCTATGCGGTGCGATTGCTGTGGCACCGCGAATCCGGCGAAACTCAGGGCGAAATCTCGCCATTCCAGGCGCTCATGACCGCATTGTCCGCGACTATCGGCACCGGCAACATCGCCGGCGTCGCAACCGCGATCTATTTCGGCGGCCCCGGCGCCGTATTCTGGATGTGGGTGATCGCGCTGGTCGGGATGGCGACGAAGTACGCCGAAGCGCTGCTTGCCGTGAAATTTCGCGAAGTCGACGCGACCGGGCAGTACGTCGGGGGTCCGATGTATTACATCGAGAACGGTCTCGGCCCGCAGTGGAAGTGGCTTGCCGGCGCGTTCTCGGCATTCGGAATGGCAGCGGCATTCGGGATCGGCAATATGGTGCAGTCGAATTCCGTCGCCGAAGTGCTCGCGTCGCAATACGCCGTCCCGACATTCGCGACCGGTGGCACGATGGCGCTGATCGCGGGTCTCGTCATCATCGGCGGCGTGCGGCGTATCGCCGAAGTCGCCGCCGGACTCGTCCCACTGATGGCCGCGGGCTACTTCATCTGCGCCGTCGCCATCCTCGGCCTCAACGCGCATGCCGTTCCGGCCGCGTTCGTGACCATCGTCGATGGCGCGTTCAATGGCACCGCCGCGGGCGGCGGGTTCGTCGGCGCAACCGTATGGATGGCGATCCGGTGGGGCTTCGCGCGCGGCATATTCTCGAACGAATCCGGGCTCGGCAGCGCAGCCATTGCCCATGCCGCGGCGCGCACGAACAACGCCGTACGCCAGGGCATGGTCGCGATGCTCGGGACGTTTATCGACACCATCATCATGTGCACGCTCACGGGTCTCGTGATCATCGTCACAGGCGCATGGCTCGAGGGCGCGCAAGGGGCGAGCATGTCACGCGCCGCGTTCGTCTCCGGACTTGGCGGTGCCGGCGGGCACATCGTCGCTATCGGCCTGGCCGTATTCGCGTTTACGACGATAATCGGCTGGAGCTACTATGGCGAGCGTTGCGCGGCGTATTTGTTCGGCGTGAAAATTATCGCGGCTTACCGCGTGGTGTGGGTTGCAGCGATCCTGCTCGGTGCGCTGTTCCACCTCAACCTCGTGTGGGCGTTCGCGGATTTGTTCAACGGCCTCATGGCAATTCCCAACCTGATCGCGTTGTTGCTGCTGAGCCCGCTCGTGTTTCGCGAGACCCGTATTTACCTGAAAGGACTGGTGGCGACGCCGGCGACGACGAAATGAACCAGATAAAGTTACCCACCGACATCGCACATGTCGTGCGCGCCGCGCTCACCGAAGATGTCGGCGACGGCGATGTCACCGCCGAACTAATAGCACCCGATGCGACCGGTGTCGCGGACATCGTCTGCCGCGAATCCGCCGTGTTGTCCGGCACCGCCTGGTTCGACGAAGTCTTCCACTCGCTCGACCCCCACTGCCGGATTGAATGGCGCAAACACGACGGTGACGCGCTCGCACCGGACGACCTGATCTGTACGTTGTCGGGAACCGCCCGCGCACTCGTCACGGGGGAGCGCACGGCGTTGAATTTTCTGCAGACCCTGTCCGGCACCGCGACAATCACACGACACTACGCCGCGCAACTCGACGGCACCGGGACGACGCTGCTCGATACACGCAAAACCCTGCCTGGTTTGCGCAGCGCGCAAAAATACGCGGTCGTGTGCGGCGGAGGCCGCAACCACCGGATCGGACTGTTCGATGCGATTCTGATCAAGGAAAACCACATCGAGGCGGCGGGCTCGATCGCGGCGGCCATCAGGCGCATGCGTACGGCGCACCCCGGGTTGAACCTGGAAATCGAGGTCGAATCGCTCGACGATGCACGCACCGCACTCGCCAGCGGTGCCGATATGTTGTTACTGGATAATTTTTCGCTCGACGATCTGCGCGCAGCCGTTGCCCTGACGGCAGGCCGGGTCAAGCTCGAGGCTTCCGGGGGGTTCGAGTACGAGGAACTGCGCGCGGTGGCGGAAACCGGCGTCGACTTCATCTCGGTCGGCGCGTTGACGAAAAACGTGCGCGCGACCGATTTTTCAATGCGATTTCGCCCCGCCCAGGCATGACGCGATAACACGCGTCGGCGTCACCGTACCGTACAGGAGAGAGCCGTGAAGAAATTGCTGTTTCAGTTTGATACCGATCCGATCGCAAACACGTTCGATACGATCGTGGCTTATGACGGTGGCGCGGATCATGTCACGGTACACGGCGGACTGACCCCGAAGAACGTGGGGAAAATGGTCGACGGAGCCATCTTCACGCGCGCGCCGAAGAGCAAGCGAAACACCGCGCTGTTCGTTACCGGCAGCGACATGGCCGAAGGCGAAGCCCTGCTGAACGCAATCCGCAACCATTTCTTCGATGATTTCCGCGTCTCCGTCATGCTCGACAGCAACGGCAGCAACACGACGGCCGCGGCAGCCGTCGCATTCGCGCGCCAGCATGTCGAAATCAAGGGCAAGCGCGCGGTCATCCTTGCCGGTACCGGCCCGGTCGGCCAGCGCGCGGGACTGATGCTGGCCAAGGAAGGTGCCGACGTCGTGCTCACTTCGCGCAAGCTGCTGCGGGCAAAGGGCGCCTGCGATGCGATGCAGCGCACGTTCGGGGTCGAACTGAAAGCCGCCGCCGCAAGCGACAACGAATCAATGAATGCCGTGCTCAAAGGCGCGAATATCGTCATCGCAACCGGAGCCGCCGGGGTTCCGTTGATCTCACCGCAGCAATGGCAGGACGTCGACAGCCTCGAAGTGGTGATCGATGCGAACGCGACGCCGCCGCTCGGGATCGGCGGGATTGAAATGTCCGACCGCGGCAGGGAGCGACACGGCAAGATTTGCTATGGCGCACTCGGATTCGGCGGGTTCAAACTCGAAATCCAGCGCGCCTGTATCGCGAAACTGTTTGAAACAACCGAGAACGTATTCGACGCGCTCGAAATCTATCAAATCGCGAAGGAGATGAAAGGGATTGCGTGACGAAACGGACAGACCGGACAGATGTGTGGCCGCTATACGCTGACGACCGACGGCCGGGTGCTCGCGGACGAGTTCGGTATCGATGAACTCGGCACGTGGATGCCGCGGTTCAACATTGCCCCGACACAACTCGTCGCCGCGATCGTGCGCACACGGGCCGAGCCGCAGGCGGCGAAACTCCATTGGGGCCTCGTGCCGGGATGGGCGAAAGATCGCAAGTCCGCGGCACGGGCAATCAATGCACGCGCGGAAACGGTCGCGGAAAAGCCGACGTTTCGCGCGGCATTCAAACGACGGCGTTGCCTCGTCCTCGCCGACGGGTATTTCGAATGGGTCAAGCGCGATGAGCGCAAGCAACCGTACTACATCACGCCACAGGACGGCCGCCCGTTTGCCTTTGCCGGCTTGTGGGAACGCTGGTCGGAGGACGGCGAAGCGCCGTATTACAGCTGCACGATCATTACCTGCGCAGCGAGTACAGATCTCGCGGAGCTGCACCATCGCATGCCGGTTACGCTTGCGCGCAGCGACTACGCCTCATGGCTCGACCCGGAATCGGATCCGGCCGCACAACTCGAAAAGCTCGGGCCGGCACCCTCAGGCACATTCATGCCCCGCCCGGTGAGCACGATCGTGAACAGCCCCGCGAATGATGACCATCGCTGCATCGAAGCGATCACGGCATAGCCCGCGGCACGTGCCCGGACGCCGAACACTCACGTTGCTCACCGTGCTGCTGTGCGCGCCGCTCGCACTCGCCGAAACGCGGCCCGACGAGGCCGATCTCGACTCGGCACTCGGCGCGCTCGAACGTCTTGCCTACGATGACGCCGCCGGCATCCTGAATCGGCTCGCGCAATCCGGTGACGCGAAAGCGCAGGCGGCACTCGCCACGCTGATCGAATCCGGGCTCGCGAGTGACGATTACCCCGCCACACCGCTTGAACTGCTGCACAAGGCGGCGACGCAGAATGTACCCGAAGCCGCGCTCGAACTCGGTAACCGCTACTATCTTGGCGAAGGCGTACCGCGCGACGCGGCGGCGTCCGTCGCGTGGTGGCAACGCGCGGCGACCCACGGCTCGGCACGCGCTGCGTATAACCTCGGCATCACGGCACTCGCCGGCGACCCGGCGGACTCCCGGGACGCGCGCGCTCTGCTACAGCAGGCGGCGGACGGAGACATCGCCGCAGCATGGTTCGCGCTCGGCGTGCTCGATCTGCGCGAGCCGGCGGATACTCCGGCCTACCGCGCGGCGTGCGCGAGCTTCACGGAGGCGGCCGAGCGCGGGAATGCACGCGCGCAGGCTAACCTCGGCGCGATGTACGAACGTGGCATCGCCTGTCCGCGCGACGGCGCGGCGGCGCTGGACTGGTACCGCCGTGCCGCCGCGAACGGTGTTCGCACCGCGGACGCCCACATCGCACGCCTGCAAGCCGTGCCCGCGAGCGGGCCCATCCATGATGATGCCTGGGTTCTGCGTCAGGACGCCGAGCATTACACCGTCCAGATCGCGAACGGTACGAATGAAGACGCGATCATCGAGATCCTGCAGCAACATGATCGCGGCATCGAACGTGCGCGATTTCGCCTGAACGCATCGGGGCCGCCGCGTTACGTCGCCATTGTCGGTGACTTCGCCAACTACCTCGATGCGCTGAATTACCTGAATGCCCTGCCCGCCCCCCTGACCGGTACGAAACCCTGGATACGACGCTTTGGTTCCCTGCACGAACTCGCGGGGGAGCGGTAGACGTGATCACCGGCACCCGGGTGCCGACGGCCACGAACTTTTTCTATCGCCGCGGGATAATCGCCCGCGACGATGCCGACGACCGGACGCGGTCTTTTGCGGCTCCGCCGTGGCGCGGTGATATCATGGCGCCGTTTCTTCCCAGGCCCGCATTCGAGTAATGTCGAAATTTCAGGACATCCTCACGTCGACCGGCGAAGACCTGCTGAAGTTGCTCTACAAATCGAGCGCCGGGGTGGGCGGCAAGTCGCCCACCTCACCCCGTGAGTACGCGCGCAGTCTCGGTCTGACCTACGCCCAGTTCGTGTGCGCGCTCGGCTTCAATCCGCACATCCGGGATCTTCCCGACGTGATCGAGATCGTCGGCTTCGAGTCGTATGAAATACTCGCGCGGGAGCGCAACCAGTATTTCGCGAACGACATCTACGATCGGCTCGGGATCAAGGATGTACTCGCTATCTACCTGCATGTTCCGAACGACATGCAAATGCTCGAAGTGATGCAATACCTGCTGAGCAACCGGCTTCGCTGTATCGAGGATCGCATCGAGGCAACCGTCAATTCGATCGTTATCGAGCGCTACAAGAAGGAAATGCGCGCGATCTACAATGACGGCGTCGCGCAGATCGAGTTTGCCGAAGAGCGCCTGAGGCAGACGCACAGCGGTTTTCGCGCATTGCTGAACGAAGTCGTGATGATCGTCGAAGCCCGGCTGATCCCGATCGGTGATTTGTTCTTTCGCGACACGATCCTCCCGGAGGAAAAACGCCGCCTCATCATGAAAGGCCTGATCCCGAAAACGCTCGTGGAGCAGCGCCTCGAAGACGATTCCGTGTCGCCACAGGAACGCAAGGTACTCGAAGAGCAGCTCAGGCTGCTGCCGAACTGAGTAACGAATAACAACGAAAAATGTTCGACCGCCGCCTGAACCCGTGCGACGGGCGGGACTACCGCGCGGGCGGCGGTTATCGGGACGAATGCGTCAGCGCCTCAGTCGGATCAGTCGGATCAGTCGGATCAGTCGGATCAGTCGGATCAGTCGGAT
>CAXBJY010000094.1:0-19374 GCA_963976285.1 uncultured Gammaproteobacteria bacterium
TTCGAACGTCGAAATGCTGCCTAATATTCGTGTCCGTTTTTCTGGGGGAAGCTCATCCCTTCATCCACCGCCCGGGCGGTTACGTTTCGTTCGCGGGCTTTGATCTGTCGCTATTGCAGTGACGACAGGCCCGATTGCAGCGCGGTCGCGCTGCCGACGAGATAATCTCGGGAGCAAGCGCGGACAGTCCACAGTGGCTCATCGTTCGCATTGTTGAATCCGGTTCGCGCGCTTTGAGTCGTCGCACTGTCGTCGCCTGTGCACCCGCTTGCAGCGCGGTACTGCGGCCAACGAACCTGTCGCATGGACGAGCGCACGACCGTGTCGCACAACGTCGCGGCGTTTCGTCGTTCAATGCGGCCGGTTCATTTCCGCGACAACCGGCTTTACCGCGTGCTGGTGGCGCTACGGCGCCTGACTCAGTTCAACGACGAGCGCATCGAAGCGCTGTTCGGTGATTTTCTTTTTCTCCGCGGCGAGTGCGCGCGCGACATCGTCCAGGCTGTGTTTGCCGTGACTCTTGCGTTGAATCGATTGATTGATTTCGCGCAACTTGCCGACGGCGCGCGCGGTGATCGGACCATGCGAGCGTGCTACGTCCAGCCGTTCGACATCCTTACCCCATGCGGCGAGCTTGTCATGGGAATACTCGAATCGACTTTCGCTGATCGTCCCGGAACGTCGCAGCACTTCGAGCGAGTAGTATTCCGCAAGACCCTCGACGATCCAGTCGGCGTGTGGGCCACTGTTCGCGCGCATCGCGACATGCACGAGTTCGTGAATCAATGTGCTCGTGCCATTGCCACTGATCATGGGCCGGTCGGCATGCAGGTATAAGGATCCCGGTGCGGACAGGGCGCCGCGCCACATCGGATCGCCGGCGCTGACGAGCAGCAGGCGATCGGGAAACGTCGGAAAAATGTCCTGCAGTGTGGGCACTGTCCAGCGAAGCATGGCCAGTATGTCCATATGTCTGACCCCCTGTTCCACGGGTCCGGACACAGCAACTTCCGTTTTCCCGATCGACTCGCGCCGGGTACCGATATTGCCCATCACGAGCCAGCCGGTGGGGCGGTCGATGTGACGATCCGGATCGTCAACCCTGAAGCGGTGCTTCTTCGTCTTCGGATAACGCGTTGCGACGGACCAGTCATCCGGCAGATTGAATTGCAGTTTTGCCTTTGATTGCGTCCTGTCCCTGAAATCAGTGCGCATCGGCGGTACGAGATCATCGGCCCGCAACAGCGCCCAGTCATGCGTGACATAGCCATCGTAGTGGCCGTTCGAGCGCGTGCTTTCCAGCTGGACTTTGTACTGCAGCCAGGCGTCGTCATCGGGTGGTGTCCAGGTAACTTCATTACCGTCAATGCTCACTTCGCCGCTGGCGAGAAAGTCTTCATGACGCGCCGGGTCGATGTGGAGTCGCATCCAGTTCACCCATGACGGATTGTCATTGAGACGGATCTTGACCGTTGCCGTTTTCTCCTGCGGGTGGATCCACACCGTATAGAGGATCCCAAACGTCTCCCGTTCCGTCGTGGTGGCCGCGCCGCGGGTAAGCGGGCTTGTCAGCAGACTCGTGATGAGCAGGGAAAGCGCGACGATGTTTCGGATCGGCATGGCAACGGGCCTGGTTGGAATACAGTCGTTTGCGAACAATTTCGACGCGCACTATACACTCGCGCGATTCTTCCCGGGTGCCGGGCCTGGCGGTTTCGTTGCGCGCGAACGCGCGCCGTACCGTCGCAGACTGAATCGACCGCAACAGCCCAACGAACCCGGGCCTGGCCGCAGGCCGTGCAAACCCTGTGTGGACCCCGAAGCAAGCCCGGCGGGTGATCGCAATCTTCCCGCATGCCCCGCGCGGGTTCGTCTCGCCTTGCTCAGACCGACGCCGCCCAACATCAGGCGCGGCAGCGGGGTTGTCCGCTGTCGGGGGGGAATGGGACATCCCGCATTGAATTACCGTTCGCCCCGTGACGTTACAGTCGGGTCGCGCGCCTTGAATCGTCGACAGGTCATCGACGCCATGCCCGATTTCAGCGGCGTACGGCTACGAACCCGTTAATCGCGTGAACGCCCGCGCGACCGGTTTCGGTGGCGCCGCGGGATGTCGTCGTTTAATACGCGATGTCCCGATATTTCGCGCGGCCGCGAAATGCCCAGGCCGATAGCGCGGCCGGCTCCGGATCAACGGCGTTACAGACCGAGTTCGCTGAGTCCCGGGTGGTCGTCCGGTCGCCGGCCGGGCGACCAGTGGAAGCGGCGATCCGGCTCGTCGATCGGCAGGTCGTTGATGCTGGCGTAACGTTGTCGCATGAGGCCGTTGTCGTCGAATGCCCAGTTCTCGTTGCCGTAGGCGCGGAACCAGTTGCCGCTGTCATCGTGCCACTCGTAGGCAAAGCGCACGGCGATGCGGTGGCTGTCGAATGCCCACAGTTCCTTGATCAGCCGGTAGCCGAGTTCGCGCGACCACTTACGGGCCAGGAACGCCGTGATCGCCTCGCGACCGCGCACGAACTCGGCGCGATTGCGCCACTCGCTGTCAGGGGTATAGGCGAGCGCGACGCGTTCGGGATCGCAGCTGTTCCAGGCGTCTTCGGCCAGCCGCACCTTCTGCGTTGCCGTCGCGCGGTCGAACGGCGGTAACGGGGGACGTGATTCACTCATGATAGTTCTCCATTGTCGGCGAGCCGCGCACGCAGTGCGGCGTTGTCGGCTTCGAGCGCGGTGACGCGTTCGTGCAGTACGCGCACGGTGTCGTCGATCTCGTCCGCGGTGAAGCGGGGCGTAATGTGTTGCGGGCAGTTCCAGTCGAAACTCTCCAGGCTCAGGCGGAAGATCCGCTCGGGATGCGCGCGGTAACCGGGCACGGCGAGACGCGCGGCAAGGGCTGGATCGTCGTCGAGGGCGAGCAGTTCGATACGCGCGTAGATCTTCAGCCGGGCGCGTTGCGGGTAATCCATCAGGAACAGGCAGGCCCGGTTGCTGGCGGTCGCGTTGCCGGTGCTGATGTACTGGCGGTTGCCGCGGAAGTCCGCGAAAGCGAGCGTCCGTTCGTCGAGGCAGCGCAGGAATCCGCGCGGACCACCCCGGTGCTGCACGTAAGGCCAGCCGGTCTCGGAAACGGTGGCCATGTAGAAACTGTCCCGCGCGGCAATGAATGCCGTCTCGCGATCGGTGAAGCGATCAAACGCGCGGTCCAATTGCTGGGTGTCCCATAACCGGTCGCTACCCATCGCGGCCTGCACGGCGCGGACTTTGGGCGTGACGGCGATATCGAGAAATCCGTAAGGCATGTGAATTCTCCGGCAAGCAGGGTTGAGCGGGGCCAGGTACGACGCACCGGCCCCGCGGGTCTCAGGCCGCGTCGGCCGCGAGCACGACCGGAAAGTCGATGTCAGTGCGGGCAACCTCGTTGAGGAAGTTCGTGAAGCTGTTCTGCGCAACGAGCGCGACGGTCTCGACGATCTGCGCATCGCTGAAACCAGCCGCGCGCACCGCGGCGATATCACGATCCGCGACGTGACCGCGTTCGCGTGCGACGGCCGCCGCGAAGCGCACCACCGCGTCCGCCTTCGGGTCCGACGAACGGCCCTGGCGGTTCAATGCGATCTCCTCGGGGTCGAGCCTGGCCAGATTCTGGCCGAGGTAGGTGTGGGCGGACAGGCAATAGTCGCAACCGTTCACCTGCGCAACCGCGAGCGCGATGCGTTCGCGTGTTTTGGCATCGAGGCTGCGCCCGAGCGCGCCCGACAAGCCGGTGTAGGCGGTCAGGGCCGCGGGGCTGTTGGCGAGCAGGCGGAACAGGTTCGGCACGGTACCGAGTTGTTTCTCGACCGCATCGAGGGTGGCACGGGCGGCTTCGGGGGCCTTTTCGCGGGTTGGAATGGCAATACGTGACATGACGATCTCCTTCAGTTGGCGAGCCGGTATTGGCTCGGGTGAACGCATCGTGCCGCCATCCACCTGGAAAGAGAATCCGTTAATATAGAGAACCTGATTTCCGAATAATGGAATAATCGATGGACCGACTCGAAGCCATGGGCATGCTGGTGACGGTGACGGAACAGGGCAGCCTGTCGGCCGCCGCCCGCACGCTACGGGTGCCCCTGGCGACGCTCAGCCGCAAGGTCTCGGATCTCGAAAAAGTGGTCGGGGCGCGGTTGCTGATCCGCACCACCCGCCGACTCACCCTGACGGATGCCGGGGTCGCCTACGTCGCCGCCGCGCGGCGCATCCTCGAAGACGTCGACAACGCTGAACGCGAGGCCGCCGGCGAGTACACGACCCCGCGCGGCGCGCTCACCGTCACCGCGCCGGTCATGTTCGGCCGCCTGCACGTGCTCCCGGTGGTCGCGGCATTCCTCGACGAATATCCCGAGATCAACGTCCGGCTGTCACTCACCGATCGCAACGTCGACATCGTCGAGGACCACGTCGACATGGCCGTGCGCATCAGCCGTCTGCCGGACAGCACGATGGTCGCGACCCAGGTCGGCGACATGCGCACGGTGGTCTGCGCGAGCCCCGCGCTGCTTGAACGGCATGGGGTTCCGGGGCAACCGGACGTGCTGCGCGACCTGCCCTGCATCACCGTCGACGCGCCGATCCTGTCGTCGTCATGGCGCTTTTGCGCGCCCGGCAAGTCCGCCGCGCTCGAAGTACCGGTGACTCCGCGCCTGTCGGTGTCGGGCACCGAGGCTGCCGCCGCCGCGGCCGTCCATGGGGTCGGTGTTGCGCGCCTGCTGTACTACCAGGTGGCCGGCGCACTCGAGGCCGGCGAACTCCGCCTTGTGCTCGAGGACTACGAACCGGAACCCCAGCCCGTGCACCTTGTGCATGCCTCGCGCGGCCAGATGCCGCTGAAGATGCGCTGTTTCCTGGATTTCGCGGTGCCACGCTTACGCGAGGTGTTACGTCGTGCGGGTGGAGGATTGTGCAATTAGACAAGCACAACGACCGCCAGGGTCCGGGTTCACGGCCGCCAGGCCGCGCGGGTCTCGCAGCGTCGGAATAATGGGGACATCCCGCATAGATCCGCTGCCCATGCCGCGACGTTCGATGTGCAAGCTTCGGGTCATCACACGCTCAATTCAAAACTCGCCGGATCACCGCGCACTTTCACTACCGAGTGGTCAGGCGCGTGAACCGCCGCAGACAGGGTTGCACCACGTCGTGAAATTGCGGGCCTTAGTGCGGGATGTCCCGATATTTCGATATTTTCAGGGGCGCTCATCCGGCACGCCGTCGGCGTCCGGCATGCGTGGGTCGATCGTCGCACCGCGATAGCCGAGCGCGAGCGTCACGGGACTCGCAATGTACAGCGTTGAATACGTACCGCTGACGATGCCGACAATCAGGGCGACGGAAAAACCGCGCAGCGTCTCGCCACCGAGCATGAACATCGACAGCACGACGACGAGCGTCGTGCCGGACGTGATCAGCGTTCGCGACAGCGTCTGATTGATCGCGGCATTGAACAGTTCAACCGGGTCACGCCCGACGAGACCCCGCGCGGTCTCACGCACGCGGTCGAAGATCACGATCGTGTCGTTCAGTGAGTACCCCATCACGGTGAGTACGCCGGCGACGATGGCAAGGTCGAACGTCATCCCCGTAAACGAGAAGAAGCCGAGTATCACGAGCGCGTCGTGCAGGGTCGCGGCCGTCGCCCCGAGGCTGAATCGCCAGTTAAACCGCTGTACGAGATAGGCCACGATACCGCCCGTCGCATAGAGCATCGCGAGGCCACCGTCCTCGCGCAATTCATCGCCCACCTGCGGGCCGACCACATCGAGTCGCTGCACCGTCGCCTGTGGCAGGATCGCTGCAATCCGCTCGGGGGCATCCGGTTGTGCGCTCGCGGCCGGCGGTAAGCGCACGATGATCAAGCGGCCACCGTCGGCGGCCTGCACCGTCGCGTCGGCATAACCCCGGGCCGCGAGGGACGCGCGCACGCTCGCCGGTTCTACGGCTTCGGGAGCATTGAACTCGACGATCGTACCGCCGGTGAAATCGAGGCCCAGATTCAGGCCCCGGGTTGCGAGCGACAGCATCGAGCCGACGACGATGATCATCGACAGGCCAACGGCGACAGACACCGAGGCGCGATGCAGGAAAGGAATGTTTCTTGGTTCAGTCTGATTCTTCACAGGTACGTCCTTCATTGGACAGTGGGTGCGCCGTTGGTTATCGACAGCGCGGATCGATGCACGCCGCGTGAATTGTGGTCGCGGTCATGGGTTAAAAACGGATAGACAAGCGGTGCGAACACGCCCGTGGTCCGACGGCCGACGGGTTCGAGCGGCCCACTGAAACGTAAGCCGCCCGCGCGCGGTAAGCGCCGGCTCGACAAACGATGACGTTCGTGTGGCGGTCGATGGAACTCGCAAAGCCGCTAGCGGCAGCGAGGTCACGCCCGCCGGCGCGGCGGCGGTGACGCGGGTAACGAATGACAAGGTGGCTACGTGAGCTTACCGAAGCAGCGGGAAGGTCGTGGCAAACACGGCGCACCCGGGCGCGAAAGGCGGGCGGGTTTTGATCGGATTACAGGCGCGGTTTCACCACGCGGCGGATCCTACGTCCGCTGCCGTGCATAGCGCAATAGGCGGCCTGTGCGGGTACGTTCCGGGCGCCATCGTGCGCATACGGGACGCGGTGAATTCTGCGTTCCCGTCACGGCGCAATGGCGCGGCAATCGGTCGCACCGCTGCGCGGGCGATGAACTGGATACGGCTCGATTTGAGTCCGGGGTCAGGTCTTGAATTTTGAGGGCAAGGAAATGATCGGTCTGAGGTGGTAGTGCGTTGCAAACAATTTCAGGTTTCGTCGGAATGCCTGGCCGATTCGGAACCCGGAACTCAAGATTCAAGACCTGACCCGGAGATTCCAAGCGGCTACTTCGATTCCGCGGCAAGCAGCCTGTCGAGTTCGCGCCGCGCGCGTAGCGCCCCGGAGTCGGTGTGCAGCATGACGGGCTCAAACTCCCAGAACCTGTCTGCGTCGCCCATCGATTCCTGAACGGCTTCCAGCATCGGCGCGTCTTCTTCATCGAAGGCAACGGTGAAGATCTTGCGCAATTCGTCGAGCGGCTGCGGGTGATCCTCCGGTAAGGAACCGTGCCAGAAATAATGCGTGCTCGATTCCGTTTCCGGGGTGAGGAGATGCGCACTCGGTAACGTAAAGCCCTCCTCGCGCGTTTGGCCGGCGAGCGTGGCACTCACCCCGAGGTAGATATTCGACGGCGCCTCCCAGCGCATGTCGAAACGATGATCGATCCGTTCGCCGTTCGTCGGATACCAGGTTTCCAGCGAAACCGTATTCGGTACGTTTTCCGACAGCCAGTTCGAGTGCACCGTTGTCCCCTCGTGTTTAACGGCATGTTTCCCGTTCTCGGACAGGGCACCGCCGATGGCCGGGTGCAGGAATTCGACGTGCGACAGATCCATCAGGTTGTCGATCACGAGGCGATAGTTTGCCTGCATCGTAGAAAGCCCGAAGATGTTCTTGCGCCGGGTCTCGGTGATGTAGGAGAAATCCGGGATCGTATCCGGATCCACCGCGTCCGGATCACCGGGCCATAACCATACGATTTCATCGCGCTCATGCAGCGGGAAACTCCTGACCGCCGCGCCTTTCGGCAGCGGCCCCTTGAGCGCGTTGCGGATGCAACGGCCGTCCGTGGCGAAAGTGAGGCCGTGATAGCCGCACTGAATGCCGTCCGCGACCACGTTACCGCGCGACAGCGGAGCGAACCGGTGCGGGCAGCGATCGATCAGCGCGGCGGGGTGCCCCGACTCATCCCGGAACAGGACGAGTTTTTCGCCGAACGCTTTGCGACATAAGGGTTCGGCTTCGAGTTCATGACCCCAGGCGATCATGTACCAGGCGTTCTTCAGGTAGTTCGTCATCCCCATGCCCTCCTCCGTGCGTCGCGGGCCACTCACCGGTGACTCCGCTGATCGTTATTGCGAGAAACCGTCCACCGTCACGATAAACGGTGTTTCGGAGGCGTTGTGTCGTATCGGCAGTGCCTGCTGATACGCGGGAGAGTTGTACCACTTGTCGAAATGCGACTGGTCGCGAAATTTCAGCAGGACGTAACGGCCATACGGATTCTCGCCTTCCACCGTTCGCGGTGCATCACTGATCACGAGAACCTCCACGTCGTGATCGGCGATGCTTGGCATCGCCTTCTCGACGTATTGATCGTAAAGCGCCGCGTCATGTTTGTTCACGCCTGCCATCAGATACACACTCATCGCTGTTCTCCTGTCTCTGGTTCGTTGCACCCGCTCTGTCTTGCGGCCTCATCGGCCAAAATGTTACCAATCGGTAACTATAGTAACCAACGAATACAGATATCGCAAACCGCAATAATACTGCATATATCCGGTATTAATGGCGATTTTTTAACCACGGAAGTTGCGGCGACCGCCAAAACATTACTGAATTGACACAAAAGTTACTATTTAGTAACTTTCATCGAAATATCGTCGCACCTTCGCTCGGGCCGTGAATTCGACACCGTGTCCGCGGGTTCGGCGCAAGCTGGGTCCGGGCCGTTGCGTCCTGGCCGGACGCGGACCACCCGTGTCGCCTCACATGAATCAGCACCCGAGGAGAAGTTGACGATGAGTGTCCGGCTCTACGCGATGACCTGCGGTTTTCTCACGATGGACTTCCATTTTTTTGTCGCGGGCGAAACAGGAAAAGTCGCGATACCGATCCCGAGTTTCCTGATCGAGCATCCGCAAGGCTCGGTGTTGTTCGACACCGGACTCGAGCAGCGCCTGCAATCACACGATCAACATATCGTGCGGTCGGCCCTGGCCACGATGGCGGACTATGCCTCCGTGCAATACGTCCCCGGGGAAGATATCGCGGCGCGTCTCGACGATGCCGGCTTCGAGGTCAACGGAATCGACTACCTGATTAATTCCCACCTGCACCTCGACCATTGCGGCGGCAACGCGATGATCCCGAACGCGCGCTGGGTCATTCAGCGTCGCGAGTGGGCAGCAGCGATGGAACCGGATTTACAGGCCGCGAATCATTACACGCAGCGCCATTACGACCTCGGCCACGATCGGATCGAGATCGACGGCGAGCATGATTTGTTCGGCGACGGGACTGTCGTGTGTATTCCGACGTTCGGCCATACCCCGGGCCACCAGTCGCTCAAGGTCCGCTTGCCGGATGGCGACGTCGTGATCACGTCAGACGCGTGCTACATGCGCAAATCGCTCGAAGACATGCGCTTGCCGATCCGGGAAGTCGTTTCTGATCCGGAACAGATGATCGCCACGTTTCGTCAATTCCGGGCGCTACAGGCGGCGGGTGCGGAGCTCATATTCGGCCACGATCCGGCGCAGTGGAAAGCACTCAACTCAGGCCCATTGCAGGAAATTACCCGTACGCGACTGACCGCAGAACGCACCGCTATGGCGGTGACACCACCGTGACGAGCGTCTGCACCGGAACAATGACAGCACAAGCGTTTCGCAGCGGTGCCGATGGCACGGCCGCGCTATCGAAGCCGATGAATTCACAGCAACAAGGTAGAAGATTCGATGGATAAAGTTTACGTAGTCGGCGTTGGAATGACCCGTTTTGGACGCTTCCCGGACGCCACGGTGAAATCGTTGACCCGCGAGGCGGTTACGTCTGCATTGGCCGATGCGGGCGCGGGGGTCGCGGATGTTGACGTGGCATTTTTTGGTAACGCCACGCAGTCTTACCTCGAAGGCCAGCACATGGTGCCGGGCCAGATCGCACTGCGCGACATGGGATTCGAACGTACCCCTATCACGAACGTCGAAAATGCCTGCGCGAGTTCAGCCTCGGCATTCCATCTCGCCTATACGAATATTCGCGCCGGCATGAGCGACGTCGCCCTGGCCGTCGGCACGGAAAAAATGTGCGTTGCCGACAAATCGAAGAGTTTCTCGGTATTCGACGGCGCCTGGGATGTCACGACGGCCGGGGAAACCGCTGCCGGGCTCGAAAGCCTCGGTGAAGATGTGGCGGTCCCCCCCGGGAAAGCGACCGGCGCCGGGCAACGCAGTCTGTTCATGGATGTCTACGCAAATCTGACGCGCTATCACATGAGTACGTTCGGAACGACCGAGAGACACCTCGCGGCAGTCGCCTCGAAAAATCACGCCCATTCGCAGTTCAATCCCCTCGCGCAGTACCGCAACCCGATGTCGGTGGCCGAAGTCCTGAACTCGAAACTGATCACCTGGCCGCTCACGATCGCGATGTGTGCGCCGATCAGCGACGGATCCGCCGCCGTACTCGTTTGCAACGAAGCGGGCCTGAACAAACTGCGCGCGAACAAACGCAGAACGGTCGAAATACTCGCATCTGTAATCGGGGGTGGCACGAACCGTGATGCGACCCGTCTCGATCAACAGATCTGTCGCCTGACCGCGACGAAGGCTTACGAGCAGGCCGGTATTTCGCCCGCGGATATCTCCGTCGCCGAAGTGCACGACGCGAGCGCGTTCGCAGAAATTCAACAGATCGAGCATATGGGCTTTTGCGAATACGGGGACGGCGGTTTCATGGCCGAGCGCGGCGAAACCACCATCGGCGGGACGATCCCGATCAACCCGTCCGGCGGACTTGAATGCAAAGGTCACCCCATCGGCGCCACGGGCCTTGGCCAGATTCACGAACTCGTGACGCAGTTGCGACACGAGGCCGGTAAGCGCCAGGTCGATGGCGCGCGCTTCGCACTGGCGGAGAACGGCGGCGGTTTCTATCGTAACGAAGAGGCCGTTGCCTGCATCAACATCCTCGCGCGTCACGGTGCCTAGGCGCATGGTGCACCAGCGATCCGCCTCAGGCGCCTGCACCAGGCGGCCCCGGACCCGGGAGGTTTACCCGTGAATATCTGCTCGTTTCTCGATCCCGTCGCCAAACTGAATCCCGATCGCCCCGCGCTGTCGGTGGGTGATCTGCGCTACGCGACGTATGCCGAACTCGCAGCGCGGGTCGCGCGTCTGGCCAGTGGACTGGTGCATTCAGTCACGCAGGTCGAACCGGGCGATCGGATCGGGATTGCCATGAAGAACTGTCCCGAATACGTCGAGATCCAGTTGGCCTGCTGGTGGGCCGGGCTCTGCGTCGTGCCGATCAATGCGAAACTGCACGCGCGGGAGTTCGCCTATATTCTGGACAATTCAGGGGCCAAAGCCTGCTTCGTCGACGCTGAACTCGCTAACGTCATTGACGGGATCAAAGCGGACGTGCCGTCGCTGAATCACGTGTTCGAGATCAGCGGCGGCGACTACGAAGCACTGCTCGGGCACGACGCAGCCGGGGTGTTCGACGCGCATTACGAATCACCCGCCTGGATCTTCTATACAAGCGGCACGTCCGGCACCCCGAAAGGCGCAACCCTGTCGCACCGGAACTTGTGGGGGATGGCGTGGCGCTATTACGTGGATATCGACCCCGTCTCGCACACCGATACGTATATTCACGCGGCACCGATTTCACACGGGAGCGGGCTTTACGGCTTGCCGCACCTGATGAAGGCGTCGCACATCGTGATCCCGCCGTCCGGTGCGTTCGACGTCGACGAAATCTTTGACTTGATGACCCGCTATCGCAACATCACATTCTTCGCCGCGCCGACGATGGTCAACCGGATGACGAATCATCCCGCGGCGGCAAGCGCGCGGGCCACGAGTCTGAAAACCATTTACTACGGCGGGGCGCCGATGTACCTGAACGACATACGCAAAGCGCTGTCGACGTTCGGTTGTTGTTTCTACCAGTGTTTCGGCCAGGGCGAATCGCCGATGACCGGCATTGGCATGAGCAAGGCCACGCATGCGGACGAATCGCATCCGAGGTACCTGGAACGACTTGCAAGTACCGGCACCGCGAGGACCGGAGTGGACGTGCGGATCGTCGACCCGGAAGACCGGGACCTGCCAATCGGTGAACCCGGCGAAATCCTGTTTCGCAGCGACGTTACGATGCTCGGGTACTGGAACAACCCGGAAGCATCCGCCGCGGCGCTGCGCGGTGGCTGGCTGCATACGGGCGATATCGGTGTGTTCGACGAAGACGGTTTCGTGACGCTGAAGGATCGCTCGAAAGACATGATCATCAGCGGCGGCTCGAATATCTACCCGCGCGAAATCGAGGAGATCCTGATCACGGACCCGCGCGTGGCAGAAGCGTCCGTCGTGGGCAGACCGCACGCCGATTGGGGTGAAGAGGTGGTGGCATTCGTCGTCGTGGCCGAGGGCCGGACGATTACCGCGGCCGATCTCGACGAGCTGTGCCTCGACAACATCGCGCGCTTCAAACGGCCGAAAGACTACGTCTTCGTGGAGAATCTGCCGAAGAGCAACTACGGCAAGATCCTGAAAACGAAACTCCGCGAACGCCTCGCGCGCGCGGATTCGCCGGCTTAGCCGTGCATCGCTGCGGCGGCGGACCACGCGCAGCGGTGCGTGCGTGACGCTCTGCGCGCACGATGATAGATTCCCGGCAGGCGGGCAATCCGGTCCGCCGTTCGCACAGGAACCGGACCCCGCGTCATGAAAACATGGAACAACGAAGCGCTGGATCGCGACGCCGTGCGAGCCGCGAAACGACGCGCGGTGATCAAGCAGGCCGCGATTGAATTTCGCCAGCGCGGGTATCACGCGACGTCGATGGACGATATTGCCGCGGCGTTGAATGTGAGCAAGGCGGCGCTTTACCGGTATGTGAAAAGCAAGGACGAAGTGCTGTTCGAGTGCTTCATGCAGTCGAACGAAATTGCCGGGGACGCGCTACGCCGCGCGAACGCCATGCAGGGAACGGGCGCCGACAAGCTCGAGCTGTTCCTCGTTGAGTTCATTACCGACTACCTCGACAGCAACGTTGCGGGCGGCGCGATGATCGAGATCGACGCATTGCTGCCGGATCAGCGCCTCGAAGTCGTGCGCGGGCGGGACAAGGTAACGCAGGAAATCCGCATGCTGGTCGATGCCGGTATTCGCGACGGCAGTATCGCGGACGAAAATCCGCGACTCATGATCCTCGCGTTCATGGGCACGGTGAACTGGGTACCGAGCTGGTTCTCCCCGGATGGCGAATATTCGTCGCGGGAAATCGCCGAAAAAATCTCGCGAATCCTGCTGAACGGACTACGAAGCCGCACGTAGGCGCGTCCGCAGAAAATGGGACGTCCCGAATTTTCTCGCCATTCGCACGGTTAAGTTCCGTTCGAGGGTTTTTGATTGTCGCGATGTCGATGGCAGCTGGACAGATCTCGGCGGGCTACTATGAACGAATCAACCGTGTGGACAGCCGCGCTCGCCGTGCCGCACAACGCGACGAAAGTTAGCCATTTAATGTGGGATGTCGCCGTTTTCGTTCGGCGCGTCAATGCGTACCGGGCCAAACCCGCCTGAATAACACGACAGGCCGATCGCACGCATAACGGCATCTCGCCGCGAAAACGCGCAAGCGACGGAATCAAGCGTGTCGCCGATATCCGATCCGCCGATGGGACCGACTGTGTTCCTCCTGCCGCCGCTCGGGCCTGAATTCCTTTGATTATTTCCTTTACGCTTGATCGTCATCAGTTTGCCCGGCGCGCGTCATCGGTAGATTCAGGGAGTAATTCAGGTATGGAGTGCCGAATATGGACCGACTGGCTGCTTGCTTAGTGCTACTGCTTGCACTGGCGAACGCCCGCGCGGCGCCGTTCGAGATGACCACGCTTCGGATCGAGGAACTCGGCTTGGGGAATTTCGCTGCGATCCCGCAGGAAAGTGGCGACCTCGACGGGCTCGACGTCTCGCATTACACGTTGTTCGGACTGCCGGCCGGCGGCCCGCCGCCAATCCTGGGCGGCATCCTGAAATGGGGCTCCGGCTACAGCGATCTTGCGGCTGTCGGCTATCCGAATGGCAGCTCCGCGCCGATGCTGCTCAGCTTTGCGCCCGAACCGGGGCGTTTCGTCAAGCTCGTGGGCTTTGATATCGGCGCTTACTCGAGTGGTCAGACGGCGCAGGTCACCGTGTGGGACGCGGATTTTACCGGGACGCTGTTTGATACCGGGCTGTTCAGCGTCTCGACCAGCTCGTCTTCACACGTCGACCTCGACCTGCTGAGCGCCGAGACACTGCACGTCGTGATCGGTTTTGGCGACGAGATCGGGATCAACAACATCAATTACGGCGTTTCGAGCGTCGTTCCCTTGCCCGCGCCGCTGCTGGTGCTGCTTCCTGCACTCGGTGTGCTGATTCGCCTGGGCCGACGCCGGGGAGAGCGGCGGTGCGGGGCGCTCTGACACAGAGCATCTGCTTCCGGGTCGGACGTCGCGAGTTTCATGATCGGACACGAGCGAGCGGGAAAATCGGGCGCGATTAAAGCCCGGGCGGCCCGGTTCCGGCCTGTGCGCGAGTTCAACGCTGGCATAGATTGTGGTGGCCGTAGAGCGGCGACCCGAAAATCCGTCCACTGACAACGCTTGTTGCCCGTCAAGATGGACAACAGCAACCAGACCCCGCCAAGTCTCGTCTCCGTGAGCCCGATCGTTCCGCCCAGCGGCCGACCCGATAGCGTGGATGGATCTCCTGCGCTCATGACAACGCGTCAATGCCGACTGAATTCTGCTTCCCGGGGGACCTGCCGGGGTGCTTCTGAGTTCGGGGCCAGGTCTTGAATGTCATGGAAAGGAGGCGATTAAGCTGAGGTGACTTCTCCTTGGTAGCCAATGTTCAGGATTTGTCCGCGTGGCTGGCCGATTCGGCGCTCGAAATTCAAGTACCAACCCCAGGACAGGTCGCATTTCCTTCGGATCGTATAATTCGAGACCTCGCGCCGAATTAGCGTACAGCGCGGTACCACTTCCAACCCGCCAATCGCGTGGACGACCGCGCGCTCCGACTCCGCAACGCCGTGGGATTTCATTTTTTAATGTGGGTGTCCCGGTATTTCCGATATCTCCGTGGGGTGTCCCGATATTTCGATATTTCGCCCCGATATTTCCGTGGGTGTCCCGATATTTTCAACGTACGCGGCAGCGCTCGGGCGACAGCATTGACTTCTGAATCCCCGGTCATATCGTATGAGGACGCGATACCGTACGGGTGTCCCGCGACGCACCCTGTTTTTTCGCGTAACCGTCAATACGTTTGACCGCCATCCGGGAGAAATCTGCTATGTCCGCACCCCGCACCCGCACCGCCCGCACAATGTGTCCGATGAATTGCCACCCGACGTTTTGCGGCATGGAAGTCGACATCGAAGACAATCGCCTCGTGAACGTGCGCGGCGACAAGGGCAACCCTGATAGCGAGGGGTTTCTGTGTGTGCGCGGTCTCGCCACCCGGGAAATCATGGACAACCCGCGTCGCGTGCTCAAGCCCCTGGCTCGCGATGTGCGGGGCGAGGACTCGTGGTACGAAATCAGTTGGGACGAGGCCCTGCGGCGTATTGTTGATTCGATGCAGTCCGTGGGACGCGAAAGCGTTGCCATCTGGCCCGGCCACGGGGTCCTGTCAAACGATTATGGCCCCCTGGCGAACCTGTATCTGGCCCTGCGCTTCGCCAACATGTACGGCTGCCAGTGGTGGGATACGTGCATGATCTGCTGGGGCCTTGGCGGCTTCGGGGTGGGGCTGACCGGCGCGATGCAGATCAACACAAAAGAGGACATGGGCGAAAACGCGGATCTGATCGTGCAATGGGGTTCGAACCACGCGAGCCAGCCGAACACGGCACGCCACATCGCGCAGGCAAAAAAGCGCGGCGCCCGGGTCGTTGCGCTCGATGTGCGCATGAGCGATGCCTGTCGTTCCGCGCACGACCGGTTTATCGTCAAACCCGGCACCGACGCCGCGCTGGCACTCGCGATGATGCACGTGATCATCGCGGAGAATCTCTACGACGCCGAATTCGTGGCACTGCATACGCTCGGCTTTGATGAGTTACGCGCCCATGTCGCACCACTCACCCCGCAATGGGCCGCGGAAATCTGCGGGGTCGAGGCGAACCGGATCGCGGATTTCGCGCGCGATTACGCCCGTACGGAACGCGCCATGATTCTTATCGGCGGCGCATCGATGCATAAGGACGCGAACGGTTGGGAAGCGGCGCGTGCCATCTCGTGCCTGCCCGGCCTCACCGGCAAACTCGGCAAACCCGGCACCGGATTCGGGCCGCGCCACGCCGGCCTGCCGCAAGGTTATGGTTTCAACGAAATTACGAATTTCGACGCCCGGCCACCGGGCAATTACGTCCCGATGCAAATGTCCGCGATTATCGACGCGTTCGAAGCCGGCGATGTTCGCACCCTGTTGCTGTTCGGGTCCGATTTCGCCACGTCGTTTGCCGACGCCGCGCGAATCGGGCGGGGGATGGCGCAGATGGATCTCGTGGTAAGCCACGATCTGTTCATGAATGACACGAGCCGGCGCTACGCCGACATCATCTTGCCGGGGACCACGTGGCTCGAAGATCACGGTGCCAAGGCAACAGCCACGCACGTCTACTTGATGGACAAGATCCTCGAACCTGCCGGTGAGGCACGCTCGATGACGAGCATTATTCGCGACCTCGCCGAGCGCGTCGGTCTCGACGGGTTCTACCCGTGGCACGACGACGGTGGCCACATCGATGCCGTTCTCGATCACCCGGCAACCGGGCACGCCAGCATCGAATCGCTGCGCGCAAACGGCGGCATGGCGGAGCTGCAAATCTCGCATGTCGCGCATACCGACCACCGCTACACGACGCCCTCGGGCAAAATTGAGTTCTACTCGAAGCAAGCCGCGGACAGCGGCTGCTCGCCGCTGCCCGTCCATACCCCGCGAGCGGGCAGTAAGGACTTCCCGCTCGAGCTGCGCACGGGCAGAACAATCAATCATTTCCACGCGTTCTATGACAGCGGCCGCGCGTTGCCTTCCCTGGCCCGGCGCGACAAACGCCCGGCGCTGTGGATCGCACCGGGTGACGCATTGGCACGCGATATCGCCGACGGCGACCCCATCACGGTATATAACGAACGCGGCACGTTCGATGCCCACGCCAATGTCACCGACAAAATACTGCCGGGAACGTTGTGGATTCACGATGGTTGGCCGGGTCTGAACGATTTAACCGCCGGCGCCGCGGCGATTCCGGATGCGGCAACGAAGTTGTTTCCGTTCAGTACGGGGCAGTCGGCGTTTGACGCGTTTGTGGAAGTAAGCGTGCGACCCGACACGGAGTAATAAATAATAATGGAGGCATCCCGCATTTTTCCGGCGTTCGTGATCGAGCGTTCGACTCCGCTGCGTTGAGTGATTGCGATGTCGTTGACGGCACGCGCGATTACTGCAGAACCAGCCGTGTCAATCGCAAGGACAATGGCGTGACCGGCTGACATCACGCCCCGGGGCCTGGCCATTTAAGGCGGGACGTCCCGATATTTCCATTGACGGCACGTCCGCTAACAGCGGGCCGCCGCGACCGTGCTACCTCACGCCACGATATTTCCGTCCGTTAATCCGGGATGCCCCGATTTCTCTCTCGAAGCCGGGAAAATCACATCACGCGGCTTACCCCCGTTGCTGAGTCAAACTGCATTCGCGCAAAAATGCATGCGGTCGGGGTCGAACAGCCAGTATTCTTTCAGAAGCGGTCTCAAAAATAGAGGGTGTCTCGCCGGGAGTCATTTTTGCGCAATCCAAGGCACGAAGAGCGTAGTTTAGCCGGGCTAAATGAGCGATGAGTAACGCCGGAGTGCGCAAAAATGGCCCCGGCCCGAAGGGTTGCAACGCGACACCCTCTATTTTTGAGACCGCTTCTAGTCCAGTATTCAAACGGTATCCTCGATGAAAAGAAGCTTACATCTCGCCGGGTTCATGATTGCTTCCCAGGTGACACACAGCCACGTCGCGTGGCGTCACCCGCAATCGGACGGTGACGCACTCGATCTGTCGTACTACGAGAAAATTGCCCGCATCCTCGAACGTGGCAAGTTCGATTTTCTGTTCTTTGCAGACGTACTCGCGGTCCCGCGTCGGTACGGCGATTCTATCGAGGGTACCGTCGAGCGCGGCTCGCAAGGCGCTTTCGGTCTCGACCCGACCCTCGTCGTGACCGCCCTGATCGCGGCGACCGAGCGCCTGGGCCTTGCGGTGACGAAATCGGCGTCCTATTACGCGCCGTATGACATCGCGCGGACGTTCGCCACGCTCGATCATTTGTCCCAGGGACGCGTGGCGTGGAATGTCGTCACCTCGCTTGCGCAAGCGGAGGCGCAGAACTTCGGCCACGACGACATGATGGACCACGATCTTCGCTACGACCGCGCGGAGGAGTATCTCGAACTTTGTTTCAAGCTGTGGGACAGCTGGGAACCGGGGGCGCTTGTTCGCGACCGGGAGACCGGGACGTTCGCCGACCCCGCGAAAGTTCATGAGGTCAACCACGTCGGGCCTCATTTCAAAGTGCGCGGTCCGCTTAATGTTCCCCGCTCACCGCAGTCCCGCCCGGTAATCATCCAGGCGGGTTCGTCCGATCGCGGCCGCGACTACGCCGCGCGCTGGGCGGAGTTGATTTTCGAGATCGAACCGTCCGCGGAGCGCCGTCGGTCTTACTACGCCGATATCAAGGCCCGCGCGGCGAATTTCGGACGCGACCCGTCGAAAATCAAGATCCTTCCCGCGATGCTGCCGTTCGTTGGCAAGAGCGAAGCCGAGGCACGTGAAAAGCATGCGTTTCACAACGAGATGGCCGATCCGATCGCCGGCCTGATCACGCTGTCGAATCACACGGACCACGATTTTTCGCAATATTCGCTTGACGACAAGTTCGGCGATATCGATGCCCCGGGATCGAAAGGACTCCTGGCAACCGCCCGCAGCGCGAGCCTCACGGGTGAATTGACGCTGCGCGACATCGGCCGCTGGTACGCGCAGGGGATCATTCTGCCGCAGTTTATCGGCACCCCCGCGCAGGTCGCCGATCAGATTGAGGCGGCATTTGATAACGAGGAATGCGACGGCTTCATGATCTCGTCCTGGCATACCCCGGGGGCGTTTGAGGAGTTCGTCGACATGGTCGTGCCGGAACTGCAGCGACGCGGACTGTTCCGCAAGGACTATGCGGGATCCACGTTGCGGGATCACCTCGGTTTGGGCGCAGCCACGATGACCCCCGTTCCGCGCCGACGCTGAACCAGGTACGCGGGCCCACAAAGCAGACAATGGGGAGATCCCGCATTGGCTCCCGAATCGCACTGCGGTGTTCGATGCGCGCGCTTTGAGTTGTTGCGGTGTCGTACGCCGCACGCGCGTTTAATGCGCGGTACTGGCGGTCAATTACGCGGATGGTTGCACGAGTGTGGTGCACGACGCACGGGGG
>CAXBJY010000095.1:0-19300 GCA_963976285.1 uncultured Gammaproteobacteria bacterium
CGGCACGACAGTTCGCCGTCCTGATTCACGGCTTCGAGTTCGAAATCGACGAGCTTGTGTTCGCCCTCCTCGCGCTTCGCGACGACGCGGCCGTCGATCGTGAGCAGATCACCGGCGGGATTATGACGCCGGATCTCCGTGGTCAGCGCGGTCAGCATCGCATCGTCGCCTATCCAGTTCGTAATCGCATGCGACATCCAGGAACAGCGCTCCGGTCCGTAATCGTAGGCACCCGGCGCGCCGACCTTGTGCGCGAACTCTTCCTCCCAGTGAACGCGTTCCGGACAATCGGGGATTCCGAAGCGGTTGGCGATCCCGGTTGCCGGATGCCGGGACTGCATCTGCCAGGCGAGTTTGTTTGCGCGAATATACAAGCCGCCCCAACCCTGGGCGTAGCAGATAAACCCTGTAACCGTCATCGGCCCCTTCGCCATCGTCGGCAGCGTGTCGCCGACGGCGACCTCTTCGAAATAACGCGGTTCGGCGCCGCGAATGCGTTCGTTCTCATACAGGGCGTTGTGACGCGCGAGTTCCTCGGGCGTGTAGACGCGCTGTTCGCGGTTCTTCAGCGCGGTGTACTTCGTGCCGCTCTCGCGGGCGATATCGCGGTCCGTACGAAAACACCAGGAATCCGCACTCGCGAGCTGGTCGCCGGTTTCGTCGAAGAAGTCGACGTGATAGACCTGTTGGATCGAACGCCCGGCGAACTGTGTATCGTGTTCGATCAGGTCTTTCAGGTAAGCCTCGGTCGTCAATACGGCATTGCGCCGGATCGGTTTCTTCCACGCGAAATCGCAACCGGCAAACATCGCGTGTACTCCGGGCAAGCCACCAACGTAGCCGCTGATAATACGGCTGCAGGCGAAAATGAACGACGGCGGCGCGATGATCCCCCCGTAGCGCGTTTTTTGCGCGTAGTCGGGGTCGCACCACAGCGGGTTGTCGTCGCCGATCCCGTGCGCGTAGTGCCGAATATTGTCGCGCGTCGCCTCGTAGCACCACGGCTCGAGCGTGTGCCCGATCCGCACCCCGATCCGTTTGCGCAGGTCGTCGAGAGCCGCTGGCGTAATGCCGGTGAATTCGCGCTGTAGTGATTTGCTCATACTGGACAACCGTTGCTTACGTAATGAAGGTGCACTCAGGGTCGCGCCGCGGCGCGATCCCGTAGGGCTTTCCGGTTAACTTTTCCTGCCGGCGTCTTCGGCAGTTCGTCGATAAATTCGATTTCGCGCGGATATTCGTGGCGCGACAATTGCGACTGCAGGTGGTGCTGCAGATCCGCTACCGTCGCAGACTCCCCGCGGCGTGACACGATGTAGGCGCGCGCGATCTGACCGCGCAGCGGATCCGGCACGCCGATAACGGCGGCTTCCGCGACGGCTGCGTGCTGAAGCAGCGAGTTCTCGATTTCCACCGCGCTCATCGTCCAGCCCGCCGAAATGATCACGTCGTCCGCTCGCCCCGCATGATAAAAATACCCGTCCTCGTCGACCCAACCGAAATCCTTGACCCGAAACCAGGCGTCGCGGCGTTTCACCGCGATCTCACCAATCTCGCGGACGGCGGCCGGCGCTCCCGCGGCATCGAGAACCGCAACCTCGTTACCCGGCGCGGGTTTGCCGAGCGCCCCCCGACGTACCGTGTGCCCGCGATAGCCCGGGTAGTCGACCATGATCACGCCGACTTCCGTGGTCCCGTACATGCTGCCGGGTGCAACACCGAAGGCATCGGCGATCCAGTCGAACGTGTGCGCATCCAGCGGTTCGCCGGTGAACGTGCATTTCTCCAGCGCGATACGGTAATTGTCGCGTGCGCCGGAATTCTTGAGCAGACGGTAAACCGTTGCCGCGGCCGCCAGGTTGTTCGTGCCGAGTTGTTCGAGCGCCGCGAACAGACGCAGCGGATCGAACCTGCCGGCGTAGGCACCGACGTGCAGACCGAGTGCAAGTGGCGCGATCGTGCCGTGCCACAGACCGTGGCCCCACGCCGGTGAGGACGGGCAGAAAAAGCGATCCCCGGGGCGCAAGCCGCTGCCGTACAGTGCCGCGATCATCAGCGTCACGACGGAGCGCTGGGTATGACGTACTGCTTCGGGAAGTTCGCGCGTCGTCCCCGAGGTGTACTGGAATACACAAAGATCATCGGCCTGCGTTGCCGCCTCGTAGTGGTGTGGACAACGTGCCAGCTCGGCGTCGAACGCCGGGCCGATCTCGATGATCCCGAGTGCGGGAAACTGCCGTTTCAGATCGGTCGCATTGTCCGCGGTGATAACGAGCGTGGGGCTACAGTCGCGGATCCGCAGCGCCAGCCCTTCGGGTCCGAACAACGTGAACATGGGCACGGCGATGGCGCCGCGCTTGATGGCACCGAACAGACACGTATAGAACGCACGCCCCGGTTCGAGGATCACCGCGACCCGTTCCCCTGCTTCCACGCCGCGGTGCTCGAGCCAGTTCGCGAAACGGCTGCTCGCCTCGGCGAGTTCTGTGTAATCGAGATGTTCCAGCTCGCCGTCCGCGTGCACAACGCTGACCGCGCGCCCGCACCCGCGATGGCGGTCGAGGCATTCGTGCGCGAGGTTCATCGTGTCACGATTGCCGTCGAACAGCTCCCATAGCCGGTCGCGCGAGAAGCCCGCGCGAACCTGTGCGAAATCGGTGAGGTCCAGTAAAGAACTCACCGCGTCGAATCCGGGCTCAGGCGGTCGCGCTGTCGCGTGCCGCGATGCGGTCGTACCAGGCCCGCGTTGCGGTATTGCCGGCGGGGATCGCGATATCTGACCAGCCCGCGAAGTCGATCGCACAAAACGCCGTAATGTCGACCATCGTAAATGCATCACCGACCAAAAACGCGTGATCCGACAGGGTCTGTTCGAGATCCGCGAAAAACCGCTGCAGCGTCGCGGTACCGCGTTCGACGAGTGCGGGGATCGCGTTCGTCGGCTTACCACCGGTGCCGGGCAGGCTGCGGGCGGCGAATGCCGGGTTCTGGTTCCGAAACACCTCGGAACCGGCAATCATGCCGTCGAATTCCACCTTGCGCTGTTGCGATTCGACGAGCGCGCGCTCCACAGGTGTACGCCCGAGCAGACGTGGCTCCGGATGGAGTTCCTCGAAATAACGGCAAATCGCCATGACTTCGTCGAAGCGCGTGCCGTCATCGAGTTCGAGCGTTGGTACGAGGCCACGTGGATTCAGCGCGAGAAATTCCGGCTGCAGATTCTCCCCGTTGAGCAGGTCGACCTCGATTTTCGGGATCTCGATGCCCTTCTCCGCCAGGAATATCCGTAGCCGGCGCGGGTTTGGCGCAATCGCGCAGTCGTAGAGTTTCATCTCGCTCTCCTGTTTCGTCCGGGAACCGCGTTGTTCGCGTGTCTCCGCGACGCTCACGGCGTCATTGTCTTTTTATTACCCCGACGCGGCGGACGCCACGGTCGCAGGCCTACTTTTTCAGTAAATCGCCGAGCGCGGCAAACGGCGCGTGCGTCGCGACGGCCTGCCCGCCCTCGCGTGCGCCGGAACCGTGCGCGCCTTCGAGCAGGCGCTGGTGTTCGTTGTCGTGACAGTACAGGCACAGCAGTTCCCAGTTGCTGCCGTCTTCCGGGTTGTTGTCGTGGTTGTGATCGCGATGGTGCACCGTGAGTTCGCGCAGATTCTCCCGCGTGAATTCACGCGAGCAGCGGCCGCAGATCCACGGGTACAGCTTCAATGCTCGTTCGCGGTACCCGAGTTCACGCGCTTCGCGATCACGTCGCGCCTGCGCGACAACGCGGTCGAGCTTTGCATCACGACTCAGAGCCGGTTTGTCAGCCATCGAATACACCCTCGGGCGTGAGGTGGGCGAGCGCCAATCTTAGGACGGTCGCGACAACTTGTGAACCGGTGCGGCGCGCCGGTGCCGGGCGAATTACAGTATCCTTGTCCCCTGGAGAATTTCGCTCGGGTAGTTTTCGCATGGCTCAGTATGATTATGATTTATTCGTCATTGGCGCAGGATCCGGCGGCGTTCGCGCAGGGCGCATGGCCGCAGGGCTCGGTGCCCGCGTCGCCGTGGCCGAGGACCGTTACATGGGCGGCACCTGCGTAAACGTCGGCTGCGTACCGAAAAAAATGCTCGTCTATGCGTCGCATTTCCGCGAGGAATTCGAAGACGCCGCCGGGTTCGGCTGGAATGTGAGCCCCGATTCGTTCGACTGGAAACGACTGATCGCGAACAAGGACAAGGAGATCAGCCGCCTCAACGGCATATACGAGCGACTGCTCACGAACGCCGGAGCGACGATCTTCAATGCACGCGCCACGCTCGTCGACCCGCATACCGTCGCGGTCGATGGCCAGCACGTTACCGCCGAGCGGATCCTCGTCGCGGTGGGGGGGTGGCCGTTCGTGCCCGATATTCCCGGTAAGGAACATGCGATCACGTCGAACGAGGCGTTCTTCCTGCCCGAGTTGCCGCGACGCGTGCTCGTTGTCGGCGGCGGCTATATCGCGGTCGAATTCGCGGGCATCTTCAACGGTCTCGGCAGCAAGACGACGCTGGCGTATCGCGGCCCGTTGTTCCTGCGCGGTTTCGACGACGACGCACGTGAGTTTCTCGCCGTTGAAATTCCGAAGAAAGGCGTGGACGTACGCTTCGGAACCGACGTCGCCGCAATCGCCAAAGGCAATGACGGTTTGACGGTGACGTTCAACGACAACACGACGCTCGAATGCGACGTCGTCATGTACGCAACGGGACGCCGGCCGTTGACGGAAAACCTGGGGCTCGAGGCCTGCGGAGTCGCGCTGCGCGACAGCGGCGCGATCATCGTCGACGAACGCTACGCGACAAACGTCGACTCCATTTACGCGATCGGCGACGTCACCGATCGGGTCAATCTGACTCCCGTTGCGCTCGCCGAAGGCATGGCGCTCGCCTGGGACCTGTACGGCAAGGACGACAAGCCCGTTGATTACGAGTTTATTCCGAGCGCCGTGTTCTGCCAGCCGAGCCTCGCCTCGGTGGGGTACACGGAGGCGGAAGCGCGGGAAAAATTCGGCGCCATTACGATCTATAAATCGTCATTCACCGCGCTGAAACACACGATCTCGGGCAGCGACGAGAAAACCCTGATGAAGCTGATCGTTGACGACGCGAGCGATCGCGTTGTCGGCGTGCATATGGTCGGCCCCGACGCCGGAGAAACGATCCAGGGGATCGCGATCGCGCTGAAAGCGGGCGCGACGAAGGCCGTATTCGACCGCACGATCGGCATTCATCCGACCGCGGCCGAGGAATTCGTCACGATGCGCGAACCGGCGACTTAAGCGCGCACGACAGCGGGGTTTGGCGCATTTTTGATCAACGCGCCCATGACGGCATAAAAGCGCAGGCTCAGTACGACCGCGGCGACCCACAAACAACAACACAGCCCGAGCCACACCCCGCGCGCGCCGTAACCGAGATGCACGCCGCAGAAATAGGCGACGCCAAAGCCGACGCCCCAGTACACGACGGCGTTGATCAGAAACGGGATCCGGGTGTCCTTGAGGCCACGCAGCGCCCCACCCGCCGTCACCTGCGTACCGTCGCCGATCTGCAGGACCGCGGCGATCATGAGCAGGGATGACGACAGCGCCACCACGTCCGGGTCGGGGGTGTACAACCGGGCAATGGGGGTTGCGAGAACGATCGTCAGCGCGGCACTGAGGCACATGAGTGCGCCGCACAAACCAATGCCGGCGAAACCCAGTCTGCGCGCCGCAAACAGATCACCACGGCCGGTCGCCTGGCCAACGAGCGCAGTCGTCGCCATCGCGATGCCGAGCGGGATCATGAAGATCAGGCTCGCGTAATTCAGGGTCACGGCATGGGCCGCGACGACGATCGTACCGAACGACCCCATGATCAGTGCAACCACGGTAAACAGACCGGCCTGCAGCATGAACGACCCGCCGATCGGCAGGCCAATGGCCAGCAGTTGGCGCATGTCGCGCCAGCAAGGCATGCCCGGCGCGGCATCGAGCCGGAACTGGCGATAAAACCGGTGCCGTGACGTGTAGACACCGATGAACACGCACATACACCAGAACGTGAGGCCGCTGCCGAGCCCGGCGCCGACGGCGCCGAGCCGTGGCGCGCCGAATTCCCCGTACATGAAGATGTAGTTCAGCGCGACATTGATCGGCAGCGACGTTCCCATGATCACCATGATCGGTATCGTCCGGCCGAGTCCTTCGTTCATTTGCCGCAGACAGTGGTACCAGTAGCATCCAACGACCCCGAGCGAAATCGCATCGAGATAACCCTGGGCCAGATGCGCGACGAGCGGCTCGATATCCATCCAGCGCATCACCGGCTCGAAATTGCGCAGGACGAGCACGACCGGCATCGCGATCAACAGCGCGAGCCACAAACCCTGACGGACATCACGGCCAATTTCGTCGAGCCGCCCGGCACCGAAGTGTTGTGCCACGGTCGGTCCTATCGCCATGACCACCCCGAGGCCGGCAAGGAAAATCGTGATCCAGATACTCGAGCCGAGCGCGACCGCCGCGAGTTGCGTCGCGCCGAGTCGCCCGGCCATGACCGTATCGGCTACGTTGACCCCGATGTTGAACAGGTTATTCAGCACGAGCGGCCAGGCCACGGTGAGCAGGCGACCGACGTCAGCGAGTCGGAACGACCCGGCGCCCGCCATGGCTCAACCGCTCCGTGACGCGGAGACGGCGAGCGCGCGCTGCCGGCAGGGTCGCCTCAAGCGACGCGGGGTTCGCCGATCTGCGGAATCGCGGCGAGAAGTTTTTGCGTGTAAGGGTGTTGCGGGGAATCGAGAATGGCGTCGATCGGACCCTGTTCGACGATTTCGCCCTGGTACATCACCGCGACGTAGTGCGCGATGTAGGCCACGACACTCAGATTGTGGGTGATGAACACGTAACTCAAATCGAGGCGTTGCTGCAGATCGCGCAACAGTTCGAGGATCTGTGCCTGTACCGACACATCGAGCGCACTCGTCGGCTCGTCGCAAATAATCACATCGGGGTCCACCGCGAGCGCGCGCGCGATACACACGCGCTGGCGCTGGCCGCCGGAGAACTCGTGCGGGTAGCGGAATTTGTGCGCCGGCTCGAGCCCGACCTGGCGCAGCAGTTCGTCTACCCGCGCCTCCTGGGCCACACGGTTGCCACCGATCCCCTGCGCCACCATGCCTTCGCGAATAATGTCGGCGACCATCATGCGCGGGTTCATCGAGGAATAGGGATCCTGAAAAACAACCTGGAGGTCGGAGCGATACGCGCGCATTTCCGCTGCGCTGAGACTCGCGAGATCGCGCCCCTTGTAGCTTACGCTACCGCCCGAGACCGGCAGCAGGCGCAGGATGCCTTTGCCCATCGTCGTTTTACCGGAGCCGGATTCGCCGACGACCGCAACCGTCGTCCCGCGGTTGACCGTCAGGTTGACCCCGTCGACGGCCTTGACGTGACCGACGATGCGCTTGAAGACCCCGCGCCTGATCGCATAGTGGACTTTCAGATCGGTGATTTCGAGCACCGGCTGCGGATTCGTGATGCTCAGGTCGAGGCCTTCACGTTGCCGCTTCTCCCGGCTCGGCAAGGCGTCGAACAGTTGCTTCGAATAGGCGTGCTGCGGCGCGCGGTAAAATTCGTCGCGCGGGCCGGATTCGACGACACCACCGTTCTTCATTACGACGATCCGATCGGCCATTTGATAGGCAACCCCGAGATCGTGCGTAATGAACAGTATCCCCATGTCCGTTTCCCGCTGCTGCTTGCGCAGCAATTCGAGCACCTGGGCCTGCACGGTTACATCGAGCGCCGTGGTCGGCTCGTCGGCAATAAGCAGTGCGGGCTCCGCCGCCATCGCGATGGCAATCATGACGCGCTGTTTCATGCCGCCGGAGAACTGATGCGGATATTCGCCATAGCGGCGCTCGGGTTCCGGAATTTCCACGGCCTTGAGCAGTTCGATCGCGCGAGCGCGCAGCCGCTCGCCGCGCATGCCCTTGTGCCGGCTCAGGACTTCGCCAATTTGCCTGCCGATCGTCAGCACCGGGTTCAGCGAGGATTGCGGTTCCTGGAAAATCATGCCGATACGGCCGCCGCGAATGTCACGCATCTGCCGCTCGCTGACGGCGAGCAGATCCGTACCGTCGAGTTCGACACTGCCGCTGACGACGCGCGCGGCATGCGGCAACAGACGCATCGCGGCCAGCGCGGAGATCGACTTGCCGCTGCCGGACTCACCGACGAGCACGACGGTCTCACCGCGCGCGACCTCGAAGCTCGCATGCTCGACCGCCTTGACCGGTTCATCGTGCGGACCGAAATGGATCGACAGGTCCTCGATGCGCAGTAATGGACCGCTCATAGCGTTTCGGACTCCGCGGACATCAGCGACTGCCAGCCCTCATCCGGACGGAACCGTTCACCGTGTTGATTCTCGAACTCCTGCAGGCGCTGGACGATCCCGTGTACTCCGCGCTCGCGCGCGTAATGCAGCGGCCCACCCCTGAACGGTGCGAACCCCGTGCCGAACACCATGCCAACGTCGACGAGGTCCGCATCGCTGACTACACCCTCTCGCAGGCACGCGACCGCCTCGTTCAACAGTCGCAGCAACATCCGGTCGCGCAGATCATTCTCGGGCTGATCCGGCGCTTCCGCTTTGGGTCGTACGATCTTCTGCCCCTTGTAGTCATAGAAGCCCCGCTGTGATTTTCTTCCGAGCCGACCCTGCGCGACTTTCATGCGCAGAATGTCGGGCACGGCACCACCGAGCGAACTCGCGAGCACTTCGCCGACGGACAGGCAGATATCGAGGCCCACCGTATCCGCGAGTTCTATCGGCCCCATCGGCATGCCGAACTCCTTCGCGACCCGGTCGACGACTGCGGGCGCGGTGCCCTGCTCAACGATGGTCATCGCTTCCTGCAGATACGGCGACAGGATCCGGTTGATCAGGAATCCGGGCGAACTGCGCGCCGGCAGGGGCTGGCGGTCGATAGCGACGGCGAATGCGGCGGCGCGCGCAAGCTGTCCTGGGTCGGTAACACTGCCGCCGATAATTTCGATTAACTGCATTTGCGCAACCGGATTGAAAAAGTGCACGCCAACGAGGCGTTCGCCATGCGCCATGCCAGCCGCGATGTCCTCGAGCGGAATACTCGAGGTATTCGTTGCGATCAAGGCATCGGGCTTCGCTTGCTTCTCGATGTCGGCGAACAGGTCACGCTTCGCATCGAGATTCTCGATAATCGCCTCGATGATCACATCCGCGCCGGCGATTCCACTACCGTCCAGATCGATGATCAGATTGTCCTGTACCTGCGCGCGTCGGTACCGGTCACGGATGCGCTTTTTGTACATTGCATGGGCGCGCTTGATCGCGGGTGCGATGTATTTTATTTCGCGATCCTGCAACGTCACCTTGAGTCCGCGCATCGCGCACCAGGCGGCGATGTCCCCGCCCATCGTGCCGGCGCCGATCACATGGACGTGTTGAATTCGCGCGGCACCATTGCGCCCGTATGTTTTCAGTCGCTCCTGCAGGAAGAACAGGCGCTGCAGGTTGCGGCTCGTCGCGCTGACGAACAGTTCCGCGATCGAGCGCGCCTCGGCGCGGAACATCGCCTCACGATTACCGCCATACTCCTGCCACAGGCGGATCAGCGCGTAGGGTGCGGGGTAATGCTGTTCGAGCGCACGTTTCGCGACTTCGCGGCGCAAGGCCATCGCCACGAGCGGCCGCGTGACCGGCTTGTTCGCGGCGCGCTGCGCGAGCGCGAGGCGAGGCTGCGCGGGTTCGTCGTTGATCATTGCGCGCACGGCACGGTCGAAATGGCGTTGCGGGACCGCACGATCGACAAGGCCGATGTTCAGGGCGCGCCGCGGATCGAGATTGCGGCCGGTCAACATCAGGTCCATCGCGGCCATGACCCCGACCCGCTCGATCGCGCGGACCGTACCGCCAAACCCAGGGTGCAGACCGAGCAGGATTTCGGGGAGTCCGAGCCGGGTGCCGGGATCGTCGAGTACCACACGGTAACGGCACGCCAGCGCGAGTTCGAGACCGCCACCGAGGCAGTACCCGTGAATGCGGGCAACCGTCGGGAAGGAAAACGCCTCGATGCGACTGAACAGCGCATGCACGGTGCTGATCATCGCCGCCGTCTCGACCGGGTCCGTCAGTGTTTTGAATTCCGAGATATCCGCACCGACGATAAAACCCGACGGTTTGGCCGACCCGATGACAAGTCCGCGCGGCCGGGTCCGCGACAACTCATCGATGTAACCGCTGAGTTCCTCGAGCACGGCCGCCGATAGCGTGTTCGTCGACTGACCGACACAATCGATATTGAGCCAGGCGATATTGTCGTCGTCGAAACTGAGCGTCCAGTTTGCCGCCGCTGCGGCGCTTTCCGCTACCGTGTTCATACGCGTTCCACCAGCATCGCGCCACCCTGGCCACCACCGATACAGATAGAGGCAACCCCGCGTTTTGCCTCGTGCTGCTGCAGTACGTGGAGCAGGTGCAACACGATCCGCGCGCCGCTCGTACCAACCGGATGGCCGAGGGCGATCGCACCGCCATCGACATTGAGGCGCGCTTCGTCAATTTCCCCAAACGCCTTGCGCGAACCGAGTTCGTCGCGGCAGTAATCCGCGTCTTTCGCCGCGGCGAGGCACGCGAGCACCTGTGCGGCGAATGCTTCGTTAATTTCCCAGTAGTCGATCTTGTCGACTGACAGGCGACGGCGACGCAGCAGCGGGACGCTCGCGTGCAACGGACCGAGTCCCATTTGTCGCGGGTCGAGACCGGCCCACTCGGTGTCGACGAGTCGCCCGAGGACGCGCAAATCGTGATCCTTGACGGCCTCCTCGCTCGCCAGCAATACCCACGCGGCACCGTCGGTGATTTGCGCGCTGTTGCCCGCCGTCACGGCACCGAATTCGCGATCGAAAACCGGTTTCAGTTTCGCGAGTTTCTCCACCGAGGAATCCGGCCGTACTCCATCATCGTGATCGTGTACGTGTCCGCGATCGTCAACCAGCGCCGTGATCTCGCCCAGGCGGCTTTCGGCAGCGGCCGCCGCGAGCCGTTCGTGGCTGCGCACGGCATACTCATCCATCGCCTCGCGCGTGATGCCGAAACGATGCGCGAGGACTTCCGCCGTCTGTCCCATCGACAGCCCGACAACGGGATCGGTCAGACCACGCAGTATTGCGATCACCGGTTTCAGGTGCGCGGGGCGCAACGCAAGCAGTGCTTTCGCGCGCGCGCTGGCAGTTCGCGCGGTCGACCATTGGCCAAGCCATGCCACCATCGCCGGTCCCCACAGGATCGGCGCATAGCTCATCGCCTCCGTGCCGCCGGCGAGCACGAGCCTGGCCCTGCCCGTTTGTATCGAGCGGGCGCCACTGTCGATGGCCTGCATACCGCTCGCGCAATTACGCTGCACCGTCCACGCGGGCACGCGGTCGCCGCAACCGAGACGCAGCGCGACGACCCGACCGATATTCACTTCGTCCGGGGTCGGTCCGATGCAGCCGAGGATGACTTCGTCGAGTTCAGTTGCGGCAAACGGCTGGCGCGCGATCAGCGCTTGTCCGGCGAGCACGGCGAGGTCCGAAGGTCGGAACGGTCCGGGGCCGCTGCGCGCCTTGAGAAACGGGGTACGGCTGCCGTCCACGATGTACACGGCCTTGCCGGATTCAGATGATCGACGCGTTGTAGCCATAGCGACTTTCCTCCGTGACTTCGACGATACTCATGCTGAGCCTAAGCATGACCGGTGTTCACGACACGACGCGCAATCGCGGGTCGAATGCATCCCGCACGGCGTCGGCGAAAAGATTGGCGGCAAGAACGAGTACGAACATGAAAGTGAATGCCGCCATCAATGACCACCACACGACCGGCTCGCGAGCAAGTTCGAGGCGCGCGCTGTTGATCATGTTACCCCAACTTTCCATGCTCGGATCGACGCCGATATTGATGTAGGACAGCACTGCCTCGGCGAGCACGAGGCCGCTGAAATCGAGCACGATCGAGATCATGACGATATGCATGATGTTCGGCACCATGTGCTTCGCAATGATGGTTGAATGGCGCACGCCGAAAGCGCGCGCAGCCTCGACGAAATCAATTTCCCGTAACTTCAGCGTTTCGCCGCGCAATAGCCGGCACAGGCCGGTCCAGCTCGTAATTCCGAGAATGACGCACAGCGCGAGCAGACGCAGATCGGCGCGGGCCGCGAGGCTGGTGAAATCCGCCGCATTCTTCGACATATACACATCGAGGATCAGCGCCGCCGAGGCTATCAGCAACACCCCCGGGATCGACGACAGCGTCGTGTAAAGATACTGGATTACATCGTCGATCCAGCCGCGAAAATAGCCGGCGGCAACCCCGAGTACGATCGCAAACGGGAGCATGACCAGGGTTGTCAGCGTACCGATAATCAAACCCGTACGGATACTCTTCAGTGACTGGTAGAACACATCGATACCAACCTTATCGGTACCGAAAACGTGATAATGCGGCGCCAGCGCGACGGCCAGTCCGACGATCACGCTGAGCGTCACGGTCACCGCGAGCAGCGCCGGCACCGGGGCCGCGGCCTCGCCACGCAGGACGCCACGCAGCAGTACACCAACGGCAACACCGCGCCGGCGGGCGTGACGATGCGCAACGAGGGTGACGAACGCGCACCACAGCGCGATTGCGCACACGAACCCGATGCCGGCGCGCCGTGCAATATCAGCGGCCCGTTGTGACGGATCCGTCAGGTGCGCGCCGCCGTAGCGCAAGCGCGGATAGTCACGAATGGTCGAGCCGTCGTCGCGCTCGATCGTTTCCTTACTGAAAGCGTACAGGGCGAACGGCGCGGAATACGTTTTCTCGACCTGCGTTCGCAGCGGACCGGCGAGATAGTCAAAGACGCTGATCGATTCCGACGCGTACTGGATCTCACCGTTCGCCGACTCGACCGCGGCGAGGCGCGGATAGAAATGGATCGAATCAAGTACGGCAATCGTGAGGAACGCGAGCAACACGACGGCGGCCGCCATGCCGAGCGAATGACGCGACACTTCGCGCCACGGTGCCCGCAGGTGTTCGCGCTTCGCGGCATATCTCGCGTAGCACGCGGCGACAATCAGCAGGCCGAAAAACAGCGCATCGGTAGCGAGCAGGGTGAGTTTGATCATCGCGCCTACTCGAGCCTCACTCGCGGATCAACGAGCGTGTAGGAAATGTCGGTGAGTAACAGGCCAACGATGTACAGGCACGAACCGAGAAACACCATCGAACGGACAATGGCGAAATCCTGTCGCTGGATCGCATCGATGGTGTAACTGCCGAGGCCCGGGATGCCGAAAAACGCCTCGGTGATCAAACTGCCGAGAAACAGCATCGGCAACACGACGACGACGCCGGTGAGTATCGGGATCAGCGCATTGCGTAGAACGTGGATGTAGAGCACACGCGGCTCCGACAAACCTTTCGCCCGCGCCGTGCGAACGTAGTCCTTGTTCATTTCCTCGAGGAATATCGTGCGATACCAGCGGATCCCGCCCCCGAGACTGCCGACGATGCCCACGAGTACCGGCAAGACGATAAATTTTGCACCCGCGAGCCCGGTATCGAAACCCGAGATCGGTACGAGGTGCAGCAGCTTGCCGGCGAGAAACTGCCCGCCGATGATGTAGAACAGGCTCGAAATCGACATCATCGCGACGCACACCACGACCGCCCAGGTATCGAGATACGTAGCGCGAAAAAACGCGACCGTCAGCGCGAACGTTATTGTCATCGCGAGGCCAACCAGGAACACGGGGATCGCGATGGCGAGGCTCGGCCCCATGCGCTGTGATATGTCGTACCCGATGTCGCGGCCGCTGTCGGACTGTCCGAAGTCAAACGTGAACAGCAGCTTCGAATTACGGTAAAAGATCGTATCGAGGACTTTATCCTTGCCGGCAGCTTCGGCGTTCCAAATCAGCGGCCGGTCGTAACCACGGTCGGCTTTCCATTTGTCGATGGCGTCCTGGGTCACGCGCCGTTCGCCGAGATTGAGACGTGCCATGTCGTCGGGGGAATTCACGACGAAAAACAATACGAACGTAATGATGTTGACCCCGATCAGGATCGGTATCGCATACAGGGCTCGGCGGATGATATAGGCGATCATTTGAGGCTCGCGCGCTGCCGGGCGCGGTACGTTCGGTACGCGGGAATGGCGCTGACGAACAGCACGACGAATACAAGCACCACCGGCCATACGATGGGTTTGTTCCAGCGGCGTCGCGCCTCGAGGCGCAGTTGCGGATCGATCGTTTTGTATTTCAGCGTATTACGCGCCATCAGGTTCGGCTTCGCATTGCCGTACCACGAGTGGTACAGCGAATACGCTTTCGGGTGGAAACCCCAGATCCAGGGCGCATCGCGGCGCGCGATTTCGACCATTTGATCGATTATTCGGGCGCGCTCCGGGCCGTTCGGCATCGCACGCATACGCACGAACAGATCGTCGAACTCGGGATTCTGATAGTTCGATGCGTTTTCCCCCTGGCTGACAATCTTCGCGTTCGGACCGTACAGCAGGAACAGGAAATTCTCGGGATCCGGGTAGTCTGCATTCCAGCCCCAGCCGAAGATCTGGGCCGTGCCCGTGCGCACTTTTTCCTGAAACCGGTTGTAGTCCGTCGTACGGATGACGAGCTGGATCCCGAGCTTTGCGAACTGTTTGCGATACCAGTTCAGGATCGATTTGCTGCCGGGTCCGGACGCGATCGCTTCGAAATACAGGGTCAAAGGTTCGCCGGACGCGGCATCACGTCCGTTCGGGTAGCCCGCTTCGGCGAGCAGGCGGCGCGCGTCCTCGATCGGGCGCCGCCGGGCCTGTCCGTTCGTCCACTCGTAAACGTACGGGTTGATCCCGGGTTCACCGTCGACATGCCCGAATAAACCCGGCGGTATCGGACCCTGTGCCGGAAGCCCGCGCCCGTTCGCGAAAATCGAAATCAGTTCTTCGTAATCGACGGCGATCGAGATCGCCCGGCGCAGCAGGCGTGCGCGTTTGGAGTTTCCGCCGACGACGTCATCGGCCATGTTGAAACCCATGTAGGACGTTGACGCCTGCACCGCGGTTGCGAGCTTGATGTCGCGCGCGCGCATTTCCCCGGTGAGTTGCGCATCCCCGTCGGAAGAAAACTGGATCGCCTGGTCAAAGCTGTCCGACACGATCCCGGAGCTGTCGTAGTATCCCTGAAGAAACTTCGTCCACGCCGGTATCGCCTCTTTTTCGAGACTGTAAATTGCGCCATCGATGAATGGCATCATGCGACCGGCATCCTGCAGCCGGCCGGCCTCCGCATCGCCGGGTTCCCCGGTACTCGGAAACGGTTCGCCACGAAAATTCGGGTTGCGCCGCAACGTCATGCGCCGGTTCGGATTATTCTCCGTGAGCATGTAGGGACCGGTGCCCACGGGATACCAGTCGAGCGAGATGTTGCGGTCCTTCATGCCGGCCTGGCTGTAGAACCGATCCGCTTCCCAGGGGATCGGTGAGAAAAACGGCATCGCGAGCCAGTACACGAACTGCGGGTATTTTTCTTTCAGACGAATTTCGTAGGTATACCGATCGATGACCCTCGCGCCGTCGAGTTCTTCGTCGCGCAGATCGATAAAGCCGTTTCCATCGCCGGCGCGCGTTTTCAGTTTTGCCTGCAGTTCGTTCAGTCCGACGATATAGCGTCCCATGAAACCCGCTACGGGCGAGTGGATATGCGGATGCGCGAGGCGTTTGATCTGGTAGACGTAATCGGCCGCGGTCAGCTCCCGATCACCCGATTGCGGAAAATCCGCAAGCGTGTGCACATCTTCCAGGTCGGCGTCACTCAGCTTGTGGTACAGCAAACTGCCGTCGTCCGCTTGCGCGAATGCCGGGTGCGGCTGAAACCGGATTCCCTGCTGGATTTCGATGCGATAGACCACCGAAGCGATTGCGTCCGACGGTGCATCCTCCGGCAGGACCTGTCCCGCGGCGTCCCGGTATTCGGCACGAGGCAGTTCCGTCGCCGTCAGCGGGACGAGTTCGTACGGGCGTTTCAGGAAGTGGTATTGCACCACCGGTTCGTAGATCTGGGCATTGAACAGCGCTTCATTTTCGCTGTAGGCCGATACCGGGTCGAGATGTTTCGGGCGCTCGGAGAATGAACTGTAGTAAATCGATTCGTGTGCGTCGGCAGCCGGGTAGGGACTGTTCCAGGGTTGATCGCTGCACGCGCAGGCCATTAAGCAAACGGCACCCAGTGAGAGTCTCCTGGCAGGTCGGATTAATGGCATGGCAGGTGTAGGATTATAAACTCGGTCCTGAAACTGTACACTCACGGCCTCGCGATATTTCTAATTACGAGCAGGAGAGCGGCGAACTATGGGTATTCTCGAAGGCAAGCGGGCACTGGTCGTCGGCGTCGCCAGCAACAAGTCAATCGCCTGGGGCGTCGCGCAGGCCCTGCACCGTGAAGGCGCGGAACTCGCCTTTACGTATCAGACCGAACGCCTGCGTTCACGCGTCGAGGATTTCGCCGCGCAGTGTAATTCCGAGATCACCGTTCCTTGCGATGTACAGAATGACACGGAAATCCAGAACGTATTCGATCATCTCGACAACTACTGGGGACACCTCGACATTCTCATCCATTCTGTCGCGTACGCGCCACGTGAAGCGCTCATGGGTGAATATCTCGATTCCGTAACACGCGAAAGTTTTCGCATCGCCCACGAAGTCAGTTCCTACAGTTTTGCCGCGCTCGGAAACGCCGCCCGACCGTTGATGAAAGGCCGCAACGGCGCGATGCTCACCCTGAGCTACCTCGGCGCCGTACGCACGATGCCCAGCTACAACGTAATGGGGCTGGCAAAAGCCAGCCTTGAAGCAAACGTGCGATATATGGCCGAAGGGCTTGGCCCCGAGGGCACCCGGGTAAACGCGATTTCGGCCGGACCGATCAGAACGCTGGCGGCGTCCGGGGTGAAAGATCTGCGGAAATTTCTCGCTTACGTGGAAGAGACGGCGCCGTTGCGGCGTAACGTGACCACGGAAGAAGTGGGTAATGCCGCGGCGTTCCTGTGCTCGGACATGGCTTCGGCGATTACCGGCGAGATAACCTACGTCGACTGCGGCTTCAACATCATGGGTATGGCCGGCCTGTAGCGATTCCCTGCCGCTCGCGATGCCTTACAGCCGCTCCGGATACAGTTCGATCGTCGCGTCGGATTTAAGGATTTCCACGAAATCCCGCCACGCGACCGCGCTGCGATCGGCCGCGACGTCGCGCCGCAACTGGCTGATGTCGCTGATATTGAGCTGTTCGACTGGCGGTAATTCGATGTTCGAGATGCCGACGATCGCATAGTCTCCAACTCCGATCGCAACGCCCTTGTAGGTGGTGCCATTCCCTGCCGGCGGATCGGCACGAAAAGCTGTCCGCAAGACCGCCCGATTCAGCTTCGCGGAATCGCGCGTCGCGCCCGGTACTTCCTCCCAGCTTATGTCGGCTTCCTGCAGCACCGTAGCGCGATCCTCGCCCTTGTTCAGACGCTCCACGAGTGCTTCACCGCGTGCCGTAATCGCGTCACGCGCGGCGTCGTCGATGTAATCCTGGCGCACCTGTGCTTCGACCATCCCGAATTCGGGCAGGCGACTCGTCTCGTGCAGCAGGTTTCGAATGACGACGACGCGGCCATTACTGACATCGATCGGTTCGCTGTTGAGGCCTTCGATGAGAACTTCCGGTTCGAACGCGGCTTCGGTAACCGGAGCGGAGAACATGTCGGCGACTTCCTGGCGGGTGAGCAGACCCGTCTGCTGCACTTCGAGCCCGAGCGTTTGGGCCGCCGGCTCGAGCGAGTCGGGTTGTTCGTACACGAGTTCCGAAAGTTGCTCGGCCTGCTCGAAGAACAGTGCTTCAGCCTGTTCGCGCTGGTACGTCGCGGTGACATCCGCCTTCACTTCGTCGAACGGTTTGACCCCACCCGGCTTGATCGCCTTCAAACGGATGATGTGAAAGCCAAACTCCGTCCGGATCGGTTCGCTGATGGCCTGTTCTTCCATCGCGAACACCGCATCCTCGAACTCGGGCGCCATCACGCCACGAGCAAAAAATCCCGTTTCCCCGCCGTCGGTCCGTGATCCGATGTCATCGGAGTTTTCGCGCGCGATCGTTTCAAAGTCACCGCCGGCCAATGCCTGCTCGCGAAGCTTCAACGCCTTTTCCCTTGCGTTGTTCACCTCATCATCGCTCGCGTCGCGCGGAACCTGAATGAGAATGTGGTTCGCGTTGCGTTGCTCCGTTGCGGTGTAGTTGCCGACGTTTGCATCGTAATACGCGCGCAGCCGGGCATCATCCGTCGGGATCTCGGCCGTCAGTTTTTCAATTGAAAGATCGATGTAGCCGAGAGCGACTTTTTCCGGGATCCGGTAGTTCTCGATATTTTCTTCGAAGTAAGCGGTGAGGTCGTCCGCCGTTGGCTTGACCGCGTCACGAAAAGCCTCGATCCCAATCAGGGCGTATCCGATGTCGCGTTTTTGCTGACGGTAGGTTTCGAGCCGCTGAAGTTCTTCCGCGGTGGTAAACGCGGTGGCCGCGATTCCCGCCCGCAGTTGGTTCACTACGAGGTCCTTGCGTACCTGCTGTTCAAAACCAATCTCGGAAAACCCAATCGAGCGGATCATTTGTTTGTACAGCGACGGGGAGAACGTTTCGCCATCGAGAAATTGCGGCGACGTGCGGATGTAATTCGCGACCTGCAGATCCGACGCACGAATGTTCGCATCATCGACTGCCTGCAGCAGCACACGTTCGTCGACAACATAGCTCAGTGCATTGAGCTTGGCTTCTTCACCGCCCCAGATGACCGGATCGAATGCATCGCCAAACATCGCCTGGGCGCGCTGGCGCAACTGTGTGAACGCGCGCTGGAATTCCGTAAGCGGGACTTCATCACCGTTGACCTCGGCGACGACGACGCTGCTCTGCGCGTCGAGGTATTGCTGTACACCGAACAATGCGAATGTCAGGCAGATGAAAAACACGATGACGCCCATGACCAAACCCTGCGAGCGTTCGCGAATCTGCTGCAACATTGCGTGAGTACCTTCGAATCGATGCGGTTATCGGAGTGGAACACTAAAACGGCGCCCCGGATACGGTGCGCCGTTTTGTTGTTTCAACGTGTTATTGGCGGAGTGGACGGGACTCGAACCCGCGACCCCCGGCGTGACAGGCCGGTA
>CAXBJY010000096.1:0-18957 GCA_963976285.1 uncultured Gammaproteobacteria bacterium
CCTGGTTATCGAAACCGCCCGAGTTCGCGCCGAGCTGGCCGGCGCCGCGGATGGTGGTGTTCGCGCCGATCGTCGTGAGCGTGTTGTTGTTCACGATCCGGTTGCTCGCGTGATCACCCATGACGATCGTTGCGTTGCCGCCGATCGTCTGCGCACCGGTGAGCTTCAGTTCGGTCAGCGCACCGGCGCTGGCGAGCGTCCACGTGCCGTTCAGGGTGAGCCCGTTCAGGATCGTGTTGCTGATACTGTTCGCGGAGAACACGTCACCATTGATCGTGACCCCGTCGAGCGTCGTGCCTCGAAGATCCGCTGCGACCCCGGCGCCGAGGTTGATGAGTCCGCCGTTGATGCGCGAGCTGCCGTCGACGAGCAGCGCGGAGCCGCTATCGATGTCGATCGCGGTGTTGTTCGCGAAGACGGTGGCGCCGGTGATGCGCAGGCCGCCGGTACCTTGCGCATTCAGGCTCCCGTTGTTCGCGAACCCGAGTGCGTTCACATCGATCACGAGCGCGCTGCCGCCCTCGGCGAGGATCGTGCCCTGGTTATCGAAACCGCCCGAGTTCGCGCCGAGCTGGCCGGCGCCGCGGATGGTGGTGTTCGCGCCGATCGTCGTGAGCGTGTTGTTGTTCACGATCCGGTTGTTCGCGTGATTGCTCATCAGGATTGTGCCGTTACCGGTAATCGACTGCGACCCCGAGAACGTCAGATCGGTAAGGCTGCCGCTTGAATTCAGCTTCCAGGTGACGTTTTGCAGGTCGAGGTCGTTCGTGATCGAGACGCCCTGGCCATTGAACTGTTCGACCGTACCGTTCCCCGTGACGTTATCCTGAAAACTCACGCCGTTGAATGATGACGCCCGCGCATCGATGAAGCCGTTGCCGACCGTCGTAACGATACCGCCGATCACGGTTGCGCTCTCGATCAGCACCTTGCCGCCGCTCGCGGCGTTGATCTCGCCCGCGTCACCGCCAATAAAATTCGTGAATGTACCGCCCCGCAGAACGAGGCCTGCCGCGCTCGCGCCGGACATGAGGCCGCTGTTCGTGACCCCGAGCGCGTTCGGGTCGATCACGAGTGTATTCGTCGCGTTCGCAACGATCTGGCCTTCGTTGATCAACCCGCCCGTGTTCGCGAGGATCTGACCCGCGCCGCTGATCCGGTGACTCGCACCCTGCGTAACCACGGTGTTGTTCGTCGTGATCCGGTTGTTCGTATTGTCGGACAGGCGCAATTCACCGGTCACGCCGGCCGCCGTGGCGTTAATCGTCTGCGCGCCGACGAGGGACAATTGCGTCAAGGCGCCACCTGAGTTCAGCGAGAAGATGCCGTTGTTAACGAACCCGCCGCCGGTGATCGTGAATGTGCGCCCGTTCGTTACATGGATTTCATCGGCTGCGAAACCGCCGTTGTTCGCGCCGATAAAGACGGAACCGACGGACGGATTGCCACTGAAGCCGACCGCGGGCGAGACCTCGATAAACTGCGTCAGATTCGCATCGTTGAGGATGATGTCATCACCGGCCGCGGGTAGCCCGACCGGCGACCAGAACCCCGCATCGGCCCAGTGTCCGACCCCGGCGATCCAGGTGACAGGCGCCGCGTTCGATTCGGCGCAGAATACGGTGGTGGCGAAGAGTAGTAGTGCAGTGACCTTCTTGCGCATGGTGTTTCCTGCCTGTTCGGTGGTTTATTTTGGGGTTACGCCGGTCCGGATCAAAACACCCGACCTGGCGATGGCGGCACCCGTCCATGCGCACTACACCTCATTCGGGCATGAGTCTACGTGAAGTCGCCACGACCAACTGTGACAAATTACCTCCGGGGCGGAGGCGAGAATTGCGCGATTACCCGCGCTACGGCGCGATTTCCATAATCGCCTCGATTTCGACCGCAACCCCGATGGGCATCGTCGTTGCCCCAACCGCAATCCGGGCGTGCGCACCGCGTTCGCCGAAAATATCGAGAAACAGCTCCGATGCGCCGTTCACGACGGCCGCGACTTCCGTGACTTCCGGTGCGCAATTGACGAAACCGGAGACTTTCGCGATCTGCCTGATCCGGTCGAGGTCGCCGTCGAGCGCCGCCGACGCCTGTGCGAGCACGTTCAGCGCGCTGAGACGCGCCGCTTCGCGACCTTCCTCAATCGAGAAGTCCAGCCCCACCTTGCCGATGTAGCGTACATCGCCTTCCCACTGCGGGATCATGCCGGAGATGTACAACGTATTGCCGATCATCGACCAGCCCTTGATCTTCGCGACCCGCGGCTGTTGCGCCCGTGGAATCGTAATGTTCAGTTCTTCGAGTCTTGCCTTGATATTTCCGGACATTGTCGTGCTCCCGCTGCGGTATTCATCGTCGAACGGAGATTGTCGCAGAGACTTCCGGTCGACGCAGGCGCTGCGCGCCGGACCCCGTTACAAATCAATACACAGCGTTACCGATTGCGCGCACGCAATTCAGGATTCGTTCACCCGGCAAAACCTACTCTGGCCCCGTACCCGACACACGACCTCGACCTCGACGGATGCGGTGCGGGATAACGAACAAGGAGATTGACATGCAACGCAAACAAACGACGAAGAAGTTCACGCTCGCGACGCTCGGTATCGGCGCGGCCCTCGTGTTCGGCGCGGGGCCCGCGCTGGCAGACGGTGGTCATCATGGCCATCGCTATGATTCACATCGAGATTGCCACGATGCGCGCCATCATCACAAACGCAGCAAGGCGCGTGCGCATCACCATAACCGGCACTCGTATAACCGTCGACAATCGTATCGGCCCTCGGTCTATCAGCCCGCGTACGTCGCTCCGGTGTATACGAACGTGGCGCCGGTGTATGTACAGCCGCGGGTAAACTACGCCCGCAGCAGTTATGCCCACACGCCAAACTTCGGCAGCGCCGTTGGCGGCGCGCTCGGCGGTTTTGCCGGCTCGAAGATCGGCAGCGGCTCGGGACAACTCGCGGCGACGGCAGCCGGTGCCGTGATTGGTTATACGCTCGGCGGCAACTTCGCTGCCGGTTACTGAACAGGTGCGCGCAGATCCGGGACACCGTGGCTTCGGGACCGGAACCACTGTCTGAATCCCATCCCCGTCCCTTCCTCTCGATTTGAGGGGAAGGGACCCGGTCCCTCAAGGTGCATGATCCGGAGCACGTATTTTGGCCGCTGCCGGCGCTCCGTGTTCCGCGGATCGCCGTGTGATCGCAGCGGCGCGCCGTAGCTGATCATCGGTGCGCCGGTGTCTCGCCGATGATTTAAGTCGACCGCTGCGCTTACACTAGACGGCAAATGTAACGGAGTGCGGCCTTGCCCGACGACAAGCGGATTTTTTTCGACGACATCAAGCCCGGTGACGTATCCACGCACGGTCCTTACCGGGTCGAGCGCGAGGAACTGCTCGCGTTTAACCGCAAGTGGGATCCATTGCCGATTCATCTCGACGACGCCGCGGCGCAAAGCAAGGGGCACCGATCGATCACGGCTTCGGGTCAATATACGCTGTGCGTCAAACAGGTCTTCGTGAACGAGGCGGCGTGGGGCGATGCCGTCATCGGAGCCCTGGGTTTCGACGAAGTCCGCTTTCCGCATCCGGTGTACGTCGACGACGAATTGTTCGCACGTATCGAATGCACTGCTACGCGAGCGTCGCGCAGCAAACCGGATCGCGGCATCGTCACGCTGAACTTCAGACTCTACAATGCGGACGACGTGACGGTGCTGACCTATATCGATACGGTCATGTTCGCGCGCCGGCCGCGATAACTTCAGCGATAACGATAACGAGGGATACATGCAGGAATTCGCAGGAAAAGTCGCCGTCGTCACCGGCGCCGGGAGCGGTATTGGTCTTGGCATGGCGCGCGCATTTGCGGCCGCGAACATGCGGCTCGTACTCGCCGATATCGAATCGGAGGCGCTGGCGGCCGCGGCGACGGAACTCGGCGCCGGCGGCGCGGAAGTCATTACCGTCGCAACGGATGTTGCCGATCAGGCGGCGGTCGAGACCCTGGCCGAGCGCGCCTATTCCGCGTTCGGTGCCGTCAACGTGCTGTGTAACAACGCCGGGGTGATCGAGAACAACCGCCCGACATGGGAGTACTCGCTCGAGGACTGGAACTGGGTGCTCGGGATCAACCTGATGGGGGTCGTGCACGGGATCCGCGCGTTCGTACCGCGCATGCTCGATGGCGGCGAAGCCGGACATATCGTGAACACGGCGTCGTTCGGCGGTCTCATCAGCGGATCGGCGACGCCGATTTATATCGCGAGCAAACACGCGGTGGTCGCGCTGTCCGAAAATCTGTACCACGACTTCGTCAGCCGCGGGGCGCCTCTCGGCGTATCCGCGCTGTGTCCCGGCTGGGTGCGTACCGCGATTGTCGAATCAGACCGCAACCGCGCTGATGCGCCGGCGCTCGACGAAAAACTCGCGCGCACGCGGCAGCGTTTTCAGCAGGGTATCGATTCCGGCATCGAACCGGATACCGTCGGGCGCATGGTGGTCGATGCGATCACGGCCGGACGCTTCTACATTCATACGCATCCGGAATGGCTCGACGTCGTGCGCGAACGCTGCGACGCCGTGATCGAGGGCACCCGGCCGCCACGCAGCCTGATCCCGAACCCGAAACGATGAACTGGATCCTGCATCACTACGATTTTTCGAACTACTCGGAGAAAGTCCGTCTCATCCTCGGCTTGAAGGGCGCGACGTGGGATTCAGTCGAGATCCCGGCGACGCTGCCGAAACCGGATTATCTGCCGCTGACGGGGGGCTACCGCCGGACCCCGTCGCTGCAGATCGGCGCGGATGTCTACTGCGATACGCGTTACATCGCGGAAATCATCGAGCAGCTCGCGCCGGAACCGACGATCTATCCCGGCGGGCCACCGGCGCGCATCCTCGCCCGCGCCGTCGGCGACTGGGCCGAAGCACGGATCATGTGGCCGGCGGCGCTGTACATTACCGGTATCAACGCGGATAAATTCCCGGATTCGTTCCACGCCGATCGCGCCGTGCTGCACCGCAAACCGCAGCCGACGGTGGCCCAGGTAAAGGCTTCGGCGGCGAAATATCTCGCGCAGCTGCGCTCGGAACTGCGCGGCATCGAGGTTCTGCTCGGTGACCGGCGCGATTACATTCTTGGCGCGACTCCGGGACTTGCCGACGCCGCGCTGTACAACGTGCCGTGGTTTCTCGACACGATCAATCCCGGACATTCGTTGCTCGACGACATGCCGCTGACCCGCGCCTGGATGGAGCGCGTGGCCGCGATCGGGCACGGCCGGCGGCATGCCGTCGACGCGACGGTCGCGTTCGAGCGCGCGAATTCCGCGACCCCGGCAGCGATTACGGCGACCGCGCAGGCGATCCCGGAGCAGATCGAGACGGGCGAGAACGTGTCCGTTTCCCCGCTCGAGGAGCGCTCGCCGGCGCTCGGCACACTCGTGACGGCGGACGATGAGCGCATCGTGATCCGGGTCAGCAATGATCGCGTTCGCTGCATCCATGTGCACTTCCCGCGTTCCGGTTACCGGCTGTCGCGCGCGCGCACCTGATGCGCTCGGCACCCTGGCGCTTCGCACCGCCGCGCGCGGCGGGTGTGCATCCGGCCGGTCGGGCAGCGGGCCGGTCGCGCTATACTCTGGCGCCCCCTAGTCGGAGCAATCGGCCATGTCCGCAGTTTCCCCGCACCTGAAATCCCTTGCCGAGCTGCCGGGACCGAAGCGCCTGCCGCTGCTCGGCAATCTGCACGAAGTCGAGATCGAGAAATTCCACCTGCACCTCGAGCGCTGGTGCGACGAATTCGGCCCGATATTCAGCATCAGGATGGGGCCGCGCGAAATCGTGTGCGTGGCCGATCCGGCGCCGATCAATGCGATGTTGCGCGATCGTCCCGATACGTACCGCCGCCGCCGCTCGTTCGAGACGATCATCTCGGAAATGGGTTTCAACGGCGTGTTCAGCTCGGAAGGTGACGACTGGCGACGCCAGCGCAAGCAGGTGGCGCTCGCGCTGAACACGGCACACCTGCACAAGTTCACGCCGAAATTACTCGACACGACCGAGCGTCTGCGGCGGCGCTGGGAGCTTGCGGCCGACGCCGGGAAGAGCATCGATCTGTGCCGCGACGTCATGCGCTATACCGTCGATATCACCACCCAGCTCGCTTTCGGCGTGAACGTAAACACGCTCGAAACGGATGGCCCGGTGATCCAGCAGCAGCTCGACAAGGTCTTCCCCATGCTCGGGCGGCGGATCAATGCACCGTTTCCGTACTGGCGCTATATCCGTCTGCGGCGCGACCGTGAACTCGACGAGGCGCTCGCGAATATTCGTGTCACGGTCGATGGTTTCATCGCCGATTGCCGCCGGCGCATGGCCGATAATCCGGAGCTGTTCGCGGCGCCGGGAAATTTTCTCGAAGCGATCATCGCCGCCCAGGCCACCCCGGATGGCGCGGAGTTCACCGACGAGGACATTTACGCGAATGTGCTGACCCTGTTACTCGCGGGTGAAGATACGACCGCGAATACGATTGCCTGGGCGGGCAAGTATTTCATCGACTACCCGGAGTATTTCGCGCGTGCGCGCGCCGAAGCCGATGCCGTACTGGCACCCGCGCGATCGGCAACGGAATACGGGCAGCTCGGCGAGCTGCCGTTCATTGAAGCGTTCGCGAACGAGACGATGCGCTTGAAGCCAATCGCGCCGCTGAACGGCCTCGAAACAAACGAAGGTGTTGAACTGCTCGGCTACTACCTGCCCCCGAACACGCCGGTGCTCGCGCTCACCCGCCACGCCGCGATCAATCCCGACAACTTCGGTGAGCCGGAAAAGTTCAACCCGGATCGCTGGCTGCAGCCCGGGTCGAGCGAAGCCTGCCCGCATAACACCCAGGCGTTCTTGCCGTTTGGCACCGGTCCGCGGTTTTGTCCCGGTCGCAACCTCGCGCTCGCGGAGATCAAGATTGTGCTCGCGATGCTGTGCCGTAATTTCAATATCGCACTGAGTGATCCGACCCGGGCGGTCGTCGAGAAGTTGTCGTTCACGATGCTGCCCGACAATCTGTTCGTGACATTCTCGCGCCGTGAACCGCCGGCTTGATCGTCCGGCCTTGTTTCCCGGGAAGCGATGAAGGAGATTTTTCTTGTCCGGCACGGCGAGGCGCGGCTTCCCTGGTCCTCGGGTCAGGACGCCGGGCTCAGCGAACGCGGCCATGAACAGGCGGCAGCCGTCGCGGCGCGGCTGTCGTCGCTCGGCGCGTACGGGTTGATTTCCAGTCCTTTATTGCGCGCACGCGAAACGGCACTGCCGCTTTGCCGTGCGCAGTGTCGTCAGCCGCAACTCGATGCACGCTTCAGTGAGGTCCCGATCGCAAATGATGTCGCGCGCCGCAAGGCGTGGCTGACCGACGTGGCGCAGGGTACCTGGGATGACGTCGATGCGCGCATCGTCGACTGGCGCGAGGCGGCGTGGGCGGCGCTCGCTGAACTGCCGCAGAGCACGATCATTTTCACGCATTTCATGCTGATCAATGCGCTCGTGACGCGCGCGACGAACGATCCGCGTCTCGTCAGCTTCGAACCGGATTACGCGTCCGTGACGCGGCTCACGCTCGATGTCGCCGGTTGCTGCACGCTCGTCACCCCGGGCCGCGCGAGCAGCTGAACCGCGCCTGCGCGGCGCGGGCCGGCACTAGCGCTGGCGGTGTTGCGGCCGCAGATCCCAGTCCGGCAGACCGTCGTCCGGCTGTACGCCGAGCGTATTCAGCGCCATCGACACGAGGTTGTACTGGCCGACCGTAAACACAAGGTCCATCAATTGCTGCTTGTCGAGGTGTTGTTCGAGCGCAGTCCAGGTCGCATCACTGATATGACAGTCGGCGTGCAGTTCGTCCGTGGCCTGCATCAACAGCCGATCGAGTTCGGGGATCCCCGGGGTGTCCGGGCCTGATTTCGTCGTCAGGATCTCGGCGTCACTCATACCCGCCTTGCGCGCCACCTGTACGTGCTGGCCCCACTCGTAACCGGCTTTGCACAAATAGCCGATGCGCAGGATCACGAGTTCACGTTCACGCAAGCCCAGCGTCGATTTGAACAGCACGTGATTCGCGAACACGAGCCAGCGGCGCATCAGATCGGGATGGTGCGTCAGCGTTTTGAAGATGTTGTAATCGGCACCGTCGCGCACGAACGGTGCCATGATCGCCTTGACGTCGTCGTCCCAGGCGTCAGCCTCCTGCGGTTCGAGCCGCGCCTTGTCCAGCCGCATGTCGTGTTTCTCCGCCGCGCAGGCTTATGGCATCTCGCTTTCGTTGACGTCGATTTTGATCTGCGTCCACTTCAGTTCGATGCTTTCCTTCGATCCGCCGACCCCGAGCTTGTAGTTGCCGAGATCGAGATCCTCGGCCTTGCGTCCGAGCAGTTGGGTTACCCCGTGTGCTGCTTCATACGGTTCGAGCATACGCGGTTGCCAGCGACCAAAGACCTTTTCGTTGTCCGCATATTCTTCCGTCATGCCGGTACGCACGAACGGCAGCATGACACAGCACGCGTTGACCATGTCGGCGGAGCGGCCGAGATTGACGCGCAGGACTTCCGGCAGACGCAGCACGGCCCAGTTCGCCACGACGTATCCCGGGACGGCAACCCCGGGCTCGATCGCCTGCATCGAGGAGATATAGATCAGTTGCAGCGGTTGTTTGTGGTATACCGCCTCGCCGGCCCACAGGTGGCTCATGGCGAGAAAGCCGTCGATCTTCGTGTTCAGGACGAGGCTCGATTCACTCAGATTGCTGATGAAATCCTGACGCACGCGTGCACGCCGTTCGGCGCGGCTTTCGTTTTCGATTTCCGGCAGCGCGCGGCCGAAGCGATAGCCGGCCTCGGTGAGCCCGGAATTACACACGATGATGTCCGGACCCTTGCCGCCCATTTCCTCGATGACGTAACTGCGCGAGGCCCACAGGTCGCGACTGTTCGTCACATCGGCCTGCAGCGCGAACGCTTTCACGCCCTGCGCCTGGATCGCCGCGACGAGGTCGAAACCGTCGCGGTAGCTGCTGTGGAAATGGACGCCGATGACTTCGGCGCCGTTCGCGGCCGCGGCCAGCGCCAGCGCCTGTCCGATGCCGCCGTCCTTGCCCGAGCCCGTGATCAGGACACGCTTGCCGGCGAACGTTGCGCCGTCTTTTTCAGGAAATTTGAATTGTTCGTAGTTTGCTGTGTAGGCCATCCCAATCGCTCCTCAAGATTCAAACCGCGTTTCTTCAGCGTGGTTGCGGCACGTTTTTATTGTCGAGATCCGACGCACATAAAGCAAACGTTTCCGTGGTTTCGCGGCGCCAAAGGCGGCGATCGGATTCAGTTGGACGCGGTCGCGGTCGCGAGTGCGGGGTAAGTTGGCTGATCGATCGCGAGCTGATTGATCACACTCGCGCGCAGGTGTTCGCGCAAACCCGGATGGTCGAGCGCGATGCCGCCGTCGCGCAGGCCCGCGGTGAGTTGCCAGCGTAATGCATCCAGGCGGCCCGTACCACCGAGCAGGGCCGTGAGCCGCGCCCGTTCCGCTTCCCGGTGCGCCGGACCGAGCGCGAGATCGCGTTTGACGATCGCGAGTGAATTCGCCGCGACGCGGGTGAAAAAGCGGGTGCGTCCGTGGGTCGCGGCCGCGGCGTCTTCGCGCAGAAACGCCGCGACGCTGTCGAGCAGTTCGTCGCTGCGGGGCAGCGCGGAATCCGCTTCGTCCCCGGCCGCGACGAGCGTGACCGGCCCCGGGATCAGCAGGTTCACGCAATCCGCCTGGCATTCCGATGAACGCCGTCCGATCGCGGGCCGCTCGACGCTGCGATCCGGTCCGTGGCGAAACTGGTCCGCCATGTACAGGCAACCGACCGCCCACCAGAACGATCCGAAGACCTGCCAGAATCGCAGGTGTTCGGGGGCGATGTCGCGGCCGCCGGCGGCGGCGTAGCCCGCGAGCAGGTCGTCGACGTGGCCGAACCCGCCGACCGCGAGTTCGTCGCGGCCGAAGCGCCACGAATGCGTGCACAGCCAGCCGAGATCGCGCACCGGGTCACCAAGATGGGCCAGTTCCCAGTCGAGTACAGCGGTGATACCGTCAGCATCGACCATGAGGTTGCCATTACGAAAATCACTGTGCACGAGCGCTGTCGGGGGGGTATCCGGCAAATTCTCGAGCAGCCAGCGCGCGGTGAAGTCGATCATCGGTTGCGCGGTGTCGAGCGCGCGGTAGCGCGACCACGTCTGTTCGACCTCCTCGCGTGGGCTCAGGGTCGGTAGCGCGTTTGCCAGGCCGCCGGCCGTGACGTCGATCGCATGGATGCGGGCGAGTATTTCGCCGCACTGGCGCGCGAGCCGCGGGCGCACGCCGGCAAATTCAGGCGCGCCGACGATGCGGTGGCCCAGCGTTTCCCCGTCGAGCCAGGCCATGACGAAGCCGTCGCCAATCCCGTCCTCGCTTGTCAGGACATAATGGATCGCCGGTGCCGGCACCCCGGCCGCGCGCGCAAGTTCGAACAGATGCGCTTCCGTTGCCAGCCCGACATTCAGCTCCGAGCGCGCATCGTCCGAACCGCCGGCGGCCCGTCGCAATGCGAGCTTGCGCTCACCGCCCGCGCCGCGCACGACGAGCCGGTAGGTTTCCTGGTTCGCGCCGCCGGAAAGACGCTCGCAGGAGACGAGCGCTGCGCAATCGTCGAGACGGGCGCGGAGCACCGCGGCGAGACGCTGCTCGAATGGCTCGCTCACACACAAACTCCCGCGGCGTTCACTCGACGACGCCCTTCGGTGCGCGCTGGTTCATGAACCCGAACAGGTAGCCGGCCACGCGTCGCATCTGGATTTCCTCGGCGCCTTCGGTGATCCGGTAACGCCGGTGATGCCGGTAAATGTGTTCGAACGGTTTGTGGCGCGAATAACCGAGCCCGCCGTGCACCTGCATCGCGCGATCGGCGGCCTCGCAACACAGGCGATTCGACCAGTAATTGCACATCGACACCTTGTCCGACACGGAGAACGCGCCGTACTTGTCCATTTGCCATGCGGTCTTGTAGATCAGCGCGCGCATCATTTCGCATTGCGTTTGCAGTTCGACGAGCGGGAACTGGATCGCCTGGTTCGTCGCCAGCGGTTTGCCGAACGGCGCGCGCTTTTTCGCGTAGGCGACGGATTCGTTGATGCAGAACTGGGCCGCGCCGAGGCTCGCGGCGGCCTGGCGGATCCGGTTCTCGTTGAAAAAGTGCTGCACGACCTGCAGCCCGCGGCCTTCCTCGCCGAGGATGTCGTCATGCGTGACCCGCACGTCCGTCAGCGATACGCGGCCGTGGTCCGTCGGCATATTGAACGTCCACAACATTTCTTCGACCTTGAATCCCCGGGCAGCCGCGGGCACGAGGAACGCCGTGATGCCGTTTCCGTCACCGGCCTTGCCGCTCGTGCGCGCGAAGATCAAATCGTGAGTCGCGGCATGGATACCGGTATTCCAGGTCTTCTCGCCGTTGATCACCCACTCGTCACCGTCGCGTACGGCGCTCGTCTCCATGTGCGTCGCATCGGATCCGTGTTCCGGCTCCGTGATGCCGAACGCGAAGCCGGCGGTGCCGTTCGCGAGTTTGTCCACCCATTCGGCTTTCTGCTGCTCGTTGCCATAGTGCAGCATCAGTAACAGGCTGATGTTGTTGCCGACGATCGAGTGCTCGTTTTGCAGGTCGTTGTGCAGGCCGAGGCCTTGCATCGCGAAGTGCTCGCGGATCACCGCCATGCCGAGATTCGTTCCGTCGCGTCCGCCGTATTCCTTCGGCGCGGGATAGCGGTAATGGCCCGCCGCATCCGCGCGGCGTACGGCCTCGGCGAGCAGGGCTTCCCATTCGGCGCTCGGCAGGCCACCGCGATCCCAGTCCGTGCGCGCGTCTTCGCGCCGGTGATCGAAAAAGCGGATGTTGTCGTCGGCTTGTTCGAGCGGTTTGATTTCCGCTGCGATGAAGGTGTCGAGTTCTTGCAGATAATCCGTCAGTTCTTGCGGCAGTTCAAAATCCATCGCTCGTTCCTGTGCTGTTGCGCTCGCGCTTCCGGCGTATCCGGTATGCGACCCCGGTGGATATGGTAACCGGCGCATCGCGCCACGGCAGCGTTCAACGATGGCCCAATGCCGCCATGACCTCGCGCCAGCCCTGTGTCGCGGGCGTGCCGGCGGCTGCGAACACGTCGCCGAGCAAGGCCATCTGGGTGCCCGTGAGACGCCGTTCGAGGCGACGCCCGCTCGTGGTGAGGCGCAGTTGTTTCACCCGGCGGTCATGCGCGGACGGTTCGTTCGAGACGAGGTCGAGGCGTACGAGTTTACGCAACGGGCCGTGCAGGGCCTGCTTCGTCACGTCGAGAATCGCGAGCAGTTCGCTCACCGACACGGCATCGTTGCGGCCGATGAAATACAGGATCCGGTGGTGCACCCGGTTCAGGCCACGTTCGGCGAGGATCCGATCGGGCCCGGCGGTGAACTCACGATAAGCAAAATACAGCAGCTCGATCGCCTCGCGCAGGCGGGCTTCATCATTTACGTCAGGCATATTGACATATTAAGCCGGGGCGAATACCGTGTCGATAAGTCAATGCTATTGACCATAATAAGATGAGCCATACCCGAGTGCCCTTGTCTGCCCGCGTTGCCGGTCTGCAGGCTTCACCCATCCGTGACATCCTCGCCGTGATCGATCGACCGGGCATGGTGTCGTTCGCCGGCGGCCTGCCCGCCGCGGAAACGTTTCCGCCATTCGGCGCCATCTCGCCGCCGCGCGATATGCTGCAGTACGGACCGAGCGAGGGTGAGCCGGCCCTGCGTGAGCGGATCGCCGAAGAGCTGCGCGGCCGCGGAGTGCGCTGCGATGCGGAGCAGGTGATCGTCCTGTCGGGTTCCCAGCAGGGTATCGATCTCGTCGCGAAACTGTTCATCGACCCGGGCACGCCCGTCGCGGTCGAGTCGCCGACCTACCTCGCGGCGCTGCAGGTGTTCCGGTTTTTCGGCGCCGATCTGCGCGCATTCAGGGTCGGGAGCGACCCGGCGCTCGCGATCCGGATCGGCGGTGCGGCGTTCGCGTACGTGATTCCGAATTTCCAGAATCCGAGCGGTCGTTGCTACAGTCCGGCGGAACGCGAGGCCGTGGCCGCGGCCTGCGATCGCAGTGGTACGCCGTTGTTCGAGGATGATCCGTATCGGGATCTGGCGTATGACCCGTGCGACACCTCGCCGATCGCGGCGCGGCTCGAGCGCGCGTCGTGGGTCTACCAGGGGTCGTTTTCGAAATCCTTCGCCCCGGGTCTGCGGCTCGGGTATCTCGCGTGCTCGCGGGATTTACTGCCGTATCTCGTGCGGCTGAAGCAGGCCGCGGATTTGCACAGCAACCGGATCAGTCAATGGTGGGTATTGCAGCAGCTCACTGATCCCGGGCGCGAGGCGCGGCTCGCGCAACTCGTTGCGCGCTATCGCGAGCGCCGCGACGCGTTTGCGGACTCGTTACGCCGCCATTTCCACGGGCTCGCCGAGTGGGAGTTACCGCCGGGGGGCTTGTTCTTCTGGCTCATGCTCGACCCCGATCTTGCGCTCGATACGCAGGCGCTGCTCGCGCCGGCGATCGAGCGCGGGGTTGTCTTCATGCCCGGCGAGCCGTTCTATCCCGAGCCGCAGGCCTGCGCGAATGCGATGCGTCTGAACTTCTCGCACGCCGATCCCGCGGCCGCGGACCGCGGACTCGCCACGCTCGCGGCGCTGCTGCGCGAAACCGCGGCCCACGAGCACGCGACGCTGGCGGTGTGATCAGCGCGCCGCGACAACCTCGCTCGCGATTAGCGCCTGAATCCGCTCGCTGTCGTAGCCGAGTTCATCGAGTACTTCCCGCGAATGCTCGCCGACCCGTGGTGCGGTGCGACGCAAGCCACGTGCGTGCTCCGTCAGTGTGAACGGCAGGCCCATGATTTGAAACTCGCCGTAGTCCGGATCCTGGCCTTCCTCGAGCACGCCGAGTGCCTGCACCTGGCCGTCTTCCCACAAGGACTCGAGATCGTTCACGCGCGAATACGGCACCCCGAACTCGTCGAGCCGGACCATCAGCGGTTCCGTCTCGAGCACCGCGAGCGCGTCGAAAATTGCTTTCAGGCACGCTTCGCGATGCGTTACGCGCGTCGCGTTATCGCGGAATCGCGGATCGCCGATCATGTCCTCGCGTCCGATCGCCTTGCACAGCCGTTCGAACAGGTTCTGGTTCCCGCTGGCGATGAAGATGAAACTGTCTTTCGTCGGGTACGCCTGATAGGGCACGACCTGCGGGTGGGCGGTGCCGAGCCGTTCCGGCAGGTATCCGTGTTGCAGGTAATTCGACACCGTATTGCTCATGAGCCCGAGCGCAGTGCCGAGCAGCGAGGTTTCGGCCTTGCCGCCGGCGTGCGTGAATTCGCGCCGGAACAGCGCCGTCACGGTGGCCAGCGCGGCCATGACCCCGGTGCCCATGTCGAGAAACGAAACGCCGCAACGTACCGGCATACCGCCGGGTTCGCCGGTGATGGCCATCACCCCGCTGTAGGCCTGCAGCAGCGCTTCGTAGCCGAGGCCCTTGGCCCGCGGTCCCTGGCGGCCGAACGCGGATACGGACGTATAAACGAGTCCCGGGTTCAGATCTTTCAGATCGTCGTAGCCGAGGCCGAAGCGTTCCATGTCGCCGGTTTTGAAGTTCTCCACGAGCACGTCGGCTTCGCGCGCGAGGTCCTTGACGATTTCGACGCCCTCGGGCTTTTTCAGGTCGATCGAGATGCTGCGTTTATTTGCGTTGAGGCCGAGAAACGAGCTGCCCATGTCACCGGAGTGCGGTGGCCACATGCGGCCCTCGTCCCCGACCTGGTTCTCGACCTTGATGACTTCGGCGCCGAGCAGCGACAGCAGTTCGCAGCAATACGGTCCCGCGAGTACGCGGGAGCAATCGATAACCTTGATGCCGTCGAGCGGCGGTTTTACATCTGACATAGGGAATTCAACCAGGGGTTTAATATTCGGGCCGTGCACCGGCACACAGGCGGCGTCTCGCGGCAGGCGGTGTGCGTTATTTTCGGCCGCCCATTATAGTCTGCAATTTGTTCCCGGAGTCCTGCATTCGTGGCCCGTATCGAAAGTATCAATGCGTTGACTCTGGCGACGCACGACATGGCCCGCGCCGTGGCGTTTTATTCCGCGCTCGGTTTCGCGACGAAGTATGGCGGGGCACACGCCGAATTCACCTCGTTTTATTGCGGGTCGCAGTTTCTCAATGTGATCGCCGTGCCGCCGACGACCCCGCTCGGCTGGTGGGGCCGGGCGATCTTCCACGTCGACGACGTCGACGCGTTGCATGCGCGCGCACTGGCCCGCGGACTGGAGCCGGAGGCGCCACCGCGTGATGCGCCGTGGGGTGAGCGATACTTTCATATCTCCGATCCGGACGGGCACGAACTCAGTTTCGCGCGCCTGCTGGACGGCAACGCTTGACCCCGGACCTGCTGCAGTTCGCCGCGCTCGCTGTCGCGGCCGGGATCGTCGTCGGCTTGCTCGCGGGCCTGCTCGGGATTGGCGGTGGCTTGATCCTCGTGCCGGTACTGTTCGAATTGATCACCGCACTCGGCGCCGATCCGGCAACGGCAATGCGCGCGGCAATCGCCACTTCACTCGTGAGTATTATCGCGACGGGTCTGCGTTCCGCGCGCAGCCACAATCGTCTCGCCGCGCTCGACGCCGGTTTGATCCGCGCATGGGCGCCGAGCATGGTCGCCGGCTCGCTGCTCGGTGCCGAAGTCGCGACCCGGGTCGAGGCCGGTTTTCTGCTCGGGGCGTTTGCCGTGATGACGGTCATCCTCGCGCTGCACATGGCGTTCGGCCGGCGTGAATGGCGGCTCGGTGATGCGCCGCCGGCGCCGGTGTGGCGCGTGTTCGGCGGCGGTTTCGTCGGCTTTCTCGCCGGCTTGCTCGGGCTCGGTGTCGCCGGCATCGGGGTACCATTGATGACCCTGTTCAACGCAACGGTGCGCGCGGCGGTGCCCGTCGTGGCGTTGATTGGCGCGCTCGCCGCCACATTCGCGACCGTGCGTTTCGTCATTGCCGGGTATGGCGACGCGCAGCTGCCGCCGTTTTCCCTTGGTTATGTCAATGTGCTCGGCTGCGCGCTGATCGTGCCGGTGGCGATGCTCGCGACCCCGCTCGGTGCCGCGTGGTCCCACCGGGTGAGTCAACGCGCATTGCGGCGGATCTTCGCCGCGTTCCTGGCGCTGAACGCGGTTCGCATGCTGCTGTTCTGAAACCCCGCGCCGCCTGTCAGGTCCGGTTGCGCAAGTTGTTCGGGGCTGCGCGCGCCGTTATAGTCGATCACAGGGTTTGTCCACACCGCCAAGTCTCAAAGGGGTCTGCCGTATGCGAAGCGCGCTGTTGTTGATCGTGATGTTCGTGGCCGGCGTAGCGCCGCTATCGGCGGATGACAAACCCGCCCCCCGCTTCGACTGCAGCGACCCGCTGAAATCGGCGCCGATCGCGGTGAAGCACGCGCTCGGTGAGTTGTACCGGATCGAACCGTCACCGGCGCAACTCGACGCGGCTTCAGCGGCGTTGGGCGATTTGCTGTCCGCCGCGAGCTACTGCCGCATCGAGGCCCAGTCGCCCAGCGCGCACGCAAATGCGCGCGCCGATCGCGATTTGACCCGCGAATGGTTGTCGCTGCACATGTGGATCAACCGAATCGCGGATTTCGTCTACCTGAATGCAAAGGGCCGCACGCACGTCAACTGGAAACTGGAATACGCGGACTTCGCGGCGCTGTATGAAATCGAAGCCTGAGTGAATTCGCCACCTGCCATGGTCGGGCGCGCGCGATGATCGCTTACGCGACCGTGCAACGCGCCGCGCGGGTGCTTGAAGCGGCCGCCGTGTCGCTCGCGATCGGTGCGCTGCTGTATCGCGCGACCGTCTACTGGCGGTTCACCCCCGCCCCCGGCGAGCCCTACGGCGTCGGCGACATCATCGATTTCGCACTCGCGATGCTGCTGTTTCTCGTGTGCGGACTGTGTGCCGCGGCCGGAGTGGCCGCGAGTATGAGTGGCGACGGAACGCAACAACACCTAGCGTTCCGGCCGGCGGTCATCGGCATCACGAGTTTCGTTGTTTACTATTTTCTGCATCCGCATGTGCCGCGGTTGCTTTGACTTGGCAACGGCGAGCGCGACAGGTAGCAAAGGCGGTTGCCGCGCACTGCGATGGTTCGATTTGCCGTCGTGCGTACGCTGCGACGTTCGGAATGTTCGCGGTGAGCGCGAAATAATACTGCCGCTGGACGGGCGACAACCCGCATCCCGGCTGTCGCGGTCCTTTACCCGACGACTCCGGCGTTGCGCATTTGCGCGATTTGCGCTTCGCCGTAGCCGAGTTCGCCGAGTATCTCGTCGGTGTGTTCACCCGGTAGCGGTGCGCGAAAGCGGATCGAGGACGGGGTCGCCGCGAACCGGGCTGCCGGTGCGGGCATGCGCGTACGGCCAAAATCCGGGTCGTCGGATTCTACTAGCGAACCGCGATGGACGACCTGCGGATCGGCATGGACCGCCCCGACCGGATTGATCTTCGCGAACGGCACGTCTTCGGCCTCGAGTCGCGCGCAAATCTCGTCGGTGTCCCACTTTGCGATCTCGGCGTTCAGCAGCGCCACGATCTCGGTGATATTCGCGATGCGGCCGCCAATCTCCGCGAAGCGCGGATCATGGGCGAGTTCTTCGCGCCCGATCGCACGACACAGCGCTCGCCATTCCATGTCCGATACCGTCAGGTAAGTGATATAGCCGTCGCGGGTTTGCGTGACCCGGTAGATGTCGCCGAGCAGCGGCATCGGTCGCACACCGTCACCGAGGAAGGTTTCGTTCCACATGCCGTCCGGCCACAGAAACGACAGCCCGACATCGACCATCGCGATATCGAGTGCCTGGCCACCGGCGCCGCGTTCACGCGCGAACAACGCCGCCGTGATCGCCTGCGCCGCGGCCTGGGCCGTGGCTTTGTCGCAGACGATATTCTTCACGAGATCCGCTTTACCCCCGCGCGGTGTTTGCGCGCCGACGAAGCCGGTAACGGCCTGGATGATCGGGTCGTAGACGCGCCGGTTCGCGTAGGGCCCGTCGGCACCAAAACCGCTGATGGCGGCGTAGATGATGTTTGCGTTAACGGCTTTCAGATCCGGGTAGTCGATCTTCAGGCGGGCCATTGCGCCGGGGCGGAAATTTTGCACGACGACGTCGGCACGAGCGACGAGTTCGAGGAACACCTCGCGCGCGCGGGTCTGCTGCAGGTCGAGCACGATGGCGCGCTTGTTGCGATTCAGGACCGCAAACATGGCTCCCATGCCGTTGCGCATACCGCCCATCGTACGCGCCGTATCGCCGACGCCGGGTTGCTCGATCTTGATCACATCAGCGCCCTGATCGGCGAGGATTTGCACCGCCATCGGGCCCGATACGACGTTCGACATATCGAGTACCCGCACGCCCGCCAGAGGTCCGCTCATGGTGCCTGCTCCGTTGTGTCCACGCCGGCGGTACGCTCCCGCCGGGATGCCGGTTAACCGAGTTCCGCGGTGACGCGATCGATCGTTGCGCCGCGCAGCATGCGTTTCGACGCGGCGAATGCCGGGCCGTCGAGTGTCGCCATCGCGTTCGCGTGTTCGAGCACCGTTTCCCTCAACGCGTCGACGCCGGTCACCTCGTCGAGGAAACCGGTATCGCAGGCGTCCTGCGGCGCGTAGAGTACGGCGCCGATCGTTGCCGGCGTCAGCTTGCGCTTCGACAGCCGGTCTTCCGCCAGCGCGATGCCGAACGCCGGCAAGGTCAGACCGATCGCCGTTTCATTCAGACCGATCCTGAAATCACCACCGATCCCCACCCGGT
>CAXBJY010000097.1:0-18920 GCA_963976285.1 uncultured Gammaproteobacteria bacterium
GTGAGCCGCTCGATGGCGCCGCACGCGCAATTGTTGCTCAGGTTTGCGCGCGCCGTGGCGCAACACGCATGGCGGGTCGAGGTGTTTTTATTCGCGAGCGATCTCGTGCGGGTCACGAACCGGTGGCGGGAACCCGGATGGCAGGATTTGACGGCGGGTCTTGCCACCGCGGGCGGCGGCACCCGGCTCGGCGACAGCCTCGCTGCACTGCAATCCGATTACGCTTACTGCCTCACCGGCAACAAGTGCACGACGATCATCCTGAGCGACGGACTCGATGCCGGCGAGCCGGCGCTCGTTGCCGAGACGATGAGCGCACTCGCCCGCCGCACGCACCGGATCATCTGGCTGAATCCCCTGCTCACGACCGCGGGTTACGAGCCGATCGCGCGCGGCATGGCCGCTGCGCTGCCGTTCGTCGACGTCTTCGCGCCGGCCGACGGGATCGCTTCGTTATGGCAACTGATCCGCGCGCTGCGCGAGGCCGCCTAGGCAGCCGTTGCGGCCACACGCAGAGCGGCCCGATATAATCGACCCGGAATCCATCGAGAGGAAGCGCACATGGCAACGAAACGCACGACGAAAAAACAGCATCCGTACAGCACCCCGGATCTGTCCGGCTTGTACATCAAACCGCCGTATCACTACCGCGATTCGACAATGCTGCTCGTGCAGTTCGAAACCGACGCGCGGTTTTTGCGCCGCCTCGTGCCGCAGCCGCTGACCCCGAACAAGGATAATCACATGTTCGTCTCCGTCGCCGAGTTCATGTGTTCCGGTTTCGGTCATTACCTCGAGGCGCACGTCTTTACTACCGCGACGTTTCAGCGCCGGCCCGTGAACTACAGCATCTACCTCGTCCTCGACAATGATGTCGCGATCGGCGGCGGTCGCGAAATCTGGGGGTTTCCGAAGAAGTTCGGCCGCCTGACCCTGGGCACGACCGATGACGTCGCGCACGCCACCGTGGAACGCGGCGGCATTACGCTGATCAATGCGGCGGTTCATCTCGAGCGCTTCGGCGCGCCGGAGGACGTCGCGGGCACCCCGGAGTGGATCACGCGCAAGGTCGTGCCGTCGGTTTCGAACGACGCACCGCCGGAAATCGATCAACTCACGAGCACGACATTAACGGATGCCGCCGTGCGCGAGGTCTACCTCGGCGCCGCAACGCTGGGCTTTGGCGACTCGCCGGCCGATCGCCTCGCGACGATCCCGATCAAGAAAACGCTCGGCGGGTTTTACTACCGCACGGATTTCACGCTCGGCGACGGCGAAGTCGCCCACGACTACCTCGCGTGATCCGCGCGAGCTTCGTCCGCGCTAGCCGCCGAGCGGCTTGTTGCGGACGAAGCGGTCGAGCACGTTTTTCGTAATCCGCGAAACATTGTTGCGGTAGTTGTTGTGTGACAACGACCCCGGCCACGCGATCGAACTCGTCGCGAACACACCGCCGTCGTTCGCGGTCGGGAAGAACACGAGATCCGCGCGCACGAGATCATTTTCCTGCCCCCCGGTGCCGGGATAATTGATCAGCAGCTCCTCGCACACGACGAGATAAATGTCCGTATGGTCCTCGGACGACGCGAGCACGTAGGCACCGGGCGGCGTACCGAGCGCGCGGTCGGCGCGGTCGAGTTCGAGACCGGCGGCACCGCCGCCGATGAGCCCGAAATCACCGATCCGCTCATCCTCGCCCACCCCGGCCATGATCCAGCTCACTTCCTTTTTGTAACTGTCCGGCTTGCGCACGTAGTACGAGGAAATATCGAAGCCCTGGGCAGTGAAACCGGTGCCGACGATGCGTTGCGGCGCCCGGCCGTTGCGCCGCCACAGGCCGCCGTATTCGCCGGTAAACGAATGGTAGTACTCACCCGTGCGCGCTTCCCACGCACGGATCCCGCCCTCGGCACGGCGTACTTCCATGACCCCCGGCAAGGTCTCGTGGTAGGCGATCCGCCAGTACCAGCCATTCGCGCCAAGATACATGAGCCGCCCGCCGCCCTGCTGGTACGCGGCCATCGCATCCCACATCGCGAGCGAGTGATATTCCGGGTGCGTCGATGACAACACGACGGGGTAGTTTTCGATCGCGGCCAGACCTTCGGCGTGCAGTTCTTCGTCCGTGATCACGTCGTAGTCGTAACCGAAGTGTTCGAGCCAGGCGAGAATGTGCGTATCGGCGTTGAACTGCCACAACGTGGAGCCTTCGCCACCGAGCCACGAACGGTATTTCGGCCGCATGTTCAGAATTGGCCGCAGGCGCGACGAGTAACACACGCCGGAACCGTCGCTGTGCACGTCATAACAACTCGCGCCGTATTCCCGGTGTTCGTTGCGGTACAGATCCTGACGTTCGTGTTCGATCAACCGACCGCCGAGCAATTGCGCGATCGGGCTGTCCGTACCCATATGTTCGTTCGCGTACGCCATGTAGCTGCCGGTCGGCAGCAGGAAACAGATCTTCGCGGTCGTCTTGCCCCGCGGCGGCAGGATCGCGAACGGGACGTAATCCTCGCTCTCGAGATCAGTGCCGCAACGCAGGCGCGCCGCGTACAAGCCGCTCTTCAGATTTTTCGGCACGGTCAGCGAAAAATCGACCTGCCATCCCGCGTCGTAGATATCGTCATCGTGAAAATGAATCGCGCCGTACTGCGCCGGTGCATGGCGCCAGCACATTTCCGTGCCATCCCAGTTCCATCCCGTCATGCCGCGCACCGGCAGGTTTACAATTTCACCGTCGAGCCGGTTCGCTGAGATGTCCGTCGCGCACGTGCCGGTGATGTCGGTGGAGAAATCCCACGCCGCGGCGATATCACGCAACAGCTCGTGCGCGATGGGCGTTTGTTTCGCCTGTTCCATTTCGAGCCGGCTGAACGCGCGCGCCGCGATCCGCGGGCTGTCGATCTTGCCGTTGTAGTGATTCGTACATACCGAACGACCCTTGTCGGCACGCACGTACTGCGCCGCGATCGTCACCGGCGCGGCAAACGCGGGCATTTTCGCCAACGCGATCTTGTGTTGCAGCTTCGCCCGGTCGTTCGTACCAACGTGCGTGTGCAGCGGTTCCTGGTACAGCGCGACGGTCTTTGTTTTTGCGTCGTAACTCGCGGCGACGAAATACCATTCGCGCGCGAGCAGCTCTTTCCCCGTCGTGACGACGGCTTCCTTGCCCTTGCCGGCGCCGATCCGCAAGCCGATGCCCTGGTCATCGGCCTCGACGATCAGCTGCGCGCCGGCGTGTTTCGTCGCCGACCAGTTCGAGATCAGCGTCTGCCTGCCCTTCGACGGTGTCGTCGGCCAGATCATCGCCTGCAGCGTAAAGCTCTGCAGATCGTTCAGGAGCGGCGAGGCGGGAACCTCAATGAAGGAGCCGGCATGGATCACCTGCTTGCGACCGGGGTATTTGCCGGACGCCGGGGTACGCACGGGTTTCTCCCGGTAACCGGGACCGTCCGGGTTCATGTCGCCGCAGATGAGCTGCACGATGTCCGCTTCGAACGATTTCGCGGCGCAGTTCACCATGAAATTAATCGTCTCCCCGGGCGCGACACTCATGCGGTCGGCATAGGCGGTAATTTTCATCATTGTTATATCCTCAGTTGTCGCCTGTTGCCGTTAATCGCCGAGTCGTTCGCCGGTGAGCGCGTGCCAGCGGATCCGGAATACGTGCCATTCGGCCTCCGCCATGCTCGTGAAACGTTCTTTCAGCAGTTTCAGCGGCTTGCCGGGAACCCCGCTCGTCTGCGCGAGTTGCCATACCCGATTCGGTTCGACCGTGACGAGGCAGTGCTTGTCGGCCATCGGTGCCCCGCGCATGCGGGTCAGCAAACGCTGCAGATCCGCGCTGTGATGACCGATAGGGTTCTGGCGAAATTCCTCGATGAGTCGACGATCATCGGGGGTGGGTCGATAGTGCTCCACCGCCTCGTTCAAATCCGTCATGGCAGGCTCCCGTAGTTGAGTATGGGCGTGTGCGGGCGAAGCCGGCGCGGCCGGTCGACTGTCAGCGCACACCGGGGATTATAACGTGGCCTTCGCCGCCGTTTCCCCGGCGGAAACAACGGCAAAGCTCAGCACGAATTCGACCCCGGGGTCGCGATTATGGACGTCGATACGACCGCGCATCGAATCCGTCAACTGGCGCACGAGCGCGAGTCCGATGCCGGTGCCGACGGTCTCGCGCGTGAGTTCACTCTCGGGGCGATAGAACAGTTCGAAGATTTTGCGCAGCTGGTTTTTCGCGATACCGCGACCGTAATCGCGCACCGCGAACGCCACCGCCGTGCCGCGCTCGCAGCGGCACGTGATGTCGATCTGTCGCCGCGCTTCGGCCGGGCAGAATTTGATCGCGTTGTCGACGAGATTGATCATGATCTGCGTGAACGCATCCGGATCCGCCGACAGCGATTGCGCGAGCGCGGCTTCGTCGCACTCGCAGTGCAGCGCGAATCCCGCGGCCTCGACCTGGCTGCTGATTTTCGACCGCGCGATATCGAGTAACTCGCGCGCCGTCAGCGTTTTCATCTCGAGCGTGTGGTTGCCGCGCGTCATCCGTGACAGTTGCAGCACGTTCGCGATGAGACGCGACAAGCGTTCGCTTTCATCATGGATGAACGTGTAATAACGCGCTTTCTTGTCGTCATCGGCCCAGCCGGCCTGGAGTATTTCGCTGTACATGCGAATCGAGGTGAGCGGGGTTTTCAGTTCGTGACTGACGGCCGAGACAAAATCCTGCTGCTGGCGAAACAGACTCAATTGCGCGATGCCGTAACGGTAGATGACGAAACAGCCACCGACGAGCACGAGCGCGAGCACGAGCCCGACCCAGGCGAGATAGCGTGCACCGGCTCCGGCCGGCAGTTGTGTCACCGTGTAGAGCAGTTCGATTGCCGCGAACGGCGCCGACAGGCGCGTGCGGTACAGCAACTCGCCGCGCAGATCGCCGGCTTTTGCTGCCGCCGGCCCGGCGGAACTCAGGTCGGTGCCGCCGATAACGTTGTCGTCATAGGCGACGAGCAAGCGGCTCATTGCCGCAAGCGCCGTGCCACGGTACGGGTTCGTGATCAGCGCATCGATGAATGCCGCGCGCTCGATGACCGCGCCCTGGATGAAACGCTCACCTTCGCGCCATACGTTGCGAAACATGACGAAGTGCCCGCGATCGAGCTCCGCGAACGTAAACGGATCGATCTCGCCGTCGAAGAACCGCACTCTCGGCGTGTCGGGGCGTGCCGCCGCTTTCGCGACCGGGCCGATTGCCGCGCGCGCGCTCGCGGCCCCGTCGGCAGCGAGTGATTCGTCGGCATCCGCGAACGCGTCGAACGCGGACTCCGCCACGACCGGCGCGGCCGGTTCGGCCGATTCCGCAGCAGCGGACGGCGCCGTCACGTCGTAACTTGCCACCTGCTCCTTGCGCGACTCGCGCCTCGGCGCCTGCGGGGCCGCCGCGAATTCCGCGACGGAACGCTGCTGACGGCTTTTCTGTTCGCGCCGTTCATCGAGTTCGAGTTCGTCGACGCGTGCATAGGGCGCTGCCGGACCGATGCGCCGACTCACGCTGCCGAGCGATTGCGACAGGCGATCGAAGACGTTCGCGCTCGCATCCGCCGGCGCGCTGGCGCCAGCAGCATCGGCCGACGCGCGTTTGCGCGCACGGTTCGCGCCGCCGCTATCCGCGGTGCCGGGGACGATTTCCGTTCGCAGGCGCGACAGCCGTCGCTCTGCCCGCTCGCCGTTAACGGCGCCGAGGATCGCACCGAGGCGTTCATGCAGGGCCAGGCGTTCACGGTATTCGCCGTCACTCACGCCGTAGTCGGCATAGGGCGTGCCGTGTTCCGGCACGATCGGGGAGCTCAGCACACCGCTGCGGTCAACCTGGAAGTAGCCGACGAGACCCGGGATATCACTGGCAACCGGAAACGCCGACAGCGGCGAGCGCTGCAGATACGTGGCCCCGGGGTCACCGGTGACGGTGAGGAACGTGTAGTCGGCGAACGAGCGCGCCTCCTCGATCGCGAGCAGTTCCGTCAGCCGCGCGTCGATGCGGCCGGACAACTCCTCCGCCGACACCCGCCATTGGTGGAACACTTCCCATTTCATTTGCGCATTCGCGCGCAGTACGAGCAGCGCCACGGGCACCGCCACGGCGACGAAAAACCCGCACAGCCACCACCGCAGCCGCCGTTCGTTCAGGCCCCTGTGCAGTGAACGGCCCATTGCCTCAACCGGCGATCAGGCGGTAGCCGGCGCCGCGCACGGTGAGCAAGCGCCGCGGGTTCTTCGGGTCGACTTCGATCTTGCGGCGTAGCTTCGCGATGTGGATGTCCACCGTGCGGGTTTCGATATCGAGACGGCGGCCGTAGCCCCACACTTCGCTCAGAAGTTCCTCGCGTGCAACCGGGCGTTCGCGGTGGGCATACAGGTAGCCGAGCAGTTCGACCTCGCGACGGGTGAAGTCCAGCTCGATATTGCGTGTCGCATCGTGGCCGCACAGGTTCGCACGATCGACCGTGAAACCGTCACCGAAATCGATCTCGTTGGCGAGTTCCGCGGCCCTGCCCGTGCGCCGCAGGACCGCCTCGACACGCAACACGAGTTCCTGCACGCCGAAGGGTTTGCCGATGTAGTCATCCGCGCCGAGTTTCAGGCCGTTGACGATGTCGTCGTCGCTGACTTTCGCGGTCAACATGATCACGGGTTGCTCCCGATCCGCCTGGCGGATCGCATCGCAAATGTCGAAGCCATTGACCGACGGCAGCATGACGTCGAGCAACACGAGGTCGAAACGGCCGGACAGCGCACGCTCGAGTCCGCGTTGACCGTCAGCCTCGGCGTCGACGTCGTAACCGTGGTAAATGAAGACGTCGACGAGCCCGGCCCGGATCGCTTCCTCGTCTTCGACGATCAGCAGGCGTTGTTTGCGCGTCATCCCATGCTCCGCACCATGAACGAATCCGCACCCTACCAGCATCGTCGGGCACGTTCATGTAAATAATTTGTAAACCGCGCGCCGCAGGTTTTACGTAAGCGTGCCTGTTCTGCGCCCGTGTCTGCGTCCACGCTGTGCCTCATCGCTGACGAACTACGAACGGAGCACACGACATGGCATTAATCACACGATTCTCACGGCTTTTTTCCGCCGATTTACATGCGGTTCTCGATCGCCTCGAAGAGCCGGAAATTCTCCTGAAACAGGCCGTGCGCGACATGGAAGAGGAACTCGCGCGAATGCGCGCGGAAGTACGCGGCGCGCGCACGGAACTGCAGCGTATCGCGCAAAAGAAAACCGGTCTCGACGGCCGCCTCGCGGATCTCGACGCGGAACTCGATGTGTGTTTCGCCGCCGGCGAGGAAACGCTTGCGCGCAGTCTCGTGCGCCGCAAGCTCGAAACCGAACGCCTGCGGCAGACACTGACGACTCGGCGTGACGCACTCGTCGAACGACTCGCGGAACTTGAACCGGCGATCGCGGCGAACGATCGGCACCTGAGCGCGATGCGCGAAAAGATCGAGGTACTCGGTGAACGCCACGAAACACCGTGCAATGCCGTTCCCGGATGCGACGACATCGCGGTCGGCTCCGACGAGGTCGAAGTCGCGTTCCTGCGCGAGCAACAGCGGAGGGTTCGTTCATGAAGCGCGAAACGTTTTTCCGCGGCGTCATCGTCGCGTTCATACTGGCCGCGGCGAGCGCCATCGCGTTCCTCGCCCTGCAACCCGTGTTTGGCGCGGCGCTCGTCCTGCGCGGAGTCATCGCGGTGAGTGCCGGCGGGTATGTGTTGTACCTGTTGCGGCGCAGTGACGAACGCGCGGGACGTCTTGCCGTACCCGCGTTGTGGCTGCCGGTCGCGATCGTGATCCACGCCGTGGCACCCGACCTCGTCGCTTTCGCGCTTGCCCACGTTGGCACGATCTGGCTCGTACGGTCGCTGTATTTTCACCCCGGGATCACGGCCGCACTGCTCGACCTCGGGATCTGTGGCGCCGGCTTTGTCGCCGCCCTCGCGGCCGCCGGATCCAGCCACAGCCTGTTTTTGACCGTGTGGTCGTTCTTTCTCGTCCAGGCGCTGTTCGTCGCGATCCCGGGTGTGCTGCGCGCGGAATCGCCCGATGCGGCGACGAACGCCGACGAACGCTTCCAGCGTGCCCGCGCGACGGCCGAAGCCGCCGCCCGGCGCATGTATTCCACCCGTTAAATCCACCGTTACGGAGATCCCTACTATGAAAACGCAACTCGCAGGTGTGGCGCTGTTTGCCGCCACCGTCTCGGCCATCGCCCTGTATCCCGCCGTGCAATCGCGCGCGGGGGCAACGCCAATGCAACCCATCGCGCACACAGCGCCGCCGGCGGCCGTTGCGCCGAGCGGGACACCGCGGATTGATGTCGTCTTTGCGCTCGATACGACGAGTTCCATGAGCGGCTTCATTGCCGCCGCGAAAGAAAAGATCTGGTCAATCGCGACGACGATGGCATCCGCGCAACCGGCACCGGAGATCCGTATCGGCCTCGTCGCGTTTCGCGATCGCGGCGATGCCTATGTCACCCGGGTGATCGACCTGTCCGCGGATCTCGATTCCGTGTACGCGCAGTTGATGGACTTCGAAGCACAGGGCGGCGGTGACGGGCCCGAGTCCGTGAACCAGGCCCTGTACGACGCCGTGCACCGGGTATCGTGGAGCAGCGGTGATGACACCTACAAAGTGATTTTCCTCGTGGGGGACGCGCCGCCGCACATGGATTACCCGAACGATGTGCCCTACCCGACGACGATCGCCCTGGCCGCGCAGCGCGGGATCCGGGTCAACACGATCCAGAGCGGCGCCGACGCGACGACGGCGCGCGCCTGGCAGGCCATCGCGGCCCTGAACCAGGGCGAGTTCTTCAACGTCGCGGCCGGCGGCGATGCGGTCGCCGTGACTACCCCGTTCGACGATCAGATCGCGACACTCTCGCGGGAACTCGACGAGACGCGCCTGTTCTTCGGCGATGGCGACGACAAGGCGCGACAACGGCGCAAGCTGGCGGCGACGGACAAGGTCCATGCGTTTGCGTCGAGTGCGAGTCGCGCGCGGCGCGCGGCATTCAATGCCTCCGCCAGCGGTGCGGGGAATTTTCTCGGCGAGAAGGAACTCGTCGACGCGGTCGTCAGCGGCAAGCTTGATCTCGACCGTATCCCTGAAGCCGAGCTGCCGGCAACGCTGCAGGCGCTGCCACAGGAGGAACGTCACGGCGTGATCGCGGCGCGCGCGGAGAAGCGCGAGCAGCTCAGAGCCAGGATCGCGGACCTTGCCGGCGCCCGCGACGCTTACATTGCCGCTGAAGTCGAGGCCGACGGCGGCGCCGCGGCGTCGCTCGATCACAAGCTCTATGCGACGGTCAAAGACCAGGCGGCAGCCGCGGGCCTGAGTTATGACGCGGCGCCGAAATACTGAGCGCACGACCGGCTTGCCCGGTGCGGGAGCGCCGCAGGCGGTTGCGATGGCTTCCGCAAACGGACTGCCGGCCGGGATCATGGCGTAGTCCCCCGCGCTTCCCTCCCCTTTCGTTCAGGGGAGGGAACGCTGCGCCGGGATCCGGCGTTTCGTCGTGTCGCACATCAATTCAGCGTGAGCGGCCCCGGTTGCGCCGGCCGCACACCCGGCACGCGCTATAACAGCAGCCCCGCATCAACCGGATAGAACGCACTCGCCGCATCCGCGAGCGCGCGCGCCGTCAGCTCGGGCACCCCGAATACGATGGCCTGCAGGCCGTAGCGTTCACGCACTTCCGTCATGAGACAGGCGAAATCGCCATCCCCCGATAACAGGATCACGGACCGCCCGGCGGCCGCGGCGTTGATGACATCGATCGTGATCCCGACATCCCAGTCGCCTTTCGCGCTGCCGTCACGACGCTCGATGAACGGTTTCAGGCGCACGTCGAACCCGATGTGCGACAACGCGCTCTGGAATTTTCGCTGTTGCGGATCGCCCCGCTCGATCGCATAGGCAGTGGCCGCCACGACGGGGCCGAGCGCGGCGGCGCGTTGCCACAACGCGCGGTAGTCAAACTGGCGCTGGTAGATCTGCCGGGTCGTGTAGTAGATGTTCTGCACGTCGGCAAAGATCGCGAATTCAGGCATGTTCAATCCCGTTTAGCCCGCGCCGATGCGCCGCGGGTCACGGTGACGATAACAGGTGCCGGTGGATCACGGCGATCACACGGGGGCTGCGCGTGATCCGGGGTCGCCGCGGCCATACGCCGAATGGTGATCCCGATCACAGTTCGCCGCGCACCCGGTTCCGCCCGCGTTGTTAGACTGTGGCCTGGCTTCGACCCAGTGGCAGCATCAGGATGATGCGTTTCATGTGGCCGCGTTCGGTACTCGGACTCGTACTGATCGGCTTCTCGTTTGTTGCTCTACCGTTATTGTTCGCGACCCTGCGTGCCGGCATCGCCGTCGACGACCTCGCCGCGCGCAGTCAACGTCTCGTCATGCAGGGCGTCCGGGTAACCCGGGTAAACGAACGCCTCGCGGAACAAATCACCGACATGGAACGTTATGTCCGGCAATACTACGTCGTCGGCGACCGCGCGCTATGGGGTCTGTTTCTTGAAAACAAGGCCCTGTTCGGCGACACCCTGCGACGCCTGCGCGAACTCGACGATGACCGCCGGCTCGCATCACCGATCGCCAGACTGCACGCCCTCGGCGTGCAACTCGATGAGCGGATCCCGCCGCGGGGCGAGCCGGCACCCGTGGATGCCCCGCACGCGACCCTCGACCGGTTCGCCGAACTGCGTACCCTCGCAAGCTCGATCACACACAACAGCAATGCGTTCATCGATGCGGAAGTCGAACAACTCGAGCGCGCCGCCGCACGCTCGCGGCGTGAACTTTCGTGGCAGGCGATCGCGCTCGTGCCGATCACGATCGGGCTGACGGCAACGTTTACGCTCATGATCGCGCAGCCAATCCGCCGCTTGACGGCGGCGATCACGCACCTCGGCGAACAGGGCTTCGATGCCCCGATCGCGATCAGCGGACCGCCGGAACTGCAGGCGCTCGGTGCCCGCCTCGACTGGCTGCGGCAACGGCTGCGCGACGCGGACGAGACGAAGAACACGTTTCTGCGCCACATGTCCCACGAGCTGAAAACGCCGCTCGCGAGTCTGCGTGAAGGCACCGAACTGCTGACCGACGGCACCGTTGGTCAATTGAACGCGACGCAACAGGAAGTCGCGAACATCGCACTCGAGAACTGTCTGAAGCTACAGGCCCTGATCGAGAACCTGCTCGATTTCACCGCGTGGCAACACGATGCATCGCGGCTCAGGCTGAGCGCATTCGATCTGCGGACGCTCGTCGACGCCTGTCTCGCCCAGCACGGTCTCGAGATCCGGCGCAAGCAACTTACCGTCGCGGTGAGTGGCGCCGCGTTCGAACTTCGCGGCGACCGGCTGAAACTGCGCACGGCGATCGACAACCTCGTCGCGAACGCAGTGCGCTTTTCGCCGCCGGCGGGAACGATCCGGGTTGCGGTCGAACGCGATGACGCGAACGCACAGATCGATGTCATGGACGAAGGCCCTGGGATCCCGGCGGCCGAACGCAAGCTCGTCTTCGAGCCGTTCTTCCGTGGCGCTGCCGACGGGCCTCCCGGTTTGCGCGGCACCGGCATCGGCCTGTCCGTCGTGCGCGAATGCGCCCGCGCGCATGGCGGGACGATCGACATCGTTGACTCACCTGGCACCGGCGGTCACCTGCGCCTGTCGCTGCCGATCGCTGCGCAGGCGCACCCCGGCGATGTGTAGCCGCAGCGTGGTCGGCGGGGTCCTCGTCGTGTTGCTGTCGGCTTGCGGCGCCGGCGAAACATTTCGGCACCGCCCGGCCGGTGTTGGCGACACAGGCGCGCCGATCCTCGCCGCCGCACCGGATGCCCGCACGAGCGCGGCCCTGGTCGATTTCATACAGGCGCTGAACGCGCTGCCCGCGGATCGACGCGGTGACGCGGTCGACGCGTCGATCCGCGACTTCATGGACGCGCATTCGCCGACCAGTACGCTCGCGCTCGCGTTAACACTGCAGGTGATTGCGCCGGACGAGGAACAATCGCGCACCCTGCGCGCATGGCTCGCCACGGAGCCCGCGATCCCGGACGCCCTGCACGCGATGCTGCGCGAGCGGATCGAGAACAGCGAGCAGGCACGCCGGGCCGTTCGCGCCGCAACGGCACGTGCCCGCGAACTCGAGCGACGGGAAACCGCGCTCGCCGCGCAGGCACGGCGTGCGCACGCGGACGCCGCGAGTTTGCGCGCGGCACTGACGCGTGCCGAAGCGAAAATTCGCGCGCTGACGTCGATCGAGGAAGAGATCAGGCGTAGCGGATCGAACGAACCGGAGCCTCCATGAGCGCACACAAATTACTGCTCGTTGACGACGATGCCGGTCTGTTGCGCCTGCTCAGCATTCGCCTCGAACGCGATGGCTACACGATCGCGACGGCGCCGGACGCGCGGAGCGCACTTGCGACGATCCGGGATTTCGCGCCCGATCTCGTGATCACGGATCTGCGCATGGACGGGATGGACGGCACGCAGTTGCTCGATGAAATCCAGCAACAATGGCCCGGCCTGCCGGTGCTCCTGATCACGGCGCACGGCACGATCCCCGACGCCGTCGATGCGACCCGGCGCGGCGCCATCGGTTTCCTCACAAAGCCACTCGATCGGCACGAGTTGATGACGCACATCGAGGAGGCGCTCGCCGCCTCCCCCGGATCGAACGCGAACGATGGGTGGCGGGCCGGCGTGATTGGCCGCAGCGCCGCACTCGAACGCGTACTCGCGCGTGCACGGCGCGTGGCATCGAGTCGCGCGAGCGTGCTGATCAGCGGTCCGAGCGGGTCCGGCAAGGAAGTTCTCGCGCGCGCGATCCATGCCGCGAGCGGACGCGACGGCGCGTTCGTTGCGCTGAATGCCGGGGCCGTGCCGGTCGAACTGCTCGAAGCGGAATTGTTCGGTCACGAACGCGGCGCGTTCACGGGCGCCGCCGGCGCGCGCGCGGGACTCGTTGCCTGTGCCGATCGCGGCACCCTGTTCCTCGACGAGATCGGTGACATGCCGCCGGCGGCACAGGTGAAACTGCTGCGCGTGCTGCAGGAAGGTGAAGTGCGCCCGATCGGCGGCAACCGGACGATTGCCGTCGATTTACGCGTGATCTCGGCGACCCACCGCGATCTCGTCGAACAGATCGCGCAGGGCGGCTTTCGCGAGGATTTGTTTTACCGGCTCAAGGTCGTGGAACTGACGCTGCCGCCGCTCGAGGAGCGCCGCGAAGACATTCCGCTGCTCGCGAACCATTTTCTGACCCGCTTCGCCGCGCACGGCCGGGCCCGCAAGCGGCTCGCGCCGAAAGCACTCGAACTGCTCGCCGCCGCCGCCTGGCCGGGAAACATCCGCGAACTCGCGAACGTGATCGAACAACTCGTCGCGCTCACCCCCGGGGCGGTGATCGGCGCGCGCGCGGTGGCGGAAACACTCGGGCGCAATCCCGCTTCGCTGCCGTCTTACAGCGAAGCGCGCGCGGATTTTACCCGTCGCTATCTCGTGCAACTGCTGTCGCTGTGTGACGGCAACGTGAGCGCCGCGGCCCGGATCGCCTCGCGCGATCGCAGCGACTTCTACAAACTGCTTGCGCGTCACGACATTAATCCGCGCCAGTACAAGCACAAGGATTGAGCGCGAAGTCCCGGTGTGGGCGATCGCCCACACACACCATCCCGAAGATCAGGCGTTTGCGGCTGCACGCGGACACGTGCGGCGAATCGACCACAGCGTGACCCGCCCGCACCGGCGAACGTGTGGGTGATTTGCCTACGCCGGCGGCGGATGCCGCCGGCTTAAACGCGCGAACGGCCAACCCGATAGCGCGACCCGCGGGCTAAGCAACTGAACCGGTTGCAGATCCTGAAACTGGCACGCCGATTGCTCCGGTAGCAGTGCAGGTGACAGCGACAGTCGCCCGCACGTTCAACCGCAGGAAAGGAGTCCCTTATGGGTAAAACATTGATGATGGCGACGGCACTGTGTCTCGCCTGGCAACTTGCCATTGCGGGCGACACGAGCTTCAACGAGCTCGACGCCAATGCCGACGGTTTGATCACGAGTGACGAGGCGCAAGCCGACGCCAAAGTGGTCGAAGTTTTCGGTGCGCTGGATGTCAACGGCGACGGGTTCCTCACCCTTGCCGAGTACAGCGCTATCGAAACGAGCCGGGGAGGTTAAGCGCACCAAGGAAGATGACTTAACCTCCCTCGCTCAATTTTTGCCAGCTCTACAGCTTGCCCACACGGCCCCCCGTGTGGGCATTTTTTATGCGCACATCATGTGCCCGTTTCGAGAGCCTCGCTCGTTGCGAGCCACGTCTCCTCAACTTCGCTGATTTGCTCTTTCAAACTGATTTGTTCGCGCAATAGTCCCTGCAGATCGTCGTTACCGCCATCCTGGTACAGGCTGACATCGGCAAGCCGCTCATTGACTTCGGCAAGCTTGCGCTGCAGTCGTTCGAGACGGGTTTCCAGCGTTTTCAGCCGGCTCGTGAGCTGGCGGTTCTCGCGGAATGCGGTCTTGCGCGCCGGTGGTTTCGGCGCCTTTTTCGGTTCCGGGCTCGACGCCGCACTCGTACCCGCGCCGAGCAGGCGTTCGCGATAGTCATCGAGATCGCCATCGTATTGCGTGACAGACCCATCCTCGACGAGCAGGAACGCATCGACCGTATTCATGAGCAGGTGCCGGTCGTGGGAGATCAGCACGATCGCACCGTCGAATTCCTGCAGCGCGACCGTAAGCGCCTGGCGCATTTCGATATCGAGGTGATTCGTCGGTTCGTCCATCAGCAACAGGTTCGGTCGCCCGAACGCGATCATCGCGAGCGCGAGCCGCGCCTTCTCGCCGCCGGAAAACGTCGCCACCTCGACCTCGACCTTGTCGCCGCGAAAGTCGAAACCGCCGAGAAAGTCGCGCAATTGTTGCGTCGTCGCACGTTGGTCGCGTCGCTGCAATTGCGTCAGCGCGGAGGCGGCGAGGTCGAGTTCGTCTACCTGGTGCTGCGAGAAGTAACCGATTTTCAGGTTCGTGCCCGCCACGCGCTCGCCGGCGAGCATTGCGAGTTCCCCGTTAATCGATTTGATCAGGGTCGATTTGCCGGCGCCATTGTGGCCGAGCAAGCCGATCCGATCGCCCGGATGCAGGTTCAGGCGCACGGAGGTGAGCACCGGTTCGCCGTAGCCGAGCGTCGCGTCGTTCAGCACGAGCAGGGGATTCGACAGCTTCGTCGCCGCCGGGATCGTGAAATTGAACGGTGAGTCGACATGCGCCGGCGCGATCACCTCCATGCGCTCGAGCGCTTTGACCCGGCTCTGTGCCTGTCGCGCCTTCGTCGCTTTCGCGCGGAACCGGCGCACGAAATCCTGCATGTGCCGGATTTCTTCCTGTTGCCGTTCGTACTGGCTCTGCTGCTGCGCGAGACGTGCCGCGCGCTGGCGCTCGAACGCGGAATAATTACCCGTAAACACTTCAATGCCGCCGCGTTCGAGACACGCGATCGCATTCACCGTTTCGTCGAGAAACTCCCGGTCGTGGGAGATCAGCAGCAGGGAACCCTGGAAATGACGGATCCAGTTCGCGAGCCACACGATTGCATCGAGATCGAGATGGTTCGTCGGTTCGTCGAGCAGCAACAGATCCGCGCGGCTCATCAGGGTACGCGCCAGGTTCGCGCGGATCCGCCAGCCGCCGGAAAACGCCGACATGGGTCGGTCGCGTTCGTCGGCGGCGAAGCCGAGGCCCGCCATCAGACGCTCGGCGCGCGCCCGCGCGCTGTAGCCGTCGATATTGTCGAGCGCCTCGTGCAGGGGTGCGATCCGATCGTAGTCTTCGTTGCGTTCGGCGGCGGCGAGTTCGCGTTCGATGCGGCGCAATTCGGCATCGCCGCTGAGCACATAGTCGATCGCGGGCTCGGGGGTTCCCGGTACTTCCTGCGCGAGATGCGCGATGCGGCACTCGCGCGGCAGTTCGAGCTCGCCGCGGTCGGGCTCGAGTTCGCCGAGGATCATCTTGAACAGGCTCGTCTTGCCGGCACCGTTCGCGCCGATCAGGCCCATCTTCTGATCCGCGTGTAACACGAACGATACGCCCTCGAACAACAGCGCGGGGCCGCGACGAAGCGCAATGTCGGTTAATGAAATCATGCACGGGACGGGGGGTGACGGAGCGCGAATTGTAGCAGAGGCACGCTGATCAATGGTGGCGCCAGAACGTGAACGCGGAAAATTTTCGCGCAATCCACCAGCGGCGCGCGGACACGTGCCGCAACCGGTTCCGCGTACCGGCGTGGGATTCGACGGGCACAACAACGCTGCCGTCGCGGCGGCGGCGCGCGGCCAGGCCCGGGCGCTCGGGCAACACGGCGCTGATGTGGCCCGCCGCGTTCGGATCGGCGCGCCTGGCCACGATCAAACAGACCTCGCCGTTGTTCGCGGCCGCCTGCAGGGTGTCGAGATCATGTGCGACGGACCAGCCGAAATCATCGCCGTAGTCGACGAACCAGTCGAACACCGCGTTCGCGTTCAGTTCAACCACGCTACTGCCGTAAGCGACGGCAACCGGCGTGCCGGCGGCGAGTTCGCGCAATGCCGGTCCGCGCCACCACACGCGCGGCAGATAGACGTTCGCGAGATAGCAGAAGTCGTAAGCGTAAATATTGCAGTACGTGTGGCCGCGTGGTGCCCGGTAGCGCCGGTGCGCGCGGGTCGCGTTATCGAGCCAGTCGACGATCGCGTGCAGTTCGCGCGCCTTCGCCGCCGGACGCTTGCCGCGGCGACGCGGCATGTTGCGCTCGCCGAGCGGATGCGCGCGGCCACCGTCGAGCCGGCGCGTGATCTCGCGTTTGCCCGCGGGCAGATGCACGCGCGGGATCTCGGGCGGGCGCGAGGATCCGCCGGTAATTGCGCGCGCCGCCCGCGCGCCGGTGAGTCGCGCCAGATAACGGCTCGCGACGTAACCCTCGATCAAACGCCCGTACAGGTCCGCGCGCACACGCGACCATCCCGCTGAACCGGCGGCGCCGAGGCATTCAACCACGAGGTTTTCCGGCAGCGCGCCAATACGGGTCGCGGGTTCCGCCCGCGGCCTGTCACGGATGTTCAGCATCGACGCCGTGACCCGGTGCGTCGGCGTGATCGTCGCTGGCGGGATCGCCGTCGCGCCGAGCGCGGCTCGCGCCAGTTCGAGCAGCCGCAAGCGGTCGTCGAGACCATTGAGTCCGCCGTTGATCGCGCGCGTCACCGCGTTCAGATCGTCGCGGTCGGCAATCGCGTTCAGCTTCCGGGTCGACCAGAAGTAAACCGCGCTGGCGACGGCGTAACGTTCGCTGACGAGTTCGGGCGCGGCGACGACATCGACCCCGAGCCAGTCGCCGAACGCGCGATAGTTCGCGAGCCCGGTCAACTGGATCAGGCCGCGGCCACGATAACGAAAGCCGTCGCCGCTGGCCTCGTCGCCGTTACCGAGCCGGTTCGCGTAGGCACGGTTCCCGATCGCGCGCGGGTTGCGCGCGTACGCCTGCGCCGCGGCCCGATCGAAATAGCGGGGGAATACCGTGCGCAGACCGTCGGCACTGTAATTCATGTTTTCGACCACGCGCCGAAACAGCGCGGATTCATGCGCGACCTGGGCGATGAAGTGAGCGATGCGTAACGGCGTATCGATCTGTTGCGGCGGTAGTTCACGACGCAGGTCATCGCCGTAGCGCTCGCGCTCACGCGCGCCGATGCCGAGCGCGGCAAGCGTGTGTTGCTGAAGTTTCATCGCGCGCTGCAACCCTCCTGCCGAGTGTCTGCCGGGCGGATCCGAATGCGCCTGGCGTACCGCCGTCCCGATCCTAAAGTAGCGTGGTGGCTACGCCGATAAGGTCTAAACTTACAACGGCTTAGCGTAACAAGGTACAATCCGCCGTGGCATGCGGGTAACGCCCTGCAGCACCGCTTTGACAGGCATCTATGGATCCTAAAGATACAGAACCCGGCTCCGTCACGCGGACCGACGGCGAGATCAGCGGCGAGTTCGCCACGGGCGAGTATCAGCGGACAAGCAGCGGCGAAAAGACCGCCACGCATCGCAAGCGCCGACGGCGGTCGAAAAAACGCAAGAAACTCGCGCCGATGCTGACGATGATCGGGGTCGCCCTGTTCTGCCTCATATTGATCAGCGTCGGGATCCTGCTCGGCCTCAGCTACAGCGAGGACCAGGGTGATGCGGAACGTTACCGACAGGCGCTCGAAGCGCGTGAGGCAGCCCACAATGAATGGATGACGGAATGCATCACGCTCGGTTTCGCGGAATGGACGTGCAACCGGTTCGACCGCGTGCATTTCCAGAAGGCCAGGAATCTCGATTCGTTTCGCTGTAACAAGAAAGACGGCACGAACCTGCACGAATGCGAGTACAAGCTCGGTACGGCGCAGGTACTCGTCTCCCTGCCCGAACCGTATGAAGTGAACGGCCAGTTCCTCGCGCCGCGGGAACGTGCGCATGCGGTGATCGGACATTCCGACATCGATGACCGCCACTACGTCGCCGTGTCCGAAAAAGGTCACATCGAAATGCGCACCCGCGACGACGACTCCGCGCTGTTCATCATCAACCCGTCGAATGGCTCCCTGAACGCCTTGCACGACGGCGTGCGACCCGATGAGTGACGAATTTGGCTGTCCAGATTTTTTACACTGCCTGAAAACGGGAATATTTCCGGTAAGTGACTGATCCCTCAGGCCCAATCCGGATCCGGCGGGGAAACTGCCGGACTCTGAATTGTCAGAATTCTTTACACGAGGTTGCCTGTTGAAACGCAAGCCACGTGTATCCTGCTGATATTACA
>CAXBJY010000098.1:0-18591 GCA_963976285.1 uncultured Gammaproteobacteria bacterium
ACACATCGAGCACGGGCGACAGTTTTCGCCCCGCCGTGATGCCCCACAGGTCATACCCCGGGGTCCGGGTCGTGTTCGCGAAATCAACGTACGGACCGTCGGGTACCCAGCGAACATTGACGCCGACATACCAGTCATCGCCGTGCTCGAGTTTCAGCTCCGAGATATAGATCACGTCCGGAACCCCGGCCAGGTCGTTGTCGCCGTACGTCGTGTCATCATCGAAATAGAAATCGTTTGCCGTCAGCACATGACGCCACGTGAGTTGCAGCCCGCGGGGATTGAGAATGTTCGGCACCACGAACCAGTCGGTGCCCAACTCCACCCCCTGGTGAATCGTCTTGTCCGCGTTCGCCGTGAATGAAACGAAACCACGCGCACCTGGCGCGCCGAAATCGAGCAGCTCCTTATCAACCCAACTGCGATAGACAGAAAGATCCCAGGAGAAATACCGGTGTTGCCCGCGGGTGCCGACTTCCGCCGTCCACGCCCGCTGCGCCGCCAGGGGCGTGAATGCGAAGGCACCTCCGGCGGTTAAATCCGACATGCTGGGAGGCTCGAAACTTCGGCTGACGTTGAAAAACGCCTGGGTATCCTCGAGCACACCCCAGAGCAGACCAAAGCGCGGGTTGAACTGCGAAAAATCGACATAGCCCGAGGTGTCATTGAAAATCGCGGCATTGTCACGCATCGCATAAATTGCCTGTCCGCCGAGGATGACGGAGAGCCGCTCGGTCGGCTGCACGTCGGCCTCGGCATAGGCCAGAATATTCGCCGAGGTTTGATCGCTGTCGCTGCGGAGCGGCCCGCGATTGCCGAAGTTATTCATCCAGGTACGCGCGTCGTTATTCGCGTAGTTCGCCTCCATGCCAATCCGCCAATCCAGCGGCAGTGAGGCGATCCGGCTGTCGCCACTCGCGCGCGCGAACAGGCCGAACTCATCTTCGCTCTGGTCGATGATCCCGGCGAAGCGAGTGATCGCGTGGTCGAGCCCGCGGAACGCATACCAGCCGCCGCCTTCGAAGCGCACGTTCTCGCCATCGATCACGGTTCGGTTCGCGATCCGGATCACGTCGAGATTCCGGTCCCAGTCGTCCGCGACCGGACCCGGATCGAGCACCGTGACGGGACCGCCGGGGAAAAACGGCCCCAGCGTCACCGGGCGTGCGGCGGCGTCGCGATCGTTCAGCGCGTCATCGAGTGACAGACTGCCGGCGAGTTTGAAGTTGTCGCTCAGCGCGGTGAAATAAAAGCGCGTCTCGATCTGCTCGGATAACGCGTAACCGACGTTAACGAAACCGTAGGCGCTGTCGACGTTCGTGTGATCGCGAAACCCGTCACTCGTCAGTCCCGAAACGCCGGCAAACACGTCATAAGGGCCTTCGCTGTGGGCGAAGCTCGCATTTGCCCGCACCGTCTCGAAGCTGCCGCCTTCGAGGCGCAGTTTCAGCCGGTCCGCGGCGGTGACACCGGTTGGGGTCACAATATTGACGGCACCACCGAGCGCTGAAGCGCCGTAAGCCAGACTGTTCGCCCCTTTGAAGACCTCGATATAGTCGATCGTCAGCGGATCGACTTCCTGAAATTCCGTTGACCCGCTCGCGCGCGTGATCGGTACCCCGTCGCGCAATAACGTCAGCCCCCGGCGTTCGAACGACGAGTTAAGACCCGAGCCGCGTGCGGAGATGCGATTTTCCCGCTGCGCCGACGTGTCGGCATAGATACCCGGCGTGAAAACGAGCGTGTCCCCGAGGCTCTGAGCGAAATCATCGCCGAACTCGGCAGCGGGCACGAAACCGATACCGCCCGGTATACGTTCGAGACGCGCGCGCGCGGCGGCCATACCCTGAGCCGTGAGCGACCCGCCGTCGGTGACTTCGGCGGTAACCCGGGTTTCTTCATCAAACCCCTGCTGCCCGAGCCCAACGGCCATGCTGGCGGTCGGCAACAGACACAGGAGTGAACCGGCCAGCCCGGCCGGTAACAAGGTACGCATAACAAATCCTCAAGCAATTGCGGCACGGCCGGCGACAGGCGCCTTGCGGTTAAGCCGCTAAAAAAACGAACGCGTTTTCTACAGGAGGATCAGGCGGGTGGTGCGCGGGGGTTATCGGCGCGGTAAGCGCGGCGGCCAGCGCGCCATTGATCGATCAGTGGCGGTGTATTTCCCGCCACGAACAAGCCGGCAGCGTTGTCGTAGGGACGGGCCGTGAATGCGTGGGTGCCATTCGCCCACAACATGCACGTAGCCTCTCCGTAAGGCGCCAGGCTTTGCTCGACATCGTCTGGTTCCGCGGAACCGCCGTGATGCCCGTGATGCGCATGGCCGTATTGCGCGGGATCCGAATCAAGCCAGGTGTAAATCCCCGGGGTTTGTTCGGGACACAAATACAGTGCAACCCCGTCGCCGGCGTCGGCCACCATGTAACCGATAGGTACGAATGCGCGCGCCAGCACGAGCGCCGCCATCACGAGCGCGACGCTGCGAACCGAAACTTTCGACAGGCGGACGAGGGTTCGTGTCATCGAGCGAGTGTAGTCCAGTGACAATCAAAAATGGAAGGCTGTTCTTGCACAACGAATTCCGCAACACAAACCGGGTCGGGTGCAGTGGATTGCGGGTTCCGAACGTTCACCACCTCGGCTTCGCAGGCATTCCAACACCGGAACATACGGTCATCGGTTTTTGTTCACGCCCGGTCACCCGCGCGTCCGGACGCGAACCGTTCAGCCCGGGCTGATTCCGGGTTGTCCTGAGCGCCACCTCGGACAGGATACCGGCTGAACGCCGCTTCAGGTCATGAAATATTTTCCTGGGGAACAGGAAAAGAATCGATACCTGTGCCCGAGCCGACTGCGGTCGTACGAACACAATATTGCATCGCGCGGTCGGGTCGCGATCGACGCTTATCAGGTCGCATGCCGCGCGACGCCCGACCGACAAACACGCCATCCCCATCGCCATCGTCCTCGTCCGGCACGCGAGCGCCCGCAATGGCGAAAGTGTCGAAATCGATGAACGCGAATGCGCGCCCGTGCGCCGTTATGCCTGGCGCGTTACGGCGCAACGATCTCCGTGTACGGCGTGTAGGCCGGACCCTCGCTGACTTCGCCGCCGCCGCCGAGTGCGAGATAGATTGTGATCAGGTTTTGCATGACGGCGATCTCCGAGAGCGCGAGCAGATCCTCGATTTCGAGCAGGTTTCGCTCCGCGTCGAGCACCGTCAGAAAATCTTCAACGCCCTCCCGATAGCGCAGCCGCGCGAGGACGGACGCTTCGTGGCTGGACTCGCGCGCTTCAAGCAGCCGTGCGAACCGCAATCGTTCATTCGAGTAACGGCTAATCGCGCTGTCGACCTCCTCGAGTGCGGCCGTCACCGTGCGCTCGTAGCGCACGAGGTTCGCTGCCGCGGCGCTGTCGGCCTGGCGGATGCGCGCGTAGATCGCGCCGCGGTCGAACAGATTCCAGGTCAGGCTTGGACCGAGGGAAAAAAATGCGGCGCCGGGCGCCGTGAAACCCGACATCGGTGCCGCACCGGCACCAACGCTGCCGCCGAACGACACGGTCGGAAACAGATCCGCGGTCGCCACCCCGATGCGTGCGGCGGCGCCTGCGAGCACGCGCTCCGCCGCCTGGATATCGGGTCGCCGGCGTATCAGATCGGCAGGCTCGCCGACGGCGGTGAATTCGGGCAGCGTCGGCAACGGCTGCCGCGTCGACAGCATTGCATCCAGGGCGCCGAGCGGTTGCGCGGTCAGCGTTGTCAACGCATTCTTCGCCACAACAGCGGCGGCCTGAAGACGCGGGATCGTCGCCTCGCTCGATAACAGCTGGGTGTTCGCACGCGCGACATCGAGTTGCGTTGCCGCGCCGTCCTGGTACAGCAGTTCGACGAGTTCGAGCGTCTGCCGCTGCACCGAGGTATTGCGCTCGGCGACATCGAGGCGACGCTGCGCGCCGCGCAGGTCGACGTACGTGCGGGCGACATCAGCGAGCACGGACACCATGACGCCCCGGCGCAGGGCCTCGGCCGAGCCGAGATCAGCGGCCGCGGCTTCGATCGAGCGTCGCACCCGACCAAACAAATCGATCTCCCACGTGAGGTCGGCGCTGAACGAGCCGCTCGTGGTTGTCGACAGACGTTGATCGGGGTCGAGTTGCTGCACGAGGGCCGACGCTTGCCGTTGTTCCTCAACCTCGCCGTTGATGTCGATGGCCGGCACGCGCCGCGCATCGATTTCGCGCAATGCCGCGCTGGCTGCCGCAACGTTGGCCGCGGCGATGCGTAAATCGAAATTGGCCTCGCTCGCGCGCTCGATCAATGCATCGAGGTCAGCATCGCCAAACTGGCGCCACCAGGCGGCGACCGGCTCGCCCGTGTTCAGTGCAGTCGTCGCGGACCGCGCGGAGGGAAACGTCTCGATCTGTTCAATCGCTGTCGGTTCCGGCACCGCGTAGTCCGGTCCCACCGCGGCACAGGCACTGAGCATGAGCGCCGCGCCGGCCAGGCTCTGGGCGCGCAAGCTCATGCCGAGTCACCGTGCACGTCTGCAGCGGGGTGTCCGCCCCGGATTTTCCTGAAACGCGCGGCGCCGGCGCGACACACGATATAAAAAACCGGCGTGAACAGAAGCCCGAAAATCGTCACCCCGAGCATGCCGGAGAATACCGCGGTGCCCAGAGACTGGCGCATTTCCGCGCCCGCGCCGGTACCGATCGCGAGCGGGACGACGCCCATGATGAAGGCGAGTGAGGTCATCAGGATCGGGCGCAAACGGGTTCGCGCAGCCTGCGCCGCGGCAGCGATCCGGTCGAGCCCCTCTTGTTCCGCCTGACGCGCGAACTCGACGATGAGGATCGCGTTTTTCGCCGCGAGACCAATCAAGACGATGAAACCCACCTGAACGAGAATATTATTGTCCATACCGCGCAGCCCGATGCCGGTGATCGACGCCAGCAGACACATCGGCACGATGAGGATCACCGCCAGCGGCAACATCCAGCTTTCGTACAGCGCCGCGAGGACGAGAAACACGAATACGACCGCGAGCCCGAACGCCATCGGGGCGGTGTTGCCAACGAGTTTTTCCTGCAGCGCGAGATCCGTCCATTCAAAACCAAAACTCGCCGGCAGAACCTCGTTCGCGATTTCCTCGACGGCCGCGATCGCATCACCCGTCGACACCCCCGGCGCGCCGACGCCCTGCACCTCGACCGCCGTGTACAAATTGTAGCGCGACACGCGGTGCGGCCCGGTCAGATCCTCGAACGAGGTTAGCGAGCCCAGTGGAACCATCGCACCACTGTCCGAGCGTGCGCGTAATTTGAGAATATCCGCGCGTTCGTCGCGGTAAGCGCCTTCGGCTTGTGCCGTGACCCGGTACGTGCGCCCAAGGAAGTTAAAATCGTTGACGTAAGCCGAACCGAGATAGATTTCAAGCGTATCGAGGACACGCTCGGCCGGCACCTGCAGCTTCTCGGCGCGCACGCGATCGATGTCGGCAAACACCTTCGGCGTCGCCGTATTGAACGATGTAAACACGCGTTCGAGTCGCGGATCGGCGTTCAGTCGCTGGATTAGCTCGCGCGTAACATCTTCGAGATCATCGACCCCGGCCCCCGCGCGATCCTGCACGTACAGTTTCCAGCCACCGCCGGTGCCGATCCCGCGCACCGGCGGTGGCGGTATTACGAACGCCATCGCTTCCTGGATCCCGCTGAGGCGCCGCTGTGCTTCGGCCACGGTCTGGTCGATCGTGCGGCCCATCGCGGCGCGCTCGTCGTACGGTTTCAGCGGCACGAAGATCGCGCCCGCGTTCGGCGCATTCGTCCGCGTGGCGCCGTCGAACCCGGCGAAACCGGCGGCGTGAAACACTTCAGGCATATCCATCAACAGTTCGGTCGCGTGCCTGATCACCGCATCCGTACGCGACACGGATGCGCCGGGCGGCAACTGGTACACCGTGATCAGATAACCCTGATCCTGCTGCGGGATAAAGCCGGACGGGATTTTTTCGAACTGCAGGGCCGTCAAACCAATCAAACCGCCATAAATCAGCAGCATGATCACCGCCATGCGCAACAGCCGATGGGTCAACCACGAGTACGCGCCGGCAAAACGGTCGAAGCTGCGGTTGAACACCGTCGCGATCAGGGTAAACGGCGACAGCAGCACGCTGGCGAGACGCGAACGCCTGGGTTCCCCGTCATGGGCTTTTAGCAGCAGCGCGCCGAGCGCCGGCGACAGGGTGAGCGAGATCAGCGCCGAGATCACGGTTGCGGTCGCGACCGTTAACGCAAACTGCCGGTAAAACTCGCCGGAAATACCCGTAATAAACGCGGTTGGCACGAACACCGCCGTCAGCACGAGTGCGATGCCTATCAGCGCGCCACCGACTTCGTCCATCGTTTTGTGCGCCGCCTCGGGCGGCGACATGCCGGTGCGCAAATAACGCTCGATGTTCTCGACCACGACGATCGCATCGTCGACCGCGATCCCGACCGCCAGCACGAGTCCGAACAGGGTCAGGTTATTGATCGAAAAGCCGAACGCCTGCATGACCGCGAACGTACCAATCAGGGCGATCGGGATCGCAACGATCGGAATGATCGCGGCGCGCCACGACTGCAGGAACAACAGGATCACGATGACGACGAGGATCATCGCTTCGAAGATTGTGAAATACACCTCGTCAACGGATTGCTGGATGAAGTTCGTCGGATTGAACGCAATCGTCGCGGCGATCCCGGAGGGAAATGACAGTTTGATTTCCTCCAGCAGGGCTTCGATCGACGCGGCCGTTTCGAGCGCGTTTGAACCCGGGCGCTGGTATACGGGCACCGGCAGGGCGATCTTTCCATCGAGATAGCCGATCGTCGAATAATCCTGTGCCCCGAGTTCGATGCGCGCGACTTCGCTCAGACGGGTGACCCGGCCTTCGGCCGTGCGCTTGACGACGATTTCGCCGAATTGCGCAGGTTCGAGGAAGCGTCCCTGGCTTTCGACCGGGATTTCAAACGCCGCCGCTTTCGGTATCGGCAACTGATTGATGCTGCCGGATGCGACCTGAACGTTGTTCGCGCGGACGGCGTCGACAATGTCGCGGGCCGTCAGGTCGAGCGCGGCGGCGCGCTCGGGATCGATCCAGATCCGCATCGCATAAGCGCGTTCGCCGAAAATATTGTACTGCCCGACGCCTTCGAGCCGCGCCAGGCGGTCGACGATTTGCGTGCGCGCGTAATTACTCAGATACGTCGTGTCGCGCGAACCGTCCGGCGAGAACAGATGCACGACCATGAGCATGTCCGGGGTGTTCTTGACGACGTTGATGCCGAGCCGCCGCACGTCTTCCGGCAAGCGTGGCTCCGCCACGGCAACCCGGTTCTGCACGAGCACTTGTGCGATATCGAGGTCCGTGCCGAGTTCGAACGTGACGCTGATCGTGAGGCGTCCATCGCCGGTCGACGAGGACTGCAGGAACAGCATGCCTTCGACCCCGTTGATTTCCTGTTCGATCGGACTCGCCACGGTGTCCGCGATCGTCTCCGCACTCGCGCCGGGATACGTCGCGGACACCTGGATCGTCGGCGGCACAATTTCCGGATATTGCGCGACCGGCAGGGCGAAATACGCGATCGCACCGACGAGCGTGATGACGATCGCGATGACGGAAGCGAAAATCGGCCGGTCGATGAAGAAATGCGAAAAGCGCACGGTCGTTATTCCGCGTTCATTTCGATGACGGAATCCTGCGGCGTCACCTTACGACCGGGTTGCGCGCGCAGCAAACCATTCACGACGATGCGCTCGGAACCGGTCAGGCCGCTGCGCACGACGCGCAGGCCATACACGAGCGGGCCCAGGGCTACGGGGGTCGGCTCGACGATGTCGTCGGCGTTAACAACGAGGACAAGTTTTGTCGCCTGATCGGCCATGACTGCAGCGTCCGGGATCAGGATCGCCGGGTGTTCACCTGAACCATAGAGTCGCAAACGCGCGAACATGCCGGGCAACAGTACGTGGTCCGGATTCGGAAACGTCGCGCGCCCGCGCATCGTGCCGGTCAGGGAATCGATCTCGTTGTCGACGAACGTCATCACGCCTTTATGTACCCACTCCTGCTCGTCGATGAGGCGCGCTTCGACCGGGTTCGGCGAATCGCGCGAGGATTGCCGCGTGCCCGCCGTGTCGAGCCGCGTGTACCGCAGGAATTCGGATTCGGAACCCTCGAACTCGAGTTCGATCGGGTCGAGCATGACAATCGTGGTCAGCACGGTCGAATCAGACGCGCCGCCGGAAATCAGGTTGCCGACATCGACGCGGATGTCGGACGCGCTTCCGCTCATGGGTGCGCGGATTTCGGTGAAGCTCAAATCGAGTTCGGCCGCGCGCAGTTGCGCACGTGCTGCGGCGACGCCGGCGAGCGCCGCATCGCGGCTCGCACGCCGCTCCTCCATCTTTTCGCGACTCATGGCGCGCGAGGATTCGAGACGCTCGCTACGTTCAAATTCGAGGTTCGCGACTTTCAGCGTCGTCTCGGCCCGGTTGACCTCGGCGCGCGTGCGCGCGACTTCGGCTTCGAACGGCCGCGGATCGATCACGAACATCAACTGCCCGGCCTCGACCGATTGCCCCTCGTGGAAATGGACGGAATCGAGGTATCCGGACACGCGTGCGCGCACTTCCACGCGCTGTTTCGCGACAAAGCGTCCGGTATATTCGTCCCACTCGGTAATATTCGCGGTGATCGGGGTGGCAACGGTAACGAGCGGTCCCGCGTCCTCGGCGTGCGCGCCACAAATGAGCGCCGCCAGCGCAACAATCGCAAATAGTCGCCGCTGGCTCACACCGCGCAGGTAGAGTTTATTCAACATTCAAAAATCGCTTATTGATGGCGAAAGGCAGCCGTATACTATCTCACATGAGCGGCGCGGCGTGTGCTCACGTAGCCGTCCGGCGGCGCCGGTGCGGGCCAATGTGTGGCGATTTACACAATCAACCGTACTTCAATCTTCGCGCATCGTCCGCCCGCGCCCGCTCCGCCGCGCGCACGACAAAATGCCACGATTCCGGGCGGGGCGGTCCCTGTCCGCTCCAACGTGACCGTAATCGACGTGCTGCCGCGGTGAGATCGCGGTCCGGCGACAACACGCGTACATTGAACCACCCGTGGGGCGATAACGTGTTGAACACGCGATTGGCACGCCGTGCTGGCGGCTGCGTCAGCGCCGCCGCTGTTGTGCGTGGCTACAATGGCACGGATGCAACCACCTGCACACCCCGAGCCACGCATAACCATTGACTTCCGGCACGTCCGCGAACGTCGCCTCCTCACTACAGCCCGCCTGATGGCGGTGACGAATGCCGGGCGTGGCAACGCCTGGCAAACACCGACTTTCGATGCTGCGCTATGAATCTCCGGTGATCCGGGCTTACGATCCGGTCCGTAGTCGACCTCACCGCCGTTTGACCATCTGGAGAGACGAGGAATGAGACCCGCTGGCCGTAGCGAGGCCGATTCGCTTTACTTCACCTATCCGCACTTCGACCCACCGGATCCGACCGCAACGCGGGCGCGCAATAATGCCGGGCCCGTGGCGATTGTCGGTGCCGGACCGGTGGGGATGACGGCGGCACTCGCACTCGCCAGGGAGAACGTGCGTTCGGTCGTTTTCGACGATAAACACACGTTCAACGACGGTAGCCGCGCAATTTGCGTCGCGCGGCCGAGCTATTACATCCTGGAACAACTCGGTGCGGTGGCGCCCTTCCTCGACAAGGCGCTCGGATGGACCACCGGGCGTTCGTACTATCGCGGCAGGCAGATCCTCGAATTTCACATGCCCGATGGGCCCGATGAGAAATTTCGCCCGATGTACAACCTTCAGCAGCAGTACATCGAGCAGTTTCTGTGGCAGGCGATCGACGCAAACAAGCTGATTGAAATCCGCTGGCAAAGCGAGGTCACCGGCATCGAAGATACCCGCGCCGGGACGCGCCTGAAAGTTAGCGACCCCGCGGGCACGTACGCGTTCGAGGCGTCGTGGACCCTGGCATGCGACGGGGCGCGCAGTCCGATCCGCGGGATGCGCGGACATCGTCTCGAGGGCGAGAATTTCGAAGGTCGCTACGTTATCGCCGATATCCGGATGGAGCACGACTATCCGACGATACGGCGCGCCCTGTTCGACCCCGCCTCGCGTCCGGGCGGCACCGTTCTGATTCACAAGCAACCGGATGACATCTGGCGGATCGATTACCAGCTCGAAGACGATGAAAGCACGGAAAACGCGCTGCGCGAACCGACGGTGCGTGAAAGCGTCGCCGCCGTTCTCGAAGACCTCGATTACGACGGGGCGTGGGAACTCGAATGGTGGAGCGTCTACTCCGCGAACACGCTGGCGCTGGACGATTACCGTGACGGGCGGGTTTTTTTCGTCGGCGACAGCGCACACATCGTGCCCATCTTCGGGGTTCGGGGTTTGAACAACGGCCTCGCCGATGCCGCGAACATCGGCTGGAAGCTCGGTTGGGTTCTCAACGGCGAGGCCGGCGAGGCGCTGCTCGACAGCTACACGCCGGAGCGGCGCGGGGCGACGCTGGACGTTTTCGCGAACGCTTCAAAGAGTGCGCGTTTCATGACCCCCAGTACGCATGGCTGGAAACTGATGCGCGACGCGGCCCTGTCGCTGGCATTGACCCACGCTTTCGCCGGGGAACTCGCGAACCCGCGGCAGATGACGGCTTTCAGCTATAACGGCAGCCCGGCTGTGCTGCCCGACGATCCGGCCTTTACCGGCGGCCCCGGGGTCGGCACATTGTTGCCCGAGGTAAAACTCGGCGATGATTTTCTCTCCGATCGGCTTGGTGAGGGCTTCACCATGGTCTGCTTCGATACGAAATTGGCGCAGCAAATCGCCGCCCTGGGTCCGGACGCACGCTGGCTGAGCGTCGTCGCTGTGCCCCGGCCCTCACCCGTCGCCGGCAAGTTCGCGGCGCATGATCGCTCGGCCTATCTCGTGCGCCCAGATATGCACATTGCCGGGCGCTGGCATGAGGCGACAGCAGAGGATGTTATCGCCGGCTTCCGTGCGGTCACGTTTCAACGAGGTGCAAGCCGATGAACCACGACGATCTGGAACGAATCTACACCTGCCTGGCCCACACGATCGACGAGGTCGGCGCGGCCAGGAGCGAACTGTTTCTCGCCCGGCTCGTGCTGCTGCTCGCGCATCGATGCGGCGACCCGGATGAATTCGAGAAGCACATCGCCGACGCGGTGGCATCGCTCGACGCATGAAACCCGGCGGGAATGTGAAGAGTCACGGGAAGCAACGCCAGCGACTGGCTGCTTGCGAACGCGCCTGCGGTAGCCCGGCCCCGGCGACCACGACTCGTTCACCGCGCCGGCGATGCGTGGCATTGTTATCATGGAACGGATGCCAGCACAGACCGATCCCGAATTCCGGATACTCTGCCGGCGGCGTGCGCAGATTCAGTGGCACGACAGACCACATAAAGTCGCCGGGCATTCCTGCATGATCGCGACGCGAATGGACGCGGACACGGTCACTGGCAGTTCACGTCGGCATACCGGTCCGCGCACGAACCGGTATGCAAGCGGTCACCGGTTGCTATCGATCCCCGATTCCCTATACAACCGAAACAACCGACATTTTCCGATGCCACAAATCAGGAGATCACATGAGCCTTAAACTCGCGGACACCGGGCTGCTCCGGCAGCAATGCTATATCGATGGTCAATGGCACGACGCCGATAGCGGCGCCGCCATTGATGTACTCGACCCCTCAAATGGCAACGTCATCGGCACGGTACCGAAAATGGGTACGGATGAAACCCGCCGGGCAATCGAGGCGGCGCGTGTTGCGCTGGCGCCCTGGGGCGCAAAAACCGCCAAGGAACGCGCGCAGATACTCAGGCGGTGGTTCGATCTGATGATGGAAAACCAGGAAGACCTGGCCTGCCTGATGACCGCCGAGCAGGGTAAGCCGCTGGCCGAATCCCGTGGCGAGATTGCCTATGCGGCATCGTTCATCGAATGGTTTGCCGAAGAGGCGAAACGGGTGTACGGCGATACGATCCCGTCGCCGATCGCCGATCGCCGGATCACCGTGCTGAAACAACCGATCGGCGTGTGTGCGGCAATCACGCCGTGGAATTTTCCGGCGGCAATGATCACCCGTAAAGCCGGTCCCGCACTCGCGGCGGGCTGCACCATGGTGATTAAACCGGCGACATATACCCCGTTTACTGCGCTGGCCCTGTGTGAACTCGCGCACCGCGCCGGTATTCCGGCCGGGGTGATCAGTTGCATCACCGGATCGGCGAGCGCGATCGGGGGCGAGATGACAGCGAACCCGACCGTACGCAAAGTCACGTTCACCGGTTCCACTGAAATCGGCAAGGTATTGATGGAGCAATGCGCGCGCACCGTCAAGAAGGTCTCCATGGAACTCGGTGGCAACGCCCCGTTTATCGTCTTCGACGATGCCGATCTGGACGCCGCCGTCGAAGGCGCGATGGCGTCGAAATATCGCAATACGGGCCAAACCTGCGTGTGCGCGAACCGGCTGTTGGTACAGGACGGCGTCTACGACGCGTTCGCGGAAAAGCTCGCCAGGGCGGTCGGTCAGCTCAAGGTCGGGAATGGCTTCGAAAAAGACGTAACCCAGGGCCCGCTGATCGAGATGGCCTCCGTGGAGAAAATTGAAGAGCATATCGCAGACGCGGTCGCGAAAGGCGCGAAGGTCGTGTGTGGCGGCAAGCGCCACGCGCTCGGCGGTACGTTTTTCGAGCCGACCCTGTTGACCGGGGTGACCGCGGACATGCAGGTCGCGCGGGAGGAAACGTTCGGTCCACTGGCGCCGTTGTTCCGCTTCAAGACGGAAGAAGAAGCGATTGCGATGGCCAATGACACGGAATTCGGTCTCGCCGCTTATTTCTTTGCCCGCGATGTCGGACTCACCTGGCGTGTGTCCGAAGCGCTCGAATACGGCATCGTCGGGATCAACACCGGCATCATTTCCAATGAAGTCGCGCCGTTCGGCGGAGTCAAGGAATCGGGGATTGGTCGTGAAGGGTCGAAGTACGGCCTCGATGAGTTCCTGGAGATGAAGTATCTCTGCCTCGCCGGTGTCGACAAGGGCTGAGTCGTCGCACGAACCGGGTATCAAGTGCCGTGCAGGGTCGGTACGTCCTGTGCGGGGGGAGTCTCGATCCGACTGGCACGTAACTGTTACCGAAGGCGGGACCTGCCGGCGCGGGCTACAAATCGTTCTACCCGAGCGCGCGCCGATTACCGGATTGGTTACGAGCCGGCAGGCGCGCTCGGGTTCGTCAACGAACAGTCACGGCTTGCCGTTGCGCCGGCCCACGTGTTCGCTGCGCAGACCTCGAGCGCCTGCCCCTTAGCCGATCCGGTCAAACGCTTCGAGCTTCGGCGAGGCCATCTCCTCGAAAAAACGCGATGGCGTCCATGGCCAGCTCGCCGGGACACCATTTTTGTCCAGGTACCAGCTGTTGCACCCCGTCGCCCAAATCGACTTCTTCGCCGCCGCGCTGCGGATTGCTTCGAAGTCGGCGGTTGCTTTTGCATTCGCGCTGATCTCGCGGCATTCACCCGAGCGGATCTGTCCAAGCAATTGCAGCACGAAGGAAACCTGCGATTCCGCTATCTGGATCAGCGAAAAATTGCCGACCGGACCGTTTGGACCGTTCAGCATGAAGAAATTCGGAAACTCCGGAATCGAGATCGACAGATAGGCAACTGGATGCTCGGACCAGACATCATCAAGGTTGATGCCGTCCCGTCCGAGGACCGTGGTGGGACGGATAAAGCTATCGGCTGCAAAACCGGTGGCCATGACGAGGACGTCGAGTTCGTGCAGTTTTCCGTCCTCCGTACGAATGCCGCCGGCTTCGATGCACTTGATGCCCGAGGTCACGAGTTCCGCATTCGGATGCTGAATCGCCGCGTAAAAACTTGGCGAGAAAATCAGCCGTTTGCAACCGGCACGATAATTCGGGCGTAACTTCTCACGCAATTCCGGATCGTGCACATTGTTTTCAAGATTGGCCAGACACGCATCTTCGATGGCTTTCATTTCTGGCGAATCCGCATCAATAACGGCATTCGCGAAATCCTGGAAACTCTTGTCCAGCTCGGCCCTCAAAGCGTCCAGCGCCTGTGCGTTGCTGCGCAATACAGATTTCTCGTCTTCGCTGTATCGCACATCCTCGATCGGCATGACCCATTGCGCGGTACGCTGGAACAGATCGAAATGTGCCACTTTGTCGACGAGCGCGGTGGTGATTTGAATTGCCGTTGATCCCGTGCCGACAACACCGACCCGCTTGCCTTCGAGCTCGACGCTGTGGTCCCAGCGCGCGCTATGGAAACAGGCACCCTCGAATGTGTCCATGCCGGGAATGTCGGCCATTTTCGGATGATGCAGCACGCCAGTCGCTGCGATGACAACGTCGGCTTCATCCAGAAACCCGGTCGACGTGCGAACCTTCCAGGTGCCGTTGGAAAACTCGCAATGGGGAATACTCTCGTTGAAGCGAATTTTTTCCAACACCTTGTATTTCTTCGCGACCCCGAGAAAGTAATCGTAGATTTCCGGCCCCGTCGCAAACGTGCTGCTCCAGTCGGGGTTCGGTTCAAACGAATACGTATATAAATGTGCCGGGACATCGCAGGCGAGGCCCGGATACGTGTTCTCACGCCAGGTACCGCCGACCCGATCGGATTTTTCGTAAATGACAAAATTCTCATAGCCGTATTCGCGCAATCTTATGGCAGCGAGAATACCGGCCATGCCGGCGCCGATGATGATGATGCGAACGTTGTTTGCGGCGAATTTCTCGTTCTTCATTGTTCATACCCCTCTTCTCAGGTTTCGCGCTCGGGCAAGGAATGCGATGGGCTCATGGATCGCTATCGTCTGATTGTGTCACCAACGCTACACGGCTTGCCCGCATCGGGCAATCGCACACTGCAGCAAAATCCGGATGCCGGTATTTCGCCCTGATCGCTGTTGAGCTTCATCGTGTTGCGTCGCCCGCCGGCAACATCACCCGGGATCGTTTGGGCGATTTCGAGCACGTGTGACGTCGCCCCGGGAAAGAAGGCGCATTGGCTTCGAACTAAACTGCATGGATGAGGCCCGCCGAGTGACGCGGGGGGCCTCATGGGACGAGCGAAGTTTTGGGCAACAGATTACCTCTGCGCTGCGACCGCGCGAGGCCGGCACGCCGGTCGTTGCTGTGTCGCAAATCGAGGCAAGCGAAGCGACGTTTTACATCTGGAAGAAGACGTACGCCAACCTCGGCATAGCGGAGCTGCGCGAGCTGCGTCAGTTGCGTGACGGGATCACCCGTAGAAACGCGTGGTGGCGGATCCGAAGAATCTCTACGACGCTCAAGCCTCTCTTTCCGGGTTGAATTTTTCCGTCGCCCGAAGTTCCTCGTTGACCTCGCCCAAAGTCGGGAGCGTCGAATTCATTGCGATCGGTTTGCCGTTCACCCAGACCGGGCACGCGACCGTTTGCGTTGTTTGCCCGCCGGGCAGCGTAATCGGCCGGACGAGTTGCAGATGATCCGACTGCGGATCACTTAACGCCTCGGAATATTCGTTGATAGGGGCGCACGGGACACCAACGGCTCGTAGTTCAGCCAGCCAATGCGCGGCGTCCCGCGTTATGAAACGACCCTGCAGCAAGTCGTGCAGTGCTTGCTGATTCGCCGCGCGCAATTGCTGTGTTTCGAAACGCGGATCCTCGATCAACTCCCCGGTTTGCGTTACCGCACAAACGGATTGCCATAATTTGTCGTTACCGGCGGCGAGAACGAACCAGCCGTCCCGGGCCTGGAACGCCTCGTAGGGCGCATTACGCGGGTGCGCCGAGCCAAGCTTGACGGGATTCTTTCCTGTCCCGAAATACTCGCTCGTCTGCAGCGCGGCGATCGCGAGCGTCGTCGCGAACATAGGAACGTCGATGTGCCCGCCGGCCCCCCCCGCTCGCACGCGGGCGATCATCGATGAAATCGAAAAAGCCGCATACAGACCGGCGGTAAAGTCTGATACCGGTACACCACATTTCACCGGGTCGCCGTCAGGCTCGCCGGTTACGCTCATAACCCCTGACGCGGCCTGGACAGTGACATCAAAGCCGCCTTCGTTAGCCCGCGGCCCGCTCTGTCCGAATGCCGAAATCGAACAATAGACGAGCGTCGGTTTGCGCTCGCGAAACCAGTCCCAACCGAGCCCGAGACGCTGCATTGCGCCGGGACGGTTATTCTCGACCAGCACATCCGCTTCAAGAATCAGCGTGCGCGCGAGTTCGAGATCCGCGGGGTTCTTCAGGTCGAGAGCAGCCGACCGTTTGCCGCGATTTACCGACGCGAAGTTCTCGCTGTAACCCTTGTCCACCGGCGGCCACTGCCGCATGGAATCACCCGCGAGCGGTTCGATCTTTAAAACATCGGCGCCGTAGTCCGCGAGCAACATACCGCAAAATGGACCGGCAGCTACCTGGCAAATCTCGACAACTTTCGTGCCGCTCAGCAGCGATTCTGAATTGTGTGGTGACATGATCCGTCTCTTTGCTGACCTTGTTAAAACTGTGCTTTGATGTGGCCGTTACTACGGCGTTTTTGCGGCGTACTGCCCGGCGGCGACGGACGTGAATTGCCGTCTTTCTTGTGCGCAAACCCCGGCGAAATGCGGTCCGTCGCATTGACCGTGCCCTCCCCCGGCGCTTTGAACAGCGACATTATGATGCGTTCCGCCGGGCCGAAAATCCCGCTCGCCGCGCATCGGTGCGGCGGCACGTGAAACCCCGCTCCGCCGTGCTCTCCGATTCACGACTGAGCCGTTGTGACAGCCGCGTTCGAGCGCACTGAAACGTTCCGCGCGGCAGTGATCGCATGTTCGGTTTTATGCGCCAAGCGACGCAGATCGAGCCGGATCTTCACCGGCATTCAACGCATTAACGCGCTCGTTGCGATTCAACATCATGTAACGCGTATCACGATGGGAATCCAGGGCCGGCGACAGCCATTGCCGCCCGCGACGTTCATGAACGATCCCACAGGTTCGGCACGTGATTTGATGCATATCCGGAGACAAACGCTTTTGCCTCACCGCTCTCGGGGTCGAAGACATGCCGCCGTACCGCCCCGATGTTGGCACCGTAAACGTGAATACTGATTGATGGCGCGGAATCGAGCGCGTTGGATACCTCGTGGATATCCCCGATCGCGGGGGAGACCGCTGCGACCGAGCCTCTTTCGAGGCGTTCGGGCTTCGTGGCGACAAGTTGCTTTGGCGAACCGGCCAACGTGTAGTTCCGGCTGTTTTCCGCCCCGCGCAGCATGCCGATGAGTCCCCACACGGTGTGATCATGGATTGGCGTTTTTTGCCCGGGCCCCCACACGAAGCTCACGACCGAGAAGCGCTCGAGCGGATCGCAATGTAATAGATATTGCTGGTAGTGCTCGGGGTGAGCTTGCGCGTACGCGTCGGGTAACCAGGCGTCATCGACGAGCAAACCGCCGAGCAATCGCGTGCCTTCGGTGATGAGCGTCGATTCATCCTGCGTGCGTTCTACGAGCCGGGTCATTGCACCCACAAACTCGCGTAGGGGTTTGAGATTATCGCTCGCTTTGCTCATTGCCAGATTGCTCCGCTGATTTTCCTGACGTCGGTGCGACGGATCGCATTCCGACAACCGCTTACATGATTCAATGTTCGCGCCATCCATCGGCCCTGCTGGCGCAAGCCCGGGCGCCCACGGCACGACCCGGATTCGACCACGACTTCCCGCGTGCCGCACCCATCCGGTTCGTTCGGCCAGAAGCCCCGCATGCGCCGTCGGAGAACCTTTCGCCTGAGTCACGGGCAACAGCCGGACAAGCCGCGAGGTGCGACGCTTGCCGTGCGGGTGCCGCGTTCTACGCGGGATCGAAGACGTTTTCCAGCGTCCCGATCCCGTCGATGATGACTTCGACCGTCGTGTTCGGCTTCATCGGCAAGACCCCCAATGACGTGCCACAGGCGATAATATCGCCGGGGTTCAGTGTCATGTCATGTGAGATCGCGCTTACGAGCCGGGGAACCCCTATGATCATGTCCGAAACCGGGTAGTCCTGTCGGATCCGACCATTGACGCGCGTTTTCACGCTCAGCGATCCCGGGTCGATTCCAGTCGCAATGCACGGCCCGATTGCGCCGAACGTATCGAAACTCTTCGCGCGCGTCCATTGCTCGAAGCCGCTGGCTTCCTGAATGATCGGAAACGCGGTGACATCATTGAGGCAGGTATAGCCAAATATCACGTCACCGGCGTCCGCCTCCGCCACCGATTTACACCGCGCACCGATCACGATTCCCAGCTCGCCTTCGTACATAATGCGGCCGTCGTAATTCGGCGGTCGGCGGATCGGCTCGAGCGGCCCGATCAGGCAGCTGCTCGGCTTGATGAAATACAGCGGGGTTTCCGGTTTCGCCAGGTTCTGCTTGTCCGCGGAAGCATGGAAATTATTCCACAACGCGACAATTTTCGT
>CAXBJY010000099.1:0-18542 GCA_963976285.1 uncultured Gammaproteobacteria bacterium
AACCGGACATCGTCAGCGGTGGCGGTACCGGCACTTACGCGATCGATCCCGGGCTCGGCGTGTTCACGGAAAGCCAGGCCGGCAGCTATCTCTTCATGGACGTCAATTACGGCGCCACGGCCCTGCGCGAAGACGTACCGCATCCGTTCGGGACCGCGCTGTTCGTCCTCACGAGTGTCATCAGCGCCGCGCAGCCGGGTTTTGTCATCACCGATGCCGGGATCAAGGAAATTGCCGTCGCCGAGTTTCCGCCGCGCATCGCGCGTGGCGCGCCGGCCGGCGCGAGCTACGACCTCGTGGGCGACGATCTCGGGCGGATCAACTTCGCGGATCCCGATGATCGCCTGCAGCCCGGGGCGCGGGTCGAATGCATCACGCCGAAGTGCTACGCCACGTTGAACCTGTATCGGGTTTACCATTGCGTGCGTGGCGACACGCTCGTCGACATCTGGCCGATCGACGCCCGCGCGAACTGGTGAGCAGGCCGTCGACATCGGCTCGATGCGTCGCGGCAGCAGCGCGCGTTGCGACCACGGTCCCGGCGACGGTAATGTGTCGCTGAATGCGCGCGGCCTGTCGCCACGGCCGCTGCCGGGAGTGAGAAAGTATGCTGCAGAAACAACGTCGTTTTCACACCCCGGATGACGCCGGCCCGGCCGCGACGGATCGACCGGTCGGGGGCCGCAAAGCACCTCCCGTGTCCCGCCGCGATTTCCTCGGACACAGCGGACTCGCGACGCTCGCGACCGTGCTCGGCGCCAGCGTCCCGTTCGCTCACGTGATGCCGCGCGGCCTGATCCCTGTCGCCCTCGCACACGCGGACACCCCGTTCGCGATCCCCGGCAAAGACGGCTTGATCGTGCTGAACGATCGCCCGCTCAATGCCGAAACCCCGGCGCACCTGCTCGACGACGACGTCACCCCGGCGCAGCATCTGTTCGTGCGCAACAACGGGATACCGCCGCTCGCGGCAGACATCGATCCCGCCACCTGGACACTCACGATCGGCGGTGAAGCGGTGCAACGGGAAGTCACGCTGACGCTCGCGGAACTGCAACAACGCTTCCGCCACCACACCCGCCAGTTGCAGATCGAGTGCGGTGGCAACGGGCGCAGTGAGTTCGTCCCGTCGGCCGCCGGTAATCAATGGTCGACGGGCGCGGTCGGTTGCCCGCAATGGACCGGCGCGCGGCTGAAAGACGTACTCGACTACGTCGGCGTGCGGGACAACGCGGTCTATGTTGCCTATTACGGCGCGGATCGGCATGCGAGCGGCGATCCGGACAAGGTGCCGATTTCGCGCGGCGTTCCGCTCGCGAAGGCCATGGAAGACGAATCGCTGATCGCGTGGGCGATGAACGGGGCGGAAATCCCGTTGCTGAACGGCTATCCGCTGCGCCTCGTGTGCGGCGGGTGGCCGGGTTCGGTGTGCGGCAAGTGGCTGCGCAAGATCGTCGTGCGCGACCGGGTCCACGACGGACCGAAAATGACCGGCAGCGCGTACCGGGTACCGTGCGTCCCCGTTGCGCCGGGCAGCGAGGTGCCGGATGCGCAGTTGTGCATCATCGAATCGATGCCGGTGAAATCGCTGATCACCGCGCCGAAGTCCGGTCACGAACACGAGTACGGTCGCACGCTGCCGTTGCGCGGTCACGCCTGGGCCGGCGACCTCGCGGTGCAACGCGTCGAGGTATCGATCGATTTCGGCGCCACGTGGAAGCCGGCGGATCTCGCCGCGCCGGTAAACCGGCTGGCCTGGCAGCACTGGCGCGCGACGGCGACCTTTCCCGTGCGCGGCTACTACGAAGTCTGGGTGCGCGCGACGGACACGGCCGGGCGTGCACAGCCGATGGTGGTGCCCGGGTGGAATCCGAAGGGTTACCTGAACAATGCGTGTCACCGCATCGCGGTGCAGGTCGTGTGATGCACGTGCGCCTCGTCGCGATCGTGCTGTGTCTCGCGATGGCCGGGGCCGCGGCGCAGGAAGCCGGGTTCGATCCCGCCACCGGCCTGAAGCTCGCCGGCGACTGGAAACTCGTGCGTGACAACTGCACCGCGTGCCACTCGGCGCGCCTGATCACGCAACAGGGTGGCAGCGCCGCGCACTGGCTGAAACTGATCCGCTGGATGCAGGCGACACAAAACCTGTGGCAGTTTCAGCCGCAAGTGGAACAGAAAATCATCGCCTACCTCGCGCAGCACTACCCGCCCGCGGCCGCGCAACGACGCGCGCCGATCCCGCGCGAGCTGATGCCACCGAACCCGTATCGCCCGACGGGGAGTCAGTAGACCCGGTTACATCCGCCACCGGCAACGACGTCCGGATCCGGCCGGTACGATCAGCGGATGCCGGCACGGGGTTGCGTCAGGATACGCGGCGCATCCGTCCGTGCGCTCCGGACGCCGGGTCGTGACGCCGTCCGCGCGCCCTGCGACCCTAACGGATCCGGCGATCGCTCAACCAGTAGAAGCGATGCGGCGGTATCACCAACTCGTCGCCAAACAGGTTCGGCGACTCGCCCGAGTAGAGATCCTGCAGTCCGCTGATGTCGAAGCGACCGCGACTGCCGAGGGCGGTAAGCGACAACTGCTGTGGCGAGGTGTCGAAGTTACCGACTACAAGTACCGTGTCGTGAAGCTGGAACGGATTCGTGCGCATGAACGTGAACAGGTGCGGGTTGTCACTGTCGAGCAACTCACGGTTGTTATAGTCCGCGAACGCCGGGATCGTCTTTCTTACCGCGATCATCTTTTGCAGACCTTCGAATATGCGCTGCTCGGGCGTGCCGTGCCGGTGTCTCAGCTCGGCCTTGTTCCAGTCGATCTTCGGACGATGCATCCAGCGGTTGTCGTCGGCCTTGTTCGCGTCATCGAGAAACGCGCGGTCATTGAGCGTGCCGATTTCATCACCATAAAACACGAGCGGGATGCCGCCGAACGACATGATCATACTGTGCAGCAACAGGATCACCTCGACACTGCTGTCGATGGCGCCGGGATCATCGCTCGCGAGCGCCGTCTCCAGCCCGACGAGCGAGGCCAGCGTGCCCGAGATCCGCGCGTCGCCGGTCTTGTCGTTGCGACCGAACGGTTGGCCGCGCGCCGGTGAGTCGGGGAACGCGCCGGTGAAATAGTCGATGAGGAAGCGTCGGTGGGCGAACGGCTCATACCCCGCCTGCGCGATGTCGGCGTCATCGAACCCGAGTCCGATATCGTCGTGCGAGCGGACGTAGTTGAGCCACGTGGCACGATCGAGTTTGTCCGGCAGGCTGCGAATGCCCTGGTTGAGCAGTCGCGCATTGCGCGTCGCCACCGCGTCCCACAGCAAGGCCATGAACGTCGCGTTATAGGCAATCTCGCATTCCTTCGCGATGACGGCGTCCTCGCCGAAGTACTTGATCACCTCGACCGGGGCGACGATCGCCTCGGCAATGAACAGCACGCCCGGCGCGGTAACCTGGCAACAGTCCTTCATCAACTGCAGGATCAGATGGGCCTCGCGCTCGTTCTGGGACGTGGTACCGATCTTCTTCCACAGAAACGCAACCGCATCGAGACGCACGATGTCGGCGCCCTGGTTGGCCCAGAACAGGATGATGTCGAGCATCTCGATGAACACGGCGGGATTGCTGTAGTTCAGATCCCACTGATAGCGGTTGAATACCGTCATCACCCACTTGCCCATCGTCTCGTCGAACGTGAAGTTGCCGGGCGCCGTCTCGGGAAAGATCTCCGGCAGCGTTTCCTCGAACATGTCGGGGATGTCGCGGTTGTCGAAGATGTAGTAGTAGTCCTCGTACTCGCGCTCACCGGCGCGCGCGCGGTTGGCCCACGCGTGCTCGTCGGAGGTGTGATTCACGACGACGTCGAGCGTCAGGAGAATTTCGCGCTGACGCAAGGCCTGCGCCAGCTCGCGCAGATCCGCGAGCGTGCCGATGCGCGCGTCGACGTCGCGAAAGTTACTCACGGCATAACCGCCGTCACTCGCCCCCTGCGGACACTCCAGGATCGGCATGACATGGAGCATGTTGACCCCGAGCTCCTGGAAATAGCTGAGCCGTTGCTTCAGTCCCTGCAGGTTGCCGGCGAAGCCATCGCTGTACAGCGCCATGCCGACCCATTCCTGGCTCAGGAACCAGTTGTGCTCGTTTTCGCGCACGACGTCCGACGCTTTCAACGCGCTGCTGCGCTCGATGTATTGCGCCGCCATCACCTCGACGAGGCGCAACATCTGCTGCTCGAAATCATCACGCCGGCCATAGAGATGATGAAACAGCGAGTAGATACCGTAGAAGTTCGCGCCGAGCCGGGTGTAGAAATGGCGCAGGTCACGCCGGCGGATTTCGGGCTTCAGTTCGTCGAGGATCCGGTTCAGCAGTGCGTGGGAGACTTGTTCGTACATGGAGGCTTGGCCCGTTTAGCGTTCGAGTTGCCAGTCGTCGATAAAATGACGGTAGAAGTCCGGATCCGCGACGGTGGCGCCCCGCCGGCCGACGAGGCGACTGGCGAAGGCCTGCGCGCGCCGCAGCGTGAGCGGCAGCGGCCAGTCGTGCGTCAGTCCGAGTATCATCACCGCGGCGAAGGCATCGCCCGCGCCAACCGTATCCACCACCTCGATCTCCGCCGGCGGCCGCACCGCGCAGCGTTCTCCGCTCGCGGTAATGACTTCGGCGCCAGCGGCACCGCGGGTCAATACGAGGCCGTGCAGGGCATACTCGTCGAGGAATGCGGCGGCGTGGGCGTCGTCGTCGGCTGCCGCCGGCGACAGCAGCGCCAGTTCGTCGGCGTTCAGTTTCACCCAGTGGGCATGGCGCAGCACGTCCAGCACGGCGGCCTGCTCCCACCACGGCGGCCGCAGATTGACGTCGACGAATACGGTTTCCGCGGCGCCGGCGCGCAGGGCTGTGGCTGTTCGTCGCGAGATCTCATCGCGCAGCGCGAGCGTGCCATGGTAGAGCAGGCGGCATTCCATCGATCCGACGGACACGGGCTCGATCGCGTCATACGCGCAGGGCCTGACGATATCGTAGGTCGGTTCGCCATCCGCGAAGCGCACGCTGACCCGACCGGTCGGGTAACGTGGATCGAGCTGCAAGCCGCCCGTGTCCATACCCCAGTCGCGCATCGCCTCGCGGACCGCCGCGCCTTCCGGATCCGCGCCCACCCGGCTGACGAACCAGGGTGCCTGACCAAACGCCTGCAGGTGCCAGGCAACGTTGAACGGCGCGCCACCGAGCACCCGCGTGCCGTCCGGAAAATGATCGAACAGCACTTCGCCGAAAACCCATACGCCTCGTTTCACGCGTCCCCCGCTACCGCTGCGAAGCCCATCCAGCCGATCGTCCGGGGATGATAATGGGCGACACCTTCGAGGATGCCGGCGCTGTAATTACCGTTCAAACCCATGAAATCGCCGCCGGCGATGTACAACTCATCGCGATGACCCGTCTCCTCCGCGAGCCGGCGGGCGAGTTCGCGCACGTCCGGCTGCGCGTTCGCGACGAGTACCGCCGGGATCGGCGAGGCGAGTACTTCGATATCGTTGCCGCTGTCGCCACAAAACACCGTGTTCGTGCAGTCGAAACCATGCAGGTCCATCAACGCCTTGACGGCGTGATACTTCGACGCGCGCGCCGGCAATATATCGAGCAGACCGACGCCCTGCGGATCGTCCACGCTCCAGATCAGGCTCGCGTTGACTCCGGCGGCCGTCAGCCGGTGGCGCACCACCGTGGACAGGGCGTCGCGGTCGCTGTGCAGCGGCACGTAATAGCTGAGCTTGTACGCGTTCTGCTTCGCCGGTTCCTGCACACGCAGATCGGGCAGGTCCTGTAACAGCTTCTTCAGGTCCGTGTGGCTGCGGCCGGCCCAGTCGCGCGCGATCTCGGCCTCCCAGGCCGTCTGTCGCTGCCAGTCCTGCCCGGCGCCAACATGGTAGATCGTCGTGCCGACATCGCCGACGACGAAATCCGGTAGTGGCAGTCGATAATTGCCGATCGCCTTTTCCACGAGCGCACGGTGGCGGCCACTGACATAAGCGAGCGTGACCGCGGGATGCGCCGCCAGGATGGCGAAATGCGCGCGCGCATGTGGCGACTCCGACTGCGGCCCGTTCGGAATCAGGGTGCGATCGAGGTCGGTGCAGATCAGCAGTGCATCCGTCATCGAGCCGCGCGCGCCTTGCAGGTGTCGAAAAAGTCGTAGTGTTCGATCGCTTCGAGGATGCCGAAGGCATGCGGCTGCCGCGCGAAATAGATGCGTTCGAGATCCAGCAGCCGCGACAATTCCTCATGGTGTCGATTACCCACGACGACCGCGAGCGTATTGCCGCGCATCATGTCCTCGTCCGCGCCCGAGCCGCCGGCGACGAGCATGTGTTCGAGCGGGATATCGAGCCGCCACGAGAGATAACGCACGGCCTGCCCCTTCGACGCCCGCGACGGCACGATGTCGAGAAACTGACCGAAAGACCAGAACACATTCGCCGTAAGTTCCTTCTCGCGGATCATGTCGACGATTTCATCGACCCCGGGCGCGTGCTGCTCGTCGTAGTAGAACGAGATCTTGAACGGGGTTTGTTCCGTCTGCGGTTGCAGCTGCAGGCCCGGCACGCCTTCCAGCACCCGGCGCACCTGCTGCCCGCTCCAGGCATGATCGATATGGTCGGCCCACCAGTCGTCCGCGGTCAGTTCCTGGCCGTAATGAATGCGGGTCCCCAGGCTGCTGATCAGGACGTCCGGCATCGGGATACCGTGTTTCTTCATCATCGCAAGCGCCGTGTCGATACGACGACCCGTCGCAATACCGAACGTCACCCGCTTGCGGTTTTCCCGAATCACCGTCGCGAACTGCTCGAGGGCGGGCGCATTACCGACGAGGGACTGGTCGAGATCGGTGAAGATCGCACGATCGCGATAACGGTTCGTGCGTGGCGCGGGGGGGTCGCTCGGGATCGGCCGGAACTTGCCGGGCAGCGCGCGAACGCAGGCCAGATAGCGCTCGGCATGCGCCGGCCAGGCATAGTGCCGGGCAATACCGGCGATCCCGTTCTGCGATGCCGTCGACCAGGCATCGCGGTCGCGCAACAGCATCAGCAGCGCGTCGGCAATCGCGCGCTTGTCGAGCGGATCGACGAGCACCCCGTTGCGGCAGTTCGCGAGAATGTCCACCGGTCCGCCGTTTTCCGTCGCCACGACCGGCAAACCGCTCGCCGCGGCCTCGAGGATGGTCAGCCCAAACGGCTCGGTCAGCGCCGGGTTGACGAACACGCCACCGGACGACGCGGCGAGGCGGTAGATCGCGGGTACTTCGTCGGCATCGTGCTGTTTCGGTACCGCCACCTTGCCATAGAGATCATAACGGTCAATCAACAACAGGATGTTCGTCAGTACCGACCGCGCACCGCCGTCGAGGTCGCGGATATCCTCGCGGCTGCCCGCGACGATCAGCAGGTTCGCCGCATCCTGCAGCGCCGGCGATTCACCATAGGCCTCGATCAGGGTGAGGATGTTCTTGCGTTCGTCCGCGCGCGACAGGGCCAGCACGAGGGGTTTGTCCGGTGCGTTGAGAAAGCGCGGCAGACCGGCGCCAAACGCTGTGTGCTCGTCGCCTTGCGGCGGGTGAAACTGCGTCAGATCGGTACCCGGCGGGATCACGACCATGCGCGCCGGATCATAGTAATTGTACAGTCCGTACTGACCCTCGATTTCGTTATGCGTGCTCGTGATCACGAGATCCGCATTGGCCAGCACGTCTTCCTCGGCGTCGATACGCCGCTCCATGTTGTAGTCCGACTCGATTTTCTCGCGCGACACCCCGCGGGCGAGCAACCGCTTGCGCTTGTCCCGGCCGAGGGAATGACCGGTGTGGATCAACGGCACCCCGAGCAGGTTCGCGAGGCGCACCCCGACGTAGCCGGCATCGGCGTAATGGCTGTGCACGAAATCGGGCATGACGGGCTGCTCGTTCAGCCAGTTCGTCAGGTTGTCCATGAAGCTGTCGAGGTAATCCCACAGCTGTTCCTTCGGAATGTACCGCTGCGGGCCGGCATCGATGCGTACGATACGGGCCTTGTCGCACAGCATTTCGACGGCTTCGGCGTAATCGTCGCTGACCCCGGGATCGATCACCCGGCGGGTCACGAGATCGACCCGCGAGACGTCGTCGCGCGCCGCGAGCGCCCGGGCCAGATCGACGACGTATTTCGTCTGCCCGCCGGTATCGGCATCACGACCCAGTTCGAGGTCGTGACCCCGGATCAGACCGTGGATGCTGATCAGGAGCGGATATTTGCGACTGTCGGTATTCATTTCGAAGCTTGCATGCGGTGCGATCACACCCGGCTTGCCTGACATCTGTCATAGCGGCCGGGTTCCTCCTATGTTCAGGCAATGGCGGGCACATGCCAACCCGCCTGCCGTCAGATCGTCCCGTATCCGGTCGAACTGTCGCGCAGGTCGCGGGTCTGAATCGTGGCGCCGGACCGCGGTGGTACGTTCTGACGCGGGCTCGTGGTTTTCAGTAAACTGGCCACGGCATTCCCGTGCCCCGATAAGCGTTGCCGGCGGCAACAGGATTACGGCGCCCTGTCGTCGTTCGGTGTGAGTATTTGAACAACGAGGCCCGCAATATCCGCGATTCAACCGGCAACCCGGCAGCCGCGAGTCTGGAACAGCGCGACGGCGCGGCCATCGTCGTACTGTCCGGCGACTGGGACCTCGAATGCGCGCCGCCGCCCCCGCCGACTGTCACGGACCCCTCGGGCGCAGCGCCGGCGGCGCTGCGATTCGACTGTACGCAACTCGGCACGTGGGATTCCGCGCTGCCCGTGTACCTGATGAATCTCGTGCAGGACGCGCGCGCGGGCGGTATCGATGTCGACTACGACGGCCTCCCCGAAGGCGCACAACGGCTCGTGCGGCTCGCGTTCGCGGTCGACGAACCGGAAGGTGCGAGTCGTGCCCGGACCCAGGGTGGCTGGTTACGCGACGTCGGCGAGGCGTGCCTGAATATTTACGCGCTCGCCACGGAACTGCTGCGCTTCGTCGGCGAACTCGTGCTGTCGCTGCAGCGCCTCGTGCGCGGCAAGGCCGGATTTCAACGCGCCGATGTCATGGTCGCGATCCAGGAAGCCGGGGCCGAGGCGTTTCCGATCGTGAGCCTGATCAGTTTCCTGATCGGGATGATTTTTGCCTTCGTCGGCGTCATGCAGCTCGAGGCATTCGGTGCCGGAATTTATACGGCCGATCTCGTGGCGGTCGCGATGGTGCGGGAAATGGCGCCGATCATGACCGGGATCATGATGGCCGGACGTACCGGCGCCGGTTACGCCGCGCATCTCGGCACGATGAAGGTGAACGAGGAAATCGACGCCCTGACGACGCTCGGCATCAACCCGATCGACTTTCTCGTGCTGCCCCGGGTCCTCGCGCTCGTCATCATGATGCCGCTGCTCACGCTCTACGGCAGCCTCATGGGTATCATCGGCGGCATGGTCGTCGGCCTGTCGATGCTCGACGCAAGCTTCGTGCAGTACGCGGTACAGACGGAAAATGCCGTCGGTCTGAACAGCCTGTTCGGCGGCCTGTTCAAGGCACTCGTGTACGGCTTTCTCGTGGCCGTCGCGGGCTGCCAGCAGGGTATCGCCTGCGGCAGCAGCGCGATGGCGGTGGGCCAGGCAACGACCCGCGCGGTCGTCAACGGCATCGTCATGATCGTGATCAGCGCCTCGATCCTCACGATCATCTATATCAACCTGGAGATATGACCCTGGATCCCGCAACAGCCCATATCGAAGCAAGCGACCTGACGATGGCTTATGGCTCGTTCGTGATTCAGAAAGATCTGAACTTCACGATCAATCACGGCGATATTTTTGTCATCATGGGTGGCAGCGGCTGCGGCAAGAGCACCCTGCTGAAGGCGCTCATCGGCCTGAAATCACCGGCGAAGGGAGACGTTTTGTACGACGGCGCGAATTTCTGGAAAGCGGACGATGAAACACGCGAGACGATGAAGCGAAAGTTCGGCACGCTGTTTCAGAGCGGCGCTTTGTGGAGTTCGATGACCGTAGCGGAGAATGTCGGTCTGCCGCTCAAGCAATACACTGATCTCAGCGATACGGTGATCCGCGACGTGTGTGCGTACAAGCTCGCGCTCGTCGGGCTCGCCGGCTTCGAGGATTATTACCCGAACGAAATTTCCGGTGGCATGAAAAAACGCGCCGGTCTTGCACGCGCGATGGCGCTCGACCCCGAAATCCTGTTCTTCGACGAGCCGTCGGCCGGTCTCGATCCGATCAGCGCGAAATTGCTCGACGATCTCATCGTCGAGTTGCGCGACAGCCTCGGTACGACGGTCGTCGTGGTGACACACGAACTCGCGAGCATCTTCGCGATCGCGAGCAACTGCATTTTCCTCGACGCCCAGACGAAAACGCAGCTCGCCACGGGTGATCCGAACGAGTTGCGCGACCATCATCCGAACTTCACGGTGCGCAACTTCCTCCAGCGCGGACTCGCGGAACCGGCCCCCGGTGAGGCGGCACGGGTCGGGGAGCCAGCCGCATCATGAGCAAGCAGGCCAACCCGACCGTCATCGGCGCGTTCGTCGTCGGCGCAGTCGTACTCCTCGTCATCGCGACCGTGCTGTTCGGCGGCGCGGATCTGTTCGCGACGAAAAACCGCTTCGTGACCTACTTCGAAGGCTCCGTAAAGGGGCTGCGCGTTGGCGCGAACGTGACATTCCGCGGCGTGCGGATCGGTTACGTCACGGACATCCAGTTACGCGCCGAGGTCGATTCACTCGAAACCCTCGTCCCGGTCACGATCGAGATCGTGCCCGGCGCGTTTCAGCTCGTCGACGGCGAGCGCCTGCTCGAAGGCGAGGAACTCGTCGATCGCCTGCGCCTGCAGCAATTGATCGACGGCGGCCTGCGCGCCCAGTTGAACGTCGAAAGTTACGTCACCGGGCAGTTGCTGATCGAGATGGATTTCGTCCCCGAACAGCCGGCCATCATGCGCGGAACGAATCCGCCCTACCCGGAGATCCCGACGATACCCGATGATTTCGACCAGGCGCTCGGTACGCTCGAACGGCTCGTGTCCGGATTCAAGGAGAAAGTCGATATCGATGCGGTGATCAACAATGTCCAGGGCGTACTGCAGGGCCTCGACACGCTCGCGAATTCGCCCGATCTGCACGCCGGGATCGCGGGCTTGAGCAAGCTGCTCAATGCGCCGGAAACCCAGCAACTGAGTGCCTCGATCAATACGACCGCGCGCGAGCTCGACGCCGCCCTGAAACAGAGCCGCGGCTTCATGCGTGAAACGGAACGACAGTGGGGGCCGGTGGCCGGCGACCTGCGCGCCGCCCTCGGCGAACTGCAGGGGTCGCTCGCCGCGGTAAGCGAAACGTTCACCGTCGCGCTGCGGCAACTCGACGAGACCCTGCGCGCGGCGGAACATACCGTCGTAAACGTCGATCGCAAGTTGAGCGAAGACTCCGAGTTCTCGCGCGAACTGCGCGCGGCGCTGCGCGAGTTTGAACGCGCGTCCCGGGCGATCCGGGTTTTTGCCGAATACATCGACGAGCATCCGGAAGCCATCCTGCGTGGCAAGCAACAGCCGTAACTTATGAACAGACTCCCTGCCATCGCACGCACCGTATTCATTGCGCTCGTCATCGCGCTTGCCGCTGGCGGCTGCGCGACATCACCGGGCCCGGTCTACTACACGCTTCCGGTTACCACGGTCGAGGGTGCCGACAGCGGCACGGATATCGCCGCGGAGATCGGGCCGTTCGACCTGCCGGAATACCTCGATCGGCCGCAAATCGTGACCGCGGCCCCCGACGCGACGCTGCGGCTCGACGAGTTTCATCGCTGGCTCGAACCGCTCGACGAACTCTTCGTCCGCACGCTCGCGACGAACATTGGCCGACAACTCGGTTCCGCGCGGATTTTTGCCCGCGCGGCGCATACCGGCTTCGCCGCGCCGGCTCGCGTACGCGGCAGCGTGCTGCGCTTCGAAACGGACAGCGACGGACGCGCGGTACTCGACGTGCAGTGGGCGATCGTCGATCGCGACGGCAACATTACCCGACCCGGAGCGCGTTCGAGCTATGCCGCGGACATCGGCGATGCCGCTAACATGAGTGCACGCGTCCGGGCGCTCGGCGTGGTGCTCGAAAAGTTCAGCGCCGACATCGCCGACGCGCTGCGGGCGCGCCCCTGAATCGAACACCGCGACCGCCACGGAGATTACCGTCGTTCGGCGTCGGCGCACGCGAATGAAAAGTCTGCCCGACGCCCGCGCGTGGCGCCGACGAGACAGCGGCGTGGTCCCGTTATACTCTGGCAACGTCGGTGACGGCCGACCTGAATGCAACTGCGGACGGATCCCGTGTGAATGAACTGAGTGAAACCGAAGACGCCAGATTCGTCAGTCGCCTGACGCGTGACTCGCTGGCGCTCGTACTGGCCGGCGGACGCGGCTCACGCCTGCACGAACTGACCGCCTGGCGGGCAAAGCCCGCGGTGCCGTTCGGCGGCAAGTTCCGCATCGTCGATTTTGCCCTGTCGAACTGCATCAACTCGGGGGTACGACGGATCGGCGTGGTCACGCAGTACAAGGCGCATTCGCTGATCCGGCATCTCGTCCGTGGCTGGAGCAACTTAAGGAGCGAACTCGGCGAGTTCCTCGAGATCCTGCCGGCCTCGCAACGTATCGACGGCGACTGGTACCGCGGCACGGCCGATGCGGTGTACCAGAACCTCGACATCATCCGTACCCACCAGCCACGCTACGTCGTCATACTCGGCGGCGATCACGTCTACAAGATGGATTACGGCCTCATGCTCGCCGAACACGTGAGCCAGGAAGCCGACGTCACCGTGGGATGTATCGAAGTCCCGGTCGCCGAAGCGGCGCATGCCTACGGCGTGGCCGTGATCGACACCGATGGCCGGATCCGCGGTTTCGAGGAAAAGCCGGCAGTGCCGACCCCGATCCCGGGCCAGACCGGGCTGACGCTCGCATCGATGGGCATCTATATCTTCAATACCCGGTTTCTCTACGAACGCCTGATCGCGGACGCCGACGACCGCAATTCGACCCACGACTTCGGCGGCGACATCGTGCCCTACTGCGTGCCGCGCTACCGCGTGCATGCCTACCGGTTTCGCAATGCGAACGGTACCCGTGCGTACTGGCGCGACGTCGGGACGCTCGATTCGTACTGGGAAGCGAACATGGAACTCGTCGACGTCGTTCCGGAGCTGAACTTATACGATCGCAACTGGCCGATCCTGACCGACCAGGCGCAACTGCCGCCGGCGAAATTTATTTTCGACGATGACGACGGCCGTCGCGGCAAGGCGATCGATTCAATGGTTTCCGGTGGCTGCGTGATCTCGGGCGCGAGCGTGCGCCGCTCGTTACTGTTTTCCGGCGTGCGACTCGAAGAACGCACGACCCTGACCGATTGCGTCGTCCTGCCGGATGCGCGGGTGGGCGCGCAATGCGACATTCATCGCGCGATCATCGACCGCGGGTGCAACATCCACGCCGGCACCGTGATTGGACGCGACCCCGAGGCGGATCGCGCGCGTGGCTTCCGGATCACGGAGGGTGGCGTCGTGCTCGTCACCCCCGACATGTTGGGCCAGCCGCTGCACGTCGTCCGTTGAACAGCGCCCGGCCGTCCATGCATATCGTGATGGTGGCTGCCGAGAACGATGCCCTGCCGGGCTTCAAGGTCGGCGGTATCGGCGACGTGTTGCGCGATCTGCCGCCGGCACTCGCGGCGCTCGACTGTACCGTCACGGTTGTCACCCCGTCTTACGGTCTGCGCGACGGGTTGCCGTCGGTGCGGCGTATCGACAGCGTCAACGTCGACTTCCGCGGCATCGCCGAGCCGGTGGAGATACTCGAAGCGAGGCCCGCCAACGCGGTACCCGGGGTGCGCAACCTCGTGCTCGACCATGCCGGCTTCAGCGCGTGCGGACGGGGCAAGATCTATTGCGATGACCCGCCGGAACAACCATTCGCGAGCGATGCCTCGAAGTTTGCCCTGTTTGCCGCGGCGGTCGCCGAGGCCCTGAAACAGCAATGTTTCGGCGCCGTCGATGTCGTGCATCTGCACGACTGGCACAGTGCCCTGCTGCTCGTGCTGCGCCGTTACCACCGGGGCTACCGTCGCCTCAAGAAGCTGCGCTGCGTCTACACGCTGCACAATCTCTCGCTGCAGGGGGTCAGGCCGCTGCGTGGCGTGCCATCGGCGCTCGAATCGTGGTTTCCGGACCTGCGTTACGTCACGGCCGAAGTCGCTGATCCACGCTGGCCCGATTGCATCAACCTGATGGCTGCCGGGATCCGCTTCGCCGACGCGGTACACACGGTCTCGCCGTCCTACGCGGCCGAGATCCTGCGGCCGAGCGCGATCGCGACGAACGCGTATCACGGCGGTGAGGGCCTCGAAGCCGATCTGAACGCCGCGCAGGCCGCCGGCCGCCTGCACGGCTTTCTCAACGGTTGCGACTACCCCGACGACATACCGGCGCCGCCCGCGTGGCCCGCCCTGCTCGACCTGATGCGCACGGAAAACCTGCGGTTCGCCGCGGCGAAGCCGGAACTCGGCAGCGCTCACTTCATCGCCCACACGCGACTCGCGGAATCAGGCGCGACGCGGCCGGCCGATCTGCTCACGAGCGTCGGCCGCATCACCGCGCAGAAAGTCCGCCTGCTGCAAACGACCACCGGTAACGGGCAATCGGCACTCGCCGGCATCCTCGATGTACTCGGCGACGACGGCCTGTTCGTGATCCTCGGCACCGGTGATCCGGAGTTCGAACAATTCCTCGCCGCAACGTCCGCCGAGCGCCGCAATCTCGTATTCCTGCGCGGCTACTCCGCCGCCCTGTCGCACGCGCTGTATGGCACCGGTGATCTGTTCGTAATGCCGAGTTCCTACGAGCCGTGCGGGATCAGCCAGATGCTCGCGATGCGCGCCGGACAGCCGTGCCTCGTGCATCAGGTTGGCGGCCTGCGCGATACCGTGACCCCGGGAGTCAACGGCTTCGGGTTCAGCGGCGACACGCTGCGCGCCCAGGCCGACGCGCTCGTTGCCACCGCCGGCGCCGCGCTCACACTGCGCCGCACGCAGCCGCGCGAATGGACCAAGCTGTGCCGGGCGGCCGCGCGCGCGCGGTTTCCGTGGCGCGACGCCGCCGAGGCGTGCCTGCAACAGCTTTATCCGGCTACCCCCGCGTAGTGGACCGCGGCATGAGCGATCGGCAACGTCCGCAACCCGCAGCGACGGAACAATTCGCCGCGCTCGCGCGCGGTGAACACACCGATCCGTTTGCCCTGCTCGGTCCGCACGCGAGCGCAAGCGCATGGGTCGTGCGCTGCTTCCAGCCCGTGGCGAGCCGGGTCGACGTACTCGATCTCGCTGGCAACAGTCTCGGTACGGCCGCACCGACGACGGAACCGGGCCTGTTCGAATTACACCTCGCCTTGCCCGTGCGCCCGTACCGCTTGCGCGTATTCGAACCCGGGCGCACGCGGGATATCGACGATCCCTACCGCTTCGGTTCCCTGCTCGGCGAGCTCGACCGCTACCTGATCGGCGAAGGCCGGCACGAACGCCTGTTCGACGTGCTCGGCGCACATGTCGTCGAAATCGACGGCGTGTCCGGCGTACGTTTCGCGGTGTGGGCGCCCGGCGCGCGGCGGGTCAGCGTCGTCGGCCCGTTCAACCACTGGGACGGCCGCTGCCACCCGATGCGCCGGCACCCGGCGAACGGCGTGTGGGATCTTTTCATACCGGGGCTGGGCAGCGGTGAACTGTATAAATTCGAACTGCTCGGTAGCCACGGCGAACTGCTGCCGCTGAAATCCGATCCGCTCGCACGGCGCATGGAGCCGCCACCCGGCAACGCCGCGATCGTTCACGCCAGTACGTACGCCTGGAACGACGCGGCGTGGATGTCGAACCGGGCCCGGGCGTGCGCGCTCGATCGACCGCTCGCGATCTACGAGGTCCATGCGGGTTCCTGGCGCCAGCGCGACGGGCGGCGACTGAGCTACCGGGAGCTCGCCGTCGAACTCGTCGAGTACACCCGCGACATGGGCTTTACGCATCTCGAGTTGCTGCCGATCACGGAACACCCGTTTGACGGTTCGTGGGGTTACCAGCCGATCGGTCTGTTCGCGCCGACATGCCGTTACGGCTCGCCGGATGATTTCAGGTTCTTCGTCGATGCGTGTCACGCCGCCGGGATCGCGCTGATCATCGACTGGGTCCCGGCGCATTTCCCGCGCGACGCGCACGGCCTCGGGCAGTTCGACGGCACGCATTTGTACGAGCATGCCGACCCGCGCCAGGGCGCGCATCGCGACTGGGGTACGCTGATCTACAATTTTGCGCGACCGGAAGTCGTGAACTATCTGATCGCGAGCGCGCTGTGGTGGATCGAGGAGTTTCATGTCGACGCGCTGCGCGTGGACGCGGTCGCGTCGATGCTGTACCTCGATTACTCGCGCGAAGACGGTGAGTGGATCCCGAACGAGTATGGCGGCAACGAGAACCTCGATGCGATTGCCTTCATGCGGCGCCTGAACGAGGCCGTGCATGCGCGCGGCGCGGTGACGATGGCGGAAGAGTCGACCGCGTGGCCAATGGTGTCACGTCCGACCTGGCTCGGCGGCCTCGGCTACACCTACAAGTGGAACCTTGGCTGGATGCACGACACGCTCGGCTATTTTCAGCACGAACCCGTGCATCGGCGGTTTCACCAGGACGGACTCACGTTCGGTTTGCTGTATGCGTTCAGCGAGAACTTCATCCTGCCGCTCTCGCACGATGAGGTGGTTCACGGTAAAGGTTCGATGATCGCGCGCATGCCCGGTGACGACTGGCAGCGGTTCGCGAACCTGCGCGCGCTGTACGCGCTCATGTACGCCTATCCCGGCAAGAAACTGCTGTTCATGGGTTGTGAGTTCGCGCAGCAGCGCGAATGGGATTTCGATCATGCACTCGATTGGGCGCTGCTCGATGACGCCGCGCATCGCGGCGTGCATCAGCTCGTGCGTGACCTGAATCACATTTACGCGGAGATCCCCGCCCTGCACGAACGCGACTGCGACGCGACGGGGTTTTCCTGGGTGGATTGCGCGGACCACACGAACAGCGTGATCGCGTTTCTGCGCCACGCGCATGAACCGCACGATCATGCGCTCGTCGCATGCAATTTCACCCCCGTGCCGCGCTACGGCTACCGGCTCGGTGTGCCCGTCGCCGGCCGCTATCGCGAAGTACTGAATACGGACGCGACGGTTTATGGCGGCAGCGGCCTCGGTAATCTCGGCGCGGTGGAAGCCGAGCAGGTTCCGGCGCACGCTCGACCGTGCTCGTTACAACTGACCCTGCCGCCGCTCGCGGTGGTGGTCCTCATACCCGACTGAAGCAGACATCAACGATGAAGAACAACGCAGATTTGGCCCGCGAACCGCAACAGGTCGCCACGTCCGGGCTCGACGCACAGGCACTGTCGCAGGATTTCCTGCGTTATTTCAGCCATACGCTCGGCCGGGACAGCTTCCGGGCCTCGCCGGATTACCTGTTCCCGGCGCTCGCGCTGACCGTGCGCGACAGGCTGAACGAACGCTGGAACGCGACCCGGCATGCCTACGAAAAGCAGCACAGCCGGCGCACGTGCTACCTGTCGCTCGAATACCTGCTCGGCCGATCATTGCGCAACGCCCTGATCAATCTCGGTGCGGACGACGCCGCGCACGAAGCACTCGACTGGCTCGGTTTGTCGCTCGAAGCATTGAGCGAGAAAGAACACGACGCCGGTCTCGGCAATGGCGGACTCGGCCGGCTCGCGGCGTGCTTCCTCGACAGCTGCGCGAGTCTCGGACTGCCGGTGATCGGTTACGGGATCCGTTACCAGTACGGCATGTTTCGCCAGACGATCAAGGACGGCCAGCAGATCGAATGCCCCGATCACTGGTTGCGTGACGGTCATCCGTGGGAACTCGAACGCCGCGAGTTCCAGCAGGCCGTGCAGTTCGGCGGTCATACCGAGACGTATACCGGCGACGACGGGCGCCGCCGCGTGCGCTGGGTGAACACGCACGACGTGGTCGCCGTGCCGTTCGATATTCCCGTCCCCGGCTACCGCAACAATACCGTGAACACACTGCGCCTGTGGTCATCGGAAGGGACCGGCGCGTTTGATCTCGATGAGTTCAACGCCGGCAGTTATCCCGAAGCGGTTGCGGCGAAGAACGCCGCCGAGAACATCACGCTCGTGCTGTATCCGAACGATGCGAGCGAGAACGGCCGCGAACTGCGTTTGCGTCAGCAGTACTTTCTCGCCACGGCGAGCCTGAAGGACACGTTGCGGCAATGGCGGCGTGCGCACGGCGACGACTTCGCCTCGTTCGTCGACAAACACTGCTTCCAGCTGAACGATACGCATCCGGCGATCGCGGTCGCCGAACTCATGCGCCTGCTCGTCGACGAACACGATCTCG
>CAXBJY010000100.1:0-18510 GCA_963976285.1 uncultured Gammaproteobacteria bacterium
TACAAGATTGACGGCACGGAATCGCCGGCGGCGGAGAAATACATCGGCGAGACGTTCCGCCGCCCCGAATACCTCACGACGGGCAGCGCGGCCGGCGCGCTCGACGTGCGCGACTGGGCCGAGGTGGCGCACTGGGGCAAGATCACGAACGACTACGGGATCGACAACCAGGACTTGAGCTGCTCGATCAGTTTCCTCATGGAACTGAAGCAACGCGATCTGATCAGCGACGACGACGTCGCGGATCTGTTCGGTCACAGCCAGAGCCTCGAATGGGGCAACATGGACGACATCGAACGGCTCGTTGAAAGCATCGTGTTCCAGACGAACCCGTTCGGCAAGCTTTTTGGTGACGGCCCGTACAAGGGCGCGCTGCGCTACTCGGAAATGAAGGGCCGGAACTTCATGAAGTACGCGATGTACGGCAAGGGTGGTGCGAGCTTCACGGAAGAAATGCGCCCGTTTCCGACGTGGATGAACAATATGGCGGTCGCCTCGCGCGGCGCGGATCACCTGAAAGGTCTCGGCCTGATCGAGAAATTCCAGCGTCGTGATTTGTCGCAGATTTATTTCGGCGGCCCGGAAGCGGCCGATCTGACGACACCGAAGTACAAGGGCGCCTCGACCGCGATCATCGAGAACCAGGTCGCGCTGCTGAATTCCTACGGCGTGTGCATGTTCCACTGGATGCTCGATCCGGCGGGTTATATGCCGGAAAGCTACTACGGCGAAGCGTACCGCTCGATCACGGGGGTCGAGCACGACGCGGAACAACTCATGCGTGATGGCGAGCGGATCTGCAACCTCGAGAAAGCGTTCAACTCGCGCGTCGGCATGCGGCGCGAACACGACACGATCTGCGAGCGCTGGATGTGGGAGCCGACGGACGAAGGCATGTATCCGGGCAAAGTCGCCGCCGATATGTTCAAACCCGTACTCGATGAATACTACGAGTGGCGTGGCTGGGATCAGACCACGGGTTTGCAGACGCGGGCAAAACTCGAATCGCTCGATCTCGGCGAAGTCGCCGACGTGCTCGAAGCCGACGGCGCGCTCGCACGAGGGTAATTGCCGTGATTACGGTCAACACGCAATACCATTCACACTTCCGCGAGATCACGGGTCTCGCCGGCGATACGTTCGAACTCGAGCAACCGCTCGTGTCGGAACTCGCGCGACGGGTCACGGATAAATACGGCGAGAAAATGTCGGCCCTGCTGATCGATCCGAACACGAACGAGCTGAACGCAAACGGCACGATGTACGTCGATTCAAAAGGCCGCCGCGTGTTTATCGACGACACGCTCGAAGACGGCGAGACGATCGCGTTTCTCGTCGGGATTGCCGGCGGCTAGGCAGCGCGACCGCTGCCGACGATTCGCCGGCAGACGGATCACTGATTATCCTTCGAAGCGCGCTGGCGCTGGCGGTGTTTTTCAGGCGGTATTTTTCTGCACGAACGCACCGAGTCGATCGATTGCTTCGCGACCCTTGTCGAGCATCGGCGCGAACAGGTGCCAGACGTGGATCATCTCGTCCCACACCTCGACCGTCACCTCGACCCCGGCGGCGCGCAGTTTTTGCTCGAGCCGGGTGCTGTCATCGAGCAACACCTCGGCGTCGCCAACCTGGATCAACAGCGGCGGGAGGCCGGTGAAGTCACCGTGCAGTGGTGCGGCAAGCGGTGATTTCGGATCGGCGCCGTTCAGGTACGTGCCGCCCATCTGCAGCAGGATTTCCTTTTGCACGATCGGGTCGACGGCCGCGCGCGACTCGATCGAGGCGCCGGTGCATTCCATGTCCGTCCACGGCGAGATCGGTACCGCGCACGCCGGCATGGCGAGTCCGGCGTCGCGGATCGCGAGCAGCGTCGCGAGCGTCAGCCCGCCGCCGGCGGAATCGCCGGCGACAGCGATGCGTTCGGCGGCGACGCCCTGCGCGAGTAACCAGCGGTAGGCGGCGACCGCGTCTTCTACCGCGGCGGGAAACGGGTGTTCCGGCGCGAGGCGGTAATTCAGCGCGAGAACGCGGCCGTTAATGGCTTTCGTGATCCGTTCGATCATCGGCCGGTGTGACTGCACGGAGCCGATCACGTAACCACCGCCGTGGAGATACAGCAGCACGCGACCCGGATCACCCCCGCTCACATCGAACCATTCGGCGTCGACCCCACCGGCATCGACGGCCGCCGCCGTCACGTCCTCGAGCGACGGGAACATGCCGCCCATGGCATCGATGCCGGCGCGCATCTCTTCGAGCGAAGCGCCTTCGGCAACCACCGGATTTTCTTTCAGCTGCGTACGGATTTGTTCTATCTGGGCATTCGCCATCGGTTCACCTCGGTTTTTGAAATTGTGTTGACACCGTCTTGCGCGGCATGAACGGCGAGTTTACACCGCGTTTCCGGCGAATCGCGCCCGGTCGATGTCGGCGACAGCCTGCAGGGGACCGTCCGGCCCTTCGAGGTTCGCGGCGAGGTGAGCCGCGGACGGACCACGGGTCAGCGCATAGAGTCGTGCGGTCAGTTCCATCGCCGCGCGTCCCGGCCAGGCTGCCGGCAACAAGCCGTCGGGCAGGTCCGTCAGTTTTAGCAGGATACGGCGATATTCATGGATGAGCAGTGTTTGCAACACGAACAGTACCGCCGGCTCCGCCTCGTCCGCCCCGGCTTCGAGGGCCGCGAGTGCCGGCTGAAACTCCGCGATCAAATCCAGGTAGCGCGCCGCGAACGCGTCGAGTTGCCAGGTTTGCTGCACGAGTCGGCGCAAGGTGTCACCCGCGCCGATGACGTCTTCGCGGGCGCGCAGGACGACGCTTGCGTCGCCGAGTTCGAGTTCGTCGAGCGTTGCCTGCAGTGATGTCTGATCCGCGCAGGGGTGCGCGAGCACCCCGCTGGCGAGCGTGCCGAAGCCAAGCCAGCTGAGTTCGCGTTTCAGTTCCTCGCGCTTCGCGCCATCGACGAACGCCGGCAACACGAGCGTCCACACGCCGTCCCAGGGTGCCGGTTGCGCGGCATAAATGCGGCGCGCGTTGCGTTCGAACTGGCGCCGGCCAAAATCGGTAAACGCATAGTAGCTTTTGCGGCCGCGCTTTTCGCACGCGAGCCAGTCGTCGCGGACGAGACGAAACACGGCCGTACGGATCTGGCGTGCGTTCAGCCCGAATGGTGCGAGCAGTTCGATCAGGCTCGCGAGCCCGACCGTGCCGCCGAAAGCGGAAATCGAGTCGCCGAACACGGTGATGATGAGCGATCCGGCACGCGGCGGATGTGCGTCGAGGATCGCCCCGACGCGCGCTGCGAGCGTCCGCCCCGCCGCCATCGTTCAGCGCGCGGCGTCGAAGTCGATAACGACTTTCTCACTCACGGGATGCGCCTGGCACGACAGCACGTAGCCGGCCGCGACTTCGTCGGCTTCGAGCGCGTGGTTCAGATCCATCTCCACTTCGCCCGCGGTAACCCGCGCCTTGCACGTCGCACACACGCCGCCCTTGCAGGCATACGGCAGGTCGAGCCCCGCATCGCCGGCCGCGTCGAGAATGTTCTCGCCGTCCGGGCTCATTTCCAGCGTCGTTTCCCGGCCGTCGGAAATCACCGTCACCGCGCACACCTTGCCGGCGTGGCGCCGCGCGCGTTCATGGTGTTTCTCGACCACGGCCGCGGCATCGTCGGCCGAGGCGCCAAACAATTCGTAGTGGATCCGGGCTTCGTCGATACCGGACGCGCGCAACCCGCGCGAGACTTCGGAAATCATCGCTTCCGGGCCGCACAGGAAAAACTCGTCCGTAGTACCGAGATCGAGCAGCCCGCGCATCAACTCGCCGCCTTTGCGGTTGTCGATACGGCCGTTCAGGATGTCCGTATCGCGGTTCTCGCGGCTGAGAATATGGATCAACTGGAAGCGCTCCATATAACGGTTTTTCAGCGCTTCGAGTTCTTCGCGAAACATGATGCTCGCGACTTTCTGATTGCCGTACAGCAGGGTAACGTGACTCTTCGGCTCACGCGCGAGGATCGTTTTGACGATGGAAATCACCGGCGTGATCCCGCTGCCGGCGGCGATACACAGATAACTTTTCTCGTGCGCCGGGTCGAGCGCACACGTGAACGACCCGGCCGGTGGCATCACGTCGATCGCATCGCCGGCCTTGAGCGAGTCGTTCGCGTAAGCGGAGAAACGCCCGCCATCGACCCGCTTCACGGCAACCTGCAGTTGCGGATCGTCTACGCCGGCGCAAATCGAGTAGGAGCGGCGCACTTCCTCGCCGTCGATAGTCGCCTTGAGCGTCACGTACTGGCCGTGCTGAAACGCGAACTCGGCCCGCAGCTCGTCCGGCACATCGAAGCACAGGCGGACCGCGTCGTCCGTTTCGCCGATCACGGCGCTGACGTTCAGAGTGTGAAATTCAGACATACTGGCGCCGTCGCCTCAGATACATTTGAAATAATCGAACGGTTCGAGGCACTCGCGGCAACGGTACAGCGCCTTGCATGCGGTGGAACCGAATTCGCTCACCCGTTCCGTCGCTTGCGAACCACACTGGGGACACGCGATCGCCGGGGCGGCACCGAGCAACCGCTTGTTCGTGCTGCGTTCGGCCGGCGGCGCAATACCGACCTCGAGCAATTTGCAGCGACCCGCGGCGCTCAGCCAGTCCGTGGTCCACGCCGGCGCGAGACGGGTTTCGATGCGCACAGGAGCTATACCGGCGGCGTCGAGGGCGGCGCGAATGTCCTGTTCGATCGTGTTCATCGCCGGACAGCCGCTGTAGGTCGGGGTTATCACGATCACGATCTCGCCATTTTCGATCGCGACATCACGCAGAATACCGAGGTCGGCGATCGTGAGGATCGGGATCTCGGGGTCGCGCACGTCCTCGAGCACGCTACGCACGTCCGCGATTGCCGGTGTCTCGTCGGCGGCGCTTACCATTGCAGGCCCGGGTAGGTTCGCGGTACGGATTGCATCTCGGCGAGCAGAAAACCCATATGTTCCGTGTGCACGCCGGCGCGGCCGCTCGCGGCGAGCGGCGTGTCCGGCGGTATCGTGAGCGTCGCGGTCGCGAACAGTTGTTCAACCTCGGCGCGCCAGGCCGCCGCGAGCGCCTCCTGGTCGGGACCGATACCGGCGTCCGCGGCAAACGCATCGACCGTGTCGGTCGCGAACAATTCGCTCGTATAGCGCCACTGCTGGTCGAGCGCGCGCTGGCAACGTTCGTTGCTTTCGGCCGTACCGTCGCCGAGCCGGATCAGCCATTCCGACGAGTGCCGCAGATGGTAGCGGCTTTCCTTCACGACTTTCGCCGCGATCGCCGCGAGCGTCGGGTCGACCGATGCCTGCAGAAGCTCGTACAGGTGCAGGTGGTAGGCATCCATCAGGGTCTGCCGGACGATCGTGAACGCGAAGTCGCCGATCGGCAGTTCGCACAGCAGGAAATTGCGGAATTCGCGCTCCGTGCGCGCGAACGCGAAATCATCCTCGGAGCGACCGCGACCTTCGAGTTCGCCGGCGTGCGTGAGCAGCATGCGCGCGCGACCGATGTGGTCGAGCGCCGTGTTCGCCATCGCGACGTCTTCCTCGACGAACGGGCTGTGGCCGCACCATTCGGACAGCCGCTGGCCCAGGATCAGTGCGTTGTCGCCGAGTCTGAGCACATACTCGACGTGTTCCGGCGCCGCGCTCACAGTTTCAGATCCTCGGGCACATCGTAGAACGATGCGTGACGGTAGACCTTGTCTTCGGCCGGGTCGAAAAACGCCGCGCCTTCCGCTTCCTGACTCGCGTGAATGTCGGCCGAGCGCACGACCCAGATGCTGCACCCTTCCTGGCGGCGCGTGTACACATCGCGCGCATATTGCATGGCCTGCTCCGGATCAGCGGCGTGCAGGGAACCGACGTGTTTGTGTTCGAGACCGCGTCTGGAACGCAGGAACACTTCCCATAACGGTAAATGTTTGCTCATGCTTTTCGACCTCAGGCTGCGGCGGCGTCACGCGCCCGCTGCTTCCCGGCGTGCGCGAGCATCGCCTCGCGGATCCAGTCACCCGCGGCGTTCGCCTCCCGGCGCGCGGCGAGCCGTTCCGCGTTGCAGGGTCCGGCACCCGCGAGTACGGCCTGGAATTCGTCCCAGTCGATCTCGCCGAAATCGTAGTGACCACGCGCTTCATTCCATTTCAGTTCGTCGTCGGGGATCCTGAGGCCGATGTGTTCGGCCTGCACGACGCTCTGGTCGACGAATTTCTGCCGCAGTTCGTCATTACTCTGGCGTTTGATCTTCCACTGCATCGACCTGCCCGTGTGGGCGGAATCCGCATCGTGCGGACCGAACATCATCAGCGTCGGCCACCACCAGCGGTTCAGTGCGTCCTGCGCCATTTCGCGCTGCTCTTTGGAGCCGCGCGCCAGGGTCGTCATGATCTCGTAGCCCTGGCGCTGATGAAAACTTTCTTCCTTGCAGATACGCACCATCGCACGCGCGTATGGACCGTAAGACGTACGGCACAGGGAGATCTGGTTGACGATGGCAGCACCGTCGACAAGCCAGCCGATTGCGCCGACATCGGCCCAGCTTAAAGTCGGGTAGTTGAAGATACTCGCGTATTTCGCCTTGCCCGACAGCAACTGGTCCATCAGTTCTTCGCGCGAGATGCCGAGCGTTTCCGTCGCGCTGTACAGGTACAGGCCGTGACCTGCTTCGTCCTGTACTTTCGCCAGCAACACGGCCTTGCGTCGCAGGCTTGGCGCGCGCGTGATCCAGTTGCCCTCGGGCAGCTGACCGACGACTTCGGAATGGGCATGTTGCGAGATCTGGCGGATCAGATTGCGTCGGTACGCTTCCGGCATCCAGTCTTTCGGTTCGATCTTTTCCTCGGCGTCGATACGCTGCTGGAATTCCGCCTCGAGGGCCTGCTGTTCCGGGCTCGCTTGTTCCATAGGACTACTCACTCAATCAGTTTTGTCGGGGCGGGATCTACCCGGCCGACGGCGGGCCGTCGATCACGTTGCCGCTTACGCGGTACGTGCGGCCGAGAAATTGCGCGATCGGCGCGCCGCTGCTGTCCGTGACGGCGACGTTGTAGGTTGCCGTACGGCCGGCGCGGCGGGCTTCCGTCGCGGTCGCGCGGACCGTTTCACCCATGCGGCCGGGGCTCAGGAATTCGATCGAGGTGCTGACGGCGACGTAGACCTCGTTGCGCGAGTTACTCGCGAACGCCATCGTCGAATCGGCGAGGGAAAACAGTAATCCGCCGTGGCAGATGCCGTCGCCATTCGCCATCCACGGCTTGATCGACATCTGCATGACGGCGTGGCCGGGTGCGATTTCCAGCAATTCGATGCCGAGCGCGCGCGATGCCTCGTCACGGGCAAACATCGCCTCGGCGCAGCGGCGCGCGAGCACGCTATCTGCGGCCGCGGCATTTGTTCGCGTATCCATCGATTGCTTGCGCTCCTCGTCGCGGCGGCATCAGCGCCCGGACGTGTTATGATACGTAATTCTCGGCATTTGGCAATATTGTGTAATACATTGCTCGCATCACCGGCACCGCTAGCGAAATTGCGGGATCACCCGCTCGGCGAACAGCCGCATCGAGGTTTTCAGATCCGCGGTCGGGATTCCCGGCAACTGCATGCGGCAGATCAGCTCGCTCGGGGCGAGGCGATCGACGGCGTCCTTGAGCTGCTCGCACGCCGAGGCCGGATCGCCGATGACATAGCGCGAGGCAAACGTGCGGAAATCCACCTGCGCGGCATCCGTGATCAGTTCGCCCCGATCGTTGCGCAGCGCGCGCTCACCTTCCGCCGATTTACGCCCGTACAGACCAAAAATGTGATTGACCGCCGGCCCGGCGAGTTCCTCGGCGCGCTGCGTCGTCGGGGCGACGAATACCTCGCGGATCACGGGGCGTTCCGTCGTCGCAAAGCCGACGTCCGCGGCCGCCGCGTCGTAGCGCGCGTAATGGTCGACGAGTTCGTCCACCGTGTGGCGCGGCGACGCGGTGACGGGGCAGCCGCGTTCGGCCGCGCGCCGCAGCAGTTTCGGCCCCGACACGCCGTACCAGATCGGGATCGGCTGCTGTACGGGTCGTGGCATCAGGCGGGTCGGCGGGATGTGGTAATAGCGGCCGTCGTGTTCGAGCACGTCATCGCGCCAGGATTTCTCGAGGATATCGAGGATTTCTTCGGCGCGGCCGAAACGCTCTGCGTGCGGCACCCCGTAGGCCGTGAACTCCTCGGACACATAGCCCGGCGATACGCCGAGCGTCACTCGCCCCTCGCACAGATTGTCGAGCGTGAGTATGTCTTCGGCGAGACGCAGGGGATCGTACAGCGGCAACACGAGGATATTCGTCACGAGACGCATCGTGCGCGTAAGCCCCGCGGCTTTCGCGAGCACCGGCAGTGGACTCGGCGCCCAGCCGTTCGACTGGAAATGATGTTCGGTGGTCTGGAACGAATCGAAGCCGAGCTGTTCCGCGTAGCCGATGAGTTCGTCCATCTCGCGAAACGTGTCGAGGTGCGTCATGTTCGAGCCCGGGGGCACGATAAAACTGTACATGAGTCCGAATTTCATAACGTCTACTCCTCCCGCCGGGCGCGGATATCGCGCAGCCATGGCACGCTGTTCCTGATCGACGGACCGAATGCCGCCAGGTCGAAATGATCGACACCCTCGATGAAGTCGGCCTGCACGTCACATCCGGCGGCCGCGTGCGCCTCGATCATCGTGCGCAGCCCGGCGGCGTCGAAGATCGCGTCCGCCGTCGAATGGATCGCGTAGACGGGCGTGCGGCATGCCGACGCCGGGGTCGGTTTGAAGCCGGAGACCGCAAGCGCGGCCATGAAATAGTCGGGACGAGCGGTGATGAAGTGCCACGTACCGACCGCACCCATGCTGTATCCGGTGATCACGCGCGCTGTGCGGTCGGTCGCGTAGGCGTGCTCGAGTTCGTCGTACAAGCCGAACACGGCGGCTTCATTGTCCGCACTCGTCCAGTCACCGCCGAGGGAGACGGGGGCAACGAAAATGGCCCCGAGTCCGGCCAGCGCCGGGCCCATGAGTTGCTCGACGAGGGGGCGCCCGTAAAACCCGCTCGGCGGGCCACCGTAATGCAACACGAGCACGAGCATCTGCGACCCGTCGCGCGGCGGGGTCGCGGGCAAGCTCAGCGTGTAGCTGAGCGTACGCCCGTCGTCGAGCGTTGCGGTGCGGTCGTAGGTGCCGGCCGTTGCGGGCATCGGGCTCGTTGACGTTACTGCCATGACTGGTTCCGCGCACGTGGGGGAAATCATCATCGCCGGAGCGACTCCGGGGATCAATATGCCGGCCAGGCGCCCCGCCAGGGCGTGGCGGACGAGAGCGCCGATGCGCAGTACCATGACGACAGACCCTCAGGTAAATTGTTGTACAACGAAGCGACCCTGGAAAAGGATCCGAGTCCATGCCCACCGGTAACGAACCAGTCGGGGATACGGAATTCGCAGCCTGCGCGAAGCTGACGGAACAATCCGACTATCGCGGGCTGTGTGCCGGATTGTTGCAGGGGTTTGCCGCGCTCGCACCCGCTATGCACGCCGCGCTGCTCGAAGTGTACGACGATCGCGGCCAGACGCCGTGGCAGCAGGTCGAACTCGAACATCTGCTCGTGCGGCACGTGCCGACGCTCGCGAACCAGCCACAACCGGCTTGGCTCGCCGAGGGCGTCGCGGCGTCGCCCGCACACGGGGAGGTGAGCTTGCTGGAACGCGACGATTGCGTCGTGTTTTGTCTCGGTGGTCTGAACGGTCTGTGGCGCTTTATCGAGATTCGGCGCTGCCCGTCGCCCGCCATCCATGCGAGCGTGCACCGCCTCACGCTCATATTCGCGAACCTGATGCGCCTGTTCGACCGTTTCGAACGCGATCCGCTCACGGGGCTGTTCAACCGCCAGTCGTTCGAAAATCGCTTCGCGGATTTGCTCGAGTACCAGCAACAAAACCCCTCACGCGATCATCGCTCCGACGGCATGTGGCTCGCGATCGCCGATATCGATCACTTCAAACGGGTCAACGATACGTACGGTCACCTGTTCGGCGACGAGATTCTGCTGCTCGTCTCGCAAATCATGCGGCAGTCGTTTCGATTCGAGGATCTGCTGTTTCGTTACGGCGGCGAGGAATTCATCATCATCCTGAACAAGACCGATGAAACGGGCGCGCGGCTCGCGCTCGAGCGGTTCCACGCGGCGGTACGCGCGTACGAATTTCCGCGTCTGCGGCAGCTGACGATCAGTATTGGCTGGGCCACCGTATTGTCCCGCGAGTTTTCGTCGGACGTAATCCACAAGGCCGACAAGGCGCTGTACTACGCGAAAGATAACGGCCGTGACCGGGTAGTCAGCTTCGAGGAACTCGCGGACGATCCCGCGGGCGAGTAAAGCGGAACTCAGTCGTCCGAGGCGCCGAGATCGTTCGTTGAGGAGTCGTCGTTGGCGCGGCCGTCACGCAGCGATTTACGGTAGTTCGTCGTGACGATTTCGTCGATATTCGCCGGTCCCGACTCGACGGCGTCGGACGTATCGTAAACTTCCATGATTCCGCCATGGCGATAAAGTCGCTTGCCCTCGCGCGGGAAATCGGAAATCGCGACAGCCGAACGCTCGCCGCCCATGAGGCACACGAGACTCTTGTTCACGGCGTTACGTAACTGGTGCGGCGCGGAGCGCGCGGGGAAGCCGGCGAAATCGCCGGGGCCGAGCAAATACTCCTGGCCATCGATGTCGAGCACGCCCTGTCCCTGCAGGATGTAGATCCATTCTTCCTCGCATTCGTGCGAGTGGAACACAGACGCCGCACCCCCTGCCGGGATCCGCACGACATTGATGCGGGTCCGTTCGAGACCCGTCATCCGATCGAGTTGCGTTCCCGGCACGATCGTATCGGGATTCCACGGATAGGAAATCGTGTGTTTGAACTCGAACGCTTTCTCCGCCCGGATGATGTGAACCTTGTCGATCATGAGGTTGCCAGTGAATCGCTGCGAACCGTATCCCGCCGGATTCGGCGTGCCATTGCCGGCGGCCTGTGCGGTGATATCGGCACGAAAGCGTAACATATCTGCCCTGCGCCTTGGGTGCCCCGGGCCGGTATTCCGGCGTCCGGGCGACGACGTTCACCGGCGCCCCGGGCTCGGATCCGGCAGTCCTATCGATTAGACTGCGGGGCTCAATCGTCGAGTGAACCCGAAGTCATGAAAATCGCCGTCGTTCCGGTGACCCCGTTCCAGCAGAATTGTTCCATCGCGTGGTGCGAGAACACGCGCCGCGCCGTCGTCATCGACCCCGGCGGCGACCTCGACTCAGTGCACGGCATGCTCGCGGAACACTCGCTCGAGGTCGAAAAAATTCTGCTCACGCATGCGCATATCGATCATGCCGGCGCTGCCGCCGCCCTGCGCGACGCGCTCGGGGTGCCGATCGAGGGGCCGCACCGGGATGACGAATTCTGGATCGAGGCGCTGCCGGAACAAAGCGCCCGTTTCGGCTTTCCGCCGGCGGGCGCATTCGTACCCGAGCGCTGGCTCGAGCAGGGCGACACCGTCACGTTCGGCGACGAAACGTTCGAGGTTTACCATTGCCCGGGACATACGCCGGGCCACGTCGTTTTTTTTCATCGCGCCGCCGGGCTCGCCATCGTCGGCGATGTGCTGTTCCGGGGCTCCGTCGGGCGCACCGATTTCCCGCGTGGCGACCATGCCACGCTGATCCGCTCGATTACCGAACGCCTGTGGCCGCTCGGTGACGACGTCGGCTTTGTCCCCGGACACGGCCCGATGTCGACATTCGGCGAGGAGCGCCGCACGAACCCGTTCGTCTCGGACGCGGCGCTCGCCTGAGTCGCCTGGCGCCGGCGAGCAGCCCGGCCCGGCAGGCGTGCGGGTCGCGGCGCTAACGACCGGCACGGGTTATTCGCGACGCAGCACATCGCGCTAAGCTTTTCGCCCGTTCAGCCGCTATCCCGGGTATCGACTGAACCCCTGTGGAGAACACGCGTTGCACGCGACGAATCTTCGAACTGCATCCGCGCCGACGGACCGCGCCGCTGCCCTGAAAACCGTGCGTACACTCCTGCCCATGCGCTATCTGAGCGATTCGGAGTTTGCGCAGATCAGCGCCGCGACGATGGTGGAATCCTTTCCCGCGGGCAAGGAACTGTTCCGCAGCGGGCGCGACGATCACTTCATCTTCTACCTGCTTCACGGCGACATCGAAATTACCGGCGCAAACGGTGACAGGTTCGAGCTGTCCGGCGACAGCCTCGAAACGCGTCGCCCGCTCGCACCGCATCCGCGCGATCGGCTTGTGGCCGTGACGAAGACCGCGATTGAATTCATGCGCTTCCCGTCCGAACTGATGAAGCTGCACACGCAGGAAGAAAACAGCGTGATCACGCTCGACGAAATCACCGAAGACGACGAGGCGGTCGAGAACAGGGTGTTGTTCGACGTGTATCACGCGGTGATGACGAACGATCTCGTCCTGCCAAGCCTGCCGGACGTCGCACTGAAGATCCGCGAAGTCGCGAGTAACGCGAACGCCTCGGTTGAAGACGTCGCGCGCATCATCCAGGCCGATGCGAGTACGACCGCCTATTGCATCACTATCGCAAACAGCGCCGCGCACGGCGGGGTTTCGAAAGTCGACAACGTGCTCGACGCCGTCGTCCGCCTCGGAATCGAACCGACACGCGATCTTGTCGTCGCCTATACGGTGCGCAGTTTGTTCTCCGGCACGACGACGGCGGCGAAAAAACTGATGCACGAAGCATGGCAACACAGCTGCCGCATCGCGGCTTTGAGCTACATCCTGGCCCGGGACGTCGGGCGTCTGAACCCCGAACGCGCACTGCTGGCCGGCTTGCTGCACGATATCGGCGTTACGGTCCTGATCAAGGAATCACAGTCGATTCCGGTGCTGATCGACGATCCCGTCCTGTTCGACCGCCTGTGCCACGACCTCTCGGGGCAGATCGGCGCGATGGTACTGCGCGCCTGGAAATTCCCCGACGTCTTCGTGACGGCGGCACTCGAAGCGGAATTCTTCGGCAAACCCGCCGTCGATCGCATCCAGCTGAGCGACGTCGTCATGCTCGCTCATCTGCACGATCGCGACCCGGCGCCGTGGTCGCTGACGACGGAGAATCTCGCCGACCTGTCGATACACAGCAAGCTCGGCGCCCACGATCTGACCGAGGACTGCCGGCTGGCCGTCATCGAGGAAGCCGATCACGAACTCGAAGAGCTGACCGCGCTGCTCGGCGCTTAACCCGTCCTGCGGGGCTGTCATACAATGGCGGCGTGATACGAACCCGCAGCGCCCGCCCTTGTCCGCCTGCCGCCCGCGCCTAGCCGCCGGTGCACTCACGCTCCTGCTCAGCTGCGCGCTGTCATACCCGGCGCTGGCAGCGGCGACGTCTGTCGTCTACCGCATCACCACCGATCCGGCGCTCACCCGCATCGCTGTCGGGATGTGTTTTCCGTCATCGCCGCCGGGCGCGACGCTGACGGTTCCGACCGCACCAGACAACGCCATCACCGGCATCACGGCGGTCACCACTGACGGTCGCGAAACCGCCCTCGGGATCTCGGCCAATACGATCAGCCTGCCGCGCGAACCGGTCGCCTGCGTCAACTATACCGTCGCGCTGCCGCGCGCCAGGACGAACAATCGTCGCGCCGACGTGCACTGGCACGGCGACGCCGTCATGCTCCCGCTCGACCGGATCCTGCTGCGTCCGGCGTGGCAGCAACGCTGGCTCGACACCCGACTCAGTTTCGATCTGCCCGCTTCGATCGACGTCGCGGCGCCCGGGCACGAACTCGCTGCGACGTCGAACCGGCGCGTATTCCTGTTGCAGGATCGGCCACACAACTGGCACGGTGATATCGCGCTCGGCGCGCTCGCGAACACCGTTGTCGATATTCAGGGTACGGACGTACGGCTCAGCGTCCTCGGCGGTGCGAGCGCGCCAACCGTTGCCGTGCTGCAGGCCTGGGTCGACGCCGGCGCGCAGGCCGTCGCAGGCCTGTACGGCCGCTTCCCGGTAACCGACACGCAGGTGTTCGTCGTCCCGCTCGGGCCTGGCCCCGATCCCGTCCCGTGGGGTGAGGTCGTGCGCGGCGGTGGCGATGCCGTGCACCTGTACGTCGACGGCAGTCGCGGGCTCGATGAGCTGAACGCGAACTGGGTGTTGTGCCATGAACTGAGTCACCTGCTGCATCCCTATGTGGCACGCGGCGGTTCGTGGCTGCCGGAAGGAATAGCGAGTTACTACCAGAACGTTCTGCGCGCACGGGCGGGATTACTGGAACCGGCCGTTGCATGGCAAAAGCTCGCGTCCGGTTTCGCGCGTGGCCGCCAGCAGACCACCGGCCAGCGCTCGCTCGTTGATGCGACGGATAGGCTGATGCACGCCCGACAGTACATGCGCGTGTACTGGAGCGGCGCGGCGATTGCGCTGATCGCCGACGTCGAATTACGCCAGCGAACGAATGGCGCGATGTCGCTCGACCGCGTGCTCGACGAACTCGCTCAGTGTTGCCTGCCGACGCAGGATCGCTGGCGGCCCTCGGCGCTGATGGAAAAAATGGACGCGATTGCCGGCACCGGTACGTTTATGCGGTTGTACGAAATGTATGTCAAACGGCCGGTATTCCCGGACGTTGACCGCGTTTTCGATGTCCTGGGACTTGGCCCGCAACGGCCGCCGGCCGGCCGCGTACCGAGTATCGCGTCGCGTGCGACAAGCCGTTCGAGAATCTCGCGTCCGGCGGCAACGACGGCGTCAGGGTTCGGATGGCGCAATTCCGCAGCGACCGCACGCATGATCTCCGCACCGCTCAAACCTTCATCGCGCAACAGCAGTTCGACGGCGCGCGCGCTCGCGGAATTCAGATCGATGAACCCGAATCGATGCGCGCGGTCGCGGAACGCGGCGATGAACGTCGGTACCTCGGGTTCACTGTCGGGCAGGTTCGAGGCATCGATCCGGTGTACGGGAAACGTATAGCGCACGAGCCGGAGCGTCGGATTCACGACCGGCACGCCCGCGATCACGTCGCCCTCCGGCTCGAGACCGGGTTCGTCGATGCACCGTTCGTCCGCGCTGACCTGGGTTTCGAGAAACTCGAAATGCGCGAGCTCATACAGGTATGGCGGATCGTCAGGGGCGTCACGCAGCTCGTCGAGATACCGCAGGAATTCGCCCGGCACCTCGACGAACAACGGTGTCGTGCAGGCGTGACGGGAAACATAGTCGCGCACCATTGACGCCCAGGTGGCCTCGGCGAGAATGGATTTCACCCGCGGAAAATTTTCGCCGATGAATGTTTCCGCGTTCCTGATCACCGCGTTCGAATAAACGGCGAGACGCTCGGCCGCGAGATCGGCGGGCGGCGCAACGCGATCGGGATCACGCACGTAGCGCGTGAACGCGCGTTGTACGGAGAAGAAACGCGGTTCAGACAAACGCGGATTCCGCCCTAGACGCCGCCGGCGCCAGCCGCAAGCACGGTCGTGTCCTTGTGCTCACGGGTCGCCTGGATAGCGCGGATCCGCCGTACTTCATCGAGACAGCATGCTAGCGGCGGGATGTTCTCGTCGCGTTCCAGCATCGTCGGGAACACGCCGTGGATCGCATAAGCCGCATCGAGCAAATCCCACACGGGGTCGATTACCGGCGTGCTGTGCGTATCGACGATGAGTTCCGGTGCGGCGCCGGTATGTCCGGCGATATGCGCGTAGGCGATCCGCCCCGTCGGTATTTCACGCACGAACGCAACCGGGTCATAGGCGTGGTTCACGCTGTTCACGTAGACATTGTTGATGTCGAGCAGCATGAGGCAATCCGCTTCTTCGAGCACCGTGCGAATGAAATCGAGCTCACTGATTTCCTGGCCGGGAGCACAGTAGTACGACGCGTTCTCCACCGTAATCCGCCGCCCGAGCAGGTCCTGCACCTGGCGAATTCTTGCCGCGATATAGTGCGCGGCCTCTTCCGTATAGGGTACCGGCAGCAGTTCATAAAGATGACCGCCGTCCGCGCAATACGTCAGGTGGTCGCCGTAATAGCCAATGTCGTAGCGTTCGAGGAATTGCCCGAGGCGCCGCACGAACGCCGTGTCGACGGGATCCGGACCACCGAGATTCAGCGACAGCCCGTGCGCGGCCAGGGGTCCGCGCGCGGCGATGGATTCGAGCGCGGCAGCGAGCCGGCCGCCAACCCCGATCCAGTTCTCGGGCGCGAGCTCCATGAAATCGAGCTCAGCGGGATGCTGATCCAAAAGCGGGCCCAGATGGGCCCGCCTCAATCCTAACCCCGCACCGTACACAGGAGCTCTCTGTGGCACTGAATGACGCGGGATAATGCTGGATTTACTTCTTCTTCAGATGCGGCATGGAGCAGGTGGATTCCGAGAACGTGCCGCAGACAGCCGGATCTTTTTTTCCGGTTGCGACTTTTCCGTCGCTGTACTTGCCCATCTGATCACCACCGTAGGTGAAACCGGTTTCGTCGTTAATCATGACTTTGTTGCCCTGCATGTCGCGGGCTTCGCCGGCGACCGTGACCGCGTCACCGAACTCGACCATCTGAAACGGGTTCTCGGCGCTGACCGGCGAGGTGACTGCGAGCGCGACGGTTGAGCCAACGGCGGCCACGAGGGGCTTTAGGCTGTTCTTTTTCATTGAAACTTCCTCCACACAAATATAAAACGTTTTATTCTGTACTGCCGTCGCCGGGTGCGTAGCATTTGCCGGGGAACATCCTTTCTTCGGCGGTCGTTACACGTTCACCAGAGAGGGCTATTGGGATGTTATTACCGCCCTATACATAAGTCTAGACAAGTTCCCGCGACGTACGGTACCGCATTGCACGATCGCGGTGAGCACGCTACGGTCGGCGAAATGGGTTGGCGGCAACTCGCGCGGGGTCGGGCAAACCAGGATCAACACATGTTGCAACGCGGCGTTTACGCGCAATCGAGAGGCAGGCTTCGCATGAGATCGTGGCGCGAGTACCGTGAAACCCGGAATCGAATCGTGCTGATCGCGCTCTTGCTCGCGAGCGCTTCAGTGCCGTCGTTCAGTGCCGCGGAAACCGGCCAGGCCGCGTTTCGCCGCGGGGACTACGCGGCCGCGGCGAGCCGCTTCCTGGCCCTCGCCGAACGCGGCAATGCGATCGCGCAAAACAACCTCGGTGCGTTGTACCTGAAAGGTCGCGGGGTGGCCCGGGACTATGCCGAAGCGCGTCGCTGGTTTGAACAGGCGGCCGCGGCGAATCTGGCCGGCGCGATGTTCAACCTCGGTATCGTCTACTTGCGCGGCTACGGCGTGGACAGCGATATCGAACGCGCGAACGAATGGTTTGAACGCGGCGCGCGGGGCGGCGACCGCGAGGCACAGTTTTTCCTCGGACTGCATTTGCACGAGGGCCGCGGGCTCAAGCGCGATGTTGCGATGGCGGCGACGTGGTTCGAACTCGCCGCCGAGCAGAACCTCGCCGCCGCCCAATACAACCTCGCGGTGATGTATCTGAATGGCACCGGGGTTACGAGCGACGAAACACGCGCTGTCGACCTCCTCGAACGCGCAACGGACCAGGGCCATGAGCCAGCGACCCTGACGCTCGCCCGGATCGAACTCGCGGCAAACGATGACCCGTCGCGCACGGCCCGCGGGGCGGAGCGATTCAAACGTCTCGCGGAAAACGGCAATGTCGAAGCCCAGATCGGGCTTGGCCTCATGTACACGTTCGGCCAGGGAGTCGCGCAGGATTTCGAGGAGGGTCGATTCTGGCTGAAGCTCGCGTCGAACCAGGGGTCGGGCGCGGCGCAACTGAACCTCGGAAACATTTATGCCGAAGGGATCGGGGTTGAGCGTGATAAGGTCACGGCCTACGCGTGGTACACGATCAGCGCGGCGCATGGCGAACAGGTCGCGGCCGAACTGCGCGATACGCTGGCGCAGGAACTCGACGAAGCCTCGCTCGCGCGGGGCCGCGATCTCGCCGGCAAACTCGGCAGCGCGATGCCGGTGCATGGCACGGACGCTGTGCCTGACGGCGAACACCCGGGTTGAGCGCATGTCCCACGTCGGTCGCAACACTTTGCTAGGATACCGTCCATGAAGCTGAAGCCCACGTTTGCGCAACGGATGCTCACCTCGATGCGCCGCCTCGTCGTCGTCGCCAGCGTGTGCATGGCGCCGTTCGTGTGGGCGCAGACGGACGAAGCGTTACCGACGGAACCCACCCCCGAAAAAGAAACCAAACAATGCGAATGGGCCTGTGAGCGCTGGACGAAGTTATGTAACGTCGATCCACGCGGCGTGTACAAGTGCAGGCGGACGTGCGCAAAATTCGGCGAAGTTTGTGAGTAGAAGCGGCCTCAAAAATAGAGGGTGTCGCGTTGCACCCTGAAAGCGGTGATGACAAGGCGCCGTGCGCAGGGAATGGTGGTTCCATTTCCAGGTACGGT
>CAXBJY010000101.1:0-18048 GCA_963976285.1 uncultured Gammaproteobacteria bacterium
GACTCCCGACTCCCGACTCCCGACTCCCGGTATCCGGTGTCCGGTGTCCGGCTTCCCCGCCGCGATCAGGTGGCACGAGCCCGCGACGGCCCGACGATGTGCCGAACTCCGATGGCACCACAGTTTTAAACACTTGATAAAGTTTTAACGTCCGTGCAAAACTGCGGATTGTTTCCGCCTCGGGCCAGCCCTATGTCACAAGCCGTTGCGCGCGGCAGCGCCACCCGCAATGCGAATATGGCGCGGCGCCGCCAACGCATCCTCGACACCGCCCGCGACATTATCGCGGCGTCCGGATTCGAGGCGCTGAGCATCCGCGAACTCGCCCGCCGCGCCGATCTGACCGTGCCGACGATCTACAACCTCGTCGGCAACAAGTCCGCGCTCATCGCCCAACTCTTCGACGACACGATCAGCCCGTTCGAGCACCTGCGCTACATCGCGAACGACGACGACCCCGCCGGCGGGCCCGAGCGCTTCTATGCCGCGCTGATCGCGACGCTCGGCGAGAACGAAAATTATCATCGGGCGGAATTCCTCGCCCGTGAACACCTGCGCGAGGCGGGCGACGCGATGGCGATTTCGATGCATGCGCGGGTCGTGCGCATCGCCATCGAGGCGTGCGACCAGGCACGCGAGGCCGGGCTGCTCAGGGGCGCTCTCACGTCACGTCAGCTCGGCGAGCAGATCGATCACCTCGTGCGGCTCGCGTTCCACGACTGGGCGCATGGTGCGCTCGACCTCGACGGACTGCACCGGCGTCTGCTTGTTGCCACGTGGCTGTGCTTCGCCGCCGATGCGACCGCTGCCTACCACCCGTTGTTCGTTGCAAAAATCCAGGCCCACGACACCGCCCGCGATGTCGTTCCGCTCCACCACGATTGAGGACCAGTACGATGCTCGATACCGCCACCCTGCCCGCTCTGAAATCGATCGACTCACTTCCCGGCCCCGCCAGCCTGCCGCTGGTCGGCAATCTGCATCAGATCGACCTCGAACATTTCCACGAACAACTCGAACAATGGTGCGACGAACTCGGACCGATCTTCAAAATCCGCATGGGCAAACGCGACGTCATCTGTCTCGCAGACACCGATGCGATCAACGATTTGTTCCGACTGCGGCCATCGGTTTACCGCCGCGTACGCGCGATCGAAAGCGTCACCGCCGAGATGAATATCAAGGGTGTGTTCTCGGCCGAGGGTGACGAATGGAAACTGCAGCGCAAGGTTGTCGCCCAGGCGCTGAACAGCGCACACATCAATCGCTTCTTCCCGAAACTGTTCGAGACGACCGGACGCCTGCAGCGCCGCTGGGAAGGCCTGGCCGCGTCCGCAACCCCGGTTGAACTGTGCCGCGACGTCATGCGTTACACCGTCGACGTGACGACACAGCTCGCATTCGGTATCGACGTCGATACGATCGGAACCGACGGTCCGGTCGTACAGCAACACCTCGACAAGGTGTTCCCGATGCTGCACCGGCGGATCAACGCACCGTTTCCGTACTGGCGTTATTTCCGCCTGCCGAGCGATCGCGCGCTCGCGCGTTCGCTCGCCGTGATCGAGGAAACGGTGAACGGTTTCATCGTCGCGTGTCGCGAGCGAATGTCCCGACAGCCGGAGCTGTTCGAAGCACCGGGCAATTTTCTCGAAGCCATCATCGCGGCGCAGGCAGCGGAGTCAGGATCCGATTTCACGGATCAGCAAATCTACGCGAACGTCCTTACGCTACTGCTTGCGGGTGAAGATACCACCGCGAACACGATCGCGTGGGCGTGCAAGTATTTCATCGATTACCCGGAGCATTTCGCGCGCGCACGCGCGGAAGTCGATGCGGTCCTCGGCGAAGCACCCATACCCACGGAACCTCAGCAGCTGAAGCAGTTTCCTTTTATCGAAGCGTTCGTCAACGAGACGATGCGGCTGAAACCGGTCGGGCCGATCGCACCGATGGAAACGAATGAGCCGGTGGAACTGCTCGGCTACCACATCCCCGCGGGCACCTCGATCTTCGGTCTCACGCGTTACATCGCGGTCGCTCCGGTCAACTTTGGCGCGGCACGAAACTTCGCCCCCGAGCGCTGGCTCGAAGGCGCGGACAATGGCAGCGATGCGCACAACACGAGCGCGTTCTTACCGTTCGGTACGGGCCCGCGCTTTTGCCCCGGGCGCAATCTCGCGCTGACGGAAATCAAAATGGTGATCGCGATGCTGTGTCGCAATTTCGACCTGAGTCTCGCGAATCCGCAGATCCCGGTCGAAGAAAAGCTCGCGTTTGCGATGATGCCGAAGAATCTGCACGTGCGTTTCCACCCCCGGGCCTGAATCCGCGGTCGCGCTGTGCCGCCCCCGCGTGCTTACGTCGCGCCGGCCGGCAACTCGTCGAGAATTTCCCCGTCGTCGACGAGGCGCAGCGCGATCACATCGCTCGCGGAATCGACCACCATGTTCCGCGACACGCGCACGCAACTTCCCGCATACGAACCGCCGGCGGTAAACGTACACACCTGTGCGTGGTTTAAGTCGAACACCGGCAGCGGGAACAGTCGCTGATAGATCTGCGAGCGGTTGTCGAACTGACCATCCGTGGCTTCAAGCAGGCGTTCGTGCGCATCGAAGATCCGGATGTTGTTGCCGCCGCGCCCGACGATCGGCTTCTCGACATAACCGCCGTCGCGTAGCTCCTGCGACAGTTCAAACGCGGAATTCAGCAGGTACTGGTGATTCGGAAACAGCTGCCACAGGACCGGCAGTATGGCCTTGTTACTCGGGATCAGGGTCCACAACGGCTCGTACACCATGACATCGGCGCGCAACAGCACGTCGACGAGCCGCGGCGCATGCTCGCGCTTCTGGCCGGGCTGGTAGTTGCGCAGCTTCTCTTCGTCGTCCTCGCATTCGAGGCGGATCTGATCGAGCGCGGTTTCCCATGCCCAGGTCTTCCACACCCAGCGGATGCGCAGGCCGTCCGCGTCGAGCACATTGCCGTCCGCGTCCCATTCGAGCCCGGCCACCCCATGGATGATCTTGCTTTCGATCCCGGCCTCGGCCATCGTTTGCTGCATGAACAGCGCGTGATAGGTCTCTTCCGCGTCGCGGTCCTGCATGATGTGCACGACCCCGTCGATATCGGTTTCCCGCCAGGCTTGTGCGAGCTGACCATACAGGGGCGCCCCGATGTCCCGCCCCGTGCGACAAGCGAAATGCTGCGCCCACTTGCCCTGGATCTTCGCCGCCTCGAGATGACAGGACGCGGAATCACAGTTGTATTCGTACACTTTCAGGCCGCGTTCGGACAGCGAAAAATCAAAACGGCCGGTTACCATCTGGTTACGCCGGTTGTTCCAGGACTGGTGGATCTTCGGCCACAGGGCCGGCGGAATATTGAAGCGATCGAGCAGCGTGTCGTCGCGCAGAACGTAATCCGTTGCGTGCATGAACAATGAATGCAGTTCGTTCGTCGCGTCTTTCAGCTCTTCGGCAGCGGTGTCGGATACGCACAGGAACGTACACCGGTCTTCGTCATTGCTGCTGAGCTTGTGTCCGTGCATATAGCTCACATAGGCCGCCTCGTCGGCGTTCGCCATGTTCAGCCACGTGCGTGCGGACTGACCGTGGTCGGGCAATTCGCGTGCGACGAGATTCAGTAACCGGCGATCGATCGCTCTGACGGGTTCGGCGTGGCGAGCGTCGCCGGTTTGCACCACCCAGCCGAGGATCGTCGCATCACCGTAACTGCATTCGAGCCAGTACTCGCCGTCCGCTGTCACGACGGCCTTGATCTCGCGCGAGTAATCGCAACCTTCACCCCAGCGCGCGTGGTCTACGTTCTGCTCGACGAGCCTGACCCCGTGCGGGGAAACCTCGGTGATGATCGCAACGTGGCCCGTCACCTCGAATTCGCCGCCCTCGTCCCAGATCAGCAGGCAGCCGGGTTCCGGGTGGCGCTTCGATCCGTTGCGGAACGATTTCAGCGGCACGACCGAGTTGTCACGCGGAACGCGCGCGCAATGCAGTTCGAAGATATCGAATGCCATCGCGACGTCGTCGAAAATGTAGCCCTTGTTGATGTACAACCAGCGGCGCGCAAACTCGACGCACTGCCATTTGTGCCCCATGTAGATCCCGTCGTAATAGCTGCGGTAGGCGTGCCGATCGGGCAGATCGTGATCGTCGGCCGAATCGTAGTCCGAGGAATAGACAGGTACACCGCCCGGCGCAATCCCGAGCAGGGTGCCGAATTTTTCCGGAACGACGTCTTGCGAACTCATTGGCAGCACTTCTCCCGCTCCGCACAGCGGGCGGATACGACTAGCGCCCCACCGGTTGCGCGCAACGGACGGGAATCACCGGGCGGGGTCGGCGATTCCGGCGCGCATTCTCGTGCTTCCCGGCGAAATTAGCCAGCCTCGCGGGCCGCATGACGGGCCTGCCGGCGCGCGGTCGGATTCGCATTGCGGCGCCCGGTGCGGCGCGTGATCGCGCACCCGGATCCCCGACCACGTACGCACCGCGGCCGTCACCCGTCGCCCCTTGCATGCGCCACTCTGTTCGCGTTATCACGCGATGTTACTATCGCAAGCTTCCGGAATTCCGGGACGGGATCGCGGTCCTTCATCACCGCACAGGCAGGACCACGTTCCGGTATCCCCCGGGCCAGTCACAGAGTTGAAATGAACAAACGAATCACCGATATCATCGCCGAAGCGCCCCCCGGCAAGGCCACGCAAGCACTACCACGCGCCACCCGCGGCATTTTCCTCGACACGTATTACGCCCGGGTGCCGCCGGACGAACTCGCCGAGCGTACGTCGCGCGACCTGGCCGGCGCCGCGATCACCCATCTCGAACTGGCGGCAGCGTGGCGGCGCGGTGGCTACCGGGTACGCGTGTTCAACCCGACCCTGAAAACCGACGGTTGGGAATCGACCCACACGATAGTCCAGGCCGTCACCGTGAACCGGCCCTACCTCGTCGACACGCTGACGATGGTGATCAACGAACTCGGGTTTGCGAACCATATCGTGATCCACCCCGTCATCGGCGTTAACCGCGGCAGCGGGCGCAGGATCACGGACATTGCGCCGGCGTCCCCGGGACGTGCCGGCTTCAACGCGGAATCGCTGATCCATATCGAGATCGATCGCGAAACGGATCCGGCGCGACTCGGCGATCTGCAGACCCGGCTCGAACAGTCACTCGAGGACGTCGCCGCGGCAGTCGAAGACTGGCCCCGCATGCTCGACCGGATCGGCAGCGCGGCCGCGGCAATCGCGGGCACGAGCGCACTCGCGAGCGATGCTATACGCAACGAATCGGCGGCGTTTCTGCACTGGGTGCTCGCCGGCAATATGACGGTCCTCGGCGTCCGCGACTACCGCATCACCGGATCCGGCAAAGCCCGGCGCCTGCGTGCCGAACCCGACGGCGGACTCGGTATCCTGCGCGATCCCGCGCGCACGGATGTTTCCATCGACATCGCGGCGACGATTGCGGCGCCCGGCGCGAAACGCAACGGCGAGGAAGCGATCGTCCTGCTGAAATCGGACTCGCGCTCCACCGTCCATCGCGCGGACTATCTCGACTATATCGGGGTCAGGCAGTTCGATACGCGCGGCCGGCTCGTCGGTGAGCTGCGCATTCTCGGCCTGTACACGTCAACCGCCTACATCGAAAGCCCGCGCGCGATACCCATTGTGCGTCAGAAACTTCACGCCGTGATGCGCAACGTGAATACCGACACGCAGAGCCACGACGGCCGCGCGATCATGCATATCCTCGACACTTATCCGCGCGCCGAACTGTTCGAAGCCGGTGTCGACGACATCACGCAGACCGCGCTCGGCATCGTCAATCTGCAGGAGCGCCAGCGCGTGCGCGTATTCGTCCGCGCCGATCGCCTCGGGCGTTATTTCGCGTGCCAGATCTACGTCCCGCGCGATCATTTCGACACCGGCGCGCGGCTCCGAATCCAGGAAATTCTGCAACAGGAACTGAACGGCGATCGCGTGGATTTCACTGTAAACGTATCGGAAGAGCCGCTCGCGCGCCTGTACATGGTGGTTCACTGCGTGTCGCGCGACGCGCGATGCGTGTCCGCCGACACGATCGAAAAGCGCATCGCCGCGGCCGTACGGCCGTGGACCGCCGCGCTGCAGACGGCGCTGATGGATCAGCACGGTGAGGAAGCCGGGATCGATCAGTTCCGGCGCTTCGCGGAAAGCTTCCCGGCAGCCTACCGGGATGACCATCCGGCAACCGAGGCGGTCGAAGACATCCCGTTTATCGAAGCGTCCGCGAACGATTCGCGGATCCGCGCGCACATCGTTGCCTCGGCGGCCGCCAAACGTGCGTTCGTGTTCAAGCTGTACAGCCCGGACCGCATCGTCGAGGTGTCACGGGTGCTGCCGATCCTCGAGAACATGGGGGCGTCGGTGCAACTCGAACACCCCTACGAGATCACGCTCGACGACGGCCGGCGGCTGTGGATCCACGATTACGAGTGCACGCTGAAATCCGAAATCGACGCGATTCGCCCGGCGCTGCGCGACGCGTTCAACGACGCCGTATCCGCGGTGTGGTACGGCGAGGTCGAAAACGATCAGCTCAACGAACTCGTACTCACGACCCGGCTGTCGGCACGGCGGATCACGATCCTGCGCGCCTATGGCAAGTATCTGCGGCAGACGAACACGCCGTACGGCCTCGACTACATCAACAGCGCAATCGCCGGTAATCCGGCGATCGCCCAACGGCTCGCGGATTTGTTCGAGGCGCGCTTCTCGCCCCAGCGAGTGGAACAGTCTTCACGCGAGCAGGCCATGGCCGAACGCCTCGAATCGCTGCTCGACGACGTCGTCTCGCTCGATGAAGACCGCATCCTGCGCACGATTTACCGCATGATCCTCGCGACCGTACGCACGAACTACTATCAGTTGAACGACGATGGTGGCCCGAAACCGTATTTATCGTTGAAGTTTCTGCCGGAACTTGTGCCGGGTCTGCCCGAGCCGAAACCCGCGTTCGAGATTTTCGTCTACTCGCCCACGGTCGAAGGCGTGCATCTGCGCGGCGGCAAGGTCGCGCGCGGCGGCCTGCGCTGGTCCGATCGCCCGGAGGATTTCCGCACGGAAGTCCTCGGACTCATGAAAGCGCAGAGCGTCAAGAACGCCGTTATCGTGCCGGTCGGTGCGAAAGGCGGATTCGTCGCGAAACTGCCGGCCCCCGACCGCGCCGCGCGCCTGCGCCAGGGCGTCGAATGCTACCGCACGTTCATTCGCGGCCTGCTCGATCTGACGGACAACTACCTCGACGGCGAAATCGTGCCACCCGTCGCTACCGTGCGCCACGACGACGACGATCCTTACCTCGTCGTCGCCGCGGACAAGGGAACGGCGACGTTTTCCGATATCGCGAACGAATTGTCGGCGGAGTACGGATTCTGGCTCGGCGATGCGTTCGCATCCGGCGGCTCCGACGGTTACGACCACAAGAAAATGGGTATCACGGCCCGCGGCGCCTGGGAGTCCGTGCGCCATCACGGCGATGTCCTCGGCCTCAACGTAAGCCGCAATGAGTTCACCGTCGTCGGTATCGGCGATATGTCCGGCGATGTGTTTGGCAACGGTCTGCTGTTGTCGAGCCACATCCGGCTCGTCGCGGCGTTCAACCACGAACATATCTTTATCGATCCGGACCCGGATCCGAAAACGAGTCTCGCCGAGCGCCGACGCCTGTTCCGGTTGCGCGGATCGCGCTGGACGGACTACGACACAAAGAAGATTTCCACCGGCGGCGGCATCTACCCCCGCTCGGCGAAAACCGTCGCGCTCAGTCCCGAGGCGCGCGCCGCGCTCGCTATCGACGCCGCCCAGCTCGCGCCCGATGAACTCGTCAGTGCGATCCTGCGCGCGCCGGTCGACCTGCTGTGGAACGGCGGCATCGGCACGTACGCGAAAGCGAGCACGGAACGCCACGAAGATGTCGGCGACAAATCGAATGACCGCGTCCGCGTGAACGCGACGGAACTGCGCTGCCGCATGATCGGCGAGGGCGGCAACCTGGGCTTCACCCAGGCCGCGCGCAGCGAGTTTGCCGCCGCCGGCGGGCTCGTGAACGCGGACTGGATCGATAACTCGGCCGGGGTTGATTGTTCCGACCACGAAGTGAACATCAAAATCCTGCTGACCCGCATCGCGACAGCGCAGGGCTTGAGCCTGCCGGAGCGCAACACGCTGCTGAAAGCGATGCAGAAAGATGTCGCCGCGCGCGTGCTCGCGAACAATCGCGCCCAGGCCCGCACGATCAGCTACGACGAGATCCAGAGCCGCGCGCACATCGACTGGTATCGCTACACGATCAGCCAGCTCGAAACCGACGCCGGCATGAACCGCCGTCTCGAAATGCTGCCGCAGGACGCGGATCTGCGGCTGCGCGAGGAAACCGGCGCGGGGCTTTATCGACCGGAACTCGCGGTCCTCGTGGCGTGGGCCAAGATCGCGATCTTCCGTGAACTGATGCAATCGAATCTCGTCCACGACCCGCATCTCGACACGCTCGCGCTGCACTATTTTCCGGATGCACTCGGCGAACGTTACGCCGCAACCGTGCGCGAGCACCCGTTACGTGACGAAATCGTCGCGACGAAACTCGCCGGGCAGGTCGTCGATCGCATGGGGATCACGTTCGCGAGCCGGCTGGCGGGTGAAACCGGCATTGCGATCGAATACGTCGTGCGCGCGTGGATCATCGTCAACGAGGGTCTCGGCCTCGACACACTGTGGGACACGGTCGATCGCGCCGCGCTGGGTTTCAATGCGCGCTGCGACATCGTGTTGCAATGCCGCCGTATCGCGAAGAACGCGACGCGCTGGCTGATCCGGAACCTGCCGGCGACCCCCGTCGGCGAAACCATCACCGCGCTGGCAACGGTGCGCGATGAGTTCGGCGCGAACCTGGAACGCCTGTTGTCCGCCCGCGACGCGCAGGGCCGCGACGATCGCCACCGCCAGCTCGTCGCCGCCGGCGTGCCGCAAAAACTCGCGCACACGGTGGCGGCCGCCGAATTTCTGCCGCGGGTGTTACCGCTCGCCGAAGTCGCGCGGCGCGCGAACGTCAGTTTCGACACCGCCGCTCGCGGATACGCGGATCTCGACGCCCATGTGCCGTTCTCCAGTGTCTACCGCGCGATCGACAACCTGCCGGCCGCGGACGTGTGGGCCGACCGTGCGCGCGTGGAAGCGGCGGCGCTTGCGTCTGCCCTGCACATCGAGCTTACCGAAACCACACTCGCTAACGGTGGCACGACGGCATGGGTCGACGCGAATGGCGCGAAAGTCGCCCGGCTGGCCGAAATCAGCCACGCGCTCGAATCCACGAGCGAACCCGATCTCGCGAAAGTGCTCGTGTTGCTGAACCAGATGAAAACCGCGATCCAGGCCTACTGAGATGAGCCGCAACCGCCGAACGACGGCCCCCGGCATGTCCCCCCGGTCACGTCCACCGGGCTCACCCGCGCGCGAGTGCTGATGCGCACGATTACGGTCCTGCTCGGTGATCCGAACCTGCCCGACGCCTCGAAACCGGGTGGTCGCTTTACGGACGATGATCGGTTCCAGGTGGAAAAACTGCGCGAGGCCCTCGCGGCGATCCCGGCATACGAGTTCGAGTTCTGGAACGATCACACGACCCTGTTCGAACGCCTGCGCGACGAGCGGCCGGCTTTCGTGCTGAACTTCTGCGACACCGGATTTCACAATCGCGCGCAGCACGAACTGCATATCCCCGCGCTGCTCGAGATGCTCGGGATCCCGTACAGCGGGGCGGGTCCGGTCGCGCTCGGTTTGTGTTACGACAAGTCTCTCGTGCGCGCCGTCGCGGCGGCCCACGGCGTCCCCGTGCCGGCCGAGGTGTTTCTGCGCGCCGGCAGCGAACTCGGGTCATTCAGCTACCCGGCGTTCGTGAAACCAAACCGGGGTGACGGCAGCGTCGGTATTACGCCGGCATCGATCGTGGGTGATGCGGTTGCCGCCCGCGCGACGATCGCGAGCCTGCGGCGTGACGATCCGCGCACCGAACTGCTCGTGCAGGAATTCCTCAGCGGCGAGGAGTACGGGCTCGGCGTGATCGGGAATCCCGCCGACGGTCTCACGGCACTGCCGCTCATGGCGATCGATTACAGCGCGCTCGATCCGGCATTACCACGACTGCTCGATTACAGCTCGAAAGTTGATCCGGCCTCACCGTACTGGAACGACATCCGTTATCCGGCGGCGACGCTCGATGCCGGGACCGAGGCACGTATGCTCGCGTGGTGCACGACCCTGTTCGAACGACTGCAGTTGCGCGATTACGCGCGCTTCGACTTTCGCACGAACGCCGCCGGGCAGATCAAGCTGCTCGAAGTGAACCCGAACCCGGCATGGTGCTGGGACGGCAAACTCGCGCACATGGGCGAACTCGCGGACCTGAGTCACAGCGACGTACTCGCGCGGATCATTACCGCGGCCGAACGCCGTATTGCCGCCGGCGGCTAGGACGTCGCGGGGCCGCTGTTGATAGATTGCCACCCGGCATCGCGCGCCCGGTGTGCACGCACCCGGACGTGACGTCGCTTCGCACGCAGCAGCCAGCATGGGCACCCGGCGCCTCGCTTGCGCAGCGTACGGACATCGGCTGCCCGTCTCCGAGTGGTGCAAAGGTTCCCTAGAGAAGATCGCGCGGGATCCGTTCGTCCCATTCGCGCCGGAACACCTCGTCGTCGCCTTCCGTGGCACGCAAGCGTGCGACGACCCGGAATGCGGCCGCATCCGCGCTCACGCGGGTCATCACCTCGACCCGTACGACCCAGTCCGCGCGCCGCATCATCAGTTTCTCGACGATTTCCGCGCGCGCGCTCGAGGGATCGGTTTCGCCAATCGTGAATCGCCGCTCGACCGTATGACCGAGATCCATATTGATCGCATCAACGTGCATGACGGCGCCGGAGTCGAGGTCGCCGCCTTCACTGAACAGGCGGTACGTCGTTTCGTTCGTCGTCAGATCGCGTTCGAAACTGCGCACGAAACGCGGCGGCCTGAGCGCGATATGGCGGGTGGCGGCGGGCGCCGCCTCGGGCTCGTCGAACTCCCGTATCCCTCGGTCTTCCGGCCGCGGCTCGCGCACCGGCAAGGCCAGCGCGCAGCCGCCGAGATCGAACGACAATACGGCGGCATGCGGCGCCGGCCACGCGAGCGGCCAGTAGCTCGTCGATACGGCGAGCCGGATCGCATGACCGGCGGGAAACCCGTGGGCGATATCGTTCAGGGTCACGGTGACGTCGTAGAACTCACCGGGCACGAGCGGCGCGGGGTGTTCATGGCTGTCGCGATGCGTCAGGTTCAGCAAACCATAGGTCACGAGCGACGAAGTGCCGTCCGCTGCAACATCGTTCAGGCGCACGGCGACGAGCGCCACGGTGGCCGAGGCACTCACGCGTAAACGGACGCTCGGCGCGCCGAGGATCTCGAGCGGCTCGGCGAGCGACGCGGTATCGAACGTCAGCGAACGACCGTCGTCGGCGCGCTGATCCATCGGCGTCTCGCCGTCGGCGCCGAAGCCGCACCAGTCGCCACCCGTACTGCCGGTTGTTTGCGGTGACTGGATCTCGACGACCTGCGGCAGCGACGGCGCTTCGTGTAACGCGCCACCCGGGGCGAGGTACCAGGTGTGGTCCTCGATCGTCGGCGACGGCCACGTCGACTCGACGATCCAGCGACCGGCGCGGTGTTCACGGACGGGCTCGGGCGGTGCGCTGTCCTGCATCCACACGCGCAGCATCGGCTCGCTCATGATGCCGTTCGCGTGCCCTTTCAGCCAGTGGTCCCACCAGCGGACGCATTCCTGCAGGTAACCGATCGCCGGTCCGGGCACACCGGAATGCGGGAACGTATGTGCCCACGGGCCGATCAGACCCTTGCGCGGCGCCTTGAGCCCCGCAAGCAGGCGCGGTACGGCATTCGAATACCCGTCGGCCCAGCCCCCGATTGCGTAGACGGCGCAGCGGATTTTCGCGAAATCCTCGCACACCGAGGCCTGGCGCCAGTACGCGTCGCGACGCTGGTGACGGAGCCAGGTCGCGGGGAACGGGACGTCGTGTTCGAGTCGCTCCCGCCACAGCTCACGCCACGCACAACCGACGATTTCCGGATCGGGTGGCAGCGCGTTCAGCGAGAACAGCACCGTGCCCCAGATCTGGTTTTCGTTCAGCAAGCAGCCACCCATGTAATGGGCATCGTCGGCATAACGATCGTCGCTCGCGCACAGGCTCATGATCGCTTTCAGCGCCGGCGGATTATGCGCCGCGACGGCGAGCGAGTTGAAACCGCCCCACGAGATCCCGGTCATCCCGACGTTGCCGTCGCACCACGGTTGCCGGGTGAGCCAGTCGATCACCTCGACCGCGTCGAGTTGTTCCTGTGGCAGGTACTCGTCGTGCAGGATGCCGCTCGAGTCGCCGGAGCCGCGCAGATCAATGCGCAGCGCGCAATAGCCGTGCCCGGCAAGATAACGGTGCATCGGTTCGTCGCGCGCGCGCATGAAGTCGCGTTTGCGGTACGGGATGTACTCGAACACGGCCGGCACCGGGTGCGTCGCGGCATCGGCCGGCATCCATACGCGCGCCGCGAGGCGGCAGCCGTCGCTCAGGGGGATGAACACGTTCTCGATCTCGCGAACTTCGCACGGAAAATCCTCACGTACGCGGTAATTCATGCAGCGGTGCTCATGTGCCCGTGGTACGCCACGGACCGAGGTTCTGTGCCGACCAGAACGACAGCGCGATATCGTCCCGCGCGCGGAGCCCGGCCTCGAGGTCGCGACAGTTGATCACCGCGAGGCGGAAACCGCCGGGCGGCATCGCGTGGCGGGCCGCGGGGATGTTGTCGTGAAACGTGATCTGAACACTCGTGATCGATTCGCGCGCGGCGATTTCCCCGACAAAATCCGCCGGCGGCTTTTCATATTCGATCCCGTGATGCCCGAACAATACGACGCTGTAACCGGCGCGGCGATCGTCGTCGGCGTAACGCCAGCGCCGTCGCGCGTATAAATCGACAACCGCCTCGAGCCACCCGGCGCCGTACAGATCCGGCCACTGATCGGCAAACCGGAGATGGACCTCGATAATCCGCCCGCCGATCGTTTCGAGATTCGCCGCGCCACTGTAGCCGCGCAGGTGCTTGCGAAACCAGTCACCGCAATAAGACTCGATCCCGGGTTTGTCCTCGGCGAGCACGGTCCAGTAATCGAACACGCCGTCGCCGATCGGTACCCCGACCGTGTGCCGCCACCACTGCGCCTCGCCACCGATCAGGATCACGTCTGACGAGACATGCTCGCCTTCGAGGAACTCCGTCCACATGTGACCGGCGAGCATGTTGCTTTCGAGATCATCCGCGCTGCGTACGATGCGCCCACCGACGCCCATGCCGTGCAGGTTGTAAATGGGTTTACTGAACACCGGAAACGAAGCCGGCGGGACGCCGTGCGGGGCGGCGACCATCCCCTGGGTGTCGCTGATCTGCAGCTTGTTGTAGATCCACCGGTGTTCGGGAAACATTTCATAGGCATGTTCATCGTCCGTCGGAATGACGACGTTGTCCGGACACTCGACGGCGTCGAAATACTGCATGCGCCACGGGTCGCGTTCGATGATAGGCATAGCTTGTTCTCCGCTAGGCGACGAACCGCGCGCGGGCCGTATCGCCGGACGCTGGACAGGCGCGTCATTGCGCGAGCGTCTGCGCTCGATTGTAGCCGAGTCGGCGGCCGGGGAACCGCTGTCAGGTGGGTGGGTCGGGTTCGTGTTCCGCCGGGTCGGTTCCCCGGGGGCCGGTGCTTGTGCCCGCCGCCATCCGCTCGGTCACCGCGTTGCCGACCCGTTGCAGGTGGCTGCGCACCGCGGCGTCCGCGGCGGCGGGATCGCCATTGATGACGGCGCGGCGGATGTCGCGATGCGAGCGGATGACGCGGCGCGAGAAGTACAGCGAGCCGAACACCATCTTGATATAGAAATCGCTGCGGTCCCATAGTGCCGCGGCCATCTTGCTCGCGACCGGTGAGCGCGCCATGGCATGAATTTCACCGTGGAAGCGCAGGTTCAGGCGCCGGTAGGACGGGTCGTGGGCAGCCGGACCGCCGGCGCTCGCGAGCGCCGCATCGATGTCCCGGCACAGCGCGCGGAAACGAACGATATCGTCGGCGGCGCGGCGTTCGGCCGCGAGCGCGGTAACCGCGGCTTCTACCGCGGCGAACAGCACGAAGAAATCGGCGACGTCCGCGATCCCGGGCGTGACGACCCGGCAACCGACCTGCGGCACGATCGTCACGAGCTCCTCGCGTTCGAGCCGTTTCAGCGCCTCCATGATGGGCACGCGGCTGCACTGCAGTTGTGCGGCGAGATCGATCACGGACAACTTGTCTCCCGGCGCGAGTGCGCCTTCGAGCAGTTCGAGCCTGATCGCCTCGTAGGCGTACTCCGCGCGCGCACTCCCGCGCGGCGTGCCGGCGGCCCCGATCGTCCGGGCAGCGAGCTTCATCGGAATCGCGCTCCAACCCGCTCCGGGTCTTGCCGGGGATGCGAATTGCGTGCAATTTCCGTTGTTGCTAGCATACTAATATATTAGTTACAGAAATCGCGTAACACAAGCAGCGGTACAGTCCGCGGTAGTGACGCGAAACACAGGAGGACCGGCCATGGCGGTCAGGACAGGTGAACAATTTATCGCGGGTCTGCGCGACGGTCGTGACGTCTGGTACGACGGCAAGCAGGTCGAAGACGTAACCCGTTTCAGCGAGTTCGAACCCTCGATCGCAGCGCTCGCGCGCGGCTACGATCTGCAGCACGATCCGGCGCACCGCGACATCGCGACGTGCGCATCACCCGAGTTCGGCGAGCGCATCGCCCGCGCCTTCGAAATACCCCGGACGATGGAACACCTGCGCCTGAAACGCGAGAGTTTCATCACCACCGCAACGCCGACGTGCGGCATGCTGGGCCGCGGACCGGACTTTCTCAATGCAATGATCATGGCGCTTGGGGTGAAGCCGACTTTTTTCGCCGAATGTTCGCCGCAATGCGCCGACGCCATTACGGGATACTATGAATACATCGCCCGTAACGATTTGTACCTGACCCACGCGCTACTCGACCCGCAACTCGACAAGGGCAAACTGCGCCACGAGCAATCCGATCCCGGTACCCCCCTGCGGGTTGTCGAGCGCAATAGCGACGGCCTCGTCGTGCACGGCATGAAGCGCATCGCCACAGCAGCACCCTATGCCGACGAATTACTCGTGTGGCCGTTTCCGCCGACGTTCCGTCCCGGCGAGGAAGACTACGCGAACGTGTTCGCGATCCCGATGAACACGAAGGGATTGAAAACCCTGTGCCGGCGCTCGTTCGCGAGTCACGGTCCGCGCGAGGATTTTCCGCTGTCGGCGCAGTTCGACGAAATGGATGCAACCGTCGTGTTCGACCATGTGCTCGTGCCCTGGGATCGCGTTTTCCTGCACGGCGACATCGCGCTGCTGAATCGCCTGTACAAGGAATCGCGGATGCGCGAAATCACCGCTCACCAGACGAACGCGCGACTCGAAGTGAAACTCGGTTTCATCTATGCGCTGCTCGTGGAACTCGCGCGCGCGGCAGGGCTCGACCAGCATCCCGGCACGATGGAGATGCTCGGCGAAGCCGCGGTCAGAGTCGAAGTGATCCGCAGCACGACGCGCTCGGCCGAGCTGCAGGCAACGGTCGATGCGGACAACGGCGTACTCTACCCGGACCTGCCGGCGTTGCAGGCCGGCCGCGCGCTTGGCCCGATCTATTATCCCGAGATGATCAACATGATCCGGAAAATCAGCGGCGGCGGGTTGATTCAATTACCGGTGAGCCTCGCCGAGTTCGACTCGCCGATCGGTGAGGCGCTCGAAAAATCGCTCGCGGGCGCCGGGATTTCCGGGCGCGACAAATCGGCGTTGATGAAACTCGCGTGGGATTTATGCGGCAGCGAATTCGGCGCGCGCCACGAACTGTACGAAATGAATTACGCCGGCGAACGCAGCGCGCTGCTCGCGGGCATCCAGCGCGAGTATTCCCGTGCCGGGCATTATCGCGATCATCTGACGGCCTTCATGGAGGGCTTATGAGTCATCACGAAAGCTTCTGGTCCGACCTGCGAGCCGGCACGTTCGCACAGGGCTACGTTGACGCGGACGGCATTCGCACGCGTTATCTGCACGCGGGCAGCGCGGAACTACCCCCGTTGCTGTTGCTGCACGGGGTCGGCGGTCATGCGGAAACGTACACCCGGAACCTGCTCGAACACGGCGAACATTTCAACACGTACGCTATCGACATGGTCGGTCATGGTTTCAGCGCGAAACCCGACTATGATTATGAAGTCGACGTCTACGTCGAGCACGTCCGCGCGGTGATCGATGCGCTTCGTTTTGACCGCATCTTCCTCTCCGGGGAGTCGCTTGGTGGCTGGGTAACGGCGCGCTTTGCACTGAAATATCCCGAGCGCCTGGAACGGATCGTGCTGAACACGTGCGGCGGCGCGACCCTGAACCCCGACGTTATGCAACGGATCAAGACGCTGACGATGGCGGCCGTGAACGAACCGGACCGGGATACGGTGAAAGCCAGGCTCGAATGGCTCATGGCCGATCCGGCGAGCGTCACGGACGACCTCATCGCGTGCCGCCAGGCGATCTACCGGCAACCCGACATGCCGGGGGCGATGGCCCGGATCATGTGTTTGCAGGAAACGGAGATCCGGCGTCGCAACAACCTGAGCGACGACGAATGGGCGGCGATAACAGCGGAGACACTCGTGTTGTGGACCGACAAGGATCCAACGGCCGCCGCGAACGTCGGCGAGAAGATTGCGCGATTGATCCCGAACGCGCGCTTCGCCCTGATGAAAAATTGCGGCCACTGGCCGCAGTTCGAGGATCCGTCGACGTTCAACACGCTGCACCTGAATTTCCTGCTCGGGCGCGAGTGAAGCGGCCATGAGCGTCACCGCGCTGTGCGCCTCGCACACCCCGCTGAGAGACTACTGCTCGCCGGGCGCGGCGATCGAACAGGAACTCGCGGCGGTTTTCACCGAGCTGCGCGAGTGGACCCGGGCGTGTGCGCCGGATCTGCTCGTCGTGATCGGGCCGGACCATTTCAACGGCTTTTTCTATCGCCTCATGCCGGGCTTCTGTGTCGGCGCACGCGCGCGCGGGGTCGGCGACTGGCAAACCCGGCGCGGTCCGCTGCCTACGGAACCGGCGCTCGCGGAACACTGCGTGCAGGCCTTGCAGCGCGGCGGCAGCGACCCGGCGCTGTCGTTCGACATGGTCGTCGATCACGGTTGTACCCAGATCATCGAACAGTTGTTCGACTGGTCCTCATGCCCGCCGGTGCTGCCGGTTTTTATCAACTGCGCGGCGCCGCCCTTGCCGCCATTACCCCGCGTGGATGCGTTCGGCACCGCGCTCGGCCACTTCCTCGCCGGACTCGACCGCCAGGTCCTCGTCATCGGTTCCGGCGGCCTGTCGCACGACCCGCCGATACCCGTGCTCCACGACGCACCGCCCGCGGTGCGCGAACGCTTGATTCAGGGCGGTGATCTGAGCGTCGCGGCGCGCAATGAACGCCAGCAGCGCGTGCTTGATGATGCCCGCCGGCAAAGCGCCGGCACGAGTGACCGCACCCCGTTGAACCCGGACTGGGACGAGCGCTTTCTGGCCGATCTGATCGCGGATCAACGCCCGCGCCTGCTCGGTCTCGACGACGCCGCGATTTCGGCCGAGGCGGGCGCCGGCGGGCACGAAATCCGCACCTGGGTCGCCGCGGCGGCATGCGCGCGGGCGGCGCAGGCGACGGATGCGAAAGTCCACTACTACCGTGCGATCCCCGAATGGGTGGCCGGCTACGGGATCGCGACGTTTCGGTGAGCAAAAAAAAAGGTTCTTCGCACACTCCCGGGATTTGTCCTATTTTCTGCTTGTATGA
>CAXBJY010000102.1:0-17706 GCA_963976285.1 uncultured Gammaproteobacteria bacterium
GTGTTTCGACGGGTGTTTCGACGGGTGTTTCGACGGGTGTTTCGACGGGTGTTTCAACGGGTGTTTCGACGGGTGTTTCAACGGGTATTTCGACGGGTATTTCGACGGGTGTTTCAACGGGTGTTTCAACGGGTGTTTCCACCAGTGCTTCCGTGACGGGCGGCGCGGGTTCGACCGCCGGGGCGGGTTCAGTCACCGCTGGCAACACCGGGGGAACGACGGGAACCGGTGGCGGCGGTTCGCGCGGCGTCATGTCCGCGGTTGCCGTCGTCGGCGGCGCCTCGACCGGCGCCTGTGCGGCCGGTGTCGCGGTTTCGATTTCGGGTGCAGCTTCGCTCGCCGCCGGCGAGCCTGGATCCGCTTGCCCGTCGCTCGCGGCGAGACCGAGGACGACACCGGCGTCACCGCCGTCACCGAATCCGCCGCTGTCGAGCGGTGGCGCGGCGGGTTGCAGCAACAAGCCGAACGCGAGCGCGGCGTGGAGTCCGAGCGCAATCGCAAATGCGGCACTCCAGGGCAGGCGAACCATTCAGGGTTGCTCCCCGTGGCGGGCGTACAGCGTCACCGTCTCGAAGCCGGCGCCGCGCACCGCGATCAGAACGGGTGCGAGATCGGACGCGAGCACGTCGCGATCGGCGGCGAGCGTGACCCCGCCATCCGCGCGGTAGGCGCCGAGTGCGGCGGCCAGCGCCCGGGGTTCGATACTGTGCCCGTCGATGCTGAGCGCACCGTCGCGTTCGAGCACGAGCAGGGCCGGGGTTGCCGGCGCCGGTTTGCGGCTCAGGGATTCCGGCGGCTCGATGAGCGCGTCGCGCTGCGTGATCTGGCCGGCGACCATGAAAAAGATCAGCAGCAGGAAGACGATATTGATCAACGGAACGAGCTGATCGTCGATGCTTTTGCGCGGGCGAGGCGGCGCATGCAGCGGGTCGTGCATCGTCCGACTCACGGCGAAGTGGCGGCAAGCGCGCCGAGTGAGACGTCGCGCGCGCCGCCGCGCAGCAGGGCCTCGCTCGCGGCGACGAGGGTCGCGAGCCTGACATCGGGCAGTGGCCGCACGATCACATCGCGCTCGGCGCCGAGCACCCCGGCGCCGAGGCGGGTAAAGTGACCGAGATCGAGCGTGTTGTCCGCACTGTGAAGCCGGCCGTCCGGCTCGAGCAGCAGTTGCAATGACGGTGTACTCGCCGTGGACGGCGCCGCGGACAACGCCGGCGTGTCGAGTTCGATCCGGTTCCAGCGGACGAAGCTCGAACTCAACATGAAGAACAGCAGCAAAATGAACACAACATCGATCAGCGCGGTGATGCTGACCCCGCGGCGCCGGGCGACAAAACAGAGCGGGTCATCATGAGGCGCCGTCCGGCTCATGCCGGTTGGGCCTGCGCACGGGCGGCTGGCCGCGGTGAGCGCGCGATACATGTGAACACGCGGTCGAGATCGTCGCGCAGGTGCGCGGCCACGACTTCAACGCGGCGTTCAAACCAGCCATGGGCCAGCGCCACCGGAATGGCCACGGCGAGGCCGGCGGCCGTCGTGAGTAGCGCCTTCCAGATGCCACCTGACAGCACCGCCGGATTCACCGCACTGCCGGCGGATTCCATCGCCTGGAACGCTTCGATCATGCCGAGGACCGTCCCGAACAGGCCGAGCAACGGGGCGAGGCTCGCAATCACCTCGAGGATGCGCAGATGGCTCGCGAGATCGGCAACGGCGATCCGCGCGCCGCGCAGGCTTTCGTCGCGCAGGGCTTCGGTATCGAGTTCGTTTTCGTCGAGCAGCAGCAAGGTCCGGGCGAGCAGGCGTGCGCGCGGATTCGCCTGGCCGTTGACGAGCAGCAGCGCGCGCGGGCGTTCGCCGCGTTCGAGGTGATCGAGTGCGGCGGCAACCGTGCCCGAGCGTACCGGGCGCAGATGCCACCACTGCCAGGCTTTGGCGACGATGACGGTGAGGGCGACGACGGAGAAAAGACCGAGGATGAACACCACGGGTCCGCCGATAACGAGTAGCTCGATGGCGTCGATAAGCATAGTAAATATGAATATTAATGCGAATGAGAACGATTCGCATTAATATTCATGATGCGGCTGTCAATGTCAATCGAAAAATGAATGAGACAGGCAAAACCTGATCGTGCATCCGGGCTCAGCGCGGGAGCCGCAATCCAGGCGCGTCCCCCTGTCACCAGTCGCTGCGTTTCTTTTGTGCTCGACGGGCCCGGCTGGGTCCTCGCCGCCGTTGCCTCCCGGGTGCCGTCAGCGGGCCGGCAACTGTCGTGATTCCGGCGCTGTTATCGGTGCCGCGCCGGTTTGCGCGCCGCCGCATTGAACACGCCGCTTGCTCACGTTTACGAAACGGTTACGTACCATTACGAATCGCTTGCGTAAGCTGCGTCGTGACTACATGAAGCAGGAGGCGGCGGCGATGTTCAGTGCGTTTCAACGCATGCGGGATCGAACGGAGAACCGTGACGGTAATCGCCCCCCGGCACCCGGGACAGCGTGTGAGCCGGTGCCGCGGCGATCGCGCTCGTGCGACGCCCGGCGCATAAACGGAATCGTGTTTGAACCGGATGCAAAAGCCGACTATCGGTATTGGCAGGTGAACGATTTCGCTATGGTCAAACGCCTCGACGAAGCGATCCTCAGCGCCTGTGCGGAGCCGTTTTTTGGCCCGGCTTTATCGCACGACAGTGCGTCTACGGTCACGAACTATTGGGTCCGGTATTTCAGTGCGGAGCACGCGTTAGTGTATTGCGTGTTCGATGATGTGTTGATCATCAACCGTTGTCGCGACAAGAACGCCGGTTGTTGCGCGAGCGCACGGAACCGGGAAGATCCCGCACGACACGGTGCACGTGGCGACTGAATTCGCCCCGGCGACAGAGCTTTAAATCCGCGTATCACGATGAAGCCGGCGCTGGCGCAGCCGCATGCTTCACGCTGATGACGGCACGGTCTTTCGTGCAGCGCCCCGCCCCCATCACGTTGCACCGGACCGCGGCTAGTCACTCAGCCGTCCCGCGCCATGCCCGTGGACACTGACTCCGGCGTCCCGGCCACCGCATTACCCCGCAGGTATTGGATGAGCGGAGCCGGTTCGGCTAGTCTCGATCGCGGTTGATTCAACGCCACAGGAGACCGCCAATATGACGCAGTCGGCCCAATCACACGTCGTGATCTTCCGCGCCCGCCACCGGCCGGACATCGGAGACGATTACCTCCCCACCGCGATGGCGTTACGCGATAAAGCGCTCGCCGAATACGGATGCCAGGAATTTGTTTACGCAACGACCCCCGAGGGCGAGGAAATCGCGATTTCGTTCTGGCCGGACGTGGCCAGCATCCAGCGCTGGAAAGCGGAACAATCGCATCTCACCGCGCAGCGCAACAATGAGCGCTGGTACAGCTCGTTCCGGATCCAGGTGGGTGAAATTTATCGCGATTACGGCCGCGAGGCGTAAGCGTCGATCACACCGCTTCCCGCACCCGATGAACGGGCGCCGTTCGTCGACGCGCGATGACTCCGTGTCCGCGTGCAGGCACACGCAAGTGTCGCGCGGTAGTATGGAGCGCGTGTAAAAATGCGGCAGCAATGTCCCTAAATGCTATTAACGCTTTATATAGCGCTCGCGATCGGCGTCTCATTCATCTGCTCGATCCTCGAAGCGGTCCTGCTGAGTCTCACTCCGGCCTATGTCGCAGTCTATCGACAGACGCACCCGCGTCGCGGCCGCACCCTGGCTGCACTGCACGGCAATATCGAGCGCCCGCTCGCCGCGATACTCAGTCTGAACACGGTTTCGCATACGGTTGGCGCGGCTGGTGCCGGTGCCGAGGCCGCGCGTATATTTGGCAGCGCATCGATCGGCGTGTTCTCGGCATTGCTGACCCTGGCCATATTACTGTTCAGCGAGATCATCCCGAAAACGCTCGGCGCCGTGTATTGGCGCAGCCTGACTCCCGTCGCGGTTGTCGTGCTGCCGGTACTCGTGCGGTTGCTGTTGCCGCTCGTGTGGTTGTCGGGCTGGATCACCACCATCTTGCAGTCCCGGGACGCTCCCCGGACGAGTCGGGCGGAGATCGCTGCAATGGCCGAGATCGGGGCGGCGGACGGGGCAATCGAAGGGCGTGAGTCGGCGTTGATGAAACACCTGCTGCGCTTTCGCGAGGTTGAACTGCAGGACGTCATGACTCCGCTCAGTGTCGTCGGTTCGCTGGACCAGAACTGGCACATTGACGAGCAACTCGCGGCCAGCCTGCCGTTTTCGCGGATCCCGATCTACACCGGCGCGCCGGAACGGATCACCGGTTATGTGATGCGTGACGATCTGCTGGAGAACGCAGGCCGGGAGCGGCGCGTGGGTGATATCGCGCGCGGGATCCTGCGTTTCGACGCCACTGTCGCATTACCCGAAGCGCTCGACACGTTCATCGCGCAACGCGAAAAAATCGCCGCGATCACCGGCGAGGGCGACACGATGGTGGGTATCGCGACACTCGAAGATGTCCTCGAAACGCTGATCGGCATGGACATCGTCGATGAAGGTGATCTCGTGGCCGACATGCGCGCCCTCGCGCGCGAGCGTGCTGCCGCCTTCCATGCCCGCCACCGCAATTAGGGGTTTTCGAGGGGTCGGACCAACCTAGCTATTTGTTTTCGAGGGGTCGGACCAACCTAGCTATTTGAATTAGCTCGATAATTCTTTTCAATAGATGGATTTTTGCGGCTTAGGTCGTAAAAGATCTCGATAAATTTGGATGTAAGCCAATCCATTATTAAGTTACTCGAACCAACTACGTTCGACCTTTGAAACATCCCGTCGCGGAACCCCTGACGCGCCGCTTAGAAGCGAATTATCAGCCAATAAATTGAGGCTAACCATCCGTAGCCACATGTTTTGGCGGATTACTTTATGATTTTTAACCACTTAAGTTGGTCCGACCCCAAGCCGCCCCGGCAGGTACAGTACCGGCAACAGGTAACTCAGTACGAGCCACAGCAACAGGCTCAGCGGGATCCCGACGCGCGCGAAATCACCGAACGTATAGCCTCCGGCATTCATCACGAGCAGGTTTGTCTTGTACGCCATCGGCGTCGCGAAGCTCATGTTCGCCCCGAAGATGACGGCGAGTACGAACGCTTCCGGTGGCAGTTCTAGCTTGCGCGCGATCGTTACTGCGATGGGCGTACCAATCACGGCGGCCGCGTTGTTCGACAGCACGTTCGTAAGCGCGGCCATCAACAACATTAGGGCGCTGATGATGACGGCCGCCGGGGCGTCGGCGCCGACAGCGAGAAATCCGTTCGCAATGAGTTCTGCACCGCCGGTGCGTTCGAGCGCGTGGCCGAGCGCAAGACTCACGACGACGATCATGATCACCGGAATGCTCAGGGCTTGCGGTACGTCGCGCCAGGACAGACACCCGGCGAGCAGCATCGCGAGTACCCCGGCAACGGCGCTGACCGCGATCGGCAACAGCCCGAGTGCCGCGCTGACGACGACCGCCGACATGATCCCGATCGCGAAGCCCGCGCGGCGCCCGAACGGCAGGTCGACGGTGGCGTCGAGGACCAGCAGCCTGCCTTCGCGCTTGAGCCGGCTGATCTGTTCGCGCGCACCCTGGACGAGTAACACATCGCCACTGCGCAAGCGCACTTCGCTGATCCCGCGCGGCATGGATTCGATAACGGCGCCGGCACGGTGGATCGCGAGCGTGACGAGGTCATAGAGACTCGCGAAACGGATCTCGCGCAGCGTCGCGTTCTCGAGCAGCGAACCGTCGACGACGACGACTTCCGCGATCTGCTGATCCTCCGCTTCGAGCGGATTGTCGGCCGATACCGGCTGATCGTCGCGATACAGGGTGGCGCCGAGTTCCTGTTCGAATTCCTTCAGCCGCGACGGCGTATCGGTCACCATGAGTCGGTCGCCCGCGCTCAGCATGGCATCCGGCAGGGTCACGGAAAACGCGTTTTCGCTCTTGCGGATGCGCTTTATGTGGAGCCGGCCACCGGTCTTTTCGAGTACCGCCGCAACCGTCTTGCCGTCGGCGAAGCTGCCGGGCGGAATACTCAGCTGGGCGCTGAACACGCGCGGGGATTCCTCGAGCATGATCGGTTTGCGATCGGGGAGCAGGCGCGGCGCGATCAACGCGAGGTAGACCATGCCGACGATGCCGGCGATGGCCGCGGGAACGACGAAGTAGAACATACTGAAATGCGCGACGCCGAGATCCGCCGCCACGCTCACGACGAGCAGGTTCGTCGATGTGCCGATGGTCGTGGTCATGCCGCCGAGCAAGGTCGCAAAGCCCATCGGCATCAGTACCGAAGCCGTGCGAATGCCGGTTCGTACCGCTACGTTCAACAGGACCGGGATCATCAGTACGACGACCGGCGTGTTGTTGATGAACGCGCTCAGTATCGCGGCCGACAGCAGCATCGCGACCAGCGCGATAAACGGGTGTGATTTCCAGCGCGACGCGAGCATACGGCCGAGCGGTTCGAGCGCCCCCGTGCGCACGAGGCCGTGGCCTGCGATCATCAGCGCGCAAACCGCAACGAGTGCTTCATGGCCGAAACCGCTGAACAGGTCGACGACCTCGAGCGCGCGCCCGTCGCGTTCGTATGGAAACAGTGCGAAGCCGATCGCGAGTACAACGAGTACCGCGAGCGAGGACGTCTCCAGTGGTATGTGTTCGCGCGTAAAGCTGTATAACGCGACGACGGTGATGCCGAGCACGCACCACGTGTGGACATCGATCGTAAGAACGGCGGTATCGATCATAGCGTCACAGGGTAGCACCCGAATGTCGTGCGCGAGAGTGCGCGGGAGCACGCTCGCAACCGCATCCCTGCTGCCTGAAATGCGCGGGCGCAGGCCCGGTTACCCGCGCGCCCGGGGGGCGGCGAGTGCGGGTCGTATCCGTCGGGCGCGGCAACGGGAGCGCATGAATCGTCCGGCAGATCGAACCGGGGTCGGGACGCGAACCGCTGCGCCGGGTCACAGCGGGTGGTTCGACACGCGCGCGACGGTTCGCCGGTGTGCCCCGGCTGCGGATCGGATCCGGTCGGGATAGCGCGATCCACGGTGGGCTCTGGCCTGCGGGCACGTCCGGCATGATCGCGCGTGCACCGGCATTGCCGCATCGCCGCTGACGTCGCGCCAGTGCTATCGCCCGGTTTTCCGGTCCGCTTTCGGTTTCAGCCGATCGATGAATGCGGCCTTCTCCGGCTCGGTGTAGATCGAGGCGGGAACGACGATATATCCGCGATCGCCATCGCTCGTCTCGATAAAGTACACCGTGACATCATCGCCGGGATCGGTGCCGGCATCAGCGGATCTCGAGTCGATGATGAAGCTGTGGTCGACGTCGTAGCATTTGTCGAGTGCGGCACACACGAGGCCGTCGTTATCGTAGGCCAGGTTGTGGGTGAATCCACGCTCGCGCGCTTCGTCGAGAATGTCGATGAGGTTCATCGTGTCGGATCTCCTGTGCGTTCGTTGTCATGGCGTTGCGATGTCATCAACCCCGGCATTGCCGCCGGACACACAAACCGTGCGCGCCACAGGTTCGCCGGGGATGACGCGTAATACGTCCTGCAAAATTCACACCAGCGTTCGCAGCGCCGCCTCTGGCGGCATTCGGGGTGCCCGGAACGAGTGTTGTGTGATTTTTACAAACCGCAGTGCCGGCGCGCTTGCACATGATGCACTGCGAACTGCGTCGCGAGGTGGCGAAGCGGCGGACACGGTGCAACTTTTGCGCGTTGTTACCACGAGGCGACGGAACGCAACGGTCGTGCCGGCATTCCGCCGGCGATTTTGACATGAGGCAATCGCCCGGTTTGGGGATTCTTGCCGGATTTGCCGGCAGCGCATCCGGTATCGTGCACACAGGCGCGCTACAAGGCGTCGAATTAATCAAAATCAAAACCGGAGTTGGAGAGATCATTATGCGTAATGTATTCGGCCGCACGTTTAATATTGTCGCGGTATCGGTACTGCTCATGCAGAGCGGTACCGCCGCGGCTGCCGTTGTTGCGAGTACGTTTGACAGCGATGCACAGGGGTGGATTATCAGCGGCGATGCAACGTCGGGCTTGCCGACATTTCTCGCCACCGGAGGCAACCCGGGTGGCCACATCGAGGCCGACGACAGCGTTTCGGGCGGCGTCTGGTATTTCCAGGCACCGGCGAAATTTCTCGGTGATCTTTCCGGCGCCTACGGCGAGTTATTGCGTTTTGATCTGAAGCAAACAGGTTCGGGCTCGCAATTCAGCAGCAACGACGTGATCCTCAACGGTGGTGGTCTCGAATTGACGCTCGACACGCTGGCGAATCCGCTGCCGGTGGGGGAGTGGGTGTCTTACAGCGTGCGCCTCGACGAGAGCGAGGCGTGGATGAACGGCGGCGCCGCGGCGACCGCGACGGACGTGTTGTTCGTGCTCAGTTCGCTGGATCGCTTGCGCATTCGGGGTGAGTACATCAGTGGATCGGACACCGGCAGCCTCGATAATGTCAGCGTCAGTGTTGTGCCGATCCCCGCGGCGGTGTATTTCCTCGGCAGTGGACTGCTCGGCTTGCTGGCAACGCGTCGACGCGCGTAGCGGAACAGGAATGCGCGGCGGGAGTCACGACCATGGCGGGTAACCGTTACCGTCACCGGTGATAATCCCGCGCATGCCGCCGCGGGCTTCGCATCCCGCGCCGGCGGTCGGGCTTCTTCGCACGGGCAGGCAGTGGTTGCCGTGCACAGCGCCGCACGCGCGATCGCGCGAAGTGATTCACGGCGCCGCGGTGCGCGCGAATTCGTCGTGTGCCCGCGATGCCGCGATGAGTGGCGCGCCTCACGCTGCGCCGGAGCGGGTGCGCCCGCCGCCATCGCGCACGCCTCAGGTTCGCGGCCCCATGAACGCGAACATCGCACCCTGCGGGTCGCGCGCATTGACGCTGAATTCGCCGCCGGGTATTTCCATCGGGCCGACGATGACCTCGCCGCCGCCGGCCTGCGTGCGCCGGATCGCGGCGTCGACATCGGCGACGCGGAAGTAGAAGCTCCACAGGGATACCGGCATTTCCCGTGGCCGGGTCATGACCCCGGCGAACAGGCCCGCGACAGCGCCGCGGCGGACGAACTCGTAAGCGCCCAGCGGCCCCATGTCCATTTCCCCGTCCTTTTCCCAGCCGAACAGTTCGCTGTAGAACTGCATCGCACCGGCACGGTCGGACGTCGCGAGTTCATTCCAGGCACAATGGCCGAGCCGCGGGCGGTCGTAGGCGAAGGCGTGGCTTTGTTCGTCGCTAGCACCGCGCATGACGTAGAACGGCGCGCCTTGCGGGTCCGTCGCCATCGCGATGCGACCCACATCCGGAATATCCATCGGTGACATCTGGATTGCACCACCGGCCGCGGTGATCGCCGCAACGGTTTGATCGACATCGTCGACGGCGATGTAGCCGAGCCAGACCGGGCGCGCACCGGCAGACCGCATGTCGTCGGTGATCTGCATGAGCCCACCCACATTGCCTTCGGCGGCTGCGAGGATGCGGTAGTCGATAGCGGGCTGGCCGGAGTCCGTCGCGGTCCAGCCGATGACGTCGGCATAGAACGTCCGGGCAGCCTCCGCATCGGTGGTTAGCAATTCGTACCAGATAAAATCGCCGTGTGCGTTTGCCATTATTTCGTTCCTCGTTATTTCTGCAGGGTTACGACCGGGGTGAAGCCGCCGAAGATCAGCCGCTTGCCGTCAAACGGCAGCGGGTTCTTCGCGGGGTCCATGCGCGGGTCGGCATTTTCCGGATCGTTCATCCACCCGGTCATCGTTGCCATGGCGGCGTCGCGCGTCGCCTTGTCCGGCCATTCAACCCAGGACAAGACCACCGTTTCGTCCGTTGTCGCCTGCACGGCACGGCGAAAATCCGTGAGCTCGCCGTCAGGGACATCATCTCCCCAGCATTCGAGGACGCGGGTCGCGCCGAGGTCCATGAACACGCCGTCGGCATTCTCCGCGTGTCCGATGAAATGCTGTCTGTTCGCCGTCGGTACGGCGATCACGAAACCGTCGATGTAACTCATGCATTTTCTCCTTTAGCGTTCACACCCCTATTGCTCACACACGGCGGCTTCGAGCGCCGCGATATCGATCTTCGTCATCGTCATCATCGCGTCGAACGCGCGCTTCGCCTCGTCGCGGTCCGCGCTCGTCGTCAGTTCGAGCAAGCGACGCGGCGTGATCTGCCATGAATGTCCCCAGCGGTCCTGACACCAGCCGCATGCGTTCGCGGCGCCGCCGCTATCGACGATCGCATCCCAATAGCGGTCGGTCTCCCGTTGGTCCTCGGTCAGGATCATGAAACTCACCGCGGCGTTTGCCTGCATGTTCGGCCCGCCGTTCAGGCCGATGAACTTGCGTCCGAGCACGGTAAACTCGACCGTCAATTCACTGCCCGCCTGGCCACCGGGAAAATCGCCGGGTGCCGTATTCACCCGTGCGACGTGGCTATCGGGAAACGTGGCGGCGTAGAATTCCGCCGCCTTGCCGGCTTCGCCGTGATCGAACCACAGGCAAGTTACGAGTTCCGTCATCGTGCTCTCTCCTCAGGATGCTGCTCGACGCCGCGATCAGCGGGTCAAGGTCGTGTTGAAAAACGCCCGTTGCGCGTCGAACGCGCGTTGGAATGCGGGTCGTGCTTCGGCGCGGGCGACGTAGTCGACGAGGCGTGGATAGGCTTCGAGCAGACCCGAATTACCGAGACGACGCAGCACGTCAGCCATCATCAGATCGCCCGCGCTGAACGTGCTGTCGAGCCAGTCGGCAGTCCCGAGGCGCGCGGACAGATCCCGCAACCGCAGGCGAATGCGCCCGTCAAGCGCGGCGAGATGCCGGGCGGACCACGGTTCCTTACGTTCGCCGTGCTCGACAATCTCACGCTCGATGATTGGCGGCTCAACGGTGTTGAGGGCGGCGAATAGCCAGGCGATCGCGCGCTCCCGCGCGCAATCATCACCGGCAAGCAAGCCCTCGCGCCGGCGCGCGATGTGCAACACGATCGCGCCACTCTCGAACAGCGTGAGATCCCCGTCCGTGAACGCGGGGATCTGACCGAACGGTTGCAGTGCCCGGTACGCGGGTTCCTTCATCGTGGCGAACGAGACCGGACGCACGACGTAGGGCTGACCAACTTCTTCGAGTGCCCACCGGACCCGCATGTCCCGCGCGAGCCCCCGGCCCTCGTCGGGCGAGCGTTCGAACACCGTGATGACGGGCAGAGCGGGTGGACTTGTCACGTGACGACCGGTCTCCTTACGGGGTATTGCCGTTGCACTTGCGGTCGGATTTCAGGTTCGACGGGCCGCGCCATGGGTTCCCGCTGCTGTAGTGAACCGGGATCGCAGGCGGCGTGCGGCACACTATCCGCCACGCCTTGCAGCGTAAGCATGATTTCCGCAGCACGCGAAACCGCGTTCGGGTCGACCGTCACCGGCATGGCTGCCGGCGGATTCGGATCATCGGATGTGCCGGTGTAGCGCAATCGTGCATGCGGGATCCGCGGTTCGTGCGCAGCGTGAGTTGAACGACCCGGCGCGGTCGTGAAACGCGCAACAAACAGGCGGTAGGCGCCGCCTGCTCGCGGATTGATCGCTGGCGTTTGCTCGGTGAAATCGTTCAGTGGTCGCCAGCGCACGTTCGCATCCGCGGCCGGGCAGGCGGGGTACGGTTTCGCCGCCCGTGCCGTCAACGCGCGGTGTAAATAAAGCGTGTTGCGCACGGCTAAAGCTTCACCCGTGGAAAATCCCGGGTGCTCATAACGATGTTGCGAGCGCTGCGAGTTGCTCGCTGGCTTTGCCCCAACCGTCATGGAAGCCCATCGCTTCATGCTCGGCCTTTGCCTCGGCAGTCCAGTGCCGGGCTATCGCCGTGTATTGCGTCTTGTCGGCGGCGATTCGGGCAAAGCGTACTTCCGTGGTCATGAACGCGCGCTCCGACGGCACCCAACCGGGCAGGAACGCATCCGTCGTGACGAGGCGGCGGCGGGGTTCGAGCGCGAGAAAGACCCCGGCGGTCGGGAATTCCTCGCCCGCGGGGCCGTGCATGACGGTGGAGAATTCGCCGCCGGGGCGGAGGTCGATTACCGCGTCGGTGACATACCAGGGTTGCGGACAAAACCATTGTTCGAGGAGCGTCGGTTCGGTCCAGCAGCGCCAGAGATTTTCGACCGGCGCGGCGAGGATGCGTTCAAGGATCAGTTCGTGGGTGTTCGTCGGCATGGAGAGTTTCCCGGTACTGTTCATACAACGTGCCGGCTCGCCGGTCGTTGCGTTACGAGGCCTCGGGAGCGCGCCATAGCGGCAAGGCTGTTACGCCGGTGTGGGCGGCGTGATGGTCGGGTACCGGTGCAGAACCGCTGTTCGGCAACGAGGGTGTTTGCGCATTCGGTCATGCTGGCTTCGCGGATGTGCCCCCGGACAGAAACAGCAGTTCCACGTAACGCCGCAAGTGGTCGACGCTGTCGCGCGCGACGTTGCGATCGCCGGTCGCCTTGGCGAGGATGAAAGCGCCTTGCAACACCGCCTGGGTATATTGCGCGAGGCTCGCCGGCGACCAGTCCGCTGTGATCCCGTGCGCTTGCATCGCCGCTTCGATGTCCGGCTCGAGCGTTGCGGCATGATCCAGAATGCTGGCGCCGCAGGCGGCACGAATGTCGGGGGAGCTGGCGTACACCTCCTGTGCCATCGTGCCGGCGAGGCAGGTGAATTGCGCGATGTCGCCGTCGATGATGGCTTTACGAAAGTCGATATAGCCGAGTACGCGCGCGAGTGGATCGGCATGATCGTGATAGGGCGCAGCGCGAAACAATTCCGCGGTTGTGTGCGACCAGTAATCCGCCGCGGCCGCACCGAGCGCTTCCTTGCTTTTGAAATTGTGAAAGAACGCGCCGGAAGTAACGCCGGCGGCGGCGCACAGATCGCTCACGGTCGTGGCGGTGAATCCTTTCTGGCGGATCACGTCGCGCGCGGCTTCGAGTAAGCGGGTGCGGGCGTCGCCGCGTTCGGGATCCTGTTTCGTGGGTCTTGGCATGAGCGAAACATACAGATTAATTGGTATGTATGTCAATTCATTTGCATCGCACCCGCAGCAGGCGTTGCCGTCAAGAGGGGGCTGGGTTGATCGGGGCGCGCGTCGTGCCGATTTCGGGTAACGGGAGCGACAGCGCTACGGCGAGGCTGAGGAAGCCGGCGGACCACCACAGGCAGCCTTCGAGTCCGTGGGTCTGGTAGGCCCAGCCGGAGATCACCGTGCCGGTCAGGCGGCCGCCGGCATTCGCCATGTAATAAAAGCCGACATTCATCGATACCCGGTCCATCTCCGAGTACGCGAGGATCAGGTAGGAGTGCACCGCCGAGTTAATCGCGAACCCGATCCCGAACACCACGAGACCGCCGCAGACCACGATGACCGGGTCCAGGCCGTGCTGCAGGCCGAGCGCGATCCCGGCCGGGACGAGGCAGAGCATGAAACCCCAGCGTCTCGCCGCCTTGCCGCCGGGCATGCCAGCGTCCCGCTGCCGTCGCAGCAGTGCCGGCGCGCATGCCTGGATCATGCCGTAACCGATCACCCAGGCCGCGAGGAAGCCACCGACTTCGGTGAATCCCCAACCGAGCGCGGCATACAGGTAGACCGGCAGGCCGACGACGAACCACACGTCGCGCGACCCGAACAGAAAAAAGCGTGCGGCGGCGAGCCAGTTGATTTCCGCGCGGGTGGAGAACACTTGCGCGAGCTTCGGTTTCGCTTTCATCTTGCCGACCCCGGCCGGCAACGCGATCGCGGTGGCACCGAGTACGACCGCGAGCAGGCCGGTAAGCGTCGCGAGCGCGCCGCGAAAGCCCACGTGGTCGAGCAGCGCGGCGCCGACGAAAAACCCGATACCCTTGAGCGCGTTTTTCGAGCCCGTCAGCACGGCGACCCACTTGAATAAACCCGCATCGCCGCCGTCGCCGGCGAGCGCCTTCACGCTGGCCTTGGCCGACATCTTGTTCAGATCCTTCGCGATCCCCGAAAGCGCCTGCGCGCTCATGACGTAGGCCACGGACAACCAGGCGTCCGGCACCGTCAGCATCGTCAGTGCGATTACCTGCAGTCCCATACCGACATGCATGATCACATTGAGTCCGAGCCGTGCGCCGAGCCAGCCACCGACGAGGTTCGTGACAATGCCGAAGAACTCGTAGAACAGGAACAGCATCGCCACTTCGAGTGGCGAGTAACCGAGCAGGTGAAAGTAGAGCACGACGAGCATGCGGATCGCGCCGTCCGTGATCGTAAACGCCCAGTAACCTCCGGTAACGATCAGGTAGTTGCGCAGGCCCGCATCCATTAGTTCGTCACAGGCTCCTGGCGAGGAGTTTCGCGATATCGATCAGCCGACACACGTAACCCCATTCGTTGTCGTACCAGGCAAGAATTTTCACCTGGGTACCGTCCACGACCATCGTCGAAGGCGCGTCCACGATCGACGACCTCGCATCGTTGAGGTAGTCGACGGACACGAGCGGACGCTCCTCGTAACCGAGGATACCCGCGAGTTCGCCCTCGGCCGCGGACCGTAGCAAGCTGTTGACCTCCTCGACCGTGACCGCACGCGCGGCTTCGAATACGAAGTCGGTCAACGACGCATTGAGCAGCGGGACGCGGACGGCATGCCCATTCAGTCGGCCTGTGAGCTCCGGAAAGATCGCGGTGATCGCCTTCGCCGATCCCGTCGTGGTCGGGATCAGCGACTGGCCGCAGGCGCGTGCGCGACGCAGATCCTTGTGGCCCTTGTCGACGATCGTCTGGGTATTCGTGATGTCGTGGATCGTGGTCATGCAACCGTGCACGATACCGATGTGCTCGTGCATTACCCCGACGATTGGTGCGAGGCAGTTCGTGGTGCACGACGCAGCCGTCACGACGTGATGCCGGGCGGGATCGTAGCGGTGATGGTTCACCCCGTAGACGATATTCAGGGCATCTCCGGTGGGTGCCGCGACGAGCACTTTGCTGACCCCGCGCTCGAAGTAGGCGTGCAAGGCCTGCGGGGATTTGTGATGTTTGCCGGTGGCCTCGATCACGATGTCGCAGTCCGACCAGTCCGTCGTCTCGATCGCGGGGTTACTCGAGTACGCGAGCGGCCTGCCATCGATGAGCAGCGTGTCGTCGTCCGGCGCCGAGCAGTCCGTGGGCCAGGTGCCGTGCACGGAGTCGAACTCGAGCAGGTGCGCGGAAGTCGCGGCAGGGCACGCGGTTTCGTTGATGCGGCGGAATTCGAGATCGGCCGCGCCCCAGCCCGCACGCAGGGCGAGCCGGCCCATGCGGCCAAAGCCGTTGATGCCTATGCTTGTACTCATTTCGGATCCAGTTCGATTCCCGATGTCATTTTGCAGCGTGCAATTGACCGTTTCATGTCAGGGATTTACGTTCGCCGGCGGGATCGGGAAACCGGCTCCCGCGCGCGGAGTCGGTGATGCCGGGCGTGCTGCCCGCAGTCAGGGCAGCCTGCCGGCACCACGGATGCGTTATGCCGAATCAGCGCGCTTGAATGCGTCCCGTGCTTCAAGTCGATCGGCATACGCGGTGAGGTTCGGGCGTTCACTGAAATCGGCACCGAGACGACGGGACACGATGACGGCATGACCGGTGATCGTGTCGGCGACCGTGAACGTGTCGGCAAGGAACTCGCGTCCTGCCATGTGCTCCTCGACGGCGCCGAGCGTGCGGTTCAGCAGTTTGAGCGAACGCGCCGCGATTTCCTCGTTGCGGCGCTCCGGGGGCAACAGGATCGTCTCGACGACGTAGTTGTTGATCGGCGGCATGATCATGCCTTCGGCATAGTTGAGCCATTGCAGATAGCTCGCGAAATTCGCGGCGTCCGGCCCCGGGACGAGTTCCGGTGCGTACTTCGCCCCGAGGTACTGCGCGATGGCCGTGCTTTCGGTGATCGTCGTGTCGCCGTCGACGAGGGTCGGCACCCGGCCGTTCGGATTAACTTTCGTGTACTCGGGACTGCGCATTTCTTTTTGCCCCAGCGAAAACCGCACGAGTTCGTACGGCAGTCCAATCTCTTCCAGCAGCCAAACGGTACGCACGGCGCGCGAGTTCGGCGCGAAATATACTTTCATAGTCGCGTTTCCCCTTGTGTAAACCGCCAACCCCCGAGCCGGACCCGACCGCGATGACAGGTCGATCCCCGGGCGGCGGGTTCTGCGCCACGGTCGATTATTGTTGCGCCGACGATATCGCCCGATGCCCGGTCGGGAGCGAACGCGGCGATGGGCGTTAAACGACGCCAATTCAATTCCGTGCGGTGAAGTATACCGACTCGGGGCGCAATGATTGCGGGATGCCGGAGCCTCAGCCGCCCGGTCTCCGGTTACCCCGGCACGTACGTTGCGCGGACCGCATGCGTGAGGCGTGCAATAGCGGGTCGCCCGCTTGCTTCGCGTAGCCGCCGACCCCGCGGCGAGCGCTCGGCGCTCATTCCCCGATGCAATAGTCGCCGCGGCCAGGGAATCGCCGCGCTATGGCCTGCATTTCATGGCGCTCGGCTCCGTCCGTTGCTATGTTTATTATTCAACATCGCGATCGAAGGGTATCGTCATGGTCCAGCCATCAGTCGCCCGACCCTTCTGCGTCCCGTTAGTCGTGTTCATCCTCGTATGCCTCGTGCGCCCGGCAGGCGCGGCGACGGTCAGTTATTTCGATGCTGATTTGTGGCGCAATGCCGTTTCCGGGATCACGGCGATCGTCTTTACGCCCGCGAGCGTTGAACTGGCCGACGAAGTCAGCGGTACCGTAGTGTTCAATGATCGGTTTGGCGCGCAGTTGAATTTCGCCGCGAGCAACACCGGGCTGCCGGTCGCGTTTTCGTTCAACGTCGACCCGACGGAACCGATAGTGCCCGGCAACGAGATCATCCTCGTGGGCGGCGGGCTCGGCGTCGCAACGAACTTTACGCAGCACGACTGGCGCATAGACCTCGGCGCTGGGCAGCCGGTCTATGCGATGGGGATCACCCTGAACGGTATCGGGGTTGCGGACGAGCGGCATGATTTCCTCGGCCCGGGCGGCCAGCTGCTTGCGAGTTTTCCCGGCTCGGTGGCACCGATGTTCATCGGTATCGTCACTGATGTGCCGATCACCGGGTTCCTGTACGACGATACGAATCTCAGCGGTGGCCGGGTGTTGTTCGAAATGGCGTTCGGGACCGCTGTCGTACCGTTGCCGGCGGCGCTGTGGCTCGGTTTGCCGGCGATCGGTTTACTCCTGCGGCTACGGCGCGTGCCGGGGTGCCCGGGTGAGCCGAACCCGGCCGGCTGAGTCATCCGCAATCGTCATAGTCGGGGTCGGACCCGGTTATGTACTTCAAATTCCATACGTTATTTCGCCCGGCGGCGAAGCATACTGGCGTTAGCTGGAAACGCTTGCGAGATTCCGGAACGTAAGCGCCCTGTCCACGGATCACGCCGCGATTTCGTGACACTCATGAAATTTCGTCGATTACCTGTGCGCAACCGAGAAAACTTCGGGACACCCAAAGGAAAACTTCGGGACACCCATAAAGTTTCGACCCATAAAGTTTCGTCAAGAAAACTTCGGGACACCCTGAGCTTCCCCCAGAAAAACGGACACGAATATTAGGCAGCATTTCGACGTTCG
>CAXBJY010000103.1:0-17397 GCA_963976285.1 uncultured Gammaproteobacteria bacterium
CACGAACTCGACTACCTGATCATCACGCTCGAAGGGGCGAAGTGCAAAACCTGGGAAAAGCAGCAAGACGGCACGTGGATGGAATACCAGTTTGATTTCAAGGCCGGCGACGTCGTGCCGGTGTCGGTGAACGGTGGCCAGACCCATCGGCTGTTCAGCACCGACAACAAGACGTTCGTCAACCGCCTGATCGAATTCAAGGACTCGCACCCGCACCCGCACTAGCGGCGCGCTGCCGCTCATCCACCCGCGCGCTTGCCCCGTTCGGCGGTGCGCACGTCGTCGATGATGCGGTCGATATGTTCTTTCATCAGACTCTCGGCGAGATCGGCGTCGGCGGCCTCGATCGCGGCGAAAATTCTGCGGTGCTGATCCTGGATCCGCGCCGTTTGTTCCGCGCCGCGCAGGCCCCACAGCTTGATCCGGTGCCACGCCGGTCCGGACATCTGCTGCGCGAGTGCTTCCATTGCCTGCAGCAGTACGGGGTTATGCGCGGCAACCGCGATCGCGCGGTGGAACTCGCGATCCGTGTCGACCGGGTGAACCCCGTCATCGACCTGCTCGTCCATCGTGGCGACAATTTCGCGTAAGGCCGTGAGCTCACGTTGCGTGCGGCGTTGCGCGGCCAGCCGTGCCGTGCCGGATTCGATCGCACGCCGGCCCTCGAGAATTTCCAGTGCGCTGGCGGCGTCGAGGCGCCAGGTGAAATCCGTGCGCCGCGCGGTGACGTAGGTGCCGTCCCCGGGCCGGCTCTCGACCAGGCCCATGGCCGCGAGCCCGGTCAATGCCTGGCGCACGGACGCGCGGCTGATACCGAGTTGCTCCGCGAGCGCGCGTTCCGTCGGCAGGCGATCACCGGCGGTGAACGTGCCATCCTCGATCAGGGACACGAGCTGGTTCATCGCCGCCTCGTAGACTTTTTCCTGTCGAATAGGCGTCAGTTGCGCCATGCCCGGTCTCCTGTGTAACGCCCGCAGTCTACACGACCAGCGGACCGCCCGACAGGCAAATTGGCTGGACCAATTAATCGGATCGATTCGCCGGATCCCGTTATCGGTCTCTGTAAATTGGTCCGACCAATTGACAATCCGCGGCGCTCCGCATACCGTCTTGCGGGAGTCGGCGCACACCCGCGACCGCCACGAACCGGTCGTCTCCGGCGCCGTTCAGCTATGGGAGCAGTTATGAAGATCGCACGGTTTCAGCACGCGGACGGGGTCCATTTGGGGCTCGTCGATGCGGATCGCGGCACCATCCGGACGCTCGCCGGCGAACCGGGTTCGTTCGATCCGATGATCGCCGTGATCGAGGCGCACGACGCCGGCCGGGCGCCCGTTGCCACGGGCCATGAAATCCCGCTCGCCGACGTGCGCCTGTTGCATCCGATCGCGCGCCCCGGCAAGAACGTGATCTGTGTCGGCAAGAACTACCGCGAGCATGCCGAGGAGTTTTCCCGCAGCGGGTTTGATTCCTCCGCGGGGCGGGAACCGCAGGCGGTGCCGGATGCGCCGATCGTATTCAGCAAAGCGCCGTGCGCGCTGGCCGGCGCACGCGACGACATCGTCGTTCCCGCCGCGCTCAGCGCGAGCGTCGATTACGAGGGTGAACTCGGCGTGGTCATCGGTCGGCGCGGCCGCGCGATCACCGCCGCCAGTGCTTACGACCACATATTCGGCTACGCCGTGATCAACGATGTCACCGTGCGCGATCTGCAGTCACGGCACAAGCAATGGCTGCTCGGTAAATCACTCGACACGTTTTGTCCCATGGGACCATGGATCGTCACCGGCGATGAACTCGACCCCGAAGATCTCGAGCTCTCGTGCTGGGTGAATGATGAACTGCGCCAGCAGGCAAATACCCGCGATCTGATTTTCAATATTCCGACGATCATCGAAACCGTGTCGATGAGCATGACGCTCGAAGCCGGCGACATCATCGCAACGGGTACCCCGGCGGGCGTCGGAATTGGTTACGATCCGCCGAAGTTTCTGCAGCACGGCGATGTCGTCAGGGTTGCGATTCGCGGGATCGGTGAGATCGAGAATACACTCGTCGTCAGTCCGGCTTGACTTCAGGGGCGCGGGATTCGCGCTGACAGCGATTTACAACGCAAAATGAAATTCGGTGAAGTTCCGGTTCGCGCGGCCGTGGGCACGGTGCTCGCGCACTCTATCCGCCTCGAAGGCGTGCGCCTGGGTAAAGGCAGGACGCTCGATGCGAACGACATCGCGCAACTCGAAGCGGCCGCGGTCGACACCGTGACCGTGGCGCGTCTCGAGGACACCGACGTCGCCGAAGACGCCGCCGCCGCGCGGATCGCTCAGGCGCTCGCGCATCACAGCGTCGCGATCGAGGACGCGAAAACCGGCCGCGCGAATGTCACCTCGCGGGTCGCCGGGCTGTGCCTCGTCGATGCCGCGGCGATCCACAGCATGAATGCGGTGCACGAAGCGGTTACCGTGGCCACGGTCGCGCCCTGCGCGGTCGTAGCGGCGGGACAGGTAATCGCGACGGTGAAAATCATTCCGTACGCCGTTGCGCGCGACACGCTCGACGCCGTCGTCGGCAGCGTGGAGTCGCATCGCAATGTATTAACCGTGCAGCCGTTCGTACCGCGCACGGTTGGCGTGATCTTCTCCGAACTCCCGGCCGTCCCGTTCAAGGGACGCGAGAAGGCCGAGCGCGTGTTGACGGAACGGCTCGAACGTCTCGGCGGCCGCATCGATCATCTGATGGACAGCCCGCACGAAATCGCCGCGCTCGCGACGGCGATGCAGGATCTCGCCGCCGGTGGCGCCGATCTGATCCTGTTATTCGGCGCCTCGGCGATCGTCGACCGGGGTGATGTGATTCCCGCGGCGATCGAGCACGCGGGTGGCCGCATCAGCCATTTCGGCATGCCCGTGGAACCCGGCAATATGCTGTTACTCGGGCGTCTCGGAGACGTCGACGTCGTCGGGCTGCCGGGCTGTGCGCGTTCGCCGAAGCTGAACGGCTTCGACTGGGTGCTGGAGCGCCTGTTTGCGGCGCTGCCGCTTGCAAGCGAGGAAATCGCGTCGATGGGGGTCGGCGGACTGATCGTTTGAGCGCTCCGCCGTGATCAGCGCGCGAACGGCCGGATTGATCGAAGTCTGGCCGCGCCCGCCGCATGCGTTGATAATCGCCGGATGTCCGAGCAACTGTTCGTGCCTCACATCCGGATCGATTCGCCGCGCGCGGCATTAGCGGGCAATCCGTATTCCGGCCGCGCCGGCAGCGGCCGATCGCCGGCGTCCGCGCATGCATAAGCCCCGGTATCGTGGCGCGGCTCGCTGCGCGGCGTTTGCCGCCGTAATCGCGGCCAGCGTGCTCGTGGGCTGTGAGACTGCACCAGGGTCCCCGGAACCCTCGCCTGCCGGTACTACGCAGCCGCCGCAGCGCCACATCGTGCGCAGCGCCGAACTCCGCCGCATCATGCAGCGGCTGGAAGCGCTGATGAACGACCGGGTGCAGGCCGACCTCGCGCTCGATCTGAAGCGTAAGGAAACCGCTGACGCGCTCGCCGACGTCGCCGGCGAACTCGCCGCCGCCGCATCGTCGATGTCCCGTCACGGGGTGACGGCATCCCTCGACGATGCCGGGCGCGCGCAATTCAATGCGTACGCGCTCGAACTGCGGCGCGAAGCGGAGATCCTGCGCGCTGCCGCCGCGGAGCATCGCTTCGTCGCGAGCGCGAATCAGTTCCACCGACTGAACAATGCCTGCGCGGGCTGCCACAGTCTGTTTCGTGCGCGCTGAGCACGGCGTGTTTTCACTCACAGCAGCAACCGCAACGTGGCGCCAGGCGCGGGCGATCGCCTGCGGCATTGTCGTGGCGGCGTTCGCGCTGCCGGCAATCGCGCTCGACGACGCGGAGGTCGCCGCCGTGCGCGCCGAGCTCGCGCTGCTGAAAGCCCGTATCGCGGAACTCGAAGCGCGTCTCGCGACCGATACCACAACACCGGAAAGTGATCCCGTGCCGCCCGCCGCGGCGGCATCGCCGGCGCCGTCGCCGGCGCGCGTGGCCGCGACCCCTGCGATCACGGCCGGCGGACGGGTGAAACTCGACGTCATCGTCAATTCGACGAGCGCCGGCGGTGGCAGCGAGAACCGCGCGAACCTGGCCCTGTCGCCCGCCGCGATCCCGATCAGCGGAGATAAGCAGGGCGAGCAGATCAAATTCTCGGCGCGTAACAGCCGCGTGTGGTTAAAGGCATTCGCGCCAACCCCGCTCGGCGATCTGGCGTCGTATATCGAACTTGATTTCTTTTCATCCGGCAGCGATGGCAACGAATCCGTTGTCAACGGTTACGAACCGCGACTGCGCCATGCCTATGGCCAGTGGGGTGAATGGCTTGGCGGACAGACGTATTCCACCGTCATCGATCTCGACGCCTACCCGGAAATCAACGACGACGGCGGCCCGCTCGGTGTGTTGCTCGTGCGCCAGGCGCTCGTGCGCTGGCGCCGCGAGTGGCGCGGCTTCAATTTCAACGTGGGCCTCGAGTCGCCGGATTCACTCGTGCGCGGATCCGATGGGCGGCGGCTGTCACCGGATGACGAGCGCTTGCCCGATCTCGCGCTGAGAGTCGAGCAGCGCCACCGCTGGGGACACATTTCAATCGCGGCGCTCGGGCGGGAAATCCGCATCGATCAGGCGGGTACGGACGATGCGGCTTTCGGTGGCATGCTCAGTGTGAGCGGCCTCGTGCGGTTCGCCGGGCGCGACGACGTTCGTTTTCTGCTCAGCGGCGGTAATGCGATCGGCCGGTACCTGAACAGTGGTTTCGTCGATGACGCGCGCATCGACGCAGGTGGCAAACTCGACCTCGTGACGGCCGCCGGCGGTTATGTTGCCTACCGTCACTGGTGGTCGCGTAACTGGCGCTCGAACCTGCTGTTCGGGGCGACGTGGCTCGACGATAACGGCGCGTTGCCGGAAGAGAACGAGCGCGCGTATTCCGTCCACGCGAATCTGCTGTGGAGTCCCTGGCTGACGACGAGTCTGGGGATCGAGTGGATCCATGCGGAGCGGGAACGCGTTGACGGGCGCGACGGCGCGATCGACCGCGTGCAGTTCACGACGATCCATAAATTCTGAGCCGTTTGCTGCCCGCTGGATCGGGAAGCTCAGTCGATGCTGTTACCCGCGCGATGGTAACGCTGGACGACTTCCGGATCGGGTGACAGGGACGTGTGCGGATCGTCCTTGCCATCGTAGTCGAGCGTAGATAGCACGTGGCGCATGCCTTCGAGGCGGGCGCGTTTCTTGTCGTTTGCCCTGACGATGATCCACGGACTGTAGGACGTATGCGTCTTGCTGAACATGCTGTCCTTGTATTGCGTGTACAGATCCCAGCGATCCTGGGCATGTTCATCAACCGGGCTGATTTTCCACTGTTTCAACGGGTCCTTCCGTCGCGAGTCGAAACGTTCCGCCTGGATTTCCTTCGAGATCGAAAACCACAGCTTGATCAGTTCGATCCCGTCTTCGTACAGCATGTGTTCGTATTCCGGTACCTGCTGCATGAACGTCTTGTACTGGGCATCCGTACAAAACCCCATGACGGGTTCGACAACCGCGCGGTTATACCAGCTGCGATCAAAGAACACGATTTCGCCCGGGTTCGGCAACTCTTCGGTATAGCGCTGAAAATACCACTGACCCTGTTGCGTCTCGGTGGGTTTTGGCAGGGCGACGACGCGCGCACTGCGTGGATTCAGGTGTTCGATGAATCGGCGGATGCTGCCGCCCTTACCCGCCGCATCGCGGCCTTCGAAGATTATGGCGACGCGCCGACCGCTGAGCTGGACCGTGCGCTGAAGTTTAACGAGTTCCATCTGCAGCAATTCGAGTTGCTGTTCATACCGGAGTTTGACGAGCGCTTTGTCGACGTTGATGTTTTTCGACATCAACAGGTGGATGAGCCCTTTTTTCGTATTGACCGCGGCGAGTTCCTCGGGGGTCAGTTTCAGATTCTTTTTCAGCGTTTTACCGAGCCGTTTTTCGTCCTGGCTCAGGTTCGTCGGCGTATCGGCCCGGGTAACGAGCATGGGCGCGGATTTTTTCGTCATCGCGATTTCCTTTGGCGGCTGTTCGTGTGTGTACGCGCGGTGGCGCTTCGATGGCAGTCGGACGATCGATGTACTGGCGCGATCATTTGTATTGTCTTAACACGCTATCGGCGACGTTTCCTGATATCTATCATGCCCGCGTCGATTCTCCGTGCAAACTCGCCCGGGAACGAGACCTGTGGCGTGGTTCTTGCGCGAAATTGACACGCTGACGCTTCGACGTTAATTTGTCCGGACAAATTAATTCGCCCAATCCGGCGTGCGGCGGCACCGGGATCCGGGCTCGAAGCCCTTACGGGACTACGCATCGAAGAAGCCCCGAGCCCGACCGACGGAGTAACCTCATGGCCGCAACCCAGCAACCTCATTCTCACGTGGACGCCGACGACGAGCGCCTGATTCTCGACGCCATCGCGAAATGGCTCGAACAAAAAGTGAAACCGGTGACGATGCAACTCGAGCACGATGACGAGTATCCCGCCGAACTCGTCGAAGACATGAAAGAACTCGGATTGTTCGGCGCCTTGATCGACCCGGCCTACGGTGGCCTCGGGCTGTCCGCGACGACGTATTCGAAAATCGTCATGCTGATCGCCGAAGAATGGATGAGCCTGACGGGCATATTCAATTCGCATCTGATGATGGCGCGCATCGTCGAACGTTACGGGACCGATGAACAGAAATCATTCTGGCTGCCGAAATTCGCCAGCGGTGAACTGCGCGGCGGTCTCGGCTTGACGGAACCCGACGCGGGTACGGATCTGCAGGGCATTCGCACCGTTGCGAAGCGACGCGGCGACAAGTATGTCGTCAACGGTACGAAAACCTGGATTTCGAACGCGATCGAAGGGCATTGCGTCGCGCTGCTCGTAAAAACCGATCCCGATGCCGAGCCACGCCACAAAGGCATGACGATGCTGATCGTGCCGAAGATCGACCCCGTCACGCACGAGCCGCTGCCCGGGGTGCGCAACGGTCGCAAGCTCGAAAAGCTCGGCTACAAGGGTATCGATTCCGGTGAGTTTATTTTCGACGATTACGAATGCGATGCCGCGCTGTCGCTCGTGGGCGGGGTGGAAGGACAGGGTTTCTACATGGCCACGGGCGGACTCGAGATCGGCCGTATCAACATTGCCGCGCGCGGGGTGGGCATCGCGAAGCGCGCGTTGCGCGAATCCGTCGCCTACACGCAGGTCCGCAAGACGATGGGCAAACCGATCTGCGAGCACCAGGCGATTCAGCTGAAGCTCGGCGAGATGGCGGCGAACACGCGCGCGGCCGAACTGCTCGTGGCCGATGCCGCGCGCGCCTATGATACGGGTGAGCGGGTCGACCTCGAGGCCGGGATGGCGAAATACTTCGCCTCGGAGACGGCGTTGTCGGTAGCGACCGAAGCGATGCGCATCCACGGTGCGTACGGGTATTCGAAGGAATACCCGATCGAACGTCTGTTTCGCGACGCGCCGTTGCTGTGTATCGGTGAAGGTACAAATGAACTGCAGCGCATCATCATCGCGAAACAGCTCGTGAAACGGAATCCCGTGTAGGGACCGATCTCCGGCGGCGTGCTGTTATTGCGCGATTGCAGCGGGCAGAATGAACCGCAGTGTCCGGTCTGCGAAACCGTACTCAACGAATTCAAGCGAGGATCCAACAGTGAGCAACGAACCACAGAATATGCCCGCCGATTTCGAAAGCGCGCTCGGCTATCTCATGGGCGTGACGAAACCGACGATCAACGATTTCAAGCTGATGGCCTATGTAGAGGCTGGCGGAGAGGCGTTCTACATCGGTCTCGCGAACGCGTCGCCGACCCCGGAAATCGCGGAATTGCTGACGAAGAACGGCCGCGAAGAGCGCGCGCACGCGCACCGGGTGAAGCGGGTCATCGAAAAGCTCTCGGGCGAATCGTTCGAGGTGCCGGAGCCCGCCGACAACCCGTATTATGTGATCCCCGAAGGGCTCACCGTCGACGCGGAAATGCTCAACGGTCTGATCGAAGGCGAACTTGGTGGCGACGCACTCTACCAGGGCTGGGCGGCAACGCTGGATGACAGCGAGTGCGCGACCCTGTTGAGCCAGAATGGTAAGGAAGAAATCCGCCACGGTGATCGCTGCAAACAGGCGCTCGCGCTGCTGTAAGGCATCATTGACCGGCGTTTCTGACGTCGATCACTTCCGCGCGTTATCGGCAGTGCGATAATCCAATGCGTGCTCCGGATTATGAAACACTAACCCTGATGAGCCGGGTACCCTTCCCCTCAGATCGAGGGGACGGGACAGGGACGGGGTATACACAGTGGTTCCGGTCCCGAAGCCACACGGTTTAAGATTTACGCACACGTGTTCAGTGGCAGAAACTGCCGGGGAATTCGATGGCTCGAAAAATAATTCCGGATGTCGTCAGCGATCAGGACATCATCAGTCTCGACGAATCCGCAACGGTACTCGATGCCGCGCGCCTCATGAGCCAGCGCTCGATCAATGCGGTGCTGATCATGGAGGGCGAGGCATTGCGCGGGATCTTCACGGCGCGGGATTTGGCGCGCCGCGTCGTCGCTGCCGATCGCGGCCTCGATACGCCGCTCGCCGATGTCATGACGACGAATCCCGAAACCGTCGCCGCGGACGCGCAACCGGTCGAAGCGCTGCGGCGGATGTTTCACGGCGGCTTCCGACACCTGCCGGTGGTGGACGGAACCCGGGTCGTCGGTCTCGTATCGCGGCGCGATCTGTTTGCGGAAGAAGAGCGGATCGCGCGCGGCTGAACGCGCTACGGTTGCCGCGACATCGTCATCGTGTAGGCAAAGCGGCCCGCCGGGTGCACGCTGCGTGACAGTACGATGATCCGGCCCGCGGCATCAGCATAACGCCGTAACGTTCGCAGCGCCGGCGACCCGCTCGCGACCGCGAGTATCGTCGCCGCCTCGGCGTCGAGACTCATCGCATCCATCCGTTGCTCCACGTTCTCGATACGCACCCCGTGATGCCGCTCGATCCATTCGGAGACCGATTCGTCGAGTTCATCGATCTCGCCGTCGTTCGGTGCGTACGCGGCATCGATCAGGATCGTCGTCAGCGCGATCGGTGATTGCCGGCGAACCCGGCGTAAACCGGTGAAAACCCGGTAGTGGCCTTCGAGCCCAAACTCCTCGAGGGTTGTCACATCCGCGCTCGCGCTGCGCAGGCGCACGAACGCGGCTTCACGTGCATATTGCAGGATCGATTCGAAGTCGCCGGTAGGCGATGCAAACGCCGGGTGCGTGCGATCGGCGACGATACTGCCGGCGCCCTGGCGCCGTTCAATCAGGCCATCCTCGCTCAACAGGCGCAATGCTTCGCGCGCGGTGTGGCGCGAAACGCCGTAGCGATCGCACAGCGACTTCTCCGTCGGCAGGGCATCGCCGACGCTGAACAGGCCGCCGGCGATATCCGCGCGCAGGGCCGCGGCAAGCTGACGGTAGCGTGGTTCGGCACGGGCGCTCACGGCTGGTTCCGGTACCGACTCGTGTGTGCCGGTCGCTACGACGCCGAAAAAGTGTAACCGTCGAGCGTCATCGGGAACTCGACGATCTCCTGGCCCGTTGCGGCGAACACGGCTTCCGTCAGCGCCGGGATGAACGGCGGCACCCCGACTTCGCCAACCCCGGTCGGATGATCGAGCCCGTTGTCGACGAGCACGACTTCGACGTTCGGCACTTCGCGCAGGCGCGCAACGGTATAGTCGTGGAAATTACTCTGTTTCGCGCGACCGCGTTCGATTTCGATCTTCTGCCCGATCACGGTCGACAGTGCGAACGCCACGGCGCTGCAGATCTGCGCGCGCACGCTGTGCGGATTGACGACGAGGCCGCAATCCATCGCCGCCGTAACCTTGTGGAACGCAAGCTGCGTACCGGTTTTCTTCAGCTCGACGACATACCCGGCGACGGAGCCGAAAGACGGATGCACGGCGACGCCACGGAACACATCGGGGGGTGGCGCGGTGCGCCAGTCGGCGGCATCCGCGAGCGCGTCGAGGACACCGACGATCCGGAACGCGTCCTTGTTGCCGGCGAGTAACTGCCGCCGATAGGAGATCGGGTCGGCCGATGCCTCGCGCGCGAGCCGGTTCATGATCGCCTCGACCGCCGGCCCGGTGTGGGAATCGGCTTCGGAACGCCACCACAGGACTTCGAGCGGATGCTTCGGTGTGTGCAGCGTGAACTCGACGTTGTCGACGGCGTACTTCGTGTGTCGCAGACCTTCCGTCGACAGCGTATCGAGACCATCGACCATGAACGCGGACTCGAACGCCGTACCCTTCGAGATCGATGCGCCGACCACGCTATGCGCCCAGTGGCGCGGCAGTTTCTGTTCATCGAGCCCAATCCGGTAGCGGTGCAGCACCATCGGGCGATAGAAGCCGCCCTGGATGTCGTCTTCGCGTTGCCAGACCATCTTGATCGGCTGCGCGAGTCCGGCCGCCTGCGCAATCTGCACGGCTTCGACGAGAAAGTCGGCGCCCGGCGCGGCGCGGCGACCGAAGCTGCCGCCCAGCCACTGCGTGTTGATCCGGATCTGCGCGGCCGGAACGCCGGTCAGGCGTTCGATGTTGCCGACATCGATGCCCTGGAACTGCGTGCCGGCCCAGATTTCGCAGCGATCCCCGTCGAGTTGTACGGTCGCGTTCAGCGGTTCCATCGGTGCGTGCGCGAGGAACGGGAAACGAAACTCGCCCTCGATCACGGTCGCGCTGGCGGCAAAGTCGGGTTTGCCGCGTTGCTCGAACAGCGGACCGGCACGATCGGCCATGGCACTGTACTCGCGCCACAGATCCGCCGAGGAGGTTTGCGCGAACTCACCCTCGTCCCAGTCTATGACGAGCGCATCCTTCGCTTTCTTCGCCTGCCAGAACGAGTCCGCGACGACTGCGACCCCGGTCGGGATCGCCACCACGGCGCGCACGCCGGGCATCGCTTTCGCCGCGTCGGCCTTGAACGACCGCAGCTTGCCGCCGAATACCGGGGCGTGCGCGATGCTCGCCGTGAGCATATCCGGCAGCTGCAGATCGATCCCGAATACAGCGGCGCCATTGCTTTTGGGAATTCGGTCCACGCGCGGCACGCTCTGACCGATGATCGTGAATTCGTCGCGCGTCTTCAGGGTCACGGCATCCGGCGGGCTCAGCGCCGCCGCTGCGCCCGTGAGTTCGCCATACGTGGCGCGACGTTCGTGCGCCGCATCGACGACGGTCGATGCGCTCGTGGTCAATGACTGCGCCGGTACGCCCCAGCGTTGCGCGGCGGCGGCGACGAGCATCGCGCGCGCCGTCGCGCCGATTTCGCGCAGATGCGGCCACTGGCTGTTGATCGAGGTCGAGGCGCCGGTAGCGATTGCGCCCCAGGCGCGATGCTTGAACGCGTCGTCGAGTGAATTCAGGTGTTCGGCAACGACGAGCGCCCAGTCGGCATCGAGTTCATCGGCGAGTATCTGCGCCATACCGGTGTAGGCGCCCTGACCCATTTCCGCGTGCGGCATGATGATGCGCACCGTGTTGTCCGGGTCGATCCGCAGCAGCGCGCTCGGTGAAAATGCCGGGCCGGCGTTCGCCGCGGCGAGCAGGCGTCCCGGCGTCAGGACGAGTCCGAACGTCAGTGATGCCGCACCCTTGAGAAAGCCGCGGCGGGCGATAGTGAGCTCACCCATGACGCAACTCCCCGGCGGCCTGCTTGATCGCGGCGCGCACGAACTGGTAGGTACCGCAACGGCAAATATTCGTCATCTCGCGCTCGATGTCGGCATCGCTCGGTGCGGGGTTCGCTGCCAGCAACGCCGTTGCCGCCATGATCATGCCGGACTGACAATAACCGCATTGGGCGACGCTGTGGTCGGCCCAGGCGCGCTGCACAGCGTCGTGCGCGGTGCCGGCCAGGCCTTCTATCGTCGTGATTTGCTGTTGCGCATTGAATGCACTGACGGGCATCGCGCACGTTCGCGTCGCCTTGCCGTCGACGAGCACAGTGCAGGCGCCGCAGCTCATGATGCCGCAGGCGTACTTCGAGCCGGTGAGGCCGAGATGATCGCGTAATACCCACAGCAGCGGGGTGTCGCCGCTCGCTTGTGTTTCGTGGACGGTGCCATTGACGTTCAGGCGGATTTTCATGCGCTGATTCCTCGCGCTGCGATTCCGTCGGCGTGGTCGCGGACGGCGATCAGGGGTTGCCAGGCCGTGCGGCGGCACGGGCGGGTGCGACCGCGAGGATGGATGATAATTTGTCCGGACAACATAAGCGCGGGCCGAACACAGGTCAACCGCGGACCCGCGATCTTCGCGGTCGGCGAACCCGCGCTCAGGACGAGCGGATTTGCAGCACGAGTTTGCCGCGGGTGCGCCCGCTCTCGGAGCGCCGCTGGGCGTCGACCGCCGCGGCGAGCGGCAAGGTTTCGATTTCAGGTAACGGCAAGACACCCCGGGCGAACAAATCCAGCAGCATCCCGAGGCTCGCGCCGTCCGGGCGATGGTGGATGAATTCCGTCTTGATGTTCTTCGTCGTGACGGCGGGGATGTCCGGGGGCTCGTTGTTCATGTAGGCGACCGTACCGCCGGGTTTCACGATGTCGATCGCGGCCGCGATCGTTCGCTCATCGAGGATCGATTCGAGTACCGCATCAACCCCGTCCGGTTCGTGCTGCCGCAGGCAGGCGACGTAATCCGTCGTCGTGTAATCGATCACGTGGTCGGCGCCGAGCGCGGTGACGTAAGCATGGTTACGCGCGCTTGCCGTCGTGTACACGGTGGCGCCGAGGTATTTCGCGATCGCGATTGCGACACTGCCCACCCCGCCGGCGCCGGCCTGGATGAGCACGCTCTGGCCGGGTTGCAGAGCCGCGAACTCGCTGAGCGACTGCCACGCCGTCAGCGATACGAGCGGTAACGCCGCGGCTTCGACAAACGACAGGGACGCCGGTTTCGCCGCGATCGATGCCGCCTTGACGGGCGCGTATTCGGCGTACGTGCCGTGCTGAATCGACCACGTGAACGCGAGCCCGGCGATTTCGTCGCCGATGTTCCAGCCGCTGACGGCCGCACCGGTTGCGACGATCCGCCCGGCCAGATCCCAGCCCGGGACGACTGGAAACGTACGCGTAATGTATTCCTGCAATTCGCCGCTGCGCAGGCGCCGGTCGATCGGATTGACCCCGGCCGCGACGATCTCGACGAGTACTTCGTCGTCCGCGACCGGCGGGGTTGGCAGTTCCCCGAGTTGCAGTACATCCACGCTGCCGTGTTCGGTATAAAACGCTGCTTTCATCGTTCGTCCCTCTCGGCGGCGCGACGCAAGGCGGCGTTGCGGTGTGCCCGTACCGACGATAACCGGGTCGCCGGCGATTGCCTATGATCGCCGCAGGCGCGCACGCCGTTGCTGGCAAGGCGCGAATGAATATGACATCTTCACGCGACGAATTCGAGCATAAAAAAAAGGGGAATCTGCCATGCAATTCGGTCTTGGGGTCAGTTCGCACATCAAGAACTGGGAAATCATTCGTTACGCCGAGGAACTCGGTTTCGATCGCGCCTGGGTGGGCGATTCACAGATGATCTGGTCGGATTGCTATGCCGTGCTCGCCCTCGCGGCGGAACATACCGAACGCATCGCGATTGGAACCGGGGTCGCGATCACCGGCACCCGCATTGCGCCGGTCACCGCGCATTCGATCGCGAGCATCAACGAACTCGCTCCGGGGCGCGTGTTTCTCGGCCTCGGCACGGGACATACCGGCATGCGCGTGATGGGACAGAACCCGATGCGCGCGAAAGCGTTCCGCGAATATATTCGCGTCGTGCGCGCGCTGCTCGACGGCGAGGCCGTCGACTATACGTACGACGGCGAAACCCGCGAGATTCAGTTTCTCCACCGCGAACGCCGGTTTCTCAATCTCGACGACCGGATCCCGATCTACGTCGCGGCGAATGGTCCGATGGCGCTGGCCGCGGCCGGTGCGTATGGCGACGGCTGGATGACCGTCGGCGGCGAACCCGAGGTTGTCGCGCCGAAACTCGACGCCATCGCGAAAGGGGCGGCGAAAGCAGGGCGCACGCTTGGTGATGATTTTCACACGGCTTATATCACGACGAGTTGCGTGCTCGGACCCGGCGACCAGCTCACCGACGATCGCGTGATCGACGAGACCGGCAGCTGGGTCGCCTGCGAACTGCACTTCTACTACGAAGTGTGGAAAGACGCCGGCTGTAATGACGACATCATTCCGGATCATTTCCGTGAACTGTGGCCTGAGTATCTGCGGCGTGTCGAGACGATGAGCCTGCCGGAGAACGCACGCTTTCGCCAGATCCACGACGGCCATCTCGTCTACCTGCAGCCCGAGGAACGTCGTTACGTCACCCCCGATGCGATCAAATCCGGCAGCCTGATCGGCCCACCGGACGAGATCATCGAGCACATCCGGCGCATTGAGGCCGCGGGGATCAAGGAGATCGCGTTGTGGCCGCCGATGGACCACGAGCGCAAGGTGCTGAAGGATTTTGCCGAGCATGTGATGCCGGCGTTTCGTTGAGCGCGTGATGCCGCGCGGTGACGGCGGTACGCACATGAACGGGTGATGGCACAGGGATCGCACCGGTGACCGCGCACGTGCTCACGACACCGTATTTCCTCACCGCGCTCGTCGCGCTCGGCATGGCGTGGGCATTTGAGCGCGCGGATCCGGATTCGGGCACGAGCCGCGCACTCAGCCTCGCGCTGGCCATGGTCGGTGTCGCGATCATCGCGAACAACCGGGTGTTCGAACTTGCGCTCGAGGGGCCGCTGCCGGCGTGGGCAGGTTCGTTCGTGCTGCCGGAGATCATCGCGTTCTGTGCTGTGTTCGAGTGGGTTCTGCGCGTGCGCCGGACGATTCCCGCCGGGGAGTTACGCACCCTTTTCGGCGACAAGGTGCTGCGGATCGCGCAACTGCTGATCGTGTGTTACGGCATCGCCGCGGTGCGTTACCCGGAAGTGCGGATGCATGAATTTTTCGGCGGCATCAATAATCCGCTCGAGTGGTCGCGGCAGGTCGTTGTCTTGTTTGCCGCGCCGATGGGGCTTGCGATGTTGCTGTGGGCCGGTTCGATCGTACTGTGTCTGAATCGTCGCCCGGACCCGGCCGAGCGGGTGCGTCTCATTGCGTTCCTGCTCGCCTGTCCGATCATCGTAGCCAGCCTCGTCGTACCGCGTTCGATCGCGCCGATCACGACAGTACTCGGCCTGATCGTCCTGCTCATGGGCGCGATGCGCCATGCGCAGTTACACGGTCGCCGCGGATTGTTCATGAGTCGCTTTCTGTCACCGCAGGTTGCCGCGCTCGTCAACACGGAAGGCCTGCGTGGCGCGATGCGCGACACGGTGCAGGACCTCAGCGTCGTGTGTTGCGATCTGCGCGGGTTTACCGCGTTCGCGACCGCGCATACCTCGGATCAGATCATCGCGCTGCTGCGCGAGTACTATGATGCCGTCGGTATTGCCGTGGTCGATGTCGAAGGGACGATCAAGGACTATGCCGGCGACGGCGTGCTCGTACTCGTCGGCGCACCCGTCGCGGTTGCCGACCATGCCGATCGGGCGGTGCGTCTCGCGCGGCGGATCCGCGAACTCGTCGGTGCGGTACTCGTGAGCCGCAGCGGCGCCGGAGTGCGCCTCGGGATCGGGGTCGGGGTCGCGAGCGGGCCGGTGACGGTCGGGGTGGTCGGGGGCGACAGCCGGCTCGAATATGCCGCGGTCGGCCAGGCCGTAAACCTTGCGGCGCGTCTTTGCGCGCGCGCCCGGGCGGGCGAAATTCTACTCGACCCGGCAACCGTGGCGCGCGCGCAAGCTGCGAGTGTCCGCGACTTCAGTGCAGGAACACCGCTCGAGTTGAAGGGATTCGTCGAGCCCGTGGCGGCACTTGCGAACGCGCTGGAATGAACGGCGTGTTGCCCGGCGTTTACCCGGTCTGATCCCGCCGCGCCCGTTCCGCAACGCCCGTGCATCAACACCGCGGTCGGGTACCGGCAACGACGCGCCGGTGCCCGCCATCGCGCGACGACCGGATCCCGAACGGGGTGGCCGCCGCTGCCGCGCAGGACGCGTTCATGTCAGGATTTTTTTCTGCCGCGCAACACGATGTCGTCGGCGAGTGGTGCGAACAGCAGCGCCGCGGGTGGCAGCGGTACCGGCTTATACGTGTCCGTGACGGTGATGTCGGTGGGGCCGAGATCGAATTCAATCTCACCCCCGACGACATCGATGTTCGTCGCGCTGAACACCTCAATCCCGCCGTTGGCAAAGAAAAACAGGCCAAACTCCACGAAATCGGAATTGCCCTGCCGATGTAGGGAATCTTGGAATTCGGGCACTTTTTACCGGGTAGCCGGTGTAAGAAGCATTGACAGTGGACTCCCGTCCACGGGCTCGCGCCCGGCAGCATCGGGTTGCTCCGCGAGCGCTTTCAGGCGTTCGAGACCGCGGGCCAGATCCGGCCCCACCCATTGATCCATCGACGTGAACACGCTCATCAGTTTCATTTTGAAATCCAGCGGACCGCGCATCGACCAGATAACTTTTGTGTAGTCCCCGAAGGGCGTGAGGACGAAGTCCACCATGTTCGTCGCCAGCATCGGTTCGAATATCGACAGTTGCAGGCGTACGGAGTGCGGCGGCGTGACCCGCACCACTTCCATGCGCCCGCGCCCGACCTTGTCATCACCGGCCCACTCGTAGCGCGCGCCCATGCCGCTCGTCTGCTCGGACAGCGTGATCTCGATCTGCGGGTCTTTCGCCACCCACGGTGACCACGCCGCCCAGTTGCTGAAATCGCTGATCAGGGGAAACACGCGTTCCGGCGGTGCCTTCATACGCAACGCGCGCTCGACGAGAAACGTATCCGGCTTCGAGGCGGCGAGACCGACGACTGCGATGATCGCGAGCGTGACCCCGATGGCGAGAATTCTGAGCATCGTTCGTGACTCCGAATGGGTGGCCAAGCAGAACAAAATCCGCGACGCGTTACAACCGGCATCCACCGCGCGCGAGCGGCGGCGATCGTCCTCAGGCGACCGCGTTCGATTTTGTCGAACGTGCGGTCAGATTATTTCGACTATGAAGTATGCAGGCGCACGCTACGCTGTGCGCCTGCTCTTACCTGAACTGAACGCCACGAAAATGCACGGACTCGTTATTGCGAAATCATCCGATCGCGCATGGCGCGCGAATATCGAACGTCACTTTGGTCTGTACCTGAGCCCTTTCGTTGCGGAGTATCGCGCGTTTCGCATTTCGCTCG
>CAXBJY010000104.1:0-17279 GCA_963976285.1 uncultured Gammaproteobacteria bacterium
TCATCTGCGACTATCGTCGCTGATTAAAACTATCCGTTAAACTGGGGGAGCTTCATCCCGCATCAACGGCCGTTAATGCGGGATGTCACTTTTTCCCGTTGTTCCGCGCGTACGCCTTCGCTTATGTCGCGCGCGGCTCGCACACGAAGATCGGGATATCGCGGTCGGTGAATCGACGATAGTCCGCGAATGGGGCGTAGTACTTGTCGCAAATCGGCCACAGCGCCGGTTTTTCCGCGGACGTGGCGAGGCGGGCGCGTAGCAGCCGGTGTTTCCCGCGATGCTCAACGCTGATGTCCGGGTTCTTTACGAGGTTGTGATACCACAAGGGATTCTTCGGGTTGCCGCCTTGCGATGCGACGAGCAACACGCCGTCATCGTAAGGCACATACATAAGCGGCACGTTCAGTTCGCGCCCGCTTTTCGCCCCGGTCATCTTAACGAAACACACATCATCGCCGCCGAGCGAGTTGAATCCGCGGCCGCCCGTCAGCGTGCGCAGAAATTTGTGCACACTCGTCATTGCCCGGATCACCCACACGGGTGGTGGCTTGCCACTGGAAGCTTTCGAAGTCCTGGTGTCGGTTGTCATAAGGCAATCTCCGTTGTCGGTGCGCGCACCGTGCTATTGCGTGGGTACAGGTTACAGGATTGAGCGGGTAAGCAGCTGCGGCCGATGAGTCCATCTCCGGGCGCGACGTTTCGGCCCCGCGATCGACGATCGCCGGTTTCCGGATATCCGCCATCACCCGCGCCGTATCTATCGGGTCGTCCGGATCCGCGCGTGACGGCTTGTCGTCGCCGACCGCATCGTTCATCCGTAGCAGCGTCCCGGCGTTGGGCTCCGGATCGGCGATGGACGCGCGAGCGGGCGCGATTTGCCGGCGCCTGAACGCCGGCGTTCTTCCGCCGTCGCAGTCGGCACGGGGTTTGCAGCTCATCGAACACGCCTTGTCCCGCATCGTCGGCGCGATCGAACCGCACGCGACCCGGCCTGCGACGGCTTGCGTCGGGTGCGGCCAGGCCGGAAATCCGGCGCCCCGTGCCGTTCAGCGCTGCAGATGCAGTAGATGCGCGAACGACGGCACGGCGAGGCGATCGTCGCGACCCTGCAGATAGCGCTCGTTTTGATCGTTCGCAGCGAGATCTTCCACCACCGTCCAGCCACACAACTCGCACAGACGCGCGATCTCCGGCGGCTGGAAAAACGATCGCATCGGCTCGCGCTGCAGCGCGACCGCGGTACGCGTACTCCACAGCAATGCCTGATCCGGATCGAGCGCGGGCAGCTCGCGCCAGTAATCGAGCACGAGTCGGGAACCGGGTCTTGCGTGGTCGGCGATCGCACGCAGCGTCGCCGTCAGTGCGTCTTCGCTCAGGTAATACGTCGTGCCGAGCCACGAGATGAAATCCGCTTCGCGCGACCCGACCCAAACCGCGGCCAGCGACGTGCGCTCGAAATCGATCGGCACATAGTCCGGCCCCGGCCGGGCTGGCGCGCCGATCCGGGCCAGCAGTTCGCGTTTCCAGTGTTGGGTCGCGGGATGGTCGATTTCGACCACGCGAATTTTCGGATCGGCCTGGCGCGCCGCGAACGTATCCAGCCCTGCCGCGAGCACGATATAACGTCCGGCGCCGTCGCGCCGCGCATCGGCGAGGGCGTCTTCGGTGTATCGGGCGCGGACCACGACCTGAGCACGCATAGCCGTGAGCATGCCGCGCCGCTGGCGAAAAATCCGCAACCACGGCGTAGCCAGTAGCGCGAGCCGATCGATAAAACGCTGCTGATAGGCCGGGAGCAGTTTGTAGGCAAGCTTGTCATCGAACACCGGCGGCCGGGCATCGATGTGCACGTGGAGCGCACGCAGGAATGCGGTGGCCTGGGCCGTGCGACTGGGTTGCGCGTCGAGCATGGTTGCACTGTATTACGATCGCTGTCGGGGGGGAACGAGTCCCGTCGCGGGTCGTCGATCCGGGCCGCGCGTGCCCGGAGCCACAATCTCGCGCGACCGGCGGGAATTCCGGTAACGCGACACGTGCCCGGGGAGCGCAAACCCGTCGCGAGGGTCGCGCACCCGCGGCTGAAAACAAGCGTCGGATTCAGCAAGGTCGGGATCAACACACCCGATACGCTTGCGCTCGCAGCGAGCGGATCAGGACTGTGGCGGGGTGGCGAACGTGATCCCGCTCCCGAGTTTGCCGTGTGGCAGAATCACGCACCCCGGGTTCAGTTATCGGAGCCTCCGAAATCTTCGAAGGCTCGCCGTCCGCGCCGCGCGAGTTCGCGCAGCCCCCCAAACCAGTAGCGCGCCGCGGTGAGCGGCCAGCGCAATCCGAGGAGCGCGAGGTCGCCGTTCGTTAAATGCGTACCGAAACTCCGGCGCGTGTAGAAAAACAGCATCCTTGATGCGTACTCGCGCGCAAACTGGGACGCGCCGGCCAGCGCGATCGGCTCATTCAGCGATGCCGTTTCGCTCAGATCCTGCAGCACACCGCGGAACGTGAACAGCGACTTGCGAAACACAGTGAGATCCGGGCGGAACGCAAAGCCGTTGAGCGCCAGCGTGTCCAGCAGGCCGATCAACCAGCCGAGGTCGGGCAGTTTCGTCCACGGGATCCCGCTCATCGCGTCACGCAGGACGGCGTCGAGTGCCGCGCCGTCGTAAGGATGCTGCAGCAAAACGGCGACGCTGCCGTGCGCGGTTTTGAGATCCAGGGTCAGCGCGCCGAGCAATACCGCAACAATCGCGCGGCGATCCGCGCGATCGAGCTTGCCGGCGAGACTCCAGTCGAGGATGACGAGGCGCCCCGTATCGTCCAGCAACAGGTTGCCGGCGTGCGGATCACCATGAAACAGCGCGTCATCGGTGTCGCTGAAAAACGGCCGGGCGAGCAAGGCACGCACGAGGGTTTGCGCGAGCCGCCGTCGCTCTGCGACCGACAGGCTCGCGGCGTCGGTGACCTTGCGCAGACTCAGGCGCTCCATCGCAGTGAGCTGTCGGGTGCCGCCGGGCAGCAACTGCGGAATGCGGATCCCGGGGTCGTTTGCGTAGAACCTCGCGGCACGGCTCAGGTTCGCCTGTTCCAGCGACAGATCGACCTCCCGCTGCAGCATGACCCGGATCTGTTCCAGCGTTTCGCGGTAGGGCAAGGCCGGCAGGCCGAGCGCCGCGGCCCGCGACTCGAGCAAATCCCCGATCGGCCCGATCATCTCGAGTTCTTCACGCACGGCATCGCCCACTCCGGGCCGGAGGACTTTGAAAACGCCGGATGTGCCGCGCTCGCTGCCCCCGGCGGCGTGCACGAACGGAACGATCAGGGCAATGCTGCCTTCGGCCAGTGGCTCTTCTCCCATCGTGTACGCGCCGGCGTCGTTGCCGAGCTCGCGCTCAATCACGGGCCGGATTTCCGCGAGCGTCGCACTCGGGGGTAACGATTCGAGGCGCCGCAGCTCGACCCGGAACGCCGGATCAAGCGCGCGGTGACGCGCGAGAATCTGGCCGAGTTTATGCAGCATTGGGCAGGCGCGCATGACCGCGAATGCGCGCGCCTCATCCGGGGTTCCCTGCGGCATCGCGGCCTGCGTGCGCAACAGCGCGGCACGGCGTGGGGGCGAGAGCTGCTCGAGGAACACGCGCAAAGCGTCGGCGACGAGCGGTCGATATTGCGCGTAGCAATCCGGGATCAGCGAGTCGAGATTAAGCATCGGCAACCCGGTTTGCCGGCAGATCGTCCGTTCCCGCACTGTCAACCCGCTTGCGGTTCGGCACCGACGCGTGCGTCTCGCCGTGCGCGTTCTTCGCCGTCAGCGTAACCGGCCGCGAAACGCCGGGCACCACACACGATGCCGGGATCGCGGAGCGGACGAATACGTGCGGCGACGTGATCGCATTCATGAGGCGCGATGCCCGATGCTGTTCGGCGATTGAGGCAGTGATAGTGATCGTGCGTCGGGTTTTCGCCCACGCGTCCCGGACCGTCAGATCCAAAACGACTTTCTCGAGCAGTCTCCGGACGTCGGCCGCGGCTGTTTCCGGCCGGCCCGGGTACGCCGACTTCTTGTCGCTCGCATTGCCGGAAATCAGCCCGCGGGCGCCCGCGGAACAAAACGCCCGCAGTTCGTCGTCGGAATTCGTGCCGGGTGCTCCGGCTACCACCGCGCCACCGCTGGATGTGGAAATTACGGTCGGCAGGAATCCCGGTTCAAACAGGGTTCCGGTACCGCCTGAGGGGCAGTGAACGGGCGCGCCGAGGTCACTCGGCACGAGTGCGGAGCGGCCAGAACAACGGCTCGCGCGCTTCGCGAAATCGCGCCTGTCCGCCGCCGTGACCACCGTTTCCGGGAGCGCTGAGACATGCCCGGGGCTGACGGCCGGTTCGTCGCGGTCAGCGTTAAGTACTTGCTCCGTACCGAACTTCGCGAACTCGTGCAGCGCTTTCCTGCCCATCCCGGCCATGTTGCCGTGGATGCCCTCGGTGAGCGCGAACAGCCGGCCGATGTCGTCTCCGGACGTGCGCCGGCCGCGCAATTCCGCGAGGCGGCAGGCAATATCGAGGGGATCCTGGCTGACGCATTCCGGCGTCGGCCTCCGGGCCTCGTTGCCGGCGCGCCGATCGTGTTCGAGTGCCGGCACGTTCCGGTCCGCATAGCTCGAAGCGTTGCTCAGGCAGGGTTCGATCTCGGCGAGGAAACGGATGGGGGCGGTAGCTGACATCGCGGCCTTCATGTCTTGCAGACTCCGGACGGTCGGCATCGTCGTACCGTCGGCGGGACGGTGCGACTCCAATACTGCCACGAACAACGGTTCCTCGTCGTGGACAGCGCAGGCCGGCAGTTGGGGGCCGGCGTAACACGAGCCGCGTACGGTCGGACGTATGGTATTCGCGCGGGATGTTCGCGGGCCTGCCGGGTCGCTGGCGTCGCGGCGATGCGCGAAAACGTTGTCACGTTCCCCGGCGGAATCCGTAACGCGTTCGCGAGCGTGAGGATCCGGGCAGTTTCCATGTACAGTACACCGGTCCGTGTCGACGGTCCGCGCAGCAACGCTGCGATGCGAACAGGCGGAATCGTCGAGCCGTGAACGGCAGGTGCGCAGGGCCGAATAGTGCACTGGCGCCGAATCGGCGCTGCAATCCCGGACATCGGAAGGCTACCGACATCAATGCTGATACTCTGGTTCCTGGTGCTCAATCTCGTTTTCCTGGCTTGCGCCGGGTGGGTTTTCGCGCGCGTGTTCCTGATCGGCCCGGGCATGGAGCGGTACGATGCACCGCGGGCCGAAATTCCGGCCGCACGTCGTAGCGCGAGTCCCGAGAACGCCGAAGTCCTGCGTCTGATCGACGATTTTCGCCGCGAGGTCGGTGGTGGCCGGTTGATCTCCCGGATCGCTGAAACCCGGCGCTTGCTCGACGCCGGCATCGCCGGTACCCCGGTTAGCCCCGAAGCGCTGCAGGTTGAACGACTGAAGGTCGAGGCCGGCGGCGTGCCGGCCGAGTGGATCCGGGTTCCCGCGAGCGACCCGGACCGGCGCTTGTTGTATATCCACGGTGGCGCGTTCACGGCCGGCAGCCCGGACAGCCACCGCTACATCACCGCCGGCCTGGCCCGGCTCGCGTCGGTCAGTGTCCTCGCTATCGATTACCGTTTGATGCCCGAGCACGCGCGCCGCGCGGGCATCACGGACTGCAAGACGGCCTATCAGTGGATGCTGGAGCACGGGCCGGATCGCGCTGCGCCGGCGACGAGCGCCTACGTCGCCGGCGATTCCGCCGGCGGCAATCTCACGCTCGTACTGATCGCCTGGCTGCGCGACGCGCGGTTGCGCCAGGCCGATGCCGCAATCGCGCTCGCACCACTGACCGACGCCACGTTGTCGAGCCCGACGATGCGCACGCACGTCGCCAGCGATCCGTTCCTCGGACCGTCAATGGGGCGGATTACGCGGATGCCGCGCAGCGTTGTCGCCTACCTGACCCTGTTCGCGAACCGCATGACCCCGAAAAACCCGTTGCTGTCGCCGCTTCGGGGAAACCTGGCCGGGTTACCCCCGACCCTGCTGCAGGTGAGCGCGAGCGAAATGTTGTTCGACGACGCGCAGCGCTACGTCAACAAGGCGCGCGAGTCCGGTTCGCCTGTGGAAATACAGATCTGGAACGACATGGTCCACGTCTGGCAGCTGTTTCTTTCGGTGCTGCCCGAATCACGCGATGCGCTGCAGGACATCGCCGGGTTCGTGCAGCGACATCCGGGCGCAGGCAGTTGAGGGAACCGACCCGGGTGCCTGCCGGGCCGCGTTAACCGGCACGCCGATCCCGAGGCGTGCGCGATCGGCGCGGCTGAACGCTTGCGGGCGCAGCGCACACGTTTGCCTGCGCTGCGCTGCCGGTTGTCGGCAAGGCACTTCGCAGGATCCAGAGGCCCGTGGCAAGCTCGGGTCCGGTACCGAAAAAATGACAATCAAAGCGGCGATGCACCGCAAGCTCAGCGGTTCGTGCGCGAACAAAAAAAGCGGACACCGAAAAAGGCGGCATCCCACATTAACGACTACAAGATTGCTATATCCCACACAAACGTTCGTAAATTCGGGACGTCCCCTTTTTCTCCTGCGTTGTCAAACGGCCGGTCTGATCAGATGCTCTTCGTCGCGTTGATGTCTCACTCGGATCGCTAAAGGTTCACGTTAATGGCATCGCCCGATGCGAACTCGGAGGTGATACGTCAGAGGTGGTGAAACGCGTTTGCCCGGAGCGTCGGGTTTTGCTCCAAAGCGACAATTTACAATTAGGCACGTGAAATCGATGGACTGTAGCGAAAGCTACCGAAAACGTTCGTACTTGCTCTGACATCCGGGCACTTAATTCGGCGCGGGATCAATCGTTCGCGTGCCGGTCTCGCGCCGTAACGGAAATAGTTAACAAAACCGAAACATTTCCGCCGGCCCGATTTTGATAGCATAGGCGGCAACAAAAAAAACACAGTCGATAACGAACACAAAGTCATCGGGCAGTACGGATACCGGGAGGCCATCCCGGAATTATTCCCGCGCGTGAGTACCGTCGTAGCAAAAGCCCGGCGCCGCCCGTCGGCGCAACCCGTCTGTGCATTGTCAACAATAAAAATGGATCCTCAATAAGAATGGATGCTGTAGTTATGCGCCGAACTCGCGCGACCTGGTCGTTACTTTCGCTACTCGCCGCCGCAATGCCTGCGGTTGCCGGGGAATATACGCTCGGCCTCGGTGCCGACCATAGCTTCAGCGGATTCGACGATCTGCTGCCGGAGGCGAGTTATTCGTTCAGCAGCGGCGATGCACTCATCGCGACATTCGGCGGCTCCGGCAGCGTTGGCGCTATCGCCGGTGGCAAGAATGTCGTGGTCATTCCCGAGATTACGGCTTTCGGGCAAACCGTGGTGCCCGAGATCACGGCGGACACGCGTAGTGGTTTGCGCGTGTCCACCGCGTTCGATGGTTACGCCGGCATCGAACTTTCCGCCGGGGTCGAAATCGGCGGTGGCGGCCTCGATCTCGGCTTCGATGCGGGACCCCGGCTGACCTTGCCGACGGAAATTCGCGCCGGGCAATTTTTCGATCTGCGCGGCGACATGTTCGTCTCCGATGCGCATTTCGACCTTGACCTCGGTCTGCCGAGCCTGAATGCCGGACTCGACCTCGTTATGGGCGGCAGCGCGAACGGCAAGATCGAGTACGGTCTGTTTCCCGTCGCTGGCTACCAGGTGGGCGACTTCAATTTCAATCTGCCGGATATCCGCCTGCCGGTCATCGATTTGAACTGGGATCTGAACCTGCCGGACTTTCCGGCGTTCAATTTTCTCTCCGATCCGCGCGCCGCCGCGGTGCGCGTCAAGTTGCCACCGAACAACCCCGCTTTGAGTGCCGGCGAAATCGCGTTCGTCAGCCCGACCGACAGCGCCGTATCGCAAACCACGGTTGAGGACAACGCGATCGTGACGACAACGACGGGTGAACTGTTGCGGCTCGGTCTCGATCTCGACGGCCTCGCGTCGTTTGCCGTTTCGGGCGCGTCATTCACCGGCCTGGAAATTCCGGTGGAAGTGAACGAGGTCAAACTCGCGACCCTGAAATACGACACCATCGATGTGAAGTACGGCCTCGAACTCGGGTACGAAGTCGAGAACCGCATCGATACGTTTCTCGAAATGACGCTCAACTTCCTCGATCCGGACTCCGACCCGATGGCACCGACGCCGAAATCCGTGCTCACCCGTTCCGGCGATTTGGTGGAAATGCGCACGAGCTGGTCCGGTCGCTGGGATCAGTTGCCGTCACTCAGCCTGCTCGATGCTTCCGATGTCCTGCTCGACATCGAATTCACCGGCCTCAAGCGCGAACTCACGCAGTCCGCCACGCTGACCCTGAGCGACTACATGGAGCTCTCGGCGCTGCTGCTGAAGGCAACGATCGTCCCCGGGGTCAGCGCGACGCTCGGCCCCTTGTACTACCAGAAGCTTGAACTCGCCGGTGAACTCGGTGCCTTCGAACTGTTCGAGAACACGATCACCCTGACCGACTTCGGCCTCGCGGCCGGCTTCTTCGACGACCAGGTGCTGCTCGAGGCCTTGCCCGCGAACGACGCCTACCTGACGGGAGCCCGTGGCCGCGGTGGCCCGTCGGGCACCCTGAACCCGCTCGAATTCAGCCTGCTCTCGAGCCACACGGTCGCGAGCGCGGCCGATGCGCCCGACATCGTCGCCGCGATTGCGGAGAACCGTGATCGCGGGCCCACCCGGGGCGATCTCGATGCCGTGACGTACCGGGTCACGGATTCCGCCGACCGAACGTTCGCCGGGCTCTACCTGCCCGAGGGCTCGCGCCTCGTGCTCGACGATGGCCGTGACGAAATCGATTTGACCCTGCGGCTCAACCAGATTGAAAACGACGGCCTGATCGACGCCACCCCCTATCTCAGTGAGAACGGCAGCCTCCGGCTCCTGAGTGTCGAAGGCGATGGCGCACTGACCATTAGCGGCAGCGGTGAGATCCGTTTCGGCCGTAGCGGCGGGCTTGCCGCCGGCATCCTGATCAACGGCGCCGGACACACGATCAGCTTCGATCACAACACCCTGCCGGATCCGGCGGCGCGCGGATGGATGCTGAACGGGACCGAGACGATCTTCAATGACGGGACGATCCGCGCCCGCTTCGGCGGCGTACTGAATCCCGTCGCCGAAGAAATCGACAATGCCGCTACGGGCACGATCGCCGCGTACGCCGGGTCTGTCATCAACCTCACGTCGGAGCTCCGCAACAAGGGCCTGATCCTCGCCGATGGCGAAGGCTCGACAGTCAATGTCACTACCCGTGATATCTATGGCGGGTTCGACGGTGGAACGGGTACATTCGCCGCCGACAACGGCGGCGCGATAACATTCACGGGCGAGGCCAACAGCCCGGTTTCGGCGCCCGAGCTCGAACTGCGACGGTCGCTTGAATTCATCGCCGGCGACGGCGCGATGATCACGTTCAATCACCTCGTGACCCTCGTCGGCGAGAAAAACGATTTCATCACGGACCCCGGCGGCACGATAGTGCTGAATGGCCTGCATCGCGATTTCTCCGACACCGGGATCCAGATCACGAACCGGGGCCTGCTCGATGTCGTATCAGGCAGAACCACGCTGCGCGAGCCGGGTTCACTGTGTTCGGGATCGGATTGCGCCACTGGCAGCAGCGCGAAAATAGAACCCGTGGACCTGGTCAACGAAGGCACGGTGCGCGTGCATGCGGGCGCGGAATTCGCGTTTGACGTCAACATCGTCGATTACGCCGAGGGCGGCGCCACGCTGGCGGGCGGTACCTGGGAGGTGCTCGGCGAGAACACGTGGTTTACGAACAATAGCGAGACCACGACGTCGACGGCCGTTATCGACGTGCGGGTGGGCGAGGTCTTCGGCAACGCCGCGATGTTCGCGGATCTGACGTTCGATGAGACGGTCGACCCGGAAACCGGCGAGGTCAACATCACCGGGATCAGCGATCTGAACACCGAACTCGCGGTCAACGAGGCAAACGTCATTCTGTCCGGTGCCGCGCGGTTCGATTACTTCAATACGGTTGCCGTGAACCGGGGTACGTTCGAGCTGCATAATCAGCGCTCGTTCACCACCGCCGGTGATTACACGAACGACGGCGGCCTGACCCTCGTCGACAGTGGTGCGGAATTGCGGGTGGCCGGCGACCTGACGGTCAATGGCGGCACGGTGCAGTTCGCCGCCACGAGCGGGTTCCGCGCGGATAACGTCGAGGTCAACGGCGGTTCGCTCGTGATCGCCGAAGGTACGAACGTGGATCCCGTGCTGGTACAGGCGTTCAGCGCGGAGTCCGGCCCCGGCGCCGGTTTGCGGCTGCCTGCGGGTCACACGTGGATCGTGCGCGACAACGTCACGGTCGGTGTGGACGGCAGTGAAACCGTCACGCCGGGGCTCATCGATCTTGCCATTCGCACGTTTCCGGATCCGGACAATCCCACCGGCCTGAAAGGCGTAACGGACAACGATGCGACCGTGATCATCGATGGTGCCCAGGCTGAATTCCGCGGCTTTGAATCGCGTCTCGATCGCAACACGGGTTCGCTCACGCTGCGCGGCGGCAAGGTCTTCGACACGGACGTGCCGTCGTTCACAAACGGCACGGGCGGGACGCTGAATCTCGAGGGCGCGCAGTTCCTGATCACGGATGGCTTGTTCAGCAATGCGGGCGGCAGCGTGAACATCGACGCGACAAGCTATCTCGAGGCCGACACGCTGCGGATGACGTCCGGCGAGATGACGCTCGCCGGGGTCGTGCGCACGAACCAGGCGTTGTTCTACGGCGGTACCCTCGCGTTCACGGACGGCGTTCTGTACACGGCTTCGGTGCTCACGACGGATGACTTCACGGTTGCCGGCGGCACGCTGTACGCGAAGGAATTCGACGGTTCGCTCGTGGTGGAATCCGGCGTGTTCGCGCCCGGCCAGTCGATCGCGGACTCCACCGTTGACGGCGATTTTCTGCTGGATGCCGGCGGACTTCTCGAGATCGAATGGAGCAGCGAAGATGCCGATTTCCTCACGATCACCGGCACGGCCTCGCTCGCCGGTACGCTGCAGATCTCGCTGCTCGACGGCTTCGTGCCGGAACTCGGCGCGTCACTCGAATTCCTCACCGCGGCCTCCATCCTCGGCGGTTTTGATTTGATCAACACCGTCCCGGGCGGGTCGGGGCTGGCGTTCGCCGTGCGCGAGGACGGTGGCAGCCTGTTCATCGACGTCACGGCGGTGCCACTGCCCGGTGCGGTGTGGTTTTTGCTCAGCGGTTTCGGATTCCTTGTCGCGCGACGGACGCGCAACGGTGCCCGCTGAAGGATCGGTTTTTCGCTGCGGCGGTCGCGATTCGAGCGCTTGTGCGCGACAAAATGCCTGCCACGAAAGGCGGTCAGCCATCAGCGTTTCCCGCGCATAAGCCATGGCTGGCTAATGCTCCGCGTCGCGCGAGTCGTTCATCGTCAAGGCGGAAAAGAACAAGAGGGTGCCCTGGCGGTCGATGCCTGTGCTGACAGGGTTGTTGCGGCCGCGCGCGCGTTTCCCGCGTCGAGCGGAAAAAAAGAACAAGGGAACATCCCGCATTAATGGCCATTAATGTCGGATGTTCCCTTTTTTGTTAGTGTGGGACGCTCCCTTTTTCTCCGGGCAGTGGTGGAAGCGTCGCTTGAGCCGCTCTTCATCGATAACCAGCTTTTCGGATTCAACGCACGTATGAAACAACAGGCAGCGGACGACACGACGGCAGCGGGCGAATACCACGCCCCGTGGGAAAAGAGCTTCGAAAAGATCCTCACCCCGTTCGAGGAGTTCATTCACCGCCAGAACACGAGCAGCTTGCTGTTGATGGGCTCGGCGGTCCTCGCGTTGGTGCTGGCCAACGGTCCGTTCGCCTCGGCTTACGAACACGTGATGCATACCGTCGTCAGGGTCGGTATCGGCAACTGGATGCTGGAGATGTCTCTGCATCACTGGATCAATGACGGACTTATGGCGGTTTTTTTCTTTGTCGTCGGTCTCGAGTTAAAGCGCGAAATACTCGTCGGCGAACTGGCCAAGCCGCGCAATGCCATCCTGCCGATCGGTGCGGCGATTGGCGGCCTCGTGGTACCGGCGCTGATCTATTTCGCGATTAATCCGGACGGCGACGCGGCGGCCGGCTGGGGGATCCCGATGGCCACGGACATCGCCTTTGCCGTCGGCGCATTGGCATTGCTGGCGCAACGCGTGCCGAAGGCCTTGATCACGTTTCTCGTGGCGCTGGCGATCGTGGACGATCTCGGCGCCGTCATGGTTATCGCGGTTTTCTATACCGACACGATTGCGATCGGCCCGCTCGCGGGCGCCGGCGGCATGTTCGCGCTGCTCGTGCTGTTCAATCTCGCCGGGATCCGCAAAACCCTGCCTTATTTCATCGTCGCCGTGTTCCTGTGGTATGCGCTGCTGCTGTCGGGGGTGCACGCAACGCTGGCGGGTATTCTGGGTGCCTTATCCGTGCCGGCCATGCCGAAATACAATCCCGAACGATTCAGTGCACACGTGAAGGAACTGATGCAGCGTTTCGATGCGAGTCATCAACCCGGCAAGAACATCATGACGAATGATGCGTTGCGTGCCGTGGTGCAGACGCTGGAAAACGGCGTACACGCGGTCGAAGCGCCGTTGCAGCGCCTCGAGCACGTCTGGCACATGCCGGTGGCCTATTTCGTGATCCCGATTTTCGCCCTCGCGAACGCCGGCATTCCGCTGGAATTTGCGTCGCTCGGTGAAACGCTCGCCCATCCCGTGTTGCTCGGCGTCTCACTGGGCCTCGTGCTCGGTAAGTTTATCGGTGTCACCGGGGCAAGCTGGCTCATGCTGAAGCTCGGGGTCGCGGTGTTGCCGAAGGACACGCGATTCACTCACATTGCCGGCGTGTCGTTACTCGCCGGGATCGGATTCACGATGTCCATTTTTGTCGCCCAGCTTGGTTTCGGCGGCAACGACGAATTACTGCTGATGGCCAAGACCGGCGTGCTCGTTGCTTCCGTGTTCGCGGGGCTGGCAGGACTCACCTGGCTGTATCTGACGGGTACCCGCCCACCGGTTGCGGACTAGGGCCACGACACGCGCACGAGTCACCGCTGTTCGCCATCGTGTGATTCCGGCCGGCCAATTCAGGGTGATCGCTGTTTACGTCAACGGCCAGCCAGCGCTGTCCGGCGTTTGATCCCGACCCCGCGTTGCGGACGACACAACCGCACAGCAACGCCGAACGCCGGCGGCAGGCCACTACGGCCACACCGCAGGATTTCGTTCGAAAACCGACACGCCGGTGCTGATTAACCGTTAAGTATTTGCGCCGCTCATTGTCGGGCGGCTCGTTGATCGTTGCGCGGGTTCAAGCGGCAGATCCGTGCGACTCCAGGCCGCCCACGAACCTTCGTAGTTACGCGCGTGCCCGAACCCGGCATGCCTGAGCGCGAGCACGCTGTGCGCCGCGCGGATCCCGCCGAGACAATAAACCAGGATTTCCTGATCCGGCCGCAGGCCGAGGTCGTGAAACATCGTTCGTAGCCCGGCCGCGGGTTTGAAACATGAATTGCCGGGGTCGATCACGTCGCTCCACACGAGGTGCACAGCGCCGGGAATGTGCCCGGGAGGCGTCGACCCGGAATCGTCAACCCGCAACCATTCCGCATCACTGCGAACGTCGAGGATCACGCGCTCCGGCTTCGCTATCGAGGCTGCAACAGTCTCGGTATCCACGTTCCAGCCGGCGGTCGCCCGCGCTTCGAAGCGGGCCGGCACGGGGGTAGTGACAGCGCTATTACAGGGTCTGTTCCCGGCCACCCAGTGATCCCAGCCGCCATCGAGCACGCGAACATCGACATGACCGTAGTACTTGAGAACCCACCACAGGCGCGCGGCGAAAAGGTTGTTGCCATCGTCGTAGGCGATCACGGTCGTGCCGGTGTCGATCCCGAGGCGAGACATCAGTTGCGCAAATTCCCTGGCGCCGATCACATCGCCGTTGTCGCGCAGGAAAGGACTCGCATCGAGGCACAGCGCGCCCGCGATATGTGATGTCGTGTAGCCGTCACCTTTGCGCGTGTCCACGATCCGGAGCGCGGGATCATCAAGGTGTTCATCCAGCCAGGCGGCCGTTACGAGCGGTGAGTCGCCGCTGTTATTGGGGTCTTCGGACATGGCGGTTCGCTCCGTGCAATGACCTGCTTGCCTGATCGGGTGGACGCTTGATCCGGGCCCGGTGGCATCAGGAATCGCGAGCTCCTGATGGCGTCGGCGATAACGTTTCAATAGTTATTGAAGCATGGTGCTGGCAATATTTCAAGAGTTGTTGAATAATTGAACCATGCGCCAGGAAAACATCGTCACGACTCTGCAATCGCTGGCCTCCGGCCCGCGTCTGGAGATTTACCGCCTGTTGGTACGCGAGAATCCGCACGGGCTGGTTGCGGGCGAGATCGCGGAACAGTTGGGGATCCCGCCGACAAATTTGTCATTCCATCTGAAGGCACTCACCCGCGCCGATTTGCTGAGCGTGACCCCGGAGGGACGGTTCCAGCGCTACCGCGCGAACATGTCGATGATGGTCGACTTGATCGCTTATCTGACGGCGGAGTGCTGCGCCGGCCATCCCGAGGACTGTTTGCCGGAGACGCTTGCAGAGACCCCGGCGGTCCGACCCCGACGACGTCGCAAAGCCGTTGCCGGCTGACTCGATCCGTTAGTTGGACGACAACGTCGGCGATGCGAGGTCTCACTTCGCCGTGCGGGTCAAGCCATGCCAGGCAGCCGGCGATAGGCCAGGCGCGGGTCAGACCGGCGTCGGCTTCTCGCACACGAGCGCCATAATTTCCGCGCCAATCACGAGATCCGGCTCGGCGCCAAAATATTGCTGACGCAACTGTCCCGCACGGTCGAGCAGCAGCAGGGTCGGCGTACCGCGCATTTCATAGGCGCTCATGGTCTGCGGTAGTGCGCCGGTTGCGGCCGGCGCATCAATCGCCACCGGAAACCGGATCCGGTATTCGTGCAGGAAGGCGGCGAGGGCGGCGACCGTGCCCTGGGCGGCATGATGTTCGAACACGGTGTGCAGTCCGAGCACACAGACATCGGCAGAACTGAACGCCTCGGCGATGCGCATTGCCTGCGGCAATCCCTGCGCGACGCAGCCGGGGCACAGCATCTGGAACGCCTCGATCACGACGACCCGCCCGCGCAGGCTCGCCAGCGTGATGGGTGCGTCCGTATTGAACCAGTGGGTCGTTTGTAGTTCGGGAGCTGATGTTACGGTCATGCGTTGTTCACCTCGGATTGTTACTGCAACGCTACGTGTGCGGATACAGCGCAAACGTGAATGATTCAGGATCGTGCGACAGCGCAGGCTCCGTCCCACCGCGAATACCCTGAGCGGCGCCCGTGCCCGGCGGGCAGAAACCGCGGCCGGCATCCGGCGTCGGATCCCCGAACTTCCGTCACGATCGACAGCTGACTCGTCAATGACAGCAGGCGCGACGAATCGGCGCCCGCGGGTCTTTATCGAATGCCGACCGGGTCACGGTGAGCAGTGATGCTGCCGGTCGAGATTTCCAACCCGGGGGCACCCTGCCCAGGCTGCTCCGCGCGCAGCCGAACCGGAGCCTCGCCGTTGCAGGGCGGTGAGGCCCGGAGCCGGGGTGTATGGCCGGTCGTGAATTTCGCAAGCGCTTATTCCGTCGCCGTAATGCGCCCCGGCAGTGACAGATCGCCCGAGGCGATGTCATGAACGCCGGTGACACACAGCAACGGCGCCTTGGCCGTCTCATCAACCCGCAATTCCGCGGTGACCGCATCGAATGAAACGTCTTCACCGCTTACCGGCACCATGATCGTTGCCGTGCGGCCGTTCAGGATCGGGCTCATGCCCGGGCTGTCGAGTGCCAGCGGCAGGTAGGGCGCCGTTGCCGGGAGCAGATCAACCCCCGGTGAGACGTCGCGGACTTTGAGGCCCGCGCCGCACGCTGCGTCCTTGACCAGGACAACCCAGTGAGAATGCCACTCGGCGCCATCGTTCGCGGGATCGCCATCGCGGTCTTCGTCGTAGAGCGGGGTATCGTCGAAATCCGGGTGCGCCGTGATCGCAAGCGACAGGATACCCGAGCCCTGATCGAAGTCGACAACGGATGGGTCGAGACTCGTCGGCCAGACATAAGACTCGACTTTCGCGCCTTTAAGCTGTCCGGTCGCAACGGGTTTCACGCTGCCGGCGATGCCGGCGACTTCCATCATGAACGTGCTCAGACGTCCGTCCGTTGTCGCACCGGCGCGAGTGATATCAAACGCGGATATCGCGTTTGCCTTCGTCGCGCTCGAAATCTCATGTGCGGTGGCGGTGTGGCCGGTGAGGCCGGCGATGAGCAGGGCGGCAAGATGTGGTTTCATCGGGATCTCCTTATTTAGTATCGAGTCGAAACGAAAACCGAGCTTACTCGTGGCGGTCGGGAATTGCAACGCTAGTTTTGAGTCGATACCATATCGCCATGAACCGGCACTCTCCCGAACACACCGCCGCCCTGATCGAACGCATCGGCCGGCTCGTCAGCACCGAAGCCCACGCCGAGGGCCTGTTGCCCGTGCAATGGGAAGCGCTGCGTTATGTGCAACAGGCGAACCGGTTTTCCCGCACCCCGGCTGCACTCACGGCCTACCTCGGTCTCACGAAAGGCACGGTGTCGCAAACGCTGAACGCGCTGGAATCGAAGGGCTTGGTCAACAAGCAGGTGGATCCGAAAGACCGCCGCAGCAAGCAGCTGTCGCTGAGCGCGAAAGGAACAAGACTATTGCAGCGCGACCCCCTGTCGGCGACCGTCGCGGCAATCGACGAGCTTGGCAGTGCCGCGCAAAACGGCCTGAACAAGGGTCTGCGGACGTTCCTGACCTTGCGTCTGACGGCGCAGGATCGACAAGCGTTCGGTCAATGTGCGGACTGTCGCTATTTCGTCGCGCAACACCCGGACGGCGCGCCGCATTATTGCGGACTCCTGCAGGAGAAACTCACGGCCGCGGACGCGCAGGCGATCTGCTACGAACAGCTACCGAAGTAACGGCAGCGCCGCACAGCGGATGACGCGATGCGGCGTGGCTGGATCGGGCGAGCGCGACGGTCGCGCAGTAAAAGGTGACGGAGGCTGAACAATCCCCGCGAATTACCAGAAAAAGTCGATCAAAAACAAAG
>CAXBJY010000105.1:0-17019 GCA_963976285.1 uncultured Gammaproteobacteria bacterium
CGGGCGAATGCATAGAATAGGATGTTGATTTTCCCGGACTTCCAGCGTTTTCGTGGACTTACGGAAATTATGTGAAATTGCTATCAGCACCGGGGAGAATCCGGCAACAACTGAACCCGACGATCGTCCTCAACCACGACGGAAACTGCAGCAGACTCGAACATGGCCGACGGTAAACTTGTAGAAAAAGCGGTGCTCAAGACGTTGGTTCCGCCCAACGCACTGAATGCAGAGAATTTTCAGGAACTGGCTGGCAAGGCCTTCGTCGAGGATATTCCGGCCGGCAAGACGATATTCAAACTCGGTGATCTCGACCGCAAGACGACCTACCTGCTCGAAGGACAGGTTGAAATGACGTCGGAAGACGGCCAGGTGCAAATCATCAATGGCGGTACCGACGTCGCCAAGCACCCGCTTGCGAATCTGCAGCCGCGCAAGCACACGGCGAAAGCAAAATCCGCGTGCAGGATCACCCGGTTCGACAGCGATCTGCTGGATATCCTGCTCACCTGGGATCAGCTCTCCGGGATCGAAGTCAGTGAAATACAGGTCGAAGAAGACAATGCGGACGACGGCGACTGGATGACGAAGATTTTGCAGTCACGCGCGTTTCTGCAAGTACCGCCGGCGAATATCCAGGCGATGTTCATGCGCATCCAGGAAGTTCCGATGAGCAAAGGCGAGACGGTCCTGAAGCAGGGTGACGATGGTGATTACTACTACATCATCAAAAACGGCAAGGCGAAAGTAACGCGGGCGTCGAAAACCGGATCCGAACTGACGCTCGCGACCCTGAAGGATGGTGATGCGTTTGGTGAAGAAGCGCTGCTGTCGGAAGCGAAACGCAACGCGACTGTGACGATGGATACGGACGGCACCCTGATGCGTCTGTCGAAAGAAGATTTCAATGCGCTGCTGAAAGAACCAATGCTGAGCTGGCTCGACCTCGAAGAGGCTCAGGAGATGGTCCGCAATGGCGCGAAATGGCTCGACGTCAGGCTCGAAAGCGAACACGCGAACACCGGCATCAACGGTAGCGACAACATCCCCCTGTTCATGCTGCGTCTGAAAGTGGATTCGCTCGATGTGAACACGCCCTACATCGTGTACTGCGATACCGGACGCCGCAGTTCCGCCGCCGCGTTTCTGCTCAGCGAACGCGGTTTCCAGGCCTATTGCCTCAAGGGCGGCCTGATGGAACAGGCGCCTGCCGAAGACGCCTGAACGAGGCCCCGGATCCGCGCGCGGATTGTTGGCCGCGCCGGCGCCCCGGCCACGATCGCTGATACCTCACCGACTGCTCGCGCGCAATGTCTCACCGGTTTAAAGCGCTGCCAACCGATGCGCCTTACTTTTGCGTCGTCGGCTCGCCGATTGCACACAGCCGCTCGCCGGAAATCCATACCGCCTTTGCCGAGCAGACCGGCACCGCCTTGTATTACGAACGGATCGAGGTCCCGGCCGGCGAATTCGCCGCGGCGCTGGCGGAATTCGTCAGCGCCGGCGGGCGTGGCCTCAATGTCACCGTGCCGCTGAAGGAAGAAGCCTGGGCGGCGGCTGACGAGCACCTGCCCGCCGCGGGGGAAACCGGCGCCGCGAACACGATCGTCGTCCAGGCGGATCGACGGACGCTCGCCGATAACACCGACGGTCGCGGGCTCGTGAGGGATCTCGCAGTGAATCATGGCGTGTCGCTCGCGGGACGACGGATCCTGCTGCTTGGCGCCGGCGGCGCCGCGCGCGGAGTCATCCCGAATTTGCTCGCGGCAGCGCCGGCGGAACTCGTGATCGCAAACCGCACGGTGGCCCGCGCCGATGCACTCGTGGAGCGCTTTGGCCATCTCGGGCCGCTCGTATCCGGTAGCCTCGAGGCGCCAGGTGCGGGTCCGTTCGACGTCGTCGTCAACGCGACTTCACTGAGCCTGAGCGACGCGGTGCCGCCGATCCCGCGCTCAGCGGTCGGCCGCCGGACGTGCTGTTACGACATGATGTACACCTCGTCGGGACGGACGGCGTTCCTCGACTGGTGCCTCGCCGCAGGCGCGGGTTCGGTGTCTGATGGTCTTGGCATGCTCGTCGAGCAGGCCGCCTGCGCGTTCGAGCTATGGCACGGCGTGGCGCCGGCCACCGCACCGGTGATCGCGGCCTTGCGCCGGCCGGAGCCGGTTTAGCCGAAGCCGTTCAGGCGGTCCATCAAATCCGGTAGCCAGCGGACGAGGCCGGGAAACGCGGCGATCAGTGCGAGCGTTGCCAATTGCATGAGTACGAACGGTGCCACCCCCCGGTAGATTGCCTGGATCCGGATGGAAGCCGGCGCAACGGCTTTCAGGTAGAACAGCGAGAATCCGAACGGCGGGGTCAGAAACGAGGTTTGCAGGTTGACCGCGATCAGGATCGCGAACCACAACAAATCAAGGCCGAGAGCGGAAGCGATCGGGGCGAGTATCGGCACGACGATAAAACAGATCTCGACGAAATCCAGGAAAAAGCCGAGCACGAAAATGACCGCCTGGCTCACGAGCAGGAAGCTCCATTCGCGACCGGGAAGGTTCGTGAAGATCTCCTCGACGAGACGGTCGCCGCCCATGCCCTTGAACACGAGCCCGAACGCCGTGGCGCCGATCAGAATGATGAAAACCATGCTCGTGAGCTGCATCGTCTGAAGTCCGGCCTGACGGACGTTGTCGAGCGTCAGGCGACCGTGGGCCGCTGCGAGCAACATCGCGCCGACCCCGCCGATGGCCGCCGATTCCGTCGGTGAGGCTATGCCGAGGAAGATCGAACCGAGTACCGCGATGATCAGCGCGAGCGGTGGCAACAGGCTTTTGAGCACGCGACGTCCGAGCCCCGAGTCGGCAATCGTGGCGTCGATCACCGGGGCGCTCGCGGGGTCCAGCCACGCCTTGCAGCCGACGTAGATTACGTAGCTCACGATCAGGATTGTGCTCGGGACGATCGCCGCGATGAACAACGAGCCGACGGGTACGCCGATCCGGTCGGCCAGCAGGATCAGTACGATACTCGGCGGTACCACCTGCCCGAGCGTGCCCGCGGTCGCAATCGTGCCGGTGGCGAAACTCGCGGAATAACCATGCTTCAGCATCGCCGGCAGGGCGATGACCCCCATTGTGACGACGGTCGCGCCGACGACCCCGGTTGTCGCGGCCATGAGCGCGCCGACAACGATCACCGCGAACGCGAGACCACCGCGCACGCGCCCGCACAAGGCCGCCATCGTTTCGAGCAGTTCCTCGGCGAGCCCGCTTTTTTCGAGTATGACCCCCATATAAACGAACAACGGCACGGCGAGCAGCGTGAAATTCGTCACGATGCCCCAGATGCGTAACGGCAGCAGGGTGAAGAAGTCGATGCCGAGCGCGACGGTTCCAAACACCATCGCCACCGCACCGAGCGTGAACGCGACCGGGTAGCCGATCATGAGGGCAGCGATGGCCACGGCAAGCATGACGAGTGCCCAGCCGGCCATGGCTCAGCCCTCTGCCCGCAGCAGGCTACGGGCAGACCGGATCGTGTTGACGATCGCTTGCGCGGCCAGCATACCGAAGCCAAGCGGGATCACGGCTTTGAGCAACCAGCGATGTGTGAGTCCGCCCGGATCCGGCGAGATTTCGCCGCGCACGAACGCATCGTGTACGAAGGGCACGGAGCTCCAAATGATCAGGACGGCAAACGGGAGCAGAAACAACAGATTACCGGCGATATTAATGACGGCGCGATGACGGTCGCTGAGTCGCGCGCTGGCGTAGAAGAGATCAACCCGGACATGCTCGTCGCGCTGCAGCGTCCAGGCCGCGCCGAGCAGGATGATGATGCCGAACAGGTGCCATTCGAGTTCCTGGGCGGCGATGGAACCGCTGCGAAACAGGTAACGCATGGCGACGTCGTACAGCGTGAGCCCGACGAGCCCGACGACGAGCCACGCGCTCACCCGGCCGAGCGCCGCATTAAATCGCTCGATGCCGTCGAGCACTGTGTCGAGGAAGGGTTTCAAGCAGGATCGACCTCCGCGCTATCGTGAGGCCCCGTCTCGCGGGGCACCTCCGGGTACGTTCCGGTTCCGTTTGTGGTAAATAGGCACCTTGCGCCCGTGGCGCCGCAGGCATGGTACGCGAACGTGCCGACGAACACGACCGGGATTAATCGAGTCGGTGCGGGTGACTCGCGGCGGATTCGAACAGCGCATCGGAGCACTTGATGGCGGCGAGGTTTTCGACCGGGTCAATACGCGCGATTCGGCTTTCGGGAACCGCAACCGGCGCGGCGTCGTCGCCGCCAGCCGTCACATTCAGTCAGCGTCGACGGGCGCCGTTCTTGCGCTCGCGAGGCGGAAATCCGGGCCCTGGACCATTCCCTTATGCACACGCGGCGAAGCATTGTCACAAGAACATCAGCTTAGCGCGGCAGGACGATGTAGATTCACGAACAAGCGGTATAACTATCTGTAAAATATAAGAATTAACAAATTGTTTAATTCTTGTTCGATCTAATCGAATCGCGCCATTCAAGCGCGAATTTGTCATCCGCAAGGCATCTATACACAGTGTTATCCACAGATTCTGTGGGTAATTCGACTGAGGCCATCAGGTCAACGACTTAACGTGCTTTGTTACAAATTGGTTAAGGTGTGTGAGCCAAGTTCAGTCTTCGGTAAGCGCGCTGGCCAGCCGCATATAGTTGTCGACGGGCACGTCGGCGGGTCGTTCGCTGACATCGATGCCGCATCGCCTGAGCATGTCGGCCGGGTAAGATTTGCCGAGCGTATTGCGCAGGGTTTTGCGCCGTTGACCAAACGCGATGCGCACGCATTGTTCGAGCGCGGCGCGCTCGGTCGGCGGCATTGCGTGTGTATGTGGCGTAATTCGCACAAGTCGCGACGTGACCCTCGGAACCGGATCGAACGCTTCCGGCGCAACCTCGAAACACGCTTCCACCGTGCACACGCTCTGCACCATGACGCTGAGACGGCCGTAGTCGGCCGTGCCGACGGCCGCCGCGAGACGGTCGACAACTTCCTTTTGCAGCATGAACGTCATGTCGGTGATAACCCCGGTGTGCTGCAGCAAATGCAGGATCAGCGGGGTCGAGATGTTGTACGGCAGATTACCGACCACGCGCAGTGGCCGATCCGTAGCGAGCGTTGCGAAATCAACTGCCAGCGCATCGCCGACGAGGACGGTGACATTCGTCCGGGCGGCGAAGTGTGCGCTGAGTGAACTGCCGAGATCGCGGTCGATTTCAACGAGCGTCAGCTGTCCGGCGCGCCCGGACAGCGGATCCGTCAGCGCGCGTCGCCCGGGACCGATTTCCACGATGTGATCGTCGGGGCCGGCGCTGATCAAGGCGACGATGCGCTCTACCACGACCGGGTCGGTGAGGAAATTCTGGCCGAAGCGCTTGCGCGCCCGCAATGCGTTCACGCCTTACCCGCGGCGCACAGGCGCACGGCTTCGTCGAGCGCGGCTTCGAGGCTCGCACACCGCGCCTGCCCCGTGGCCGCGAGGTCGAGCGCGGTACCGTGATCGACGGACGTGCGCAGCAGCGGCAGGCCGAGCGTAATGTTCACGATTTCGCCGAACGCGAGCGCCTTGATCACGGGCAGGCCCTGGTCGTGGTACATCGCGACATAGGCATCGGTGCTGCGTCGCAGCGGCGGAGTGAACGCCGTATCGGCGGGCACCGGACCCGTCAGCGTGGCCCGCGCGCGGTTAATTGACGCAATCGCGGGCGCGATGATCGTGTCGTCTTCCGATCCGAAGTGTCCGTTCTCGCCCGCATGAGGGTTCAGGCCACAGACGGTAATCCGCGGGTTTTCGATCGCGAACCGCTCGCGAAGACTCCTCGCGAGCGTCTCGATCGTATAGGCAACCGTCGCCTGCGTGATGCGCCCCGGCACGTCGCGCAACGCAAGGTGGGTGGTGACGAGCGCGACCCGGAGGTCACCCGTGGCGAGCAGCATCACCGGCTGAGGTTGCGACGGGCAGGCCGCGGCGAGGTATTCCGTATGGCCGCTGAACGGGAATCCGGCGTCGTTGATCACGCCCTTGTGTGCGGGGCCGGTGACAATCGCGTCGATGTCGCCATCCAGGCAGCCGTCAATTGCCCGGTCGAGGCACTCGAGTACGTAGGCCGCATTCACCGGATCAAGCACCCCCGGAACGACATCACCGCGACAGCGCAGCGGAATAACCGCGAGCGTCCCGGGGCGGTGAGCCGGTATTTCACGAGGGTCTGCGAACGTGGTCAGTGCGATATCGAGGCCGAGCGCGACTGCTCGTGCCGCGAGCACATCGGGATCGGCGAAGCACGCGATTCGCGCGGGGTATTCCCTGGCCGCCGCGGCGACGGTTATGTCGGGGCCGATACCGGCCGGTTCACCCGGACATAATGCCAGCAGGGGCAGTCCTTCACGGCTCATCAGTGCGGAATTCGACGTAGGCTTCGTCACGTAGACGACGCAGCCACGACTGATACCGTTCGTCCTTTTTCCGTTGCGCGATAGCGGCGCGTGCTTTCGCCCGTTTTACGTCTTCCGTGCCGTCGTATGACCGGCGGTCGAGTACCTGCAGGATGTGCCAGCCGAATTCGCTGCGAAACGGTGCACTGATTTCACCGATTTCCGTATACAGCATGACTTCCTCGAATTCCGGCACCATCTGTCCCTTGCTCACCCAGCCAAGATCACCGCCGTCAATCGCCGAACCCCGATCGTCGGAGTTCGTGCGTGCGAGTTCGGCAAAATCGTCGCCGCCGTCGAGTCGGATTTTCAGCTGTTTCGCGCGGTTCAGTGCGTCTTGCTCGCTGACGAGTTCGTTCGGCGAGATCAGGATGTGGCGCGTGAGGGTTTGTTCGACGAGTACTTCTTCGCCGCTGCGCTTGTTCGTCAATTCGATGACGTGGTAGCCGCTGCGACTCGTGATGATATCGCTGACATCACCGACTTCCATGTCGCGGATTGCGGGTGCGAACAGGCTCGGTATTTGTTCGGCGCGGCGCCAGCCGAGATCGCCGCGCTCGAGCGCGTTCTGGCCGTCCGACATCGCAATCGCAAGATCGCCAAAGTCAGCGCCGTCGCGCAGGCGGGTAATGACCTCGTCCGCGCGGCGTCGGGCTTCGAGCTGCTCTTCGCCGCTCGCATCCGAAGGGATCGAAATGAGGATATGCGAAATCTGGAATTCCGCGTCGCTGCCCCCGGTGTTGAATTCATTACTGATGTAATTGTCGATTTCGCTCTCGGAAACCTGGATCCGGCGATCGACCTCCTGGCGCTTCAGCGAGGCGATCATGATTTCATCGCGGATTTGTTCGCGGAACTCGGAGAACTGGTAGCCGTCGGAGCGCAGGATTTCCTTGAATTGCGAGAGATTCAGCTGGTTCTTGTTCGCGATGTCCTGAATTGCCGCCTCGAGACGTTCGTCGGGGACTTCGACGCCGGACTCCTCGGCGCGCTGGATTTGAATTTTCTGCAGTATCAGCCGCTCCATGATTTGCCTTTCGAGGACACTCGTCGGCGGCAGGGCGGTGCCTTGCTGGCGCAGCTGGTCGCGGACGCGGCGCATCTGGCTCTCCAGTTCGCTTTGCATGACGACATCTTCGTCGACTACGGCGATGATGCGGTCGAGTTCCATGGCCATGGCAACCGCGCTTGAACCGCAGGCAAGTCCCAGAAACAGCAGTAGGCAAAGTCGATGTTGCATATTCAAATCAATTGGTTAGCGATTTACGCCAACGGCGTTTAAGTTACCCGGACCGCAATTCAGAAGGTCCCGGGCCGGCCCGGACCGCGCGTATTCTAACCCAGAAAAGGGTGGCCGAAGATCGGGCGCCGGCGGATTCCGTGTGCCATTAAGATGGGGCGTACCGAGGATGGTTCAACTGGCCACCGTGGCGGCGACCGCGGGGTCAAAAGTAGCTTTCATACCCCGGGATACTCTTGCGCAGAAACGACGCCGTGCTGCGGCCGTAGCCCGCCAGGCCTTTGAATTCGAACTGAAAAAAGATGCCGGTATCGAACTCCCCCTCGGTGTTACGAATGAACCGGCGTCCGACGAGGCGGGTACCCCAGCAGCAGCTCTCGTATTCGATACCGCCGACGAGTTCCAGCGTGCGCGAATCCTGCAGCGAGTAGTTCCAGCGTCCGAGTACGTTCAGCGTTCCCGTCAGCGGCACCCGGAATGACAGATCCGTTTGTTCGATATCCGCGTTCGTTCGTTGACGGCGGTAACTCGCATTAACCGCGATCCCGGTTCCTGAAGGACGGTAGCGCAGGTCGTAGGACGAGCGATCCATTTGTGACTCGTTCGGGTCGTACTGCAGCACGACGCGTGCGGAAAGACCATTGGCGATGTTTGCAACGAATTCGCTGGCGATTTCCGAGACGTCGGTTTCGTCCGTGGTTCTGTTCGGCAGCGCGACTTCACGATCCTCGAAGAAAAAAATCTGGCCGAGGCTCGCGCGAAAGAATTCGTGGCCGTCTTCAATGCGAACGAAGCGGGTCGTCGCGGCGAGAGACACGCGATTCGCATCGCCAATCCGATCGCGGCCGGTGAAGCGGTTTTCGAGGAACAGGTTGCGATAAGCCAGATCGAATCCGCCGCTGTCGAAAACCGGAATGTCGTCCTGATTGACCTTGGGCGTGTACACATAGTACGCCCGCGGCTCGAGCGTCTGCAGCATCGGCATACCAAACACGTTGATGATGCGCTCGGCGAACAGGCGCGAATCGAGACTCAATACCGGTACCGTGCGTGATTCGCGAGCGTCGAACGTGCCGCTGCCGTCGAGAAAATATTCCGTATGCCGAATGCCAATTTTCGGCACGACCCGGGCGTAGCGCTTGATGTAGGGCAGGGATAGGGACGGGTACAGATCGATACGTCCGCCGGTAACCCGATCGGAGTGATCGAAATACGTTGTTTGCGCATCGATCTGCGGGGTCAACTGCAAATGGCGCTGCGGGGTCAGGCTAAGGAATGAGACTTGCGGCAAGCGGCGATAGGGGCCGGCGCCTGTCGCGAGTGAATCATCGATATCCTGGTAACTCTGGACGAGTGCGGTCATATAGAAGCGCCGCGTGCGGCGCCAGCGCAGCTCCACGCTCCGATCGAGAAATCGCTGACTCGTTACGCTGAGACTGCGCCCGAAATCCTCGAGATACTGTGCGTCGGATACGTTCTGTATTTCCGCGTAGAGTCGTGCCCGGCGACGGTCGAAATGTTGTTCGTGACGCCATGAGACGAATGAACGGTCCCGCCCGTTCGCGAGATCGTCGCCCGACAGATACTCGAACGAAAGTTCGCCTTCGTAGCTTTGCTGCAGATAACGGTACTCACCGCCGAGCATCGTGCCGCGCTTGTCGAGCAGCCGTGGGGTGAGCGTTGCATCATGGTTCGGTGCGATATTCAGGTAGAACGGCACCTTGATGTCGAAACCGGATTCGTTCGAACTGCCGATCGTCGGCATGAGCAGTCCGGTTTTGCGTCGATCGTCGAGCGGGAACGTGATCCACGGAAAATAAAACACCGGTACGTCGTGAACTTTCAACAGGACGTTCGTCGCGGAACCGCGACCTGCATCATGATCCAGCCGGATTCGGGTAGCGGAAAAGCGCCACGTTGTCGCATCCCGCGGGCACGTTGTGTAATCCACGCCGCGCAGGTAGGAGATATTCTCGGCACGGTCGATTTCCGCCGATTTGGCATACCCGCGGCCGCGCCCTTTCGTCATCCAGTAGTTGCCGTCGGTCAACACGCCGATATCGGAATCGAGATCGAAATTGGCCTGCTCGCCGCGCCAGATGAGTCCGGCATCCCAGATCGTCGCATTGCCCTCGACCGTGACGAGCGAGCGTGCTTCTTCGTAAGTGAGCAAATCACCGGCGATCGAGCGTGAATCGCGGACCATTTCGACGTCGCCCGCAAACAACGTCGTGCCGTCCTTCTCGATGCGCGAGGTGTCGGCGCGGATTTCCGTCGAACCGGGTGCGAGCGGTTCCGTATACAGGGGTCTGTGCGGGACATCGCGATCGGCGGGGCAGAGCCACCAGGTATCGCGTGCGTCGAGTTGTGCCGAGGCAGGGGGGCTCAGCGCGCTGAACGTACCAAGCGCAAGGGAAAATATGAGAATTTTGCGCATCTACTTTTGGATGCTTGTCTTCTTGTTTGTCGTGTCCAGCGTGGGGCTTAAGTTCGCACAGATCGATGCGGGCTTCAACCGGCATGCACTTCCCTGGCGGTTCGTGTGCCGAGCGACTTTGCACTTGCGATCGCATGCAGCGAACTGCTGCGTGCGTTGTTGCAGGGATCAATCCTCCTGCGTGTTCTGATGCAGCAGTCGGAGTTCGTTCGAGAGACGGATCAGCAACTCGATCGGCTCGTTGATCTCCAGTAAGGACACCTTCGTCGGGATGTTCAGCGGCAAATACTGAACGAGCGTGTAGGCAAGTTCGGCGCTATCCGTTGGTACGCTTCGCGCGTCGTCCCCGGTCGGAACTTTCGCGAGTATTTCGGCCAATAAGTCGCGCAGGCCGCGGAAGTCTGCCGGTGCCGGAACGGTATCGATGTCGGCCAGCGCCGAGACTTCCGCGACGAGCAGATTGTCCGCGAGTCGGCGCGTGCCGAGGATGCGGAAACGGCTCGCACCGCGAATGACGACGTTCAGCAGGCCGTCGCCGCCGCGATCGAAATCGATAATGTGAGCGGTCGTACCCGTCATGTGCGGCAGGGCAACGCCGCCGGCTTCGCGACCCTCGAGAATCCCGACGACGCCGAAGCCGGTACCGTCGCGCATGCAGCGGCCGATGAGGTCGACGTAGCGCGGTTCGAATATTCTCAACGGCAGGGTGTTGCCCGGAAACAGTACCGTACCGAGCGGAAACAGCGGCAGTTCGTCGTGGCCGAGGGTATCCATTACGCAAGTCCTTTGTGCAACGCGTCGAGCAGCAGGGCGTGAATTCCGGCGAACGCGCCGTTACTCATGATCACGATGTGGTCGCCGGTAATCGCGGCGGCGGCGACGGCGGCAACGAGGGCATCGATGTCGTCGTGCACGTGCGCTTTTGCACCGAGTGGTGCCAGCGCCTTGCCGGGATCCCATCCGAGTGCCGGATCGGCGTACAGATAAACTTCATCCGCGGCGTTCAGGGCCTGCGCGAGCGTCGCTGCATGGACCCCGAGGCGCATCGTGTTCGAGCGTGGTTCGAGTACACACAACACGCGTGCGTGGCCGACACTGTTGCGCAAGGCCTCGAGCGTCGCCGTGATCGCCGTCGGATGATGCGCGAAGTCGTCGTATACCGTGATCCCGCGCGGCCGGCCGATCGGTTCGAGGCGACGCTTCACACCGCCGAATTCTCCAGCAATCGTTGCCGCCGCCACCGCATCGACGCCGACTTCCACGGCCGCGAGGATCGCGGCCGCGGTATTTCGCATGTTGTGGCGGCCGAGTAGTTTCGAGCGCACGTCGACCGGCTCACGACCCTGGCAATGCAACGTAAATTCGCTCGCGGCAGTTACCGGTTCGAGACGACAGTCCGCGGCGGGAGAGAAGCCGAAACTTGCGCGGCGACTCCAGCAGCCGCGTGCAAGTACGTCATCCACGGCCGGGTCATGGGCCGGGTGGAGTACGAGTCCGTTTGCGGGAACCATGCGCAGCAGGTGGTGAAACTGCGTTTTGATCGCGTCGAGATCGGGAAAGATATCGGCGTGATCAAATTCAAGGTTATTGATGATCAGGGTGCGCGGCCGGTAGTGAACGAATTTTGAGCGTTTGTCGAAAAACGCCGTGTCGTATTCGTCGGCTTCGATAACGAAGTAATCACTGCCGCCGAGGTTTGCGGGTTGTTCGAAATCGCGGGCAATGCCGCCGATCAGGTAGCCCGGATCGAATCCGGCCTCACGCAGGATATACGCGAGGATGCTTGTCGTTGTCGTTTTGCCGTGGGTGCCCGCGACCGCGATGACGTGGCGATCATGGAGTACGTGTTCGGCGAGCCATTGCGCGCCGGAGCAGTAATTCAGACGCTCGTTGAGAACGTACTCGACGGCGGTATTCCCGCGCGACAGCGCGTTGCCGATGATCACGAGATCCGGCACTTCGGCAAACTGCTCCGGGTCGTAGCCGGCGTGGATATCAATGCCGCGCGAATGCAGAAACGTACTCATCGGCGGGTAGACGTTCGCATCGCACCCGGTGACGCGATGCCCGAGCTGTACCGCTATTTCCGCGATCCCGGCCATGAACGTGCCGCAAATGCCGAGTATGTGAATATGCATGAATCGTCTGCCGGGTACGCTGGCGGATGGTCAATCGTAACGCGGACGGCCGGCGATTGCGCGCGGCATTCGATCAGGCCCGGACGGTGGTCGTGCCGCGAGACCGTCGCGGCAGCGAGCTGTCGCTGCGATTACGCGGACGTCGTCGAATCGTTGCCGGCGTAATGCGTGTCGACGTATTCGTTCAGCAAGGTCTTGAACTCTTCGGCGATCCTGTCGCCGCGCAGGGTCGTGACTTTTTCACCGTCGATGAACACCGGAGCCGCGGGCGACTCACCGGTGCCCGGCAGACTGATCCCGATGTTCGCGTGTTTGCTCTCGCCGGGCCCGTTAACGATGCAGCCCATCACCGCGAGGCTCATGTCTTCAACCCCGGGGTGAGTTTCGCGCCAGACCGGCATCTGGGTTCTCACGTAAGCCTGGATATCCTCGGCGAGTTCCTGGAACACGGTGCTCGTCGTGCGCCCGCAGCCCGGACAGGCCGTGACGAGCGGGGTGAACGAGCGCAGGCCCATGGTCTGCAGGATCTCCTGCGCGACGATCACTTCCTTAGTACGGTCACCGCCGGGTTCCGGGGTGAGGGATACCCGGATCGTATCGCCGATCCCGTGCTGCAGCAGATAGCCCATCGCCGCGGTTGAGGAAACGATCCCTTTCGAACCCATGCCGGCTTCCGTCAAGCCGAGGTGCAGCGCATAGTCGCAACGGGCGGCGAGTTCGGAGTACACGGCAATGAGTTCCTGGACGCCACTGACTTTGCATGACAACACGATGCGGTCGCGGGCCAGACCCAGTTCCTCCGCTTTCGCCGCGCTCGTGAGCGCCGAGGAGATCAGGGCTTCGCGCGTAACTTCGGCGGCATCTCTTGGCTCCGCAAGTTTCGCGTTGTCGTCCATCATGGCGGCGACGAGTGCCGGATCGAGGCTGCCCCAGTTGACCCCGATCCGGATCGGCTTGTCGAGGCGGGCGGCAACTTCGATCATCGTCGCGAACTGCGCGTCCTTTTTCCTGCCGAAGCCGACGTTGCCGGGATTGATGCGAAACTTTGCCAGCGCCTCGGCGCATTCGGGATACTTTGTGAGCAGGGTGTGACCGTTGTAGTGGAAGTCTCCGATCAACGGTACGCGGCAACCGATGGCATCGAGCATGTCACGAATGCGGGCGATTTGCGCCGCCGCGGCTTCCGTATCGACGGTTACCCGTACGAGTTCCGAGCCGGCTGCAGCGAGCTGCTGGACCTGTTTCGCGGTGGCCGCGGCATCGGCCGTATCCGTATTCGTCATCGACTGGACGACAACGGGATGTTCGCCACCGATCGTGACGGAGCCGACTTTAACGCCGATACTCGCACGGCGTTGATAATTGGGAATTGCGGTCATGGAGTCTCTGCCGGCAAATCGGCGTTTTCAATCTGCGATGAAGGGGAAATGCCGCGTGGATTCTAACTTAAGGGGCATACCGACGGCAAAGACGAACGCGCCGGTCCGCGACCCGGCCCGGCCCGGCGCCAGGCACGGCACACGCCGGCCTGAACCAGGGCCGCATCGACGTCCATGCGCATCGGCGTAGATCTCGGTGGCACGAAGATCGAGGGCGTCGTGCTCGGCGACGACGGTTCGATTCTCGCACGCCACCGCGAATCCACCCCGCGCGGTGATTACGACGCTATCGTCGCGGCCGTCGCCGGTGTGGTCGGGCGTCTGGAAGCAAGCGCGGGACGCCGGTGTCCGGTCGGGATCGGTATGCCCGGGTCGTTGTCGCCGTCGACCGGGCTGGTCCGCAATTCGAACACGATCGAGCTGAACGGCATGCCGCTCGACCGCGATCTCGAACGCGTGCTCGAGCGCACATTGCGGTTCGAAAACGACGCGAATTGCTTCGCGCTGTCCGAAGCGGTTGATGGTGCGGCAGCGGGTGCAACGGGCGTGTTTGGCGTGATACTCGGCACCGGCACGGGCGGCGGGTTCGTGCTGGCGCAGCAGATCGTGCGCGGCCGCAATGCCGTCGCGGGCGAGTGGGGACACAACCCGCTGCCCTGGCCCCGCAGCGACGAACTCCCGGGGCCGGCGTGCTATTGCGGGCGCCGCGGCTGTCTCGAAACCTACCTCAATGGCGCTGGTCTGACCCGCGCCTACGCCGCGGCGGGCGGCGACGAACTGCCCGCGGATCAGATCGCCGCGCGCATTACCGCCGGCGAGGTGACCGCGCAGGCCGCGCTGTCCCGGTATGCCGATCGACTCGCACGCGGTCTGGCGACGGTGATCAATGTCGTCGATCCCGACGTGATCGTACTCGGCGGTGGATTGTCGAATATTGTCGAACTCATCGACCATACGACCCGGCTGCTGCCGACGTACGTGTTCAGCGACCGGATCGAGACGCGACTCCTGCGAGCCCGCTACGGGGACAGCAGCGGCGTTCGCGGTGCCGCGTGGTTGTGGCCTCTCGCGTCGGGGTGACGCCGCGCGGTCGTCCGGGCTACGGGCGGGGGCGAAATTCCGGCTCGGTCCGGCGTCGCCCCGCCGGGATCGGACACGAGCGCCCGTACCTGGCGCGGGGTTCGGGTAATCCGCCGGCCGCTCATTGACTCGCCCGGTGGTCGCACAGATCGTCGTCCCGCAACGAAACATCATCGGGAGTTTCAATTAATTAGTTAAAATATATTAATAAATAATAAAAAATAAATTTTATTTATAAATCGGTCAAGCCCAGAATAGTCTCATCCAAGCCATGAGGAGTGCAGGAAATGACTGACACGCAAAACCGGGCCGTTGCCGACGGGCTCGCGGATTTACTCGCCGACACCTATACGGTGTACCTGAAAACGCACAATTTTCACTGGAACGTCACCGGGCCTTCCTTCCATTCACTGCATGGCCTGTTCGAAGCGCAATACACCGAACTCGCACTTGCGGTCGATGAAATCGCCGAGCGCATCCGCACCCTCGGTGAGACCGCGCCCGGCAGCTATCGGGCCTTCGCGGCGCGGACGAAAATCGTCGACAGTGAAACGGTCCCCGCGGCGACGGACATGCTCGCGGAACTCGCTGCCGACCAGGCGACGGTCGTCGCCACCGCGAAGCGGGTGATCAGCGCGGCGGAAAACGCGGGCGATGCCGCGACGGTCGATTTGCTCGTGCGTCGGATCGACACACATGAAAAGAATGCTTGGATGCTGAACAGCTCGCGTTAGCCCGGTGGCGACAATCGCCGGGGCCGGGGCGGCTGTCACGCGGCGCTCAGGACGTGATTCGTTCGAGCCGGTAGCCGTGCTGGTAGATGGACGACAGCTTCCAGCCCATCTCCGGGGCGAGCGAGAGTTTCGTCCGGATCCGGCTGACGTGGGTGTCGACGGTGCGCGTGTTGATGTCCGGGTTCCGGCCCCACACGCTCTCGAGGATGTGGGCACGCGACAGAATGCGACCGATGTTGCGGAACAGGAACACGATCAACTCGTATTCCTTTTGCGTCACCTCGACCCGGGTGCCGTCGCGTTTGACTTCGTGATTGCCGAGGTCGATCGAGAACGGCTCGTACTCGAGTTCATTCTGCGATTCGTCGACGGGTGATGCGCGGCGCGCGACGGCTGAAATCCGCGCGACGAGTTCGCGTTGTTTCGCGGGTTTGACGATATAGTCGTCGGCGCCCTGTTCCAGCGCCCGTACGATGTCGTCCTCGTCATCCTTCGCGGTAACGAAGACGATCGGAACCGGCCAGTCGAAGTTCTCGCGGACCCACCGCAGAACCTCGTAGCCGTCCATGTCCGGCACCATCCAGTCGAGCATGAGTACGTCGTAGCTGTCGTGCTTGATATTGCGGATGAATGGCTTGCCCGCGGCGAAGTGCTCGCAACTGTGCCCGCTGGCTTTCAGCCACTCGGTGAATAACGCCGCCTGGTCGAGGTCGTCTTCGAGTAGTGCGATTCGCAATGCCAATCTCCCGCGATTGTTCATGTACCGGCGAGCGCGGAGTCCTTGCGAGCGCCGGACGCTGTCCGTAATCATTTATAATAGCCGAAAAGCGCAGACGGGGAATGTCCCGTCCCGCGCCGCCGGTGTCGCCGAAGGCAGCGCGAACCCGGAGGCCGTGGCGAAATATCCGGTCGGTTCGACCTCGATCGGCAGCCAATCGATTACCTTGAGGACGCGCAAGCCCAATGCCTGAGCCAGCCGCGCGCCTCACGTGCTCAATGGAGAGTGCAACTATGGTCAAAAAAGTAACGAAGGAGGCCGCCGAGTGGCGCGCCCAGCTGAGTCCCGAAGAATACAGTGTCTGCCGCGAACACGGCACGGAACGTGCGTTCACCGGCAAGTACCACGCGACGAAGGACCCCGGTACGTACGTGTGCAAGTGCTGCGGTACGCCCGTGTTCGAATCGGACCACAAGTTTGATTCCGGCACCGGGTGGCCGAGCTTCTGGCGCCCTGCCGCCGACGATCACGTGACCGTGCGCGATGATACGAGTTACGGCATGGTCCGCACCGAAGTATTGTGTGCCGCGTGCGACGCGCACCTGGGGCATGTCTTTCCCGACGGACCGGCACCGACGAACCTGCGCTACTGCATCAATTCCGTCGCGCTCGATCTGCAGCAGTCCTCCGACGACAACAACTAGAAGCGGTCTCAAAAATAAGTAGCGTCGCGCCGGGAGTCATTGTTGCGCAATCCAGGGCGCGAAGAGCGTAGTTTAGCCGGGCTAAATGAGCGATGAGTAACGCCGGAGTGCGCA
>CAXBJY010000106.1:0-15910 GCA_963976285.1 uncultured Gammaproteobacteria bacterium
GTCTCAGCCCTTCGGGTTGCCCCTGAAAAACCGTCACCCGGCGTTGCAACTCGCTCATTTTGGAACGACCAAATCACGCTCGTTGCGCCTTGATCGACGATTTTTCAGGGGCAACAGAGGTGCCGATGAAAGATAAGCAGGCTCTAGTCAAGACCAGGGAATTCGCATGAGCAAACCGTTTGTCGACCTGTCTGACGGCAGGAATTTTTCGCACGGATTTCCGCACGAGTTCTTCACCTGGCTGCGCGCGAACGAGCCGGTCTACTGGCACGAACCGACCGCGGCGACCCCGGACAGCGAGGGGTTCTGGGTGATCAGCCGCTACGCCGATGTCAACGCCGTGATCATGGATCCGAAGACCTACTCCTCGGACAAGGGCGGCACACGCACCGCTGGTGGCACGACCATCAAGGACGAAATCTCGGCCGGTAACGTCATGAATCAAACCGACGATCCGCATCATCGTCGGCTGCGCGCGATCGTGAACAAGGGCTTCACGGTGAAAGCGATCGCGGCCCTCGAAGACGAACTGAGGCGCCGCACCCGGGAGCTGCTTGGCGAGATCAGGCGCGGGGAGGCGTTTGATTTCGCCACGCGCATCTCGCGAGAAATACCGACCCAGGCAATTTGTATCGTACTCGGGGTGCCCGAGGACGACCGTCTCATGCTCACCGACTGGGTCGATCGCGGAATCGAGGCGCCGTCGGATGCCGTGATCGCCATCGAGTACACGAAGAAGATCCGTCGCTATGCGCAGGGCCTGATTGAGCACAAGCGCGCGGCCCCGCAGGACGATATTTTCTCCGCGATCGTTCACGCCCGTTTCGAGGCCGACGGATCGACGCTGTCGGATCACGAACTGCGATCATTTTTCGGCCTGCTGTTTCCGGCCGGGGCGGAAACGACGACCCGCTCGATCAGCGGTGGCTTGTACGCACTCACCGGCCATCGCGCGTCGTGGGAGCAGTTGCGCGTGCAACCCGGCTTGATAAAAACCGCGGCCGAGGAGATCGTCCGCTGGACCACACCGTCGTGCTACAAGCGTCGCACCGCCACGCGCGATGTCGAATTCCACGGCAAGCGTATTCGCGAAGGCGACAAGGTGACGTTCTGGGAAATGTCGGCGAACCGTGACGAGCGCGTTTTCGAACGGCCGTTCGAGTTTGATATCGCCCGCTCGCCGAATCCGCATCTCGGCTTCGGCGCCGGCGTGCATTTTTGCCTCGGCTCGTCGCTGGCGCGACTCGAACTGAAGCTTGTGTTCGAAGAGTTGCGCGACTGTGGTCTTGAGTTCGAACTTGCGGGCGAGCCGCAATGGACAGCGAACAACCGCCTCGTCGGGCTGAAATCGCTGCCGGTGCGCGCAGTGTGAACGTCGGGAGATGAATCATCCCGGGCGCTGGCTTTGCGGCACTGCGGCCGCGGACGTTACCGGCTAGCCGCGCTTCGTCGAGCCCGGTCGTCGCGATTCCCGGACCTTGCGCGACAGCACTTTCGCGGCGACGTCCGCTTCGTCCGCACGGCCGATGTAACGCATCATCACGAGTCCGCACGCCGCGGCGACGAGTGCCGCGACCTGATCGCGGCGCGAACCCGGCGGCGCGTCGAGACGGGCCTCGAAGTATTCGAGCCATACGTTGATCACCCGGTTCGTCATCGAACGGTACAGATCTTCACCCTGCGAGGCATGGCCGAGCGCGTCGTACCAGATCCGCAGGTAAGGCTCGTATTCGGGTGCTTTCAGCAGATTCCACATGCCGGACAGCAACAGATCGAACGGTTGTCGTCCCGTGGGCAGCATCTCACTGAGGCGCGCCGAGAGTCGCTGCACATAGCACTCGAACGCGGAAAACATGAGGTCATTCTTGTCCGAGAAATAGTACAGGAGCATGCGGTCGCTCGTGTCCGCGGCGGCCGCGAGTGAACGCAGGCTCATGTTGCTCAAACCCTCGTCGAGCATGTAGTCGACTATCGATTCGAGTACGGCGCTACGCCGGTGTTCGCGGAGACTTGGGCTGGTCGACGTCACGGTGGGCTTTCGCAGCGTAGTTAACGGCGTGGCAGTAGAGTCGGGAAGAATAAACGATCTGTTGCGCCATTGGCACGTGTGATCGCGCGCACGACACGGTCCCCGCGCCCGGAGTACCGGCGGACGAGGGCGGCATTAACGGATTGCACGTGCGGCAAGCGCTCATCGCGGCGCGCGTTCAAACAGCACGGGCCATCACCATTGCAGGATGAAATCCGCGATGTCGTGCACCCGTTGCTCTTCCTCGCGACTCAGGGGTGCGGGGAATACCCGCGGCATCGGTGCGCGCGGATGCTTGATGAACTCGACGAGTTGCGCCCGATCCAGGCGGGATTTGACCGAGCGCAATTCGATCGGGTGCCACGCATTGCCGTCGGCGCCGTGGCATACGGCGCAAGACGTAAGATAAGCGTCGCGTCCGGCATCGATGCGGGAAGCCTGGCCCGAGCGTTGTGCCGCGATCACCGGGTCGGGCAGTGCCATGATCACGATGTGCGGGCGCCCGGTCGCACCGAACAAGGAACGCGAGATATTGCCCGAGGTCATGGCAACGTACTGCTTGCCGCGCACCTCGTAGGTGATGACACCGCCGGACAACGAGCCACCGGTTTCGATCCGTTTCAGGATATCGCCACTCGCGCTGTCGAACACGAAGAACGCCCCGGCGTTATCACCGCCGAAAACGACGCCGCCGGCGGTCGGTGTGATCGCGCCGACCACGGCTTGCTCGGCGTGATAGCGCCATTTCACTTTGCCGCTGTCGGCATCGATGGAATAAATCCAGCCGCGTGGATCACCGATCCCGGACCAGCGACCGCCCATCAGATAGCCCCCCGCTTCCGGTTTCGAGGTGCCCGGTTCGCTGATAAAAATCGCGCAGTAGTCGAGCGAGCCGACCACGAGGCGGTTCAGTTTCGGGTCGTAGGCGGGACCATTCCATTCGACCCCGCCGGCTGGCCCCGGGCACGCCTTGACCCCCTCCGGGGTCGGGGTGACGACGGGTTCATCGACCGTCGTGACGGCGGTTTTCGCCACGAGTTCGTGCGTGCGTCGATCGACGATGTGCAGGTAGCCGTCCTTGCCGGCCGCCGCCATGCGTTGTTCGTTGTTGCCGTTGCGGTAGAGCACGGGTGCGGCGGCGAGATCGTGATCGAGTCCGTCGTTTGGCGCGAGCTGATACCACCACTTGAGTTTGCCGCTCAGCGCATCGAGGACGAGTACCGAGTTCGTATACAGATTGTCGCCGGGACGTTCGGCTGGCACGAAATCCGGGATCGGGTTCGCGACCGGGATGAACACTTCCGCGGTCGACGGGTCGAGCGCGAAATGCGACCACGTACCACCGCCGCCCCCGCCGGTGTCGTTCCAGATCGTATTGCGCCACGTATCGGCATTCGGCTCGCCCGGGGCGGGCACCGTGTGGAAGCGCCACAGTTCGCGTCCCGTCATCGTGTCGTACGCAATGACCCGTCCGCGCACGCCGAATTCCGACACCGCGGTGCCGACAATGAGGATGCCGTTCCACGCGAGCGGCGCGCCGGTTACGATTTCGCCCTCGCCGGGATTGCCGACCGTGTTCGCCCACAACTCCGCGCCACTGCGGGCATCGAGCGCGATCACCTGGCCGTCGTCCGTGCCGCGAAACAGCCGCCCCGCGTAATAGGCGACACCGCGGTTGACGGGAAACGGCGCCGCGCGATCGCGACGGTGACGATGGCGCCACAGTACCCTGCAGTTCGTCGGATCCATCGCCAGCGTGTCGGTGGCGGTTGTCAGGTACATGACGTTGTCGATGACGATGGGCCCGGCCTGGAACGAGCCGTTGTCCGCGACCTTGTAGCGACAGACCTCGCCGAGTTCGCCCGCGTTCGCCGTGTTGATCTGGGTCAGCGGTGACCAGCGCTGCCCGTCCAGCGTTTTGTTGTAACTCGGCCATTCGCCGCCGGCACTGTGCTCGGGGAGGTTCGAATCCGGGGTTTGTTCCGCGGCGCGGCCGACGCCGGCAGTGGCAAACAGGGTTATCGAGATCAGGATTGCGCGGTGCGCGCCTGTGATGGTCATGGCTGGGATCTCCCGCCGTTTACGTGGTTACCGGGTTCGACACGGGGTCCGGCCGGGACTGGCAGGGTGGCTGCGTGCCCGCGTGGGTGCGCAGGAATCCGCGTGCGCGGATTCCTGCCGGTGGAGCTCACTCAGCTTGCGGCGGTGTCGCCTGGCCAGCGGGCGCGCCAGTCACGGTCGAAGTCCGCCACGGTAACCGCCCGCCGCAACGTGAGGTCTTCATTCAATAGTTCATAGATCACATCGGTATCGGTGCGCATGCCGAAGAAGATGATCGCTTCCTCGTCGCCGCTGCCCTCGATATGGATCTCGCCTTCGCCGCCAACCGAAAAGCTGCCGGCCGGTTTCACCTTGATCACTTCGGTGCCGTCGACCTGTTCGCGCACGCGGAGTTCGCCCTGCAGTACGAGCGTCTGTGTCGTCGCGGCATGGCGGTGGTACATGCACTGGCTGTTCGGTGCGAACTTCACGATCATGTCCGCGGTGCCGGCTGCCAGATCAACATTCAGGATCCGGTAGAACGTACCGTCGGTAAAAAAGTCACCCCACTCGACAGTCGAGGAATCGAAGCGAAAGGCCGGGTTCTGGTCGTTGTGGGTCCGGGCTGTGGCGCTGGACATGCTGGGCTCTCCTTCAACGAAATGTAGTGACTGTTACGGTAGAGTGCTTTGCCCGCCGCCGTCAATCATTGCGGTGTCGCTGCAGCACAAAAATCGGGATCTCGCGCTGCGTTTTCGCCTGGTAATCCTCGTACGGCGGGCACACGCGCGTCATCAGCGACCACAGGCGCCGGCGTTCGTCGCCGGCCGCGAGCGTCGCGGTGGCGGTGAACCGCTCGGGGCCGACCTGGACGTCGACCGTGGGCGCCGCGCGCAGGTTGAAATACCATTGCGGGTGGGTGTCCGCGCCGCCTTTCGAGCCGACGATGACGTAGCGGTCACCGTCCCTGCCATAGACGAGCGGATGGGTTGTTGCTTTGCCGGAACGCCGCCCGACGGTCGTCAGCAGCAAGCACGGTACCGGGCCGGAACCACCCACCGCGGTGGCATCCCAGTAGTGGCCTTCCTTGCCGTCCGATTCCTGGTAGGTACGCACATGGTCGCTAATCCACTGCGGCAGTTCGCTGCGGTCGATGTGCGCGACCGTTTCATCAACATAATCATTCATCGTACCGGGACCTCCCTCCATGCATTCGTTGCCACGTCGCTTGCCGTTGCGTACCGGCGATGCGCAACGACCGCGGCCGCGCTATTTATAGTACTTCATGAAATCCGGGTCGCGTTTCTCATTCAGCGCCTGGACACCTTCGCGCGATTCGTCCGTCCAGTAATAGAGCTTCACTGCCTGCATCGCGAACTGGCTCAGGCCGCGAATGGATTCCGTATCCGCGTTGAAGCTCTTCTTTGCCAGTGCGATCGCGGTCGGGCTGCGCTGATTCAGTTCCTCGCACCAGTTGTTCACTTCTGCATCGAGTATGTCGTCCGGATACACGGCATTGACGAGCCCCATTTCCAGCGCTTCGGCCGCGCTGTAGCGTTTGCACATGTACCAGATCTCGCGCGCTTTCTTTTCGCCGACGCAGCGCGCGAGGTAGGCCGTGCCGAAACCGGGGTCGACGGAACCCATCTTCGGTCCGACCTGGCCAAAGATGGCGTTCTCGGACGCAATCGTCATGTCGCAGATAGCCGCGAACACGTTGCCGCCGCCGATGGCGTAGCCACGTACTTTCGCGATGACCGGCTTCGGCACGTCGCGCAGCACCGAATGCAGTTCTTCGACCGGCATGCCGACGGCGCCACGTGCATCGTTACTGCCGTACTGTCCGCCTTCGTGGTCTGACTGATCGCCGCCGGTGCAGAATGCCTTGTTGCCGGCGCCGGTGAAGACGATCGAGCCGATGTCGCGGTCCCAGCCCGCCACCTGAAACGCGTCGATCAGTTCGACGACCGTACGCGGGCGGAACGCGTTATATTTTTTCGGTCGGTTGATCGTGATGGTTGCGGTACGACCGTCAACGTCGTAGAGGATGTCCTGGTAGTCGCTCATGGCTCGTTCTCCGTTCGTTGTTGCTTTGGCCAATCATCGAACAACCACCACTGGCACTCAACACCCGGTGGGTCATGAGACCGGCGACGACGTTCGATGACCGGGGCGGGACTGCGTTCGCGACGTCGCACGGACGGTCGGGTAGTTCCGCGGCAGGGATTTCGCGCCGGGTCGAATGGCCGCGGGGGAACAGTTTGGGCTTGTTCGCCGACGAGCGGTTCGCGCCGGCCGCTCGACTGTCGCCCGGTACCGTGACACCGCGGCATAGCGCGTTGCAGCGGTTGCCCCGGCCTTCATGCCGTGGTCGACGGTCGCTCGATTATCGGAGTGTCGACGCGGATGAAAGCGTTCAGGGCGATGACAGCAATGGTCAGTGGCGGCATTCAAGCGCCGACGAACGCGCAGGTGTCCTGCGTTTGCAAACGCATCGACGGCACGCAATAAGCGAAGGCGGGCTCAGGGCGTGATGGCATTCGCACCGGTCAGATCGGGGTTCGCGCTTGCCCAGGCGGAGCGCGGATTCGACGCTTTCCAATGGCTCGCGTAATTGTGCATCGTGTCGAACACGACCCCGTCCTGCGCCGCGAAGTGTTCGAGCAGGCGCTCGAGCATGAGCAGTCGGTTGCCGCGGCCTATCGTCTGCGGGTGCAGGGTGAGGATGAACACGCCGCCGCGACTGTGCGCGAGCGCGTAATCGAAGTCGCCGCGCCAGATTTCCTCGACCGCCGATGGCGCCTTGAGGCCTTCATTAAAACCGAGAACGAATTCCGATACCGGGAAGTCATCCAGTCCCCACGTGACCGGCAACTCAACGAGTTCGGTCGTCGTGCCAAAGCGGTACGCGGCATCGACGGCCCATTCATCGCCGGTGCGCAGGTAATACGGGTAATAGTCGTGACCCATACAGCTCGAATCGTAGAGAAAGTCGTATTCGAGCAGCAGATCCACCGTGCGCGGGCTGAAGTCCCAGGCCGGTGAACGATAGCCGGACGGGCGTACCCCGGTGACGCGTTCGAGTGCGCGCAAACCTTCTTCGAGGTTACGCCGTTCGCCCGCCTCATCGAAGTCGGCCGGGTTCTCATGGACCCAGCCGTGGTGGACGATTTCATGGCCGCGTTGACCGATCGCCGCGACGACGTTCGGGAACGCGTAGGCCGTGTGGCCCGGCACCGCGAAACTCGCCCGGACGTTGTGGCGATCGAGCAGATCGAGGATCCGCGGGACGGCGACGGCGCCGAACTGCCCGCGCGATATCATGCTCGGGTTACGTGATTTCATCGTGCCGACCCAGGAGGACATGGCGTCGAAATCGAACGTGATGCAGCACGTCAGGTTTGGTGCCGGCATGGGCGGTCTCCTCGTTTCGTTATATCGCGGTCAACTGAATTCTATAACGCGGACTGCACCTAGCACGCGACAATATCAGTCGGTGGTTAAAACGTCAGCGCGCGAATAACGGCGGGATCAGTCCCGCTGCCGGGTTTGTACCGGTCGTCAGGATCAGGCATCCCACCGGCAAGGCAGATTCAATGGCCCGCGAAATGCCCAGCCGCCGAACGTTACGGTCGCGGCCTCGTCGAACCGCAGGTTTTCGAGGCGCGCGAATACTGCCGGTAACGCGACCTCGGCGATGAGGGCACGTGACGCCCAGGCGCCGGCGCAGAAATGCGGGCCGGCGCCGAACGCGAGTGACGTCGAGGTGTTGCGCGTGACGCTGAAGCGATCGGCGTGCTCGAACACGTCCTCGTCGCGATTACCCGAGCTGAACATGAGGAAGACGCGATCTTCCGGTTCGAAGTGCACGCCGTCGAGTTCGTAGGGCTGCGCAACCCGGCGCGGCGACATCCCGATCGGCGAGATCCAGCGCGCGTATTCCTCGAACGCCTGCAACCAGGTCGCTTCACCGGCGCGCACTTTCGCGAGTTGTTCCGGATGCGTGAGCAGGGCCCAGATGGCGCCGGCGATCGCGTCGCGGGGTTCGTTCTGCCCGCCGGAAATCGCGAGTTTGATATTCGCGCGGATCTGCGCCTCGTCGAGGCCCGCGGCGAGTTGTACCGACAGCAGTGAATGATTGGGTGCGGCTGCGAGGCGCGGCAGCATCTCGTCGATATGCCGGTCGATCGAAGCGGTGCAATCGTGGCAGTTTGCCTCGACCGCGGGGTCGCCCGTGTAATTCGCGCAACCGTCGATCATGCCCTGGCTCACCCGGTTCATTTCCACGGGCGTCATATTCGTCAGCCCCGTAATCGCGCGCAGCGCATCGCCGGACAGCAGCATCGCGAACTCGTTCAGCAGGTCGGCGTGTCCGCGCGGCGCGAGTTCCGTGAGCAGGCGATCGGCATCGGCGCGGAATTGCGCGAGCCATACGTCCTTGACCGTGCGCGGCGACACCGCGGGAAAAATCGCCTTGCGCTCGGCCTGGTGCGCCGCGCCGTCCTTGCGCATGAGGTTTTCGCCCATCAGCGTGGTCATCAGCCCGCCGGGTTGCCAGGACGAAAAGATGTCGGTTTTTTTCTCGTTGACGAAAATCGTTGCATGGCGGGTGAGCAGGGTGGCGCCGAGTTGGGGTACCTGGCATACGGGCATGTGTTCGCGCATGCGCGCCAGGTCGGGATACGGATCGGCCCAGAATGCGGCCACGTCGATTTCGTAGGCGGGTGCGTCGGACATCGTCGTGCTCAAAACCTCGGGGCGTTCATGATAACACCGGCCCGGAGGGCGCCGACCTCGTTGCGCAAAATCGCGAGGTGCACGACGTAAATAATCGTGCCGGCCACGGTCCGAACGCGGTCCGCCATCGGGTACACTCGAAAAAGCCGGGCCGTCCCTGCGCGGCTGGAGCACGCCGTCTGGCCGGGAACAAGTGGACAGGTAATCCGCGCACGACGCACAACAATAGAACACACCACAAGCTCGAGGATAAGGAGAACAAAAAACGATGAAATTCGGGATCATGTACGACTTTCGCAATCCGCAACGGTGGCACATGTCGCCGCCGGCGTTCTATCGCGCCATGCTCGATCAAATGATCGAAGCGGAAGAACTCGGCTACGACCATATCTGGCTGACCGAACACCACTTCACCGAAGATGCCTACAACCCGGCCTCGCTGTCGATGGCGGCCGCGATCGCGGCCGTGACGACCCGGATCCGGATCGGTACGTTCGTGTTGCTGCTGCCGTTCATTCATCCGGTGCGCGCCGCCGAAGACATCGCGCTGGCCGACATCCTGTCGAACGGACGCTTTGATATCGGGGTCGGTCAGGGCTATACGCACGATGAATTCAACGCGTTCAAAATCGATCGGCGTGAACGCGCGCCGCGCCTCGTCGAAGGCATCGATCTGATGCAGCGCCTGTTCACGGAAGACAATGTCACGTATGACGGCCGCTTCACGAGCGTGTCGAACATGACGCTGGCACCGAAACCGGTGCAGCAGCCGCATCCGCCGCTGTGGATCGGCGCGCGGGGTCCGAAGGCGATCCGCCGTGCCGCCGAACTCGGCGCGAACCTGCTGACGACGCTCGGGCCCGATCCGGCGCCGGCTTACCTCGATGCGCTGCGCGACTGTGGTCGTGACCCGGATCAGTTCCGCATTGCCCAGTTACGCATGGTGTATTGCGCACCGTCCGAGGATCAGGCGTGGGAAGAATGCCAGGAGCATTTCGCGCACGTATTCGGCTACTACGAACGCGTCCTCGCGGAAGCCGCGGACGTGGAAGGCGACGATCAACCGCTGCCGTTCAGCAAACCGGAAGAAATCCGCACCTCGCCGCTCGCGGGCACGGCGCTGTTCGTGGGTACGCCGGATCAGGTAGGAGAGCAACTCGATCGATTCTGCACGGACTACAAGTGCACGGATTTCATCCAGTCGAGCCATCCGGCCGGTATCGATCCGAAATTGAGTTCGCGCTCGAACGCGCTGTTCGCGCGTGAAGTCATGCCGGCGTTCGCCGATCGTTGATGCCGGGAAACGTGGGGACGCATTGAACCACTCAATGCGTCCCCCGCTTGATCAAGCCACCGCCGCGATCGCTTCCCCGGAGAGAAACTCCGTCACGAGACGCGCGAACGCATCGGGCTGATCGAACCCGGCGATGTGTCCCGCGCCCGTCAGCGTCGCGAGACTCGAGCCGGCAATGAGCCGCTGCCAGGCCGCGCCATGCGCCGCCGGTACCACGACATCCTGATCGCTCGTGACGACGAGCGTCGGTGCCTTGACCCGGGGCAGGCGGCGCGCAACCCCGGTGTCCGGGATCGGCCACAGGAATTTCGCCCCGGCGCGCAGGTTCAGCAACTCCTCGACATGCGCGTCCATCTTGTCGCGGCCCTCGAACAGATACTGCTGACGGCCGTCCGCGTCGGCGAACAGGATTTTCGACGGCCAGCCCGGGTGCTGCGCGAACGGGTCTTCACCCACCGCATCATCGAGCCACAGGCCGATCGGGTTGACGAGGACGAGACGCGACACGCGTTGCGGCGCGATTGCGGCGAGTTCCGCCGCCATCCACGCACCGATGCTGATGCCGCACACGTGCGCGCGTTCGATCGCGAGCGCATCGAGCACATCGATCGTGTGCAGCACGAGATCGAGCGGGCCTTCGTCCACCTGCTCGAGCTGGTCTTTTGCCGGACCCCAGCCGGGCGCGTAGGGCGCAATCACGTCGAAGTGTTCCGCGAGCCTCGCCAATGCCGGCTCCGTGCCGGCGATGCCCATCAGGTGGTGCAGGTACAGTAACGGTTCGCCCTTGCCGGCGCGGTAGTAGTGGACTTCGCTTGCGGCGGGTCCGACCGACATCGTTTGCAGTTTCATCAGCCTGCCTCCTTTAACTGCGGGGTAGTGTGCGGCGGTGGGGTGACAACGCGCGGTATCGCGCGATCCTCGGCGGCCATCGGTTTCGGCGACCAGTGGTCTTCGTAGTCTTTCCACATGCCGCGCATCTGCGGAATGATTTTCTCCGCGAACAGTTTCGTCGAGTACTGGCACAGCTCGTTCGGCATGTCACCGAAATGCAGCAGGCACACGAGATGGCCGACCTTGAGCGACTTCGCGACGCTGTCGATCTGCTCGGCCACGCTGTCCGGGCTCCCGGCCACGATGTAACCCTTCTCGATCATTTCTTCCCACGACAGCGCGGCCGCCTGGTTCAACGCGGACGACTGACCCGCCATCTGCGAGGCGAGGCCGGCGCGGATCGTTGGCTCCGTGCGATAGCCCGGTGCATCGGCAAATCCGGGATGCACGTGCAGACAACGCGAGAAGAAATAGCGCGCGTGTTTCTCATACAGCCGCTTCGCTTCGGCATCCGTTTCCGCGATGCAGATCTGCTGCGCGAACGTTGCCTGGTACGGATTGAAATCCTGTCCGAGTTCTTCCATGCGCTGCCAGAAACCCTGCATCAGCTGCGCCCCGCGCACGTAACCCGAGAACGACAGGTAACTGTAGTTGTAGCGATTCGCGGCACAGAAATCCCAGGTTTCGAGCGAGCCACCGCCGGGGATCCAGATCGGCGGCGGGTTCTGGATCGGACGCGGCCACAGATTCACGTAACGCAGCTTGTAGTGTTTGCCGTTCCAGGCGAACACATCGGGATCGGACCAGGCGCGGCGCACGAGATCGTGGGCTTCGTGATATTTCTCGCGCAACGTCGCCGGATTCACCCCGCAGGCATAGTTGTCGTCCATCGAACTGCCGACCGGAAAGCCCGAGATCAAGCGGCCACCGGAAATGCAGTCGATCATGGCCATTTCTTCGGCGACCCGGGTTGGCGGGTCGTACAGCGCGAGCGATTGCCCGAGCAGCAGGATCGACGCGCGATGCGTGCGCCGGGCCAAGGTCGAGGCCATCAGCTGCGGCGACGGCATGAGGCCGTAGGCATTTTGATGGTGCTCGTTGATCCCGAGGCCGTCGTAACCGACGTCCTCGGCAAGTTCGAGCAAATCGAGATAGTCGTTGTAAATCCTGTTCGCCTTGACCGGATCGAACAGGCGCGAGTCGACGTCCACCCACACGCTGCGATGTTTCTCCGTGAAATCATCCGGCAGGTGTGGCCAGGGCATCAGGTTGAACCAGTGAAATTTCATGGTGGGGCCCCTTTGCGGTGTTGCAGGAAAATGCCCTTCGCGATGCCGCTTCGGCACACGAACGCACGTGCGCCGAGACACATTAGGGCAAGTGCCCTAGAATATAGGGCAGCTGCCCGAAAATTGTCAACGAAACCCTGAACGATGCCTGATCCCGGCTCCACCCTCGAGCACCGACCCGTGACCCTGTCGCCGAACAAGCGGGCGAAACGCGAAGCCCTGATCATTGCGGCTATCGGTGTTTTGCGCACTCGCGGCCTTGCGGGCTGCACGTCGCGCGCGATCGCCGAGGCGAGCGGTCTCGCGAAAAGCGCGCTGCACTACTACTTCCGCGATACCGAGGAGATCGTCGAACTCGCGTTTCAGCGCTTGATGACGCAATACATCGAACGCATCCGCGCGGCTGCCGACGCCGCGCCCGAACCGAACGCGGCGTTATGGGCAGCGACGTCGACGTACCTGCATCTCGGCTCGACGCAGCATTCCGATCAATTGCCGATGCTGTGGTTCGAGGTGCAACTCGCGGCGAGCCGCTGTGGTGACACGGCCGCGCTGAGCCGGCTCACGGCACAGACGACCGAAATGCTGTCCGCGATCGTCGCCGCGACGGGCGTTAAGGCACCGGCGGCCACGGCGCGCGTGCTGCTGGCGAGCCTCGTCGGCATCCTCGTGCGCGACGCGCTCGAACCGATCGATCTCGACGAGGCGCTGCGCGAGTGTTTGCACGTGCTCGGTTTGACCGCTGCCGAAGGCTCACGCGCGGCCGGCTGAGCACAGTTCAGGCGATGCACGGCACGGCGTCCGGCGACGCTCGCGCGCTGCTGGTGAACCGATGAACCGCTGCGCGGCATGCACCGTTGTCGCGCACCGCATCGCGGCGCAGTCCCGGGGCATAATGTGAACGATGAACCAGCAACCCCATGACACCGACGCCGGTGCAGCGACCGCCGGTCACTCCAGCGAACATCATTTCATCCACCGCATCGGTTGGCTGCGCGCGGCCGTACTCGGGGCGAACGACGGCATCGTCTCCACCGCGAGCCTGATCGTCGGCGTGGCCGCGGCCGCTTCCGAACACGACAGTATCCTGATCGCGGGCACTGCCGGACTCGTCGCCGGCGCGATGTCGATGGCGGCCGGTGAATACGTTTCCGTCAGTTCCCAATTCGATACCGAGCAGGCCGATCTCGCGAAGGAGCGCGAGGCGCTTGCGCAAGCACCGGAAGAAGAACTCGCCGAACTCGCCGAGATTTATGCCCGGCGCGGGGTCGAGGCCGGTCTCGCCGAAGAGGTCGCGGCGCAGTTGATGGCCTTTGATGATCTCGCCGCCCATGCGCGCGACGAACTCGGCATTTCTGAAACCGTGAACACGCGCCCGCTACAGGCGGCGCTGACGTCGGCGGCGACGTTTTCGATCGGCGCCTTGCTGCCGTTGACGGCCGTCGCGATCACCCCGGTCGCGCACGTGATCCCGGTCGTTTCGATCACCGCACTCGTGAGCCTCGGGGTGCTCGGCTCGATCGCCGCGCGGGCGGGTGGGGCGAATGCCGTGCGTGCGGCTGCCCGGGTGATGCTGTGGGGGGCACTCGCGATTGCGGCGACGGCGGGGATCGGTGCTGTTGTCGGCACGGTCGTGTGAAGCGTGCCGGCGCGCGTAGCGCCATCGGCCGGGCGGGTACCCGCTGCCTCATCGTCTCCATTAGCCGGCGCGGACGCACCGCGAGTCGATTCGCCCGGTGATCAATTCGCCGCGGGTGTATTACGCCACAGTGCGCCCGCTCGGCGTGTTACCTATGCGCGGCTTACCGCGCGCAAGGGGCGCCCGGCACTAACGGGTTCGCTGAATACCGGTTTGCGCCCGGCGCGCCCGCGCACCGGCGGCGATTTCGATCACTTCCTGCGTGCTCGCCTCGCGACGGATCGCCGCGAGTTGCTGCTGTATGCGCCGCATGCGTTCGTCGAGCCAGTGGCCGGCGGCCTGTGTCGCGACGAGACGCGCACCGTGTTCCGAGGCGAGCGCGTCGAGCAGCAGATCGTAGAGCACGCTATACAGATACTCGCGGATCGTGGCGAAGCGCAGGATCGCCGGACTGACGTAAGCGATCCGCGGCGCATGATCGGTATCGCGCGCCGCGAGGGGTAACAGCCGGAGCACGCTCGTCGGGTGATCGCCCACCCCGACGAACTGCGTCGAGACGATGTCGAGACTCGACAGCCGATCGCGGACGTACGCGGTGAGCAATTCCTCGGCCAGGCCGAGCAGAAACTCCGTGATCCCCTCAAGGCTCGTCGGGGTGCTCGACACGTGGGTGAGCGCGACCCCGCGACGCTGCAACAGGGTCGCGGCGCGCCGGCCGGCGCAATAGGTCGGCCCGTCTCCGAGTGCGGCCCGATGCGCGACGCCGGCCGCGACGACGCGGGCGTTGTAGCCGCCGCACAGACCAAGTTCGGCGCCGATGATGAGCAGGCCGGGCGCGCCGTCGCCGGCCGGCAGTTCGGCGCCGCTCCAGCCGAGGATCCGCTCGATGCCCTCGCGGTACCGGCGCGCGGGTTCAACCGCAACCCGCATCTCCCGATAGTGCCGCGCCGACAGGTTTTTCATCGCCTCGATCGCCTCGCCGAGCGAGTGCAGCGAGCGCAGTCGAGCGTGGAGTTGCTGTTCGCGTTTCACGCGACGTCGTTGCGGTTTCGCGCGGCGCATTCGCGCGCGCGTTCCAGCCACGCGGGCGGCACGGTCTGCCCCGCCTCGATCGCCGCGGTGTGCTCGGGCAGCTCGGCGCGCAGACTGTCCGCTCCCGCCCACACGTTGCGCGACACCTCGGCCAGCGTGGTCCCGTCCAGCCAGCCTTCGGTCAGCGCCGTCAGCGCGTACAGCTGATCGGCGACGCGGCGGACGGTGAAACGCGGCTGACGCAGGATTTCACGCATGATGCGACCGCGAGCGATGGCGGTGCTCGTGTGCGGATCGACATCGAGGCCGACCCGGGTCATAGCCTCGAGCGCTTCGAAGCGTGACATCGTGATGCGCAGATTACGCGCGGCAGCCCGAATCGCCGGTGGCTGTGCGACCCCGCCAATGCGCGAGACGCTGCGGCCAACGTCGACGGCCGGCCTCAGGTTGCGCTCGAAGCGCGCCGTATCGAGGTAGATCTGGCCGTCGGTGATCGAGATCAGATTCGTCGGGATATACGCGGAAATGTCGCTGTCCGTCGTTTCGACGATCGGAAACGCGGTGACGGAGCCGCCGCCCGCCTGCGCATTCAGCGGGGTCGCGCGTTCCAGCAACTCGGCGTGGATATAGAAAATGTCACCAGGAAAAGCCTCGCGTCCCGGAGGACGACCGAGCAGCAGCGCGAGTTCGCGGTAAGCGTCCGCATGTTTCGTCAAATCATCGTAGATGACGAGCGCGTCGCGACCCTGATCGCGGAAATACTCGGCCAGCGTGGCGCCGGCGTAGGGCGCGAGATACTGGAGCCCGGGCGTGTCGGTGGCTTCGGCGGCCACGATGGCCGTGTTCGCGAGCGCACCGCTGCGTTCGAGATCCGCACGCACCGCGAGCACGCGTGACATCGGCTGTCCGATGACGACGTAGACACACACGACGTCGGTGTCGCGCTGCGCCGCGACGATGTCGAGTCCGAGTGCCGTCTTGCCGACATTGCGGTCGCCGACGATGAGCTGGCGCTGGCC
>CAXBJY010000107.1:0-15854 GCA_963976285.1 uncultured Gammaproteobacteria bacterium
ACAACCACATAGCGAGTGTTCGGGTAACGGCAGATCACGCTGAATTTCGTTCGTGACGTGACAATAATTGTGACAGGGATTTCGCTGTCATGGACGAGCGAGGAGCACGGACGAACGCGCGTTCGATGCGGACAAAGCAACGTTAGTAATGTTGGCCAGCGCTCGCCGCCGCAGCCGGGCGCGTCGCTCGGCGGGCGACAATCGCCGGCGCGATCGGCGCGTGCTCCCTGGCAACGGGTTGCAGGTAATTGCCGCGCGGGTGCCGCACGGCTCACCGGTGCCGGATTCCGGTCGAACACGCGACCGCGAACGCCGCGGAGCGCCGGGCGGCCGATGCCCTGTCGCGGTATTCAGTCCAGCTTGCGCAGGAAATCCAGCAGTATGGCGTTGGTCTCGGCCGCTCGCTCCTGTTGCAACCAATGGCCGGCGCCTGCGAGTACATGGCTGCCGAGCCAGTTCGGTATCCACTCGGGTGCACGCTCGATCGCCTCCGCGCCCCACCACGTGCCGATGTCGTATTCGGCACCGAGGAACATCGCCGGCACTTCGAGCTTGCGCTTCGCGTACGGCTCGAGGTCGTGCCAGTCGTTCCCGAGGTTGTGGTAGTAGCTGAGCGGGCCGGCGAAACCACCGCACTCGAGCGCCTCGACGAAAACGTCGAGATCCGATTCGGTGAACCATGCCGGCATCGAGTCCGGGGTGACGAAGCGTTCGCGCATCAGATCGCCGGGCTTCAGGCACAGCGCGCTGGCGCGCGTCAGCTCGACCGGGTCCTGGCCTTCGAGTTCGAGCCCCGACGCCGCCAGCGCGTCACCCGACACCGTCCACACGATATCGCGCACCCAACCGCGCAGGTCGACTTCGATCTCGTCGATGATCGGTCCGAGTGTTGCGAAGTACTCCTGGTAGAAGATTTGGCCCGGTCCGGCGATTGCCCGGTGGACCTCGTGCGGCGGGCGTTCCCCGAACGGGTTGCCGGGCAACGCGATCACACCGCGCCCTGAAAATGGCACGCACATGCCGAACACCCCGCGAAAACTTTCCGGGTACATCCACGCCGCTGACCACACCACCGGTGCGCCCCAGTCGTGGCCGACCAGGACGGCCTGGCGTTCACCGAGTGCCGTGACCAGGCCGCGCAGATCGGCGGTCAGTGCGCCGATGCGGTAGGCATCCGTATTCCAGAACTTGGATGAACGGCCGTAGCCGCGCTGGTCGATAGCAACCGCACGATAGCCGGCCGCGGCCAGCGCCGGCAGCTGGAAACGCCACGAATACCATAGCTCGGGAAAGCCGTGTACCAGAATGACGAGCGGGCCCTCGCCTTGTTCGGCGACGTGCAGCCGCACGCCGTCGACGCTCACCAAATGATGCTTCGTATCCATCAGTACCACCTCCTTATTCGTCGGTTTCTCGGTCTTGCGCTGTCGTGTACCGCTGGCACAGGCCGCGGTCGCTAAAGGCTGGCGGGGCGCGGCCTCGCGATGCCGGTGCCGGCACCCGGTGTTTGGGGTCCGCGTCAGGATCTGATTTAATTGGCCCGCCCGGCACGCGTTGCAACGTTCCGCGAACGGAAGTGCAGCGGGCCTGCTCAGTGTTCGACGTAAACCCGGTCGCGTAACGGCCGCGGGAACGAGCGACCCTGACTTTCGGTTGCAGAGCCAGGCATTTGTCATGCGACGATAATGGTGAAAGAAAAGGCCGTCGCCTGAGCCATAATCGGGCCATCCGGGAGCGACAGGATTCACGCGCACAATGTTCGGTGCAATTCAACGACTGTACAGTCCCATGCGGCGATGAGCCGGCATCGGGATGGACAAGCTGCGACACAGCGGCGATCTGCTGCCGCTCCAGGAGGCGAGCGTGTCGATGACGACACCGATCCCGGCGCGTAAGGACCACGCGGGTCCCGGCGGCGCCACGGTGCGCGAGGATATCGACCGCGCCCACACGATGGCCCATTTGCGGAAGGCCGAAGGCGATATTGCCTGGTTGCGCTGGATCGGCATGGCGCTGTGGGCGGTGGTGCTCTATCGCCAGGGAATTCCCGCCGGCTGGCATCCGGCGTGGGTAGTTTTCGCCATGGGGGTCGCGTATTCCGCGCACATGCAATGGCGCCTGCGCGACCCTGGCGCGATCCGCACCAGCGCGTGGCTTGCGACTATCGGCGACCCACTGCTCGCGGCGTCCATGTGCCAGGTGACCGGCGGTATCGATTCGGTGTTCTTCCCGTTCCTGTTCTTCACCCTGCTGGCGGCGGCGTTTCGCTTCGGCGCGCGCGAGACCGTGGGCGTGTTCGCGCTCAACACGAGCCTCGCGGTTCTCCTGTACAACACGGCGCCGAACCCGAACGTTGACATCGATGCGCTCATGATCGCGATCTTCTACCTCGGGTTTTCCGCCGCGCTCGGCGCCATGCTCGCGGCCTGGGCACGCGAGAATATCAATCTCGCGATGACCCGCACGGAAGCCCTGCGCGACGCGCACGCGCGCAGCCGGTCCCTGCTGCACCGCTTGATCGACGTGCAGGAAGACGAGCGCAAACGGATCGCCGGCGACCTGCACGACGGCATGGGCGGGCACTTGTTCACGCTGCAGCAGGGCCTCGACGAGTGTGCGCGCCGCTGCGGCGACGACACGGAATTGAAAGAGCGGCTGACGGCGCTCGCCGTTGGCAGCCGGGCCTGCACGACCGAAGTCCGCAACCTCATGAACGAGCTGCGTCCGACGGTGCTCGACGATCTCGGGTTTCACGCCGCGCTCGGCGACTACGTCTCGGACCTCGCCGATGCGGAGACATTCTCGATTACGGTGAACTTCGACCCGACGCTGGAAGGCTGGCGCTCGGTTAGCGATGCGATGTTGTTCCGGATCGTGCAGGAAGCGCTGCTCAACGTGCGCAAACACGCGCAGGCGAACAAAGTCGAAATCGAACTCGTGCACGAGGACGGGGCCGCCGTGTTGCGGATCGAGGACGACGGCTGCGGCTTCGTCCCGCGGCTCGCTGAGCATGGTCATTACGGTCTGTTGACGATGCGCGAACGCGCCGAAGCCCTTGGCGGCGAGCTCGACATCGACAGTGAGCCGTCCAGGGGTACGCGCATCACCCTGCGTCTGCCGTTCGACGGGCCGTTATGAAACCGATACGCGTTTACCTCATCGACGATCATCACGTCATGCGCCAGGCCGTCGTCGGCATGCTGAACGAAGCCGACGACATCGTCGTGATCGGCCACAGCGGCGACCCGCGCGAAGGAGTCGACGGCGCGTTGTCGTCCCGTCCCGATATCGTCCTCGTCGATCTGAAGATGCCGGGCATGAACGGCCTCGCGGTGATCGGGGAACTCGCCACCCGGCTGCCCCAGGCGGGACTCATCGTATTCACGATGCACGACAACCCGGCCTACGTGTGGGAAACCATGAGCGCCGGCGCGCGCGGCTATGTACTCAAGAGCGCCGACAAAAGCGACCTGTTGCGTGCGGTGCGCGCCGTTGCCTCGGGTTCGGGCTACCTGCAGGCAGAAGTGACCCTGCCCCTGCTCAAGCGGCTCGCGCGCGATGCGTGCGCGGCGGGCGAGCGCGGCGCCCTGACGTCGCGTGAAATGCAGATCCTCGAATGTCTCGCCGATGGTCAGAGCAACAAGGTGATTGCAGGCACCCTGACGATCACCGAGCAAACCGTTAAATCCCACCTTAAGAAACTGTACGAGAAAATCGGCGCATCCGACCGCGCGCACGCGGTTGCCATCGCGCTCAGACAGCGCCTGATCGAATAGTAGCGCTGCACAAGCCTGTCGCCGGCCGCGCGTGGCGTCGTGCACGACGTTGTCGCTACCACTCGCCTTTCGACAGTGTCTTGAGGTGCTCGGCCCAGTTCGCATAGGGGCGCAGGGGAGTCCAGCTGATGTCCCGGACGACGTGGGCGTATCCGAGTTTCCAGATCGGCAGGCTGTGGACGACCTCGTCCATCCCTTCGCCATCTTCGACATCGAGTACGACGATGACTTCGTATTTGCCCGCAACTTTCCAGATGTGCTTGATGACCCCCGCACTGACGGCTTCCATGGCGGCAACGGATTCTTGCCGCCAGACTTCGAAAAACTCCTTGTTTGAAGCGCCTTCCGGTTTTTTGATCTTGCCGTGTAGCATGATTTCCATCGTCGAGTCCTCGTTCGTATGCCAGGAGCGGTACAGGGTCTTCCCTACGCCGTTGCCCCTGTAATTACGGCGTAGCAAAAAGAACAGTCGTACCGTTGTGCTCCCGCCGCAGCCGTCGATAGCGACGCGTGTGTCGACGTCGCGAGGCCGCGCGCGCGGATCCGGACGAAGCGCGTCTGCTCAGCGCTGCTGCAGGATCCAGCGCACGATGTCACGGGCGGCCGCAGGCTCCAGCGTGTCGTGCGCGATCATCGGCACCACACCCCAATTACCGGCGCCACCGTGGCGGATCTTTTGCGCCAGTACCTCGATGGTGTGTTCGTCGGCGTCCGCATAGCGTGCCGCGATAGCGGCATAGGCAGGGCCGATTCGGGTTTCACCAACCGCGTGACAAGCGATGCACCCGTGCGCGTCAATCGCGCCGGGTATATCCGCGGCGCCGCTCGTGTGGCCCACGAGTATCGTTGCGAGGATCGCTGTTCGGCACACGGCGGACGTCCGCTTCATGTCAGTCTCCCGGTTCGATGGTGACGACCATCGACGGTCCCGAGCCGACCGGCAGATGGGCGTACGTGACGACGAGGTCGTTGCTCTCGGGGTGCAGTGCCACCTGGCGCAGGTAGCTCTTGGCGCGAGGCAGCGGCAACCACGCGAAGCGTTCGGTCGCGGGGTCGAAACGGTAGAGCCCGTCGACGTTGCTGTTACCCACCCACAAGACCCCGCGGCGCTCGTCCCAGGTCACCGCATAAGGCGCGGCGGCGCGATCGGGCAGCGGGTAGCGTGCGAGCTCGCGGCGTTCGTTCGTATCGTATTTCACGATCTGGCCGGCGCCGAACAGCGGGATCCACAGCGTGCCCTGCGTGTCGATGGCCATGCGGCGGGGACCGGCCCCCGGGTCGAATGCGACCAGACTCTCGCTCGTCAGCGTCTCGGTATTGAAGCAGCCGACGTAGCCGTTCAACTGAGAAAACCAGGCGCAGCGGCCGTCGGCGGACAGCAGCGTGCCGTACAGTGTGATATTGATGCCGGAACGGCCCGCCACCGGCGGTGCGGGGTAGTGACGCACCTGGCCCGTCTCCGGATGCAGACTGGCCATCTTGTTTGATCCCACGAGTGTCAGCCACACGCGGCCCTGCGCATCATGGGCGAGTTCGCCGGTATGGTCGTAGGCGATATCGTGCACGACCGCCTGTCCGCCGAAGACATCGCTGCCGGTTTCGTTCAGCTTCCACAACTTCCATTGTTCGCTGGCCGGATCGAAGCGCCCGAGGATGTCGTTCTCGATCATCGTCACCCAGACCCGCCCCTCCGGGTCACCGACGATCGTATGCGGGCCAGTAGCGCCGTCGTAGGGTACCGGGAACCAGCGCTGTTCGCCGGTGTCCGGATCGAGGCGCAACAGGCGATTGCGGTGCACGTCCGCGCCCCAGATGTACGGCGAACCTCGCACGACCACGACTTCGCGCACGAGCGAAGTATCCGGCAACGGGTATTCTCTAATCACCGTCCGGCCGTTTGCCGCGCTTGGCGCATCGTGTGAATAGCGGCCCAGGTAGTCGAACTGCGACGGCATGTGATCGGCGAGAAAGCTTGCAATCACGTTCTCGTCCGCGTCGTTGAACAGGGCAAAACGCTCATCCTGAATCGTCTTCCACGGCAACCGGGCGATCTGTATGTCGCTACCTTCAGGGAAGATGTCGTAGGCCTTCGCGCGCATATATTTGACCGCCGCGTGCCAGCCATCCTGCCGGACGCGACGCATCCATTGTTCGCGCGCGTCGGCCGCGAGCGCGTCGCCGCCGGGGACCGTGGCCATCGCGGTGGCGTAATGGCGAATCCTGGGCGTGGGGAACTGGTGGCAACCCGTACACATAAGCACGGTGAGGTGTTTCGCCCCGGAGTCGGGCGCGGCGGCCAGCCAGGCCGAGGCGGGAGCGGTGTGCGCGAGGTTTCCATCCCGGCGCAGCGCGAAGTGGACGCGGTCGCCGTCGCCCCCGGCCGTCGTGCGGGACTCGGGGTGAAAACCTATACGTCGCACGTTCAAGGTCCCCGCGCCGACCCCCGAGGGAAAGCGAAACAGGCCGTCGTCGTCGCTGAACACGGTGAGGGTGCGGGCGCCTTCGGAACCCGCTGCGCGCTCGAGTGACACCGCCGTCGCGGCCAGCGCCTGGCCGTTCAAGTCCGTCACCCGTCCACTGAGGAGCGCGTGCTCACCCGCTATGGACGGCAGCGCAGTGGCCAGAAGCAAGCCGGCGACAAGCGCATGCGTCGTCATGTATCCCGATATTGTTGAACATGGCGTCATCGTCCCATCACTCTCTGGCTGTGGGCGTATCGTCCCCTCGGTCGCTACGTCGGGGGCTGCGGAATACTCAGTCAACGCGCCGCGGGGTGTCAACAAGCTGCGGGGCGAACCACACCCGTTCCCCCCTAAAGAGTTTGCGTGTTCACCCGATGGAGTGATGCCGCACGCGCGTCGACATGGCGAAACTACAGCCTGATTTTCACTCGGGTCGCATTGACGATGACAGCAACGGAACAATCAGGATCGGGCACACACGGCGGACATGCGATCGTCGTCGGCGCCGGTACGACAGGACTCGCTGCGGCGGCCGCCGCAGCGCGTCATTTCAACCGGGTTACGGTGATCGATCGTGACGAACTACCGTCGGGGCCGCAGTGGCGTAAAGGCGTGCCGCAGTCGTGTCACCTGCATGTACTGCTGCGGCGCGGCGAAGAGATTTTCAACGAACTGCTGCCCGGTTTGTCCGACGCGCTCATCGCGCAGGGGGCGCAGCGTCTCGACATGGGCCGGGACACGAACTACTTCCATTCCAGTGGCTGGAAACTGCGTTTCGACAGCGGCGTGACGATGATGAGTCAAAGCAAAGGGCTGTTGGAATGGACGATTCGTCAGCACGTGCTGGGCATTGATGCCGTCACGATCCGGGACCGTACCTCACTGACCGGTTTGTGTAGCGACGGCACGCGGATCACGGGCGTGAAACTCGGCGACGGAACAGAACTCGCGGCCGACCTCGTCATCGACGCCAGCGGTCGTGGTTCGCGCACCCCGGCGCGTCTCGCCGGCCTCGGCTTCGGTACGGTGCCGACGTCCGAGCTTGCCATCGAGTTGAGTTACTCGACCCGCATTTACCGGCGTCCGGCCGACGCCGACGACTGGCAGTTGCTGATCGTGCATCCAATGCATCCCGACACGCGACTTGGCGCAATCCAGGCCGTGGAGGGTGACCGCTGGGTCGTCACGCTCGCCGGCTGGAACGGCGCGCAGGTGCCTGCCGACGAAAAGGGATTCGTCGAATTCGCACGTACGCTCGTTTCGCCCGCGCTCTACGAGGCGATCGCGAACGCCGAGCCGATCGACGAGATCCGGCGCTGGCGCTTCCCGGCGAATCGCCGCCGCCATTACGAAAAACTCGATGCCATGCCCGACGGTCTCGTCGTGATCGGTGACGCCGTGAACTCGTTCAGTCCGATCTACGGCCAGGGCATGACCCAGGGCGCCACGGGTGCCCGGATTCTCGACGAGTGTCTTGCGCTACAGCCCCGGGAATCAGGTAGCGTCAGCGTGGACGGACTCTCGCGGCGCTTTCATGCCCGTTACGCGGAGTTCGCGGCACGCTGCTGGTCGATGGCGACGACCGATGACTTCGCTGCGATGCCCGGGGCGCCCGGACGCCCGTGGTGGTCGTCGCTCGCAAGCTGGTACCTGCTGCAGGTTCAGCGCCTGACGTTCAGCGATCCGCTGGTCGCGCTGCGCTTTCTCGAGGTGATGCACATGTTGAAACCCCTGTCGTGGCTGATGACACCGGCCGTCGTCGTCCGCGTGTTGTTCCGGGTATTGCGCGGCGGGTGGCGCGATACGGCGGCGGACGAGCGGGCCGCATCGAGACCCATCGCACTGGCATCGCGCGGACGATGAATATGCCGTCGCTCGCGGACAAGACCGTACTCGTCACGGGTGCCGCGGCCGGGATCGGTCGCGCGATCGCCTGCGCCGCCGGCGAGGCCGGCGGGCGGCTCGTGCTGGGAGACGTGGCCGAAGCCGGTCTGGCGGAGACGGCCGAGCTGCTGCGTGCCGCCGGTGTTGACGTGGTCGCGGCGCGTTGCGACGTCCGCTCGACGACCGATATCGAGGCACTCGTGAAACGCGGCGAAGACAGCTTCGGATCGCCGGACGTGGTCTACGCCAACGCCGGGATCTTCATGTCGCCGGTAGCACCGTGGGACATGTCTGAAGCGGCATTCGAAGCCGTCGTCGACGTGAACCTGACCGGCACGTGGCGCACGCTCAAAGCGGTTTTGCCGCGTATGGTGGCGCGCGGTAGCGGCGCAGTCGTGGCGACGGCATCGGTGGCCGGCTGCGCGGGCGCCGACGGCTTCGCCGCCTACGTGGCAAGCAAGCACGGCGTCGTCGGGCTCGTGAAGTCCGCGGCCATCAGCGTCGCAAAATCCGGTGTGCGCATCAATGCGATCTGTCCCGGGGTCATCGACACGGCGATGGTCGAGCGCCTGGTTAACGATAAGGCTGAAATTCGCGAAGCGCTGCTCGCGATGAAACCTATGGGGCGCATGGGTACGCCGGCGGAAGTCGCGGCGGCGGCGATCTGGCTCGGTTCGGACCAGTCGAGTTTCGTCACCGGTCATGCACTCGCCGTCGATGGGGGATTCCTGGCGCAGTAAGTCAACGCGTCATTCAGTATACGGCCGGAACCGATGCAACCCCGATCGCCGGACGACCGCCATCTGGCCACACAACCGGCAATTGAGGAGGTATACAGTTGGATACACAACACTACGAGCGCATGGTGCGTGATTTCCTTGCGTCCTGGGAAAGCCGGGACACGGACAGGATCATCAGTTTTTTTGCCGACGACGCGATTTATCACAACATCCCCGTGGACCCGATCAAGGGGAAGGATGCCGTACGCGAAATCTTCCAGGCGATCGTGGACACGTTCCGCGAGATTCGCCTCGAGGTGCTGAACGTGGCCGCGCAGGGCAACGTCGTCATGGCCGAGCGGATCGATCATTTCGTCACGAACGATGGCGCCGTGGTAACGCTGCCCGTTACCGGTGTGTTCAACATTCGGGACGGGCAGATCGCCCGCTTCGCGGACTTTTTCGATCTGGCTTCGTTCGAGTCCCAGAGCGGAATGAAGCTCTAGGCAAGCTTTCCGTACACACACGAACCCCGGAATCCGGGCTCGGCCATCCAGTCCGCGAGGACCGGGCAAGTCCATACGTTCAACGCAACCGTCCGTGGGAACGGTGTAAAACCCCTACCGTGCGCGTCCGTATTCTGGGGTGGGGCCAGGATAGAAAAATGTCGCTGATTACCCGCCTCATCCTAATGCCTTCGGCGCATACCAGTGAGCGATAGCGTGCCGCTGGCAAATAGCCACAAGGCCATTGGTATCGGAACCAACGTTCCGACATCACCGTCATGTACTGCCCACGCTCCAGCCGTAACGCCGTTCGTCACGGATCTCGATTCCGGGAAGTCGTCGGTGAACACAAAAAGCCAAGCGCGCGAGAATGGGCTCGGCGCGAACGGTGTCGCTGACCAAAAAATGCGTCCTGAGTCAGCGTTCAGGAATGGCCCGGGAGAAGACGGTGAAATACCCTCTTCCCAATAAAGGTGACTGAACTCGTTATCTACGCAGCTCAGCGAACTACCACTTGCACAGTCCATTACGACGCCATCACCGTTGACATCGACGCTGGGTAATCGCCAGCCATCTACGCCACCGATGGTTAGGGTTTCGACCCACGCGACTTGGGTGAACCATCCTGCGGCGGCGCCAATACTCGTGTCCGTTGCCCACGTAATGTCTAAAGCGGTGTCGTAGTACGCTTGCCCGGCCAGCCTTGATTCAAGGGCAGCATGCGTTGAAAAACTTAACCCGAAAAGCAGGATGGCTGCGCAACACGCGTTCAACAAATTTTGTTCCCGTTCCATTTTCTCGAGCCTGTTATTAGCACCGCCTGTTGATGCTCAACGAACGTACATCGGTATCGCCACAAAGGTCCAGGAGTCTGTATCGTCAGATCGTGAAAGCATGTCCGGGGTCGGACCAACGTATCTTTTTGATCTGCTGGCAGATTCATCTTCAGGCCAGTTCCGGGGTCGGACCAACGTATCTTTTTGATCTGCTGGCAGATTCATCCTCAGCGCTTATCCAGAGGGCGCTTAAAAGCGAAAAATGCACGTCTGGAATGAAGCTAAGCCACCTGGTAACGGCGCTTAAACGTCAGTATGCACGCCAAAATTCGAACGTAACGCCCGGAACGGCCGGCTACCTGGGAAAATGCGCCGCATTTTCAATGACCTGACCTGGTCCGACCCCGTTCACCACCCGATCCCGCTGTCGTGACATCACACAATCGGCGGATCGGACGGGCTCTTTCGGGTAGCTGGCGCCATGCGGCCTGCCGCCGGTAGACCGCCAAACCGCGACAAACGGACGCCGCAGGGTCGCGACAGCCGCCACGGCGGCAAGCCTTTTTTTCGCCGCGCGGGTCGCGTCGTGCACAGCACCGGTACGGCGCATTACGTTGTGCGCAAGCTTTGCGGCGGCTTCAGTCGTGGACTGCTGATACAGATCAACGCCTGCCCGCGCTGTTGCTGGTAGCTTCATAAAGTCGTCGATATTCGACGGCCAAGCGACCGAGGAGCCGATGGCAAGTATTCCACCCGTTGACGCACCCGCCGAAAATCCTGCCGGATGGGGACAGCGCGTAAGCGCACTGTGGCGGGACAACCGCACCGAAGGCCGCGCGCTGTTGGCGATCAGCGCGGTGTTCCTGATGGCCTATTTTATGCCGGCCGGCACGGCGCGGTTTGATGTCGCGGTGCTTGAAGGCATTCACCTGGCGCACTGGTATGCACGCGAACACGTCATCGTGTGCCTGCTGCCAGCGTTCCTGATCGCGGGCGCCATTGCCGCCTATATCAATCAGGGCGCAGTCATGCGCTTTCTCGGGCCGGCCGCGCCAAAACCGGTGGCGCTGGGCGTTGCCTCGCTGTCGGGAATTCTGCTCGCGGTGTGCTCGTGCACGGTGCTGCCATTGTTCGGCGGTATCTACCGCCGCGGCGCGGGGCTGGGTCCGGCGATCGCGTTTCTTTACTCGGGACCGGCGATCAATATTCTGGCCATTGTCATCACGGCGAAGGTCCTGGGCTCGGAACTCGGGATTGCGCGAGCCGTTGGCGCCATCGCCTTCGCGGTCGTCATCGGCATGATCATGCACCTGGTCTATCGCCGCGAAGAGGCCGCCCGCGCGAACGACGGTTCGAATCGCGCGTTTGCGGGCGCGGACGACGGTAAATCAATGAACGATACCGTCGCGTTTTTCGGGTTGATGGTGGGTATTCTCGTGATCGCGAACTGGGCACCGGGGGAAGGCGGTGTCTGGCATTTTCTTTATACCTGGAAGTGGCCGCTGACAGCGCTGCTCGGCGCCGGGTTTGCAGGGGTCCTCGTGTTGCGCTGGGGTTGGCCGCCACGCCGGGTAGTAATACTCGCCGTCATCGTCGCCGCGCTGGCGCTGCTGTTTCCACGCTCGCCCCAGCTCGCGTTCGCGGCCGGCGTGCTGGGGATCGCATCGCTGGCGGCGTTACAAGCTGGTGACGCCCACGAGTGGTTTACCCAGAGCTGGGGTTTCGCGAAACAAATTCTGCCGCTGCTGTTGGCCGGTGTCCTGATCGCCGGGTTTCTGCTCGGCCGCCCGGGGCACGAGGGCATCATCCCGGCCGCCTGGGTCGCGACAGCGGTCGGCGGGAATTCCCTGGCAGCGAATCTGCTGGCATCCCTGCTCGGGGCTTTCATGTATTTCGCCACGTTAACGGAAGTCCCGATCGTGCAGGGCTTGCTCGGTGCCGGCATGGGCAAAGGGCCAGCGCTGGCATTGCTGCTGGCGGGTCCGGCGCTCTCGTTGCCGAATATGCTCGTGATCCGAAGCATTATCGGCACCGAAAAGACGCTCGTGTATTGCGCACTCGTGGTGGTCATGGCCACGATCAGCGGGTTTTTCTATGGCAGTTTTTGGTCGTAAGGAGTCACCACGATGAAATTGCAGATATTGGGATCGGGCTGCAGCAAATGCGCGCAGCTCGCGAAGAATGCGGAGGCTGCCGCGCAAGCGCTCGGACTCAGCTATGAGCTGCAGAAGATCACCGACATGAACGCCATCATCGATATCGGCGCGATGCGGACACCGGCGCTGGCAGTGGATGGAGAAATAAAACTCGAAGGCAAGGTTGCAACGGCGGAAGAAATCCAGCCATTGCTCGCTGACTCTGGCGGCTGACGGGAGACCGTCGGTCGACGAGACGGACGATGGCCTGTGCCGCAAGGCACCAGTTACCTGCCGCTCCCGTTCCCTGCGCGAGCGCAACGCGGACGTAATGCGCAGTGCGCCCGATTCCTCTACCGTGCGGCGAGCGACGGTATTCGCGAGCACGACGCGCCCGCGCGTGTCGAGCACAACGAGGCCGACGAGCAGTTTGTCGAGCACGGCGCCGTAGAGTTGCTCCAGGCGGGTGACCAAACGGTGCAGTTCCGCGCCTCGGGACATGTGCGGAAGCAGATACTGCAGCGCCGCCTTGTCGTCGTCGGAATAGGGTCCGAGGATTTCCTGCCGGTTAATCGAGATGAAGTCGGCCCACAGTGTGTGGGTGCTGATCCGCGCCGCCATGTTCCATAACAACCCGTACGTCTCGAGTTCGAACCGGTTCCATGCGCCCTGAAGCAGGGCTGCTCTGTCCGGCACGTATTCGAATTCGCGGTATACCTTGCCGAGCTCGAAATTGTCGGTGTAGAGGATCCGGGTATCCTCTTCCATCGCGTTCGATTCGTATCGCCGCCGGTCCTGTTCACTGTAGCCATACCGTGCGGGATTCTGGTTCGCCTGCGATTCGCTATCGATGAGCAGATATACGCCGGCCTGCGCGTTCACCAGCTGCGCCACGCTCTCGGGTACGAGATTCCAGCCGGTCGTATCGCCGGGTGCGGCGTAGATGGATGTGATTACCCTGAACAGGGACGGAACGTCGGGCATTCGACTCGGAACCCCGCGGTATCAGCAGCAGGGAGGACACGTCGTCGCTCCTGCTAGTGAAGCCAATCAGTACAACTAGTGTGGCACCGGATCCCGCTTCCGGCCAGTTGCTGGAGAGCGGGTCATGGCCGGGCGACGTCGTCGCAGCGACGGCTCCTCGACCTCGAACCGCCGTCGCTCGTCGCCGGGAGGGGATGGCAGATTGTCAGCGCCCGGTGCGGCGGGCGGCACCTCTTCTGATCCTGCGTGTCGGGGCGTCCGTTTCTCCCGGGTCGCGCCAGCACCGACCAGGGAAACCGCGACAGGGTCATCATTGCGCGGTGGCGATGGCGTAAACGTGAATCTGTGGCCGTGGAAGCCCGTGGTGGTGACGAGCCCACGGTCGCGCATCTGTCGCCATCCGGGCACGCAGAAGCGAACGGCGGCGTGGGGTTTCTCCCTGATTCCACGGACACATCCATTTGGGTTCAAAATGAACCGCGAGGTGTGTCATGCGCTAAAGAAGAAAATTTACCGGCGCGTACAAGCAACAAGCTGTGAATCCGGCGTCTCAGCCAGGTGTGAACAAACGCCAGATAGCTGAGAATCCAGGCATCGACACGATGATGCGGGGTCGCTGGTGCAAGGGGTTCAACGGACACGTTGCGGCAAGCCTGCGAGAAAACCATCAAAGCCGGGCCAGCTAGCGCTCCGCCAGCGTTGTCCCCGGCAGCGGCGGCCGCTGCAGATCGAAACGGTCGCGTGTGCGCGCGTAGGCGTTGCCACCCATCCGCCCGACGGTCGCCAGCGCGTCCGGATCGATACGGAAGTCGTCAAACAATTCGTCATCGACATGGAACTGCACGACCCGTCCGATCACGAACGCGCCGCCGAGGACTTCACGACTGATGTCAACCACCTGAACGAGTCGGCATTCCATGCTGATGCGCGCCTCGCCAACACGAGGTGCGCCGACGACAGTGCTCTCCACCGGGGTCAGACCGGACAATTCGAACTCGTCGACATCCGGCGGTACGTCGACCGCGGTCTGATTCATTTTCTCCACGAACGATTCGGACACGATGTTGACGACGAAATCACCGGACGCCTCGATATTCGCGCGAGTGTCGCGAACGTTCTGCTGCCGGTTCACCATCGGACTGAAGCCGAGCGTCGGTGGATTCGCGCTAATGGCGGTGAAGAAACTGAACGGTGCGAGGTTGCGCACGCCATTGGTATCGACAGACGACACAAACGCGATCGGTCGCGGCGTAATCGAGCCAATCAGCAACTTGTAGACCTCGACGGGCGCACAATCGTCCGGGTTTATCTTCATTCTGTTTTGATCCTTGCGCTGCGCGCATGCGTGGCCGGTGTCCCTTGGGGAGACGCCGAACCGGGGGCCGGGGTTGCGAAATTGTGCGGCGCGCGCTGCAAACCTGGCCAGCGCGACCGCGGTTGGTCCGGTATCAGCGCACTGTGCCGCTCGCGAACCGCGTCACCGTACAATATCTGATCCGCGAACCGATGATTTATTTTACTTGAGACAACGAATCCGGCCGTAACGGCAGTTCACAGCGTAAAACGAACGGGTGGAGATCGAGCCCCGGTTCAGCACGATTACGCCGACGCTTTTTCGAATTGGCGGTTTAGCATTGAGCTGCGACGGGATTCTGCAGCTATTGGAGCCTCGGGGACGGAGCATTCCCTGACACATGATGTCCCGGCGTCTGGTTTCGGATCCGGCGGTAATCTCTTCGCCTAAGCCGACCCTGCCTGGTTCGAGAAGGCGATCCCTGCTGCCGGCTCTCGCTTGCCTTTTTCCGGAGTTTGGTACCGGCCGGGTCGATGCGCAAACCAATACGGTGCCCGAGCAAGCGGAACAATATCAGCGTCGCGCCCTGGCCTGTGGCGCGGATATCGGGTGCATCCAGCATTGCGCCGCTTGCGCCCGTGCTGTTCCGGCCGTGATTTCATTCGGAAATTACGTCCGCCGGAGCGAACGCCGCACCACTGGTGCACGACGAGAGAAATTCCGCAATTTCCCTTAGGGCGGATTGTGCCGTCACTATTAGATTTAATTGGTGGGCGATACCGGGATCGAACCAGTGACCCCTGCCGTGTGAACGCGTTAAAACACTTGTTCTGTTTCAAGTGTTTAGAGGTTAACACGAGAATTAACAATCACATAGCGTGTTTTCGGGTAACGGCGGATCACGCTGAATTTCGTTCGTGCTGTGACATTGTGTGACAAGGGTTTGGTCGTTAGTGATGAGATTGAGCTCTGCTCACTGAGCAATCTCTGCCGCGGCTAACGTCCGCTCTTGAAAGACCGAAGCGAGAGAATTACACTATTACAGATAGTGTAATAGCTGCCTTCGAATGATCGTTAGTCTAAAAGGCAAAGTCGCCAAGGATATTTGGTCGACGAATCAGTCCAAAACATTGCCAAGAGAGCTTTGGCTCCGCGCTAAAGCGCTGCTAACGATAATGCACGCGACCTCGACCCTTGAAGATCTGCGTGTCAGAGGTGAACCGCCAAACATTCGTTTACACAAATTGCGAGGCGACCGCCGAGAGTATTGGAGCGTAACGATCAAGCTACCCTGGGCTATCACATTCAAGTTCAGCAA
>CAXBJY010000108.1:0-15692 GCA_963976285.1 uncultured Gammaproteobacteria bacterium
TTGCCATCCGCGAAGGCGGACGGACCGTCGGCGCCGGGGTGGTCTCGAAAATTATTGAATGATTGCTTGCGGTGGGGGCGGTGTAGCTGCTCCCGCGGCATGCAGTAAAACACGGATTGAAACAGTACAGGCCAGTAGCTCAATTGGCAGAGCGGCGGTCTCCAAAACCGCAGGTTGGGGGTTCGATTCCCTCCTGGCCTGCCATTTGTAGTGGCACGATGCGTTATCGATCGGCCTGTACGAACAACGGAACATCGACAAGGTACTGATGAGCACGAAAGCGGAAGCGACGTCGTCAACGCTTGACACCGTAAAGCTTGGCGTTGCCCTGGCTTTGCTGATGGGAGCGGTAGCAGCGTTTTATTACTTTGGCGAAGTTCCGAAGCTCGCACGGGTACTCGGGATGCTGGCCGCGGTCGGTATTGCGCTGGCAATTTCCCTGCAAACGGAGCGCGGACGCACGCTGGCGTCGTTCGTTCGGGATGCGCAAACCGAAGTCAGGAAAGTCGTCTGGCCGACACGTCAGGAAACGGTGCAAACGACGCTTGTCGTTATGGTTGTCGTGGTCGTTGTCGCAATCTTTTTATGGCTGCTCGACATGCTGCTCGGCAATATTGTCAGTTGGGCTATGGGACAAGGGGGCTAGCCGGAATTCATGGAATGGTACGTCGTACACGCCTACTCGGGGTTCGAGAACCACGTTAAACGTTCGCTCGAAGACCGTATCGCGCGCAACAACATGGCTGACAAGTTCGGTCAAATCCTCGTCCCGACCGAAGAAGTCGTTGAAATGCGCGACGGTCAGAAACGCAAGAGTGATCGGAAGTTTTTCCCCGGCTACGTACTCGTGGAAATGGAGATGGGCGATGATTCCTGGCACCTCGTCAAGGACTGCCCGAAGGTCATGGGATTCATCGGTGGTACCAGCGACCGGCCGACCCCAATTACGGAACGGGAAGCCCAGACGATCCTGAACCGAATCCAGGAGGGGGCGGAAAAGCCGCGCCCGAAAGTACTTTTCGAAGTGGGCGAGCTCGTCCGGGTCAACGATGGGCCCTTTACCGACTTCAACGGCGTAGTCGAGGAAGTGAACTACGAAAAAAGCCGTCTGCAGGTCGCCGTTTCGATTTTTGGACGATCAACTCCGGTTGAACTGGAGTTCGGCCAGGTTTCCAAGGACTAAATCGCCGCGGGCGCCAGCCCGTGCATCATCAAAGTCAACGGGGAGCCGTGAGGCGTTCGCACCCGAGGAGTAGTGATAAGTGGCTAAAAAAATAGACGCCTACATCAAGCTGCAAGTGCCGGCTGGTCAGGCGAACCCGAGTCCCCCCGTCGGTCCCGCGCTGGGTCAGCACGGGGTCAACATCATGGAGTTTTGCAAGGCTTTCAACGCGAAAACCCAGGGTGAAGAACCCGGTTTGCCGACCCCTGTCGTGATCACGGTTTTCGCCGACAAGAGCTTTACTTTCGTGACGAAAACCCCGCCGGCCGCGGTACTTCTGCGCAAAGCCGCGGGAATCGCGAAAGGCAGTGGCACACCGAACACGGACAAGGTGGGCAAGGTGTCGCGTGCGCAACTCGAAGAAATCGCAAAAGCGAAAGAACCTGATTTGACCGCGGCGGATGTCGATGCCGCCGTTCGAACGATTGCAGGCACGGCCCGGAGCATGGGCCTCGAAGTAGAGGGCGTGTGACCATGACCAAGATGAGCAAACGGCAGCGTGCGATCGAAGAAAAAGTCGGCGACCGCCACGCACCACGCCCACTCGATGACGCGCTTGCCGTCCTTAAAGAACTCGCAACCACAAAGTTCGACGAATCCGTCGACGTGGCGGTGAACCTCGGCGTCGACCCGCGCAAATCCGACCAGGTCGTGCGTGGCGCGACCGTGTTGCCGAATGGTACCGGCAAGCAGGTTCGTGTCGCGCTGTTCGCCGATGGCGAAGAAGCCGACGCGGGACGCGAAGCCGGTGCCGACATCGTAGGCATGGACGACCTTGCGGCCGAGGTCAAGCAAGGCAATATGGATTTCGATGTTGTTATCGCCACCCCCTCTTCGATGCGGGTTGTCGGTCAATTGGGTCAAATCCTGGGTCCACGCGGACTCATGCCAAACCCGAAGGTCGGGACGGTAACAAAAGACGTCGCCTCGGCCGTCAAGAACGCGAAAGCGGGCCAGGTTCGTTATCGCACGGACAAGGCCGGAATCATCCATTGCTCGATCGGCAAAGTGTCGTTCGATGCGCAGGCATTGCGTGAAAACCTCGAAGCAGTCGTCGTTGACCTGCGGAAAATCAAGCCGAGTTCAGCGAAAGGAATCTACTTCAAAGGTATTACCGTCTCATCAACGATGGGACCGGGAATTGCGGTCGACGGCTCCTCGGTCGGGGGCGTCTAGTACCGCGATACAAATTACCCCGATACGCCAGGTGCGTGTCGGACAACTTTGGGCTGCCGGGCTTGCCCGGCAGACGTCAGAGACCGCAGGTCTCGCGCACGACGGCATGATGCGACGAACAGACTGACTTCACGTCAGCGAAACGTCGCCCGATGTCGCCGTAAGCGGGTTAATCGTGAACAAACGGCCTGCGCAGGCGGTGCTTCCATTCAGGTAACAAACCTGGTGAGTGCCGAGGGGGCAACGCAGCGGTGACGCACGCGTGGTTCCCGAATCAAAGACGGTGATATTCATCGTCATTTTGAGGTGCGGTCGCCTGCTGATAAGCGGCAGGTGCCCAACCAGGAGAAGTAATTGTGAGTCTGACTTTAGAGCAAAAAAAATCTGTTGTTGCCGAAGTCAATGAAGTAGCAGCTGGCGCGCAGGCGGCCATTGCAGCGGAATACACGGGGCTAACGGTCGCAGATATGACCGCATTACGTGCGCAGGCGCGTGCTCAGGGTGTTTACGTTCGTGTGGTCAAAAACAGCCTGGCCAAGCGTGCGATTGCGGGCACGGAGTTTGAATGCCTGAGCGATTCGCTGATCGGGCCCCTGTTGTTGGTGTTTTCCGCCGACGACCCGGGTGCCGGCGCGCGCATCGTGCGGGAGTTCAAGAAGACGAACGATCGTCTGGTCCCCACTGCAATCGCATTCGCGGGCGAAGTCCGTCCGCCCGAGGACCTGAAGCTACTGGCTGATATGCCGACCCTCGACGAGGCCCGTGGCCAGTTGTTGGGTCTGCTGCAAGCACCGGCGACCCAGCTGGTCCGCACTCTCGCGGAACCGGGTGGACAATTCGTACGGTTGCTCGCCGCCTACCGGGACAAGCAGCAAGCTGCCTGATCATTGACTGATAACAGCAACTCTATTTTGCCGAATTTTCTAGGAGAAACCTGAAATGGCAGTTTCAAAAGAAGAATTGATCGAAACGCTCAGCAACATGAGCATACTTGAAGTGACCGAGCTCGTATCCGAGCTTGAAGAAAAGTGGGGCGTCTCCGCGGCTGCGGCAGTTGCCGCGCCGATGATGATGGCCGGTGGTGACGCCGGTGGCGCCGCTGAAGAAGCGAAAGACGATTTCGACGTCGTCATGACGAGTTTTGGTGATAACAAGGTTTCGGTCATCAAGGCCGTCCGTGCGCTCACTGGCCTCGGACTGAAGGAAGCGAAGGAACTCGTCGAAAGCGCCCCGGCTACGGTCAAGGAAGCCATGCCGAAGGCCGAAGCCGAAGAAGCGAAGAAGCAGCTTGAAGAAGCTGGTGCACAGGTAGACCTCAAGTAGCGTCTGCCGGTTGCAAACTCATAACAACATCAATCTGGTTATGAGCGGAACGACCGCGGCTCGCGGTCGTTCCGAACTCTCTATCCCGGCCGTCACGCACGCGTTCGTCGCGCGCGGCCGCCCATGCCTCGAATCCTGAGGCAACAAGAGGAAGACTATGGCTTACTCGTATACCGAAAAAAAGCGAATCAGAAAGGATTTCAGCAAGCGTCCGGTGATCCTGGATGTACCGTATTTGCTTGAGACACAAATCGAGTCGTATTTCCGCTTTTTGCAACAGGAAGCCGATCCCGAGTCCCGTGAGGACGTCGGACTGCATGCAGCATTCAAATCCGTGTTTCCGATCGAGAGTTACTCCGGCACCGCCGCACTGGAATACGTGAAGTATCGACTCGGCGACCCCGTATTCGATGTCAAGGAATGCCAGGTTCGCGGTATGACCTACGCGGCCTCGCTCAGAGTCACCGTCCGCCTCGTCATATACGACAAGGAATCGGGTTCCGACAAGGCGATCAAGGACGTCCGCGAACAGGAAGTCTACATGGGCGAACTGCCGCTGATGACCACGAACGGGACGTTCGTGATCAACGGTACGGAACGCGTCATCGTGTCGCAGCTGCATCGCTCTCCGGGCGTATTTTTCGATCACGACCGGGGCAAGACCCATTCGTCCGGCAAACTGTTGTTTTCCGCCCGCGTGATTCCATACCGCGGCTCGTGGCTCGATTTCGAGTTCGATCCGAAAGACCACGTTTACGTCCGCATCGATCGCCGGCGGAAAATCCCGGCAACCGTGCTGCTGCGTGCGCTCGGATACTCGACCGAACAGATGCTCGAGATGTTCTTTGAGCGCAACGAACTGCGCCTCGAGGGCGACGCTGTACTGCTCAAGCTCGTTCCCGACCGTCTCCGGGGTGAAACGCTCGATTTCGATCTGACCGACAAAAAAGGCAATGTCATCGTCGAAGCCGATCGGCGCATCAACGTACGCCACATTCGCGAGATCGAACAGGCCGGACTGACCGAAATTACCGTGCCGCCGGCATACGCCATCGGCAAGGTCCTGGCCACGGACGTTATCGACAAGAGTTCCGGCGAAATCATTGCAAATGCAAACGATGAAATCACCGAAGAATTGCTCGAGAAACTAACGGAATCCGGCATCGAGGAAATCCAGACGATTTTCGCGAACGACCTCGATCACGGTGCCTATGTCTCCGATACCCTGCGGGTTGATTCGACGACGAATCAGCTCGAAGCGCAGGTTGAAATCTATCGCATGATGCGACCGGGTGAGCCGCCGACGAAGGAAGCGGCGGAGAATCTGTTCAAGAACCTGTTCTTCTCGGCCGACCGCTACGATCTTTCCGGTGTCGGACGGATGAAGTTCAACCGTCGGGTCGGGCGCGACGAAGTCGAGGGTCCGGGCGTACTGTCGCAGGAAGATATCATCGATGTGCTGCGTGTCCTCATTGATATCCGCAACGGCAACGGCGTCGTCGACGATATCGACCATCTCGGGAATCGACGCGTACGCAGCGTGGGTGAAATGGCGGAAAACCAGTTCCGTGTCGGGCTCGTGCGGGTAGAACGCGCCGTGCGCGAACGGCTCTCGCTGGCGGAATCCGAAGGCTATATGCCGCAGGAACTGATCAACGCGAAGCCCGTTTCCGCGGTGATCAAGGAATTCTTTGGCTCGAGCCAGCTGTCCCAGTTCATGGACCAGAACAATCCGCTGTCGGAAGTGACGCACAAACGTCGTGTCTCCGCGCTCGGGCCTGGTGGTCTTACGCGCGAGCGCGCCGGATTCGAAGTCCGAGACGTCCATCCCACGCACTACGGCCGGGTTTGCCCAATCGAAACCCCGGAAGGGCCGAACATCGGACTGATCAATTCACTCGCGGTATACGCACGGACGAACAAGTACGGTTTTCTTGAAACGCCGTACCGCAAGGTCAATGACACGGTGGTCACGGCGGACGTCGAGTATCTGTCAGCAATCGAGGAAGGCCAGTATGTGATCGCGCAGGCGAACGCGACGGTCGACGAAAGCGGCAAACTGACGGACAGTCTCGTTTCGTGTCGTTACCAGAACGAATTTACGCTGGCCGGGCCGGACCGCGTGCAGTATATGGACGTGTCTCCACGCCAGATCGTCTCGGTCGCCGCGGCGTTGATCCCGTTCCTGGAACACGACGACGCGAACCGTGCGCTCATGGGGTCGAACATGCAGCGCCAGGCGGTGCCCACGCTGCGTGCGGACAAGCCGCTCGTCGGCACCGGGATTGAGCGCACCGTGGCGCGTGATTCCGGCGTCACCGTGTCGGCGTTACGCGGTGGGGTGGTCGATTCCGTCGATGCGAGCCGCATCGTTGTGCGCGTTCACGACGACGAGACGAAAGCCGGTGAGCCCGGCGTCGACATCTATAACCTGACGAAATACACGCGTTCGAATCAGAACACGTGTATCAACCAGCGGCCGCTTGTCAGTCCCAACGATCGCATTTCCGCGAACGATGCCCTGGCCGACGGACCGTCCACCGACCTCGGGGAACTCGCGCTCGGGCAGAATATGCTCGTCGCGTTCATGCCGTGGAACGGCTACAACTTCGAGGACTCGATCCTTATTTCAGAGCGCGTGGTGCAGGAAGATCGCTACACGAGCATTCACATCGAGGAACTGACGTGTGTTGCGCGCGACACGAAACTCGGGCCGGAAGAAATCTCCGCGGATATTCCGAACGTTAGCGAAGGCGCGCTGTCCAAGCTGGATGAATCCGGCATTGTCTACATTGGTGCAGAAGTTCATCCCGGTGACATCCTCGTCGGCAAGGTGACCCCGAAAGGCGAAACCCAGCTGACCCCGGAAGAGAAGCTGCTGCGCGCAATCTTCGGTGAAAAGGCATCGGATGTTAAAGATACGTCACTGCGTGTGCCGTCGGGCATGAGCGGTACGGTCATCGATGTGCAGGTGTTCACCCGTGACGGCGTAGAGAAAGACGCCCGCGCGCTCGAGATCGAACGCGCTGAATTAACCCGGGTCAAAAAGGACCTTGACGACCAGTTGCGTATCCTCGAAGACGACATCTACCAGCGTATCGAACGCCTGCTCACCGGCAAGCAACTCGAGAAAGGCCTGAAGGGTGTCGCGAAAGGAACGAAGATTACGAAACAGCAACTCGCGGATGTAGCGCGGGAGAACTGGTTCGACATCCGCACGTCCGCTGACGATGTAAACGAGCAAATCGAACGCCTCGCCGAACAAATCGCCGGGCACCAGCAGGACTTTGAGCGTCAGTTCGAAGAAAAGCGCTCGAAGCTCACGTCCGGTGATGACCTCGCTCCCGGCGTTCTGAAAATGACGAAAGTCTACCTCGCCGTGAAGCGCCGTATGCAACCCGGCGACAAGATGGCCGGGCGCCACGGTAACAAGGGCGTCGTGTCCATGATCGTGCCGGTCGAAGACATGCCGCACATGGAAGACGGTACGCCCGTTGATATCGTGCTGAACCCGCTGGGGGTGCCCTCACGTATGAACGTCGGCCAGGTGCTGGAGACCCACCTCGGGTGGGCTGCGCGCGGTCTCGGTGCACGAATCGGTGAAATGCTCGAAGCGAATGTCGGTGCCGGCAAGCTGCGGGACTTTCTCGGCAAGGTGTACAACACGAGTGGCAAGAAAGAAAACCTCGAAGAACTGGACGACACCGAAATTCATACGCTTGCCTCCAACCTGACCGGCGGTGTGCCTATGGCAACGCCCGTTTTTGATGGTGCTCAAGAAGCAGAAATCAAGAGAATGCTGGCGTTGGCGGGTTTGCCGGAAAGCGGGCAGACGACGTTGATTGACGGTCGTACCGGCGTGGCATTCGATCGTCCGGTGACGGTCGGTTACATGTACATGCTGAAACTGAACCATCTCGTCGACGACAAGATGCACGCGCGTTCGACCGGACCATACAGCCTCGTCACCCAGCAACCGCTCGGTGGTAAGGCCCAGTTCGGTGGTCAGCGTTTTGGTGAGATGGAAGTGTGGGCGCTCGAAGCTTATGGCGCTGCCTACACGCTGCAGGAAATGCTGACGGTCAAGTCCGATGATGTGAACGGCAGGACGAAGATGTACAAGAACATCGTCGACGGCGATCACCGCATGGAAGCCGGGATGCCGGAATCGTTCAACGTACTGCTGAAGGAATTGCGTTCCCTCGCGATTGATATCGAGCTCGATCGCTAAATGAATGCACCCTGTTTGTTGGTTCCCGATTTAAGGAGTAACCGCCTGTGAAAGACTTACTTGATTTACTAAAGAGCCAAGGACAAGTCGAAGACTTCGACGCGATCAAAATCGGCCTGGCGTCGCCGGAGAAAATCCGGTCGTGGTCGTATGGCGAAGTCAAGAAACCCGAGACGATCAACTACCGTACGTTCAAACCCGAACGCGACGGTTTGTTCTGCGCCAAGATTTTTGGCCCGATCAAAGACTACGAATGCCTCTGCGGTAAATACAAGCGACTGAAACATCGCGGTGTCGTGTGTGAAAAATGCGGAGTGGAAGTCACACTGGCGAAAGTCCGGCGTGAACGCATGGGCCACATTGATCTCGCAAGCCCCGTCGCGCACATCTGGTTCCTGAAGTCGCTGCCGTCGCGTATGGGCCTGCTGCTCGATGTTACGTTGCGGGAAATCGAGCGTATTCTTTATTTCGAAGCGTACGTCGTAATCGAGCCGGGAATGACGGAACTCGAGCGCGGACAGTTGCTCTCGGAAGAATCCTATCTCGAAGCGATCGAGCAGTATGGCGATGATTTCGACGCGCGGATGGGTGCCGAAGCGGTCTACGAACTGCTGAAAACGGTCGACCTCGCTGAAGAAGTGAATACGATCCGCGAGGAACTGCCGCGGACGAAATCCGAAACGAAGATCAAGAAATTCACAAAACGCCTGAAACTGATGGAGGCGTTTTTGCATTCCGGTAACAAGCCGGAGTGGATGGTCATGAAAGTGCTGCCGGTATTACCTCCGGAACTGCGCCCCCTCGTACCGCTGGACGGCGGCCGTTTCGCGACCTCCGACCTGAACGACCTCTATCGCCGGGTCATCAACCGTAACAACCGCCTCAAGCGACTGCTTGATTTGAACGCGCCGGACATCATCGTGCGCAACGAGAAACGGATGCTGCAGGAAGCCGTTGACGCGCTGCTCGATAACGGCCGCCGCGGCCGCGCGATTACCGGCACGAACAAACTGCCGCTGAAATCGCTCGCCGATATGATCAAGGGTAAACAGGGCCGTTTCCGCCAGAACCTGCTCGGAAAACGCGTCGACTACTCCGGCCGTTCCGTCATCGTCGTGGGTCCGACGCTGAAGCTGCATCAGTGCGGCCTGCCGAAGAAAATGGCGCTCGAATTATTCAAGCCGTTTATTTTCAGCAAGCTCGAACGCCGTGGCATGGCAACAACGATCAAGGCGGCGAAGAAGCTCGTCGAACGTGAAGGTGCGGAAGTGTGGGATATCCTCGAAGAGGTGATCCGCGAGCATCCGGTCATGCTGAACCGCGCACCGACACTTCACCGCCTGGGTATCCAGGCGTTCGAACCGGTACTGATCGAAGGGAAGGCGATCCAGCTTCACCCGCTCGTATGCACCGCGTTCAACGCGGACTTCGACGGCGACCAGATGGCGGTACACGTACCGCTGTCGATCGAAGCGCAGCTCGAAGCTCGTGGCCTGATGATGTCGACGAACAATATCCTGTCGCCGGCGAACGGCGATCCGATCATCGTGCCGACGCAGGACGTCGTACTCGGGCTCTATTACATGACGCGTGAGTCCGCGAGCGCGAAGGGCTCGGGCATGTTGTTCGCCGATATCGAGGAAGTGCACCGCGCGTACGAAACGAATAATGCCTCGCTGCATGCAAAATGCCGCGTGCGCATGACGGAGCGATTTGTCGACGAAAACGGCGAGCAACAGGAATCCACGAAAGTTGTCGAAACAACCGTCGGCCGTGCGCTGCTGTCTTCGCTGTTACCGGACGGTATGCCGTTCGAACTCGCGAACCGCACGCTCGACAAGCGTTCCATATCGCGCTTGTTCGATTCCTGCTACCGCAACGTCGGTCTGAAAGAAACAGTGATTTTCGCCGACCGCCTCATGTACATGGGGTTCCAGCAGGCGACCCGCGCGGGCGTATCGATCGGCGTCGACGACATGGTCGTCCCCGATGAGAAAATAACTATCATCGCGGCCGCCGAAGCCGGCGTGAAAGAGATCGAGGATCAGTATGCATCCGGTCTCGTCACGACGGGTGAGCGTTATAACAAGGTTGTCGATATCTGGTCGCACACGAACGATCAGGTCGCGAAAGCGATGATGGACAAACTCGGAACGGAAACCGTCACGACGGCATCCGGCGAAACGGTCGAACAGGCATCGTTCAACTCGATCTACATGATGGCGGATTCCGGGGCGCGAGGTTCTGCGGCGCAGATTCGTCAGCTGGCCGGTATGCGCGGTCTCATGGCGAAGCCGGACGGCTCCATCATCGAGACGCCGATCACGGCTAATTTCCGCGAAGGCCTTGACGTTCTGCAGTACTTTATTTCGACCCACGGGGCCCGTAAGGGTCTCGCCGACACCGCGTTGAAAACGGCGAACTCGGGTTATCTCACCCGACGTCTCGTCGACGTCGCGCAGGATTTGGTCGTCACGGAAATCGATTGCGGTACGACGGACGGTTTCATCCTCACACCGATCATCGAAGGCGGGGATGAGGTCGAAGCATTGCGCGATCGTATTCTCGGCCGGGTGCTCGCCGAAGACCTCTACAAGCCGGGTACCGACGAACTCGTTGCTTCGGCCGGTACCTTGCTGGATGAAAAATGGGTCCAGCTCCTCGACGAAAAAGGTATCGACGAGGTGAAAGTACGCTCCGCGATTACGTGCGACACGCGCTACGGGGTTTGCGCAATGTGTTACGGACGTGACCTTGCGCGGGGTCATCGGGTTAACGAAGGCGAAGCGGTTGGCGTGATGGCCGCCCAGTCGATCGGCGAGCCCGGTACCCAGCTCACGATGCGCACATTCCACATCGGTGGTGCGGCGTCGCGAGCGGCGGCGGTCAACAGTATCGACGTGAAGTACGGTGGTACGGTAAAACTCGTCAATATTAAGTTGCTGCAGCGCAGCGACGGAAATTTCGTGGCCGTGTCGCGTTCCGGTGAACTTGCCATCATCGACGAGATTGGCCGCGAGCGCGAACGCTACAAGCTGCCGTACGGGGCGACGTTGCGCGTTGCCGACGGGGCGGATGTGGCTCCGGGCCAATCCATCGCGAACTGGGATCCGCACACGCATCCGATCATCACGGAAGTGGACGGAAACGTGAAGTTCAAGGACATCGTCGACGGCGTCACCGTGACGAAGCAGATGGACGAGATCACCGGGCTTTCGAGCATCGTCGTGACCGAAGCGAAACAGCGCGGCAGTTCGGCGAAGGATTTGCGGCCAATGGTCCAGCTCGTTGATCAGAAGGGTGCTGACCTCAAGATCCCGGGTACGGAATTGCCGGCGCATTACTTCCTCCCGCCGGGTGCAATCGTGAATATCACCGACGGTGGCGAAGTGAAAATCGGCGACGTCGTGGCACGTATTCCCCAGGAATCGTCGAAAACACGCGATATTACCGGCGGTTTGCCGCGCGTTGCGGACCTGTTCGAGGCCCGGAAACCGAAAGAAGCCGCGATTCTTGCGGAAGCGAGCGGAACGGTGTCTTTCGGTAAGGACACGAAGGGCAAGCAGCGCCTTGTGATAACGCAAGACGACGGCGAAACGGTCGAAAACCTCATTCCGAAATGGCGTCATGTCACCGTATTCGAGGGTGAACACGTCGAGAAAGGGGAGACGATTTGTGATGGCGCGCCGGATTCGCACGATATTCTGCGTCTCAAGGGCGTGCGCGAACTGACGCGCTATATCGTCAACGAGGTGCAGGAGGTCTACCGGCTCCAGGGCGTCAAGATCAACGACAAGCACATCGAGGTGATTGTCCGCCAGATGCTGCGCAAGGTGGAAATCGTTGAACCCGGCGATTCGCGGTTTCTGCGTGGTGAGCAGGTCGAAAAGGAACGCCTGGTCGAGGAAAACGAGCGGATGCGCCGCGAGAACAAGGACGAGGCGACGTACGAGCAGTTGCTGCTCGGCATCACAAAGGCTTCGCTCGCGACGGAATCGTTTATTTCCGCGGCTTCGTTCCAGGAAACAACCCGGGTACTGACGGAAGCCTCGGTTACCGGTAAACGCGACGAACTGCGTGGTCTGAAGGAAAATGTAATCGTCGGCCGGCTGATTCCTGCCGGCACCGGTTTCGCCTATCACGGCGATCGCCGACGCAAGCGGCTCCAGGGTTTCGAGCCGCTCGGACTGACGGAGGCCGAGGCCGAAGTGTTGTCAGAACTGCAATCCGTGGAACCCGCGGAATCCACCGACGAAGCCGTTGATCAGACGACGAAAAGCGCGTGATAAGCCGACGGGCGGCTGCCGCGCGCAGTCGCCCGTTGTTCCCCGTCCCGGTCATCGATAAGCGTTGACATTCGGAGTACGGACTCTCTATAATTCCGCTTCTGCGACAGGCCGGATGCAAATCCCGCCTGTCGCTGTATTTTCGGCGCCCGGCATCCCATTCCATTGCGGTCGCGTTTAGCGGCCGAACTACCCGCACGCTTCAACAGAAGTGCCTGTGCGCGTAGCCGACGCTGATGGCTCCGAAAACAGAAAAATAAACGTGGGGGGAGAACGCGTAATCTGAGGCCCGGTCCGGCTCTTGAGCGCGCTAATCAACCCAAAAACTAACGTAACCGGGATCCGGCGCCAGTTGGCGGTCGGTCGGAAGTCGAGATTTATGGCCACAATAAACCAGCTGGTACGCAAGCCACGCAAGCGCCAGCAGAAAAAGAGCAATGTGCCCGCGCTTGAAGGTTGCCCGCAGAAGCGCGGCGTCTGCACCCGCGTGTACACAACCACACCGAAGAAACCGAACTCGGCCCTGCGTAAGGTCGCGCGCGTGCGCCTGACGAACGGTCAGGAAGTCACGACGTACATCGGCGGTGAGGGGCACAACTTGCAGGAACACTCGGTGATCCTGATTCGCGGCGGCCGCGTCAAGGATTTACCGGGTGTCCGTTACCACACCGTGCGCGGCACGCTCGATACTTCGGGCGTCTCGGATCGCCGTCGCGGGCGTTCGAAATACGGCGCGAAGCGCCCCAAGGCCTAGGGTTGAGCTGAAATGTCCAGACGTCACGCAGCACAAAAACGCGAAATTCTCCCCGATCCGAAATACGGTGATCAGGTACTCGCGAAATTTATCAACCTGGTCATGTCGCGCGGCAAAAAATCCGTGGCCGAAAAGATCGTTTACGGCGCACTCGATGATTTGAAAGTGAAAGGTGAGCCCCTCGAACTGTTCAAACAGGCGCTTGATAACGTCGAACCGAAGGTTGAAGTGAAATCCCGTCGGGTCGGTGGCGCAACATACCAGGTCCCGGTCGAAGTCCGTCCGCACCGCCGTGGCGCACTCGCGATGCGCTGGGTTGTCGACGCGGCGCGCAAGCGCAGCGAGAAATCGATGGACAAGCGACTCGCCGGAGAGTTGATGGATGCCGCCGACAATCGCGGCACCGCGGTCAAGAAGCGCGAAGATACGCACAAGATGGCGGAAGCCAACCGCGCGTTTTCGCATTACCGCTGGTAGAGCGGGAATTTTGGAGTTTCTGTCGTGGCCCGTACAACGCCCATCGAACGCTACCGCAATATCGGCATCATGGCCCATATTGACGCGGGCAAGACGACCACGACGGAGCGAATCCTCTACTACACCGGGGTTTCGCATAAGTTAGGCGAAGTTCACGATGGCGCTGCCACGATGGACTGGATGGAGCAGGAACAGGAGCGCGGGATCACGATTACCTCGGCCGCTACGACCTGCTTCTGGAGCGGCATGGCGAAGCAGTTCCCGCAGCATCGCATCAACATTATCGATACGCCGGGACATGTCGATTTCACGATCGAAGTAGAACGCTCACTGCGCGTTCTGGACGGCGCGGTTGGCGTATTTTGCGCGGTCGGCGGGGTCGAACCACAGTCGGAAACGGTGTGGCGGCAGGCGAACAAGTACGAAGTGCCGCGCCTCGCTTTCGTCAACAAGATGGATCGCTCCGGCGCCAATTTCCTGCGTGTGGTCGAACAGATCCGGCAGCGACTCGGTTCGAACGCCGTGCCGATCCAGCTGCCAATCGGGGCCGAAGACAAGTTCGCAGGTGTCGTCGATTTGATCCGCATGCGTGCGATCTACTGGGACGACGCGACGCTCGGGATGAATTTCGAAGCGCGCGAAATTCCCGAGGACATGCGCGAAGCGTGTTCCGAGTGGCGCGGACGCATGGTTGAGGCCGCCGCGGAATCGCTCGATACGCTCACCGAGAAGTATCTCGAGAACGGTGATCTCGAAGCCGACGACATTATCGCCGGCTTGCGCGCGGCGACCCTCGCGAACGAACTCGTACCGGTCCTGTGTGGTTCAGCATTCAAGAACAAGGGCGTGCAGGCGATGCTCGATGCGGTTATCGAACTGATGCCCGCACCGACCGAAGTGAAGCCGATCCACGGCTTGCTTGAAGACGGAGAAACCGAGGCAACCCGCCCGTCGGCGGATAACGAACCGTTCGCTGCGCTGGCCTTCAAGATTGCGACGGACCCGTTCGTCGGGACGCTGACGTTTTTCCGCGTGTACTCCGGGGTCATCAATTCGGGTGACTCGGTCTACAACCCGGTGAAGCAGAAAAAAGAGCGCGTTGGCCGAATTTTACAGATGCATGCGAATTCGCGCGAGGAAATCAAGGAAGTCCGCGCCGGCGACATCGCCGCGGCGGTGGGGCTGAAAGACGTGACGACCGGCGATACGCTGTGTGACGCGAAGCAGGTGATCACACTGGAACGAATGGAGTTTCCGGATCCCGTAATCGCCGTTGCGGTCGAACCGCGAACGAAAGCCGATCAGGAAAAAATGGGTGTGGCGCTGACGAAGCTGGCCGCCGAGGATCCTTCGTTCAAGGTATCGACCGACGAAGAATCCGGCCAGACGATCATCGCCGGCATGGGTGAACTGCATCTCGATATTATTGTCGATCGCATGCGCCGCGAATTTAACGTCGAGGCGAATGTCGGTAAGCCGCAGGTTGCCTACCGGGAGACGATCCGCAAGACCGTAGAGAAAGCGGAAGGTAAATTCATCAAGCAATCCGGTGGACGCGGTCAGTACGGACACGTCGTGCTGAAAATCGAACCGGGCGAACCCGGGAGCGGGTTTGAATTTGTCAACGCCATCGTCGGCGGCACGATACCGAAAGAGTACATTCCCGCGGTCGAGAAAGGGATCGCCGAGCAAATGACGAACGGTGTCATTGCCGGTTACCCGATGCTCGACGTCAAGGTCACGTTGTACGACGGCTCATTTCACGACGTCGACTCGAGTGAAGTCGCGTTCAAAATCGCCGCATCCATGGGATTCCGAGATGGGGCGCGCGAAGCGAACCCGGTGTTGCTCGAGCCGATCATGGACGTCGAGATCGTCACCCCGGACGAGTACATGGGTACCGTCAACGGCGACGTCAGCCGGCGTCGCGGGATTCTGCAGGGAACGGAAGAATCACCCGCAGGTACGATAATTCGCGCCGAGGTGCCGTTGTCCGAGATGTTCGGCTACGCGACGGACCTGCGGTCCGCCACCCAGGGTCGGGCCACGTACACAATGGAATTTTCACGTTATATGGCTGCGCCAAATAACGTCGCTGAAACAGTCAGCAAGCAATAAAGCAGTTAACCGCCTAGTCCTTTAATTGAGGTTGAGTCATGTCCAAGGAGAAATTTCAAAGAACCAAGCCGCACGTGAACGTAGGCACGATCGGCCACGTAGATC
>CAXBJY010000109.1:0-15662 GCA_963976285.1 uncultured Gammaproteobacteria bacterium
CGATAGCCGCCTGACTCACACAAAAGAGTCTCCGGAATACCCGGGGCGGTTCAAATCTTATTCGCACTGGAACTCTCCCCACGGCAACAAAAACAGAATAGCAAAGCAGCACCTATCGAGGTTGACCCGCATCATATTGCGCTCAGAATGGTGGCCAAATGGACTCCAACAAGCGCCGCGACCTCCTAGCCGAATCTGCCACCCAATACCGCTGGGCCATCGCGAATATCGTCCTAGCCCTGCTCTGCGTCGTGCTAGCGGGTGGTGCGCTTATGTTTGGGTGTGTTGTGGCAGATTGCTGGTGCTTGTCGTCAGTGTTGCGCTGGTGGTGAATGCTGATAGCCATTGGCGGAATGGAATCCACGCCGCTGACGCTGCGAGTCACGGGGGTGCTGAATGAACGATACGAACACCGTAGCAACAGGCGGCTGCTTTTGCGGCGCTATCCGGTATGCCATCAGTGCCGCACCTGACCAAGTTCTCGTCTGCCACTGCCCGGATTGTCGCCTAGCCGTCGGAGCCCATGCTGTAGCCTATTTTTTCATATCCCTCGACAAGTTCGAGTTCACTCAGGGTGCGCCGGCGGAGTACGCGTCATCGCCCGGTGTTATCCGCAAATTCTGCGGAACCTGCGGTACGACGTTGAGCTGGGAGGGCGACAAACAGCCAGCCAGAATCGACGTGACGATCGGGAGCTTGGACGAGCCGGCACGATTCCCTCCGACTCGTGCCGTTTACCGGAAACATCGGCTTTCGTGGGCATCCGTGATATAGCCCCTGCTCCGGCCAGGTCGTTCGGCTGCGTTCAGAAATCAACTCATTTCTGTACGCCGCGCCCGCGCTCACAACCCCTTGATCCGCACCGGGGAAAGTAACGGCATTTCGGCGGGGTTTTCTGAACGCTACCTACAATCGATCCAGCGAACCTTTGTCTCTACGTAGGGAAATGAGGCAAAGAAAATCGTAACAGTCGTCCGTTGTCATAACGCTGACTCCCCGCAATTCAAGTTCCTTCCGTCCCCCGATCGTACAATTCAAATGATAGGGTGAAACTACTCAAGATGAGATTGAATATTTCGAATGCCGAATCAATCCAATCGTCAACAAGGCTAGTAACGAGAACGAATTCCCCCTCTATTCCGTCGTATACCTTATCAATCACAAAGTCGGGGTCGTTCGGCATATATGCCGGCTGAGCAAGGACATATCTGTCGACATCTAACGGATCGGTCATTGATTCGGGAACTAACGGCATCGCACCGACGTACAAGCCGTGGCGATGGATCAAGTTGTTTCTGTATCGAACGACTAGCTCGAACCACTGCATTCGTCCTCTCAGTTGCTCCGCTAAACCTGAGTTCGGTGTTTCGAGGGCATCCAGCAGCTTAGATTTATCCAGAGCAATCGCACTCCCTTTCTGATTCAACCCATAGGTATCGTTTATGAATACAGCGCAGGTGTCGAGAAACGATTTGGTCATGAATACGAAAGAATACGTGTGGTACTGAACGAAGAACCTTTTCTCACGATCTCGTCGCTTTTCGCTTTCGAGGATTTGATCGCGAGCAATAGCAAGAAATGAGAATTTCTCAACTATGTCTTCAACCATCGTAGCAACTCCGCGAACGCGGCCGCTGCTATAAATCATTTCATGTAACTTCTCCCAGTAATCCGGCGTTTCATTAACGAAGCGACCAAGGTAGGTGTTTGTGAAAAGAATTCCACCTTTCGTTGGCGGCCCATCTTTTCGGGCGATTGTCATCACGCCCCGGATTGTTTTGGGATGCGCGGGCTCCATAAACCATTAGCTTCCGGACAAGCTACGCAGAGGATCATGGCGCGACGAAACCGTGCAGCAAGATGGCGCAGCGTCAACCCGATTACTTCTCTTGTGTTTCACTACACGAAAACGGAATCGTTCAGTCTCCATGATAAGCCAATAAGCCCGCAACAAATGCATCATCACCGCCGCAAGATTTGAGCGCCTTAACGAGGATCTTTATTCCGAGATCGGGCGATCGCGGCACAACTCCGCTGGAGTAGAATTCCTTTGTGTATGTGTATCCACCGTCGTTAACTTTTTCTTTGACTCTAATGGAGCCCGGACTTTCGTCATAATCTTCTTTGTAATCCCAAGCTCCTCTCGGTTTGATTTCTGCTTCGTCGGGAAACAACTCGAGAACCGCCTCGATTAGATTAAAGTTCATATACGGGCAAAATCTGAATTGAAATAGGCTTGTTTCCAGCTCGTGGCGAATTCGTTCCTTGTCGAAAACGAATACGTTATGGTTCTTGAGCATTCCGCCCTTTTTATAGCTGCCATACGAGAACCAATCGCTCCATTTCGCCCACTCCATTCGTGTATTCTTGCAGCCCCATATATTCAGCCTTTTTTCATCAATGCCGAAACAGTACTCAGCGGGTCGGTAGGCCGAACGGCGTTGCTCACAGCACCACGTAAAGCCGAATACCTCATCCCACCGAGATTCCCTTCCGTCGATCCAGACTTTTCGATTTCGCATCCCCTTGAGGTCCTTGACGAGTACCACGGCGTCGGCGATTTCTTCTTTCGGCCAGGCCGCTAGGTACCATGTCTTTTTCCCTTTAACACAAGTTCCACTGACAGGGGCGCCTTGGGCTCTCGTTACAGCGTCTGCAAAACCGCTTGCGGTCGATTCCGCGAACTCGATTGCGATACCTTCGGAGGGAATGTTGTATGCGACCGGGACAGCCGCCTCTTTGTCACTTTGCTCGAGTGACCCACCACATTTTGGGCAGAATTTCGCATCGACGGGAGCTGACGCCGAACAACTCGGACACGTTCTGGTTGCATCGGACTCTGCGATAGCGTCTTTTGCTTGCGCAACGATCACCGCCAGTTGATCGTTCGTGACCCCCACATCACGCGCGAATGTTACGACTACCGGCTTTTCGGCTTGATCAATGGCGCCATCTATCAGTGATACGAGTACCATATCTTCAAGATTCGCGATTTTCGTAGACAAAGGGCCGACTGGAGACGGAACGTAATCGGGTGCTTCCGCGATAGATTCCGCCTTTCTCAGCATTGTCTTCCTTGCACCGATTCGCTTCTGTGCTGAATGAATGGTTTCCGCTTCATTAGGCGAGATGGCTCCATCAGCGCGCGCTACAGCGATCAGGTTCGCCAGGTACAGCAATTTTTCATCGTCGTTGATATTCAAGATCGCTCTCCCTCAATCGGCTTAAAAGCTAGGAGGGTTTGGCATCAAACATAGCGCTGAGCATCTTCGTAGAAATCGATTGGTAATGGCCTGATGGCTTTCGAACGATACATGCCATCAACAATCCGATGAAACAGTTCTTCGCTAACCTGTTCCTTGCGAACAAATAATCCGGAATCTAACGCCCGCATCAGATTAGGCAGGCGCTCGATGCGCGCACCCCGATAATACACGTAGCTCGGTCGTGAAATAAATGGATGTTCAGCTGGTTCCAGCAAGCAGGTTGAATCTTGCTTCTTTGAGCCCGTGTACGTTGAAATGCTGAAAAGCAATACTTCTTCCAATGGCCCGGTTGGCGAAGTCATAACAATGAAGAGATGCTTCTTATCCGGGTTACTATCCATTCCGGAAGGAATTAGGAGCGTATCGCGCGGCCTCACCTCAGATTGAAGCAAATACTTTGTCGATCGCGCGTTGAGACGCCAGCTCGTCGGCCAGTTCTTCGGCCTCGTCGTCTGGGGTGCCTAGCGCACGAAATATATCGATGTCTAGGATTGGGATTGATGAGCCTTTGGGATCTGTCCACTCCGGCAAATGCTCATGCGTAAATTTAACCAGGTCCCACTGACTTAGATGGCCAAACTGCTTCCAGATGTCACTTTGCACTTCGAGATCGGCGTCGCTGAGTTCATTCAGGTCCGACCGCTCAAACGTTCGCTCCATACGAACTGTGTGATTTTCTCTATCGCTGATCCATTCGTCCCATACCGCTCCGTCTTTTGCTGTCGCGCATCCGTTTACTAAATTTAGCGACTGTGACGGTACCGGGCCATGGTCCATGGAAACGAAACGGTCAAATGAGATGGGTGTGCCGTGACGGTGCATCGACTCCCGATCCGCGAGGTACATGAGCTTGATGAGCTTGAGGATGTTAATCGTGCCACCGCTGCATTCAGCGAAATACGCGGCCATCTGCGCAACTTTTCGGGTTGTGAACATCGTAATCGCCTCCAGGCTCTGACCCGCAAATACGTCACTCGAAAAGGGGCACTTCGAATTGTCGCTTAGTATGCGCTGTGAAATCCAGACTCAGATCACGTTATCGTCCGAAAACACGCATCATTGAGCCGTTTCGGCATCCTTTTCCGCTATACGTTTGAGGCGAATCGGTACGAACAGCGAGCTCTCTGGGTCCGTTCCGTACCAGGGGTCAACCCGGGGCCGGAGGCCCAATTGAGACTCGTCCATCATTTCCTTCGCCATCACGTTCGGAAACCGCGTCACCCTTACACCCCGAATCCACTACAGAAATCCCTCACGCTTCGGCCGTGCGGTTACCACGCACATTCAGAGGGTTGCACGATGGCTATTTGCTGTACGGATAAGTAGTGTGTTTCTTGTACGCCGACGAATAGCGGCCTCCATTTAGAATGTGGTTTACGTAAGCGCGTCAACGCCTATGCGGTGCTAACCATTATCGATCGAAAAGGAACGGGAAGTGGGGATTAGCAAGCGTGCGGCTGTTCACGCGCCCGTTTGCACGGACGATCGAGCCACGTAGAACCTCTCCCCGTAGCCGAGTGTTCCGATCGGGAAATCGTCAATGAATTTGTTGACCAGGGTCCGGCGCGTCGACGACTAGAATCACTAAACCTATCGCTCTCCTAATGACCGGTACTACGGTCATTCCATCGGTAACAGCGCTATTACCGGATTTCTGAGTAATGCCCAACCGCTATATCTTCCAGGGCTTTCATGACCGGCGTAACAGAATACCGTTATGCTCAATAACGGTCGCAAAGCCTCTGCTAGTAGGTGAGAAGATCTCCATTTCTGTACATCAAAAAAGGATTGGCAAACGTGATTCTATTGGACAAATTGGTATCTATTGGACAAATTGGTATCTATTGGACAGGTACCAATTTGAGAGAGCCGTAACTTATTGAAAAATGGCGCGCCCAGAAGGATTCGAACCTCCGACCACCTGGTTCGAAGCCAGGTACTCTATCCAGCTGAGCTATGGGCGCGTGCTGTGGGCTATCTTACAACGCGGCGACGAGAACGGCACCCAGATATAAGCCGAGTCCGAAGAACGTGTGCGCGAGCACGCTGTTGCCGCGAGCGAACCACGGTTTTGGTGCGTTTCTCGAAAAGATACCGACGCCAAGTCCCGGCTGCATGATGAGCCACGGCGCGGCGAGGAACAGCCAGGCGAGTACGAGTGCCGATAACAGGTTTGCTTCGGATCCCGTGGCGCTGAGATAAATGTAATAAATGACCCCGTAGGCGACACCGATGGCGTAATGCAAAGTCCAGCCGAGCGCCCGTTCACCGGGTACGGGTGCGGCCTCGGCGATCGCACGGTGCGTGAACACGCCGGCCGGCATGTGGCCGATCCAGCGTCCCGCCATTGCCCAGTTCATCGTTGGCAGTCTGAACCAGTGCTTCGCGATGATTGCCCAGCAGTCGAGGACGATGGTTGCAACGGTTCCGACGCCTGCGATGATCGTGTTCACCGTTCCCTCCGTGTACACAAGACCGGAGTATCCGGCGTTTCTCGAGTGTTCTCGTTCTTTTCGGTTCCGTCAACAAGTGCTCGACATTGAACCTTTGGCACGCGCTTTGCGCCTGGCCCGCCAAAGTTTGCGGAGAGGTCTCCGGCCGGCACCGGGAATTACCCGCGGATGCGTTGTTGTTCGAACGTGCGTACGAGGCGCACGGCAGCGCTGCCGGGGTGCGTACTCAACCCGGCTGCCCGTCGATGCGTCGTTGGCAAAGCCATGGGCCGTAGCGGGCAACGAACAGCGCGAATGCGAACGCCCACACGAGACCACTCACGGTCACGAGCGTCGTGTAGTTCGCGGGCGCCGCGATCACCGCGACGACACGCACGATGGTGGCTAACTGGATCAGGACGAATGCGGTGATTTCGATGATCCCTGCCGCCAGGGGCCGGCCGGTGTGCCCGAGTGCGCTGCGCATCATCATCGCGAGCATGAGTGCGCTCATCGCGCCGAGCGTGAAGGCGTGTACCGCCGCCGTCGGCGGTATAAGCCCGGCAGCATCGATCGTGCGCAGGCCGAGCGACACCGGCAGCCAGACATACGCCAGCGGCAGCATCCACAGCAACGGTTGCGGCCGCGTGCACAGGGGTTGCCAGAGTAGCAATCGCACCGCGTGGGCGAACGCCGCGACGGCGAGCAGGATCACCCACGCGGTTTGCGGGAGTGGCCACCAGATTTCAGCGATTCCCGCGATGAAGATCAGCAGCAACGTGCCGATCGCCGCCGCTTCAACGGGGAACAGCGTGCGCGGGTTCGCGCCACGGATCGCGCTCTTCGTGAACGCGGGAATGACCCGACCACCCATGATCGCGATCAGGATCGCGATGATATCGAGCGCGGCTGTCGTCGCCGCGGACATCATCAGGCCGGGGAGCACGCCGCTGGCGGCGAAATGATACACCGCGTTCGCGGCGGTCAAGCCGGCGAGCACGACGAGGAGCTTCATGTTGCGCGTGTTCGCGGAGCGGACGATGGGCAGCGCGATGGCAACTGCCAGAACCGGCAGGAACGCGACATCGACAATCGCTGCCGGTACCGCTGGACCGGTCAGGATCAGGATCCGGCCCAGCAGCCACAACGCGACGAGTGCGGCGAGTGCCGCGCCGTGCGGGGTGGGTCGACCCGTCCAGTTACGCACCGCCGTCAGCAGGAAGCCGGCTATCACGGCGCAGGCAAACCCGAAAATCATTTCGTGCCGGTGCCACACGACGCCCGAGAGGTAACCCGCGACGTTCACGGCGCCGGCGTAGATTGCGAGCCACAACCCGATCGCGCCGACGGCGGACACGCCCGCGAGCAAATAGAACGGACGAAAACCGAGCGCGAACAACGGCATTGCGTTGCCTGCGTCGCGTTTCGCCGGATAAACCGGTGCACTCATATTGTTCGCCTGCAATGTGGAACAAGAGCCCGCCACAACATCGCACCCTTGCGCGCGCGCATCAACTCATTGGCCCGCCCCGCTTCCGGGTTGCGAGCGATTGCACTGCGCCTGGCGGCGCCAGGCATGGCGTTCATTCAGGCAGGACCATCCGCCCTTAATAAATATGTAATCAAAATACATTATATACGAATCAGGGTGCGCGGGCGCGATAGTTTACCTCGCGGGCGGCGGCGCATCGGGGCGACTCGATACCCCCGGCCTGTCGCATCGGGCCCGTGGTGCGTCCCGACCCGGCGATAGCGTGCGTGACAACGCGGCCGCTCGGGCCCGCCCCTCTAGGCCGCAACCCGCTCCATCACGCGGGCCCAGTCGTCCACCGCCTCGGGCAGATGCGGTAACACGACGAATGAAACGCCGGTATAGCCCGCATCACGCAGCTGCTTGATCGCATCGGCGAGTTCATCGACGGATCCCGTGAACGACATGCGGCGGATGAAATCCGCTGTGATCAACGACGCCTCGTCCTCGCGCAGAAACAGCGCATGCCCGCGATGCAGGGACAGATAGCGTTCGTCGGCCGGTTCATAGCGGTCGTACAGCGCCTGGTACGCGCCGAGCAGGGCTTCGTCCTCGATACCGCCGGTGCCGAGGTCGCCGTACTGGCGTTCCATCACATTGTGCAGGCTCATCGCCGCAAGCGGCCCGGCCTGTTGCCGCACCCGCTCCGTCGCGCACGTTTCACCGTTGCGAATGACCCCGCCGAACGTATACGCCGTCTTGCTGAAATCGTCCGCGTCGCAGCCCGCCGCCGCGTACGCCGCGCTCATTGCCGCGAGGTCGCTTTGCGCCTGTTCCGGTCCCGCGTATACCGCCATCCAGTGACTCGCGCTCGCCGCCGTCAGGGCACGCGAGCGCGGACCGTTTGCGGCGATGTGCACCGCGATCGGATCGTCCACGTTGAACAAGCCGCGTTCCGGATTGAGGAATCTGATCGTGCGCCGCTCGCCGGCAAAGTCCCATTGCGTCGCCCGGCCAGCGAGCAGCGCCTTGACGGCGTCGACATAATCGCGCAATTCAGACACGCGCATCGCCGGCAAGCCCATCGCACGACGCGCGGAAAAGCCCGTACCCACGCCCCAGTCGATGCGTCCCGGCGCGAGCGCGTTCAACGACGCGAGCATGTTTGCCGTCACCGGCGGGATCCGGTTCGACGGGACGCACACGCCGGTGCCGAGCCGGATTGTCGTTGTCTGCATCGCGCTCGCGGCCATCGCGACGAACGGATCCGCGGCGATCATCTGGCTGTCTTCAAACCAGGCGTGGGAAAAACCGAGTGCTTCCGCGCGCTGCACGACTTTCCAGCTGTCCGCGGCCGTTGCGAGTCCTATGCCAAATTGCATGTGTCTGCTCCCGTGCAAGACGGCGTCATCTGTGTGCTTGCCGCTGGCAGGCCTGTCCGCGGCCCCGGTATTAGTACGATTTCGGCAGACCGAGCACGCGCTCGGCCAGAAACGACAACAACAGCGGCGGACTGATCGGCGCGATCCGGTGGATCATCACTTCGCGCAGGTAACGCTCGACGTGATACTCCTTCGCGTACCCCATACCGCCGTGCGTCATGACGGCATTCGTGCACGTCTCGAACGCCGCTTCCGCCGCGAGGTACTTCGCGGCGTTCGCCTCCGCGCCGCAGGGCAGCCCGCGGTCGTACAAATCCGCGGCCTTGAACGCCATCAGGTTCGCGGCTTCGAGCGCGGCCCAGTTCGCCGCGAGTGGATGCTGGATAGCCTGGTTCATGCCGATCGGTCGCCCGAAGACTTCGCGCTCATTGGCATAGCTCACGGCCCGCGCGAGCGCCGCGCGCCCGAGCCCGACGAGGCCCGCCGCGATCAGCACGCGTTCGGCGTTCAGGCCATGCAGCAGGTAACGAAAACCCTTGCCCTCCTCGCCAATCAGCTGATCCCTCGACACCGGCAGACCGTCGAAGAACACCTCGTTGGAATCGACGCATTTACGGCCCATCTTGTCGATCACGCGGATATCGACATAGCGACGGTCGAGATCGGCATAGAACAGCGACAGGCCGTCGCTCGGTTTCGCGCACTGCTCGATCGGTGTCGTGCGCGCGATCAGCATGATCTTGTTCGCCACCTGCGCGGTCGAGATCCAGACTTTCTCGCCATGAATGATGTAATTGTCACCGTCGCGTTCGGCGCGCGTTTTAAGCCGGGTCGTGTCGTGTCCTGTACCCGGTTCCGTCACCCCGAAGCACGCGATGTCCTCGCGCCGGATGATTCTCGGCAGCCATTCGCGACGCTGTTCGTCCGTACCGAATTCGATCAGCGGATTCAGGCCGAAAAACCCGACCGCAACGGCGGATACCCCGCTGTTGCCGGCACCGGACTCGCTGATCGCCTGCACCACGAGCGCCGCCTCCGTCACCCCGAGCCCGCTGCCGCCGTATGCCTCCGGTACGGCGATACCGATCCAGCCGTCGTCGGCGAGCGCGCGGCAGAACTCTTCGGGAAACACGCCATCGCTGTCGCGCGCGAGCCAGTAGTCGTCGCCGAAACGGCTCGCGAGTTTCAGTACCGCGTCGCGGATTTGTTGTTGATCGTCGGAGAGCGTGAAATTCATCGGAGTGCGTCCTCTACGGGTCGTACCTGCAAGCGTGGTGACAGTAATTCGATCCAGCGGGCCACGAGCGATTCGATCGATGAACGGCTACCGGCGAACGTCTCCTGGATCACGAGTCCGCGCAGCAGGCAGCGGCTCATCGCCATCAATTCAATAAGCTCATCGTCACTGCCGCTCGTGCACGTATACAGGTGCAGCATTGCTTCATCGATACTCGCGTTCCACGTTTTCAGGATCGCGAGGATGCGCCGGCGGAGTTTTGCATCCGTACGCATCGCGTTCAGAATTTCGAGCAGCGCGCGGTAATCGCGCGTGTGAATCACCGAGCGCCACAAATCATGCAACTCGCGGTCCAGCTCACGGCTCGGCCGCGCCGCCGGCGCACGGATCGCGCGCAGGGAGCGTTCCATCAGATATTCCGCCGTTGCCGCGATCAAATCTTCTTTCGTGCGGAAATGGTGTTGCAGGGCGCCGCGTGACAGGCCCGTTTGCTCGAGCACGCGCGTGATCGAGGTGGCCGCATAACCATGACTGTCAAGACTCGCGACGACGCCGCGCACGATGGCCGTGTGCGTGCGCAGGCTCTTCGCTTTTTGTAACTCGCTCGGTCCGCGCAGTTCCTGCATCGCCGCTACGTCGATTCAACAAACACGATTGCATCGTAGTCGGGGCCCGGCAATAAAACAATATGTTTGTATTGTTTTTATAGCAGGTGCTGTCCGCAACCGGGTGCGCCCGTAACCCGATCGCTCCGCCCGCCCGGCTAACGCGGAATTAACCCCGGACAAACGTCCGCTTGACCCGGGGTGAGCAAGAATCGCGGCCGCGTGCGCAGCCATCGCGGTGCGCGCGCATTGAATCGCGGGGTCGCCCGCGCCGCAAGAGAGGTTGTGAACAGGTTGCCTGCAGGCTCACCCGCCGCGCGAGTCGCGCTATGTCCCGCGCGAAAACTCACCCGCGCGCTCCGCATTCTCGTGCTGCTCGTCGTCGCGCTCGTTTGCGTCGACCTGGCCATCGAACTCGCGGGTTCCGTCGGTGTGTTGCTCGCCGACGTCGCCGGCGTCTTTAGCGCGTACTCGCCGCCACTGCAGTAACCCCGTCGGCGAACAGCGCGCCGCGTCGTGGTCCGTGGCCAACCCTAAAGCGCCGGCGGTTGCGGCTGGGTGTAAGGAACGATTCTCTTGATCTCGAGTTCGAGGTGTTTGATCTTCCAGGCATCCGCCGCGCGCACGAAGTCGCACTCGTACGTCGCGCCGAGCCAGTTGTTCTGCTCTTCGCCCGCTTCGTCGCGCATCGTCGTCAGTTCCCACAACCACCAGAACGCGTGCGCTGAACGCAGGTCGTCGGCGAGGTCGATGATCGGCGCGACCGGGTAGTGCAGCGACCAGACGATGCGTTCCCGCCCGACTTTCGCGAGCGCTTGCGTGATCGTCTCGCGACCCGTGAAATCGCCGAAACCCTCGCACATCCAGCGGGCGTTCTCGTCGAGCAGGGCCGCGAGCGCGTCGGGATTGTTGTTGTCGTCGCCGGCTTTTGCATACAGCGCAATCACGCGCCGGATTGCCTCGAGCGCGATCAGCGTATCGACTTTGTGTTCGAGCGAGGCCACGGAGCGCTCAGTGCGGGTCGTCGCCGTGCGCGGCGATGAAGCGCCGCTCCTCGAAGCTGTGCGGTACGTGCGGATCGCACTGATAGAGTTCCACGTTCGGGGCGATTTCCGCGTGCATCAGCGCGAGATCGAACAGGCGCGCGGATGCCGGCGGGAGTTCGCCAAGCGGGAACCGGTCGGCGTGTTCGAGGATCCGCTCGAGCCACGGCAGGATCGCATCGTAGAACGCGCGCAGGTCTTCACCGGTCGAGCGCAGACGCTGATCCCAGCGTTCGTTGTGGCTTGCGAGCGCCCAGTCCACGGCCCAGGTTTCGAGCGCTTCGAAGCCTTCCGGCAGACGGTTTGCCATGCTAGCGGTCCTCCGTGCCGGACAGGTACTTGTCGAGTACGTGATAGCCGTGACGCACGAGCACTTCCTCATCGTGCAACTGCATGACGGGCTTCGCCCCGGAGCGCAGTGCGAAATCCGTGTCTTCCATCGTGCCGGTGTCTTCGAGCCAGGCATTGCGTTGCAAACAGATCGCGTGTTCGAGCGCCCAGCGTTCGCTGTGCGTGCGCGGTTCGGCCACGTAATACTTGCCTTCCCACAGGCATTTGTCGTGTCCGAGCGGCCAGAACTGATGCGTAAACCAGATCCCTTCGGCCACGTGCAGCAACCAGTTCGGAAAGAACACGCTCAGTTCGAATGCGTAATCATCGCGCCCCTCGTCGTTCAGGGTCGGTGGCAGGCTGCGGGTCGCGAGATTGTTCACGAGCGAGCCGCGCGCTTTCGCCTGCGCCAGACGCGCCACCGGTGGCGGTTCACGTCCCGGGTCGAAACACACCGCGGTGGTGCGGTGGTCACCGAGCAGTTTCACCATCTGCAGCCCGGTCGAAAACGTGCCTGGGAACGAGCCCGCGTGGATCGTCGTCACGTGGTAGGCCTCGGCGAACGCATCCACGCCGACTTTCCAGTTGCAATTGAGCACGGTGTGATACGTGAAATTGTGCGTCAGCTTGTCGTAGGGATACCCGGCGAAGTGATCGCCCATCGCGCCGAGGAACTCATCAAGGCCGACGGCCGGTTCCGGATCGAGATTGACGAACACGAATCCTTCCCACGTCGCGCAGGCGATCGGGGTGAGTCCGTTGTCCGCCTTGTCGAAACACGGCGGCATGCCCTGCGGATCCTGGATGCCCATGAGTTCGCCGTGCGTGTTGTACGTCCACGCGTGGAAGCGACACGTGAACGCGCCCTTCTGCCCGCACTCGTCCCAGTCACCGGATGGCGCGACGACCGTGTTACCGCGGTGCGAACACGTATTGTGGAATGCGCGCACGGCGCCGTCCTTGCCCCGGATCAGCAACACCGAGGTACTCGCGAACTCGAGCCGTTTCAGCTTGTAGCTGCCCGCCGCGGGTATTTCCTCGACCCGGCCGAGACACAACCAGACTTTCGTGAAAACCCGATCGATTTCCTGCAAATAGATTTCCCGCGACGTGCACGGGGCCGTTGGAATCGGGTCTTCACCAAGCCATGGATACGTTTTCGCCCAGCGGCGTGGTTCGGCTGCACTCATCGGCCTGCTCCTCAATCGGTACCGTTGGCTAACTGTAATCCGGATCGGCACAACATGGGTAGCCGGTGCGCACGGACGACACGCTGAACAACGCGCCCTCGCGTGTTGAACGTATTCATATGATCGTCGCATACTTGTCCGGGTTCGCACTGAGGCGCGGGCCGGTGGCACGACCGAGGGAAATGCCGACGCCCGTGGCGAACAACGCAATGCAAACGCTAATCCTGCCGCGTTGATTCAGGTCAACCGGCTGCAGTGGTTTTCACTGTACGTTCGCTGCGCCGTCCCGCAAACAAGCGGGACCTTATGCACGAACGCGGCATCGTGGTGCCGAACCGGTTGATAAACGTGATCAATCACGTGGCCGGTTGCGTGAACCACGAGCGACCTGCCCCGGGCACAATAATTTTAACGAGAAGCGAGAACACAACCATGCGCGAACTGAAATTAACTGAAGTCGAAACCCTGCTGAAAGAAGGCATCGCCTATGCGCAATCCGTCGGGCGGCCGAGCTCCATCGTCGTCGTCGACTTCGGCGGCCACGTGCGCGGCGCGCTGCGCCCGGAAAAAGGCCGGATTGCGAACGTCCCGATCGCCGAGAAGAAAGCATGGACGGCGGTTGCGTTCCAGCGCCCCACGGACATGGTGCGCGACGTCATGCTCCCGGGTGCATTCGGCTACGGTCTGCAACATACCGACGACCGGATCTGCATCGTCGGCGGCGGTTACCCGATTTTCGATGATCTCGGCGATATTATCGGCGGCATCGGCGCCAGCGGCGGCTCAATCGAGGAAGACTGCGAATGCTGCCTCGTCGGCATGCGCAAACTCGGCTTCAACACGGAGTTCGTGAATCCGCTCGCGGCGAAGAAATAACGACGCGGAAAAACGTGAGGTCGGATGAAACATTTTTTTTCGGAAACAGTTTCGTCTGGCCACACTTCTTCATCTGACCCCGTTTTGGCTTTTTTTGGGGAGAAAGCGCAATGAACGATGCAGAAGTCATCGTAATCGGTAGTGGTTTCGGTGGTTCGGTGGTCGCGGCACGCATTGCCGAGGCCGGCTTCAAGGTGACGACTCTCGAACGGGGCCCTTGGCGCGATACGGTGCCGGTGCGTTCGATGGGCATCGAGAAACGCTCACCGCTGCCGCGCGGCCGCCACCTGTACGGGCGTTTGTTGCGCGCGGTTGGCGGCAACTGGATCCCCGGCGGCGGCCGGGTCAAACTGAGCAAACACGGTTTGTTCGAACTGTTTTTCGCGAAGGGCTGCAGCATCGCGTGTTCTTCCGGGGTGGGCGGCGGCAGTCATGTGTATTCCGCCATCAACGTGAAGCCACTGGCGGAAAACTACTGGGAAGGTCATACCGACGATATCTCCGACGCGAGCATGTCGCGACACTACACCGCGGTGCTCAACCGCATGGGTTCCGTCACCCCGATGGCCGACCACCGGATCCCGAACACCTCGGTCGTGCGGTTCAAGAATTCCGACGCGATCGAACCGGCAATCCCGCCGCCCGATCCGCGGATCGGCTACCTGCTGCCGGACGACCCCGACAACCCGCAGAAAATCACCGACGACAACGGCATCGAGCGCTACGAAGTCGATTACCAGTCCGGTGAGGACGGGTTTCTCGGTTCCCCGAAAGGCAGCAAGACGACGCTCGATTGCGTCTATCTGGCCCCGGCCATGAAGCACGGGCTGACGGTGCGCGATATGGCCGAAGTCACCACGATCACGCACCAGCCGACCGGCGGCTACCGGGTGGAATTCATCGATCATCATACGGGCCGCGAAGCCGCGCTTACGGCCGACAATGTCATTGTCGCCGCGGGTACGCTGAATACGCTCAGGATCCTGCTGCGCAGCCGCGAAGCGGGTGGCCTCACGGGTATGCCCCGCCTCGGTGAACGCTTCGGCACGAACGGCGATTACTTCGGCTACTGGGATTACAACGACAAGAGCGTCGATCAGACCGTCGGACTGCCAACCACCGGCGGGGTAAAACTGAAAGGTGACGACACCTCGCCGCTGATCGGCGGCGGCGGCCTGCCGGCCGTCGACAGTTACCCGCTACCGAAATGGGTCAAGGCGCGAATGAAACGCGCGTACATGATCGCGGGTCTCGGCGAAGACAATATGACCGGCCGGGCAACGTTCAAAAAGGGCCGGCTGCAGATCGACTACAACCCCGACGACAGTCCGATCTTCGCGCGCCTGCGCAGCACGTTCGCTGAAATCGCGCAGAAAACCGGCTACAAGATTTATGCGCCGAAGACACCGATCACCGTGCACCCGACCGGTGGCGCCTGCCTCGGTCGCAGCATCGACGAAGGCGTGATCGACAGTAACGGTGAAGTGTTCGACCACCCCGGCCTGTACGTCACCGACGCCGCGGCACTGCCGCGCGCGCCCGGCGGACCGCCGTCGATGACGATCGCCGCGTGGGCAAATCATGTGGCGACGCGTTTCATCGAGCGCCATGCACGGGCGTAGCCGGCGGCTACGGGCGAACGGCGGGCCGCTGACGTTCAGGCCCGCAGCGCAAGTCGCGAGCCGGCGCGGTCGTCAACGATGACCGCGACGCTGGGTCGCTTGTCCGACAGCTTCGTGCTGCGCTTCGCGACCGATTTGTACCATTGCTCGAGCTGCAATTACTGCGTCGATGCGGTGTGGCCGGAACGCGGCCTGAACGATGCCTGCG